>NZ_WPAG02000002.1:3958961-4618788 GCF_013602415.1 Rhodococcus sp. B50 | reverse complement strand
TGTGCTCGGCGCGAACGTTCCGCGCCTTCTCCGAGTAGACGGCCTGTGGCTCGGCGAGGGTCTTGACCTGCTGGGACAGTCCTGAGATTCGCGGATCGAATCGAACCGATGAGTCCATGCGTGCACACCTCCAAGGGGGCAGATATAGCCGGGCCTGAACGAGCGTTGTTGTGCGCGAGCACCGGCCGGACCCCGGGGGGGTTGAATGCCGGGGCCCGGCGCACGCGCGTCGACGAAGAACGGTCCGGTTCAACCGACCGTGTTCGTCGACCACTCAACGGTCGATCTGGTCGCGCAGTTCATCCGGGATGGAACCCGACGTGATGTCCTGGTCCTGACCCAGATCGGTCGGAAAGATGATCGATGTTCGGGCGAATTGGCCACCGTCTGCGGATTGAATCGACTGACCGGACATGTATCTCGACTCGTCGGACGCAAGAAAGAGTGCAAGATTTGCGTTGTCACGGATCAGCGGCGGCTGGTCGAGACGCAGCGGCATCGCCCGGTTGTCGGGATCCCACGGTTGCATCTCTTCGTACGACTTCCCCAGTACCTCGGCGTCGGACGGCAGCGCGAAGTTCACAGACATGCCGTGGGTCGGGCAGAGGGCGTTGGCGCGAATGCCGAACTTGCCGAATTCCAGGGCCGCCGCGCGCACCAGGCCGTTCACCGCCGCTTTCGATGCGGTGTACATGGGAAATCCGGGGTAGGCGTTGTAGGAAGCCGCGGACGATGTGGCGAGCAGTGTCCCGGGTCGGCTGTGTGCGATCATCCATCGCGCAGCGGACCTCCATGCGAGATAGACGCCAGTAGAGTTCACCGCGAATATGTTGTTCCAATCCGCCAGCGAGGACTCGGCCAGCGGCTGCATCCCGAATCCGGGCTCGGGGATACCGGCATTCGCCCACATCACATCGATGCGTCCGAAGGTCTCGACGGCAATCGATACCAAGGCATCCATGTCCGCTTCGACGCGGACGTCTGCATCGACAGCCGACGCGGCGCCACCTTGGTCGAGAATCTCCTGTGCGACCGCCTGTGCGCGACCGGGTACGACGTCGCTGACGATGACAGACGCTCCTTCGGATGCGAAGAGCAGCGCTCCTTCACGTCCGAGTCCGGATCCCGACCCGGTGATTGCAACAACTTTGTCTTTCATACGCATGCGCTGGCCTTTCAGTGGCTGGGGCTGGCGATCGACTTGATGCGCAGGTACTCCCGGAATCCGGCGACGCCGTGTTCGACACCGTCGCCGCTGATTCCGTACCCACCGAACGGGGCGTCGGGTGAGAGGTAGAAGGAGTTGTTGATGTTGACGGTTCCTGCCCTGAGCCTACGAGCCACCGCCCACGCGCGATCCTCGTCGGCAGACTGCACGTAGGCCGAGAGCCCATACCGCGAGTTGTTCGCTACACGGACCGCTTCGTCGTCGTCACCCTCGTATCGGATCACGGAGAGCACGGGGCCGAACACCTCCGTCTGTGCGATCTCCGAGTTTTCGTCGACATCCACCAGAACTGTCGGGCGATACCAGAAGCCGCGACCATTGCGGTCGCCGCGTTCACCGCCGACAAGGACTCGAGCGCCTTCGGCGCGCGCACGGTCGACCAACCCTTCGATGCGCTCGAGCTGGTCCTCCCGGATGATCGGGCCGACCACGTTCGCAGGATCGTTCGGATCGCCCCAGGGGAGGTTTCCGACAAACGCTTCCAAGCGTTTGAGAACCTGGTCGTAGACATCACTGTGGACAACCATGCGCGTCGCGAGTGCACAACCTTGACCGCTGTTGGCCATGCACATCGCAACCCCGAGGCCGCATGCCATGTCCAAGTCGGCGTCCGGAAGGATGATGTTGGCCGACTTTCCTCCCAGTTCGAGAACCGTGTGCCGGATGCCGTTGGCCGCGCGCTCGGCGATCCGCTGACCCACGCCCGGCGAGCCGGTGAAGTGGAACAGATCGATTCGCTGGTCGGCGGTCATCGCGTCACCGACGATCCCCTTGTCCGCGGAACTCAGCGCATGGAACGCGCCTGCCGGGATGTCGGTGGAGTCCCTGATGACCTCGGCCAGGAGCGCTGCAGTCAGGGGGGTGTCCGGGGCGCTCTTGAGGATCACCGCGTTGCCGGTCGCGAGACCATGGTGCACCTTCCATATGGCGGTCATGAACGGCGCATTCCACGGCGTGATCGCACCGACGACGCCGTAGGGCTCATAGCGAACTTGCCGCTCGCTGTGCGTGCCCAGCACCTCGTAGGGGCCGAGATCCTCTTCCCAGGGGAACGATGTGATGAGGTTGTTGAAGAAGTCCATCCCTTCGATCATGAAGCGCACGTGCGTGGCCAGATTGGACCGCACGACACCCGCCTCTGCGATCAGCAACTCTTCGAATTCGCTCGCACGAGCGCGAAGTCCGTTCTGCAGCTGAACCATGCAGTGCTTCCGGAACTCGTGATCGGTCCCCCAGCCGGATGTGTCGGCAAACCTCCGCGCTGCAGTGACGGCGTCGTCTACATCCTCCGTACCCGCGTCCGCCGCCTGCGCGATCACGGACTCATCGGCAGGGTTGATGACGGGATAGCGTCGTCCGGACTTTGCCTCGCGGAACTCGCCATCGATGAACAGTCGTCCCTCGGGTTGTGTTGTGTCCATGAAATTCTCCTCTTGCCGGGGTGCGAGAACCCGCTCGTCGCGTGCCCGCGCACGAGGTCCGCGCGTCGGACAGGAGCCGGTCATTTGTGGTTTAACTCTCGGAATGATTCAACTGTAATCTGCATCTCATGTCAAGGGAGTGTCACTCCCCTATTTGGGGTCGTGAGACCATGGGGCGGTGACCGCCAGCCCCGCACGGAAACGCCGATCGAGCAATGAGGTACGCGCACTCATCACCAGCGCTGCATACGAAGAGTTCGCGAGAACCGGCCTCGACGGCACCAGCATCCGCTCGGTCGCCGAGCGAGCAGGCGTCACCGAGTCGATGATCTTCCGGCACTTCACGTCGAAGGACGAACTCTTCCGGGCAACAGCAGCGGGTCCACTCGTTCGGTTCATGTACGAGTTCGCAAGGAGCATCGCGACACGCCCCGAGGACGACCCCCGCGATGTCACGTTCCGCTTCGTATCAGGCCTCTACGACCTGTGTATGTCCAACAGGCAGATCTTGGTGTCATTGAGCGCCAGGGTTCCGGCCGAAAACACCGGGTCGGTCGACGAACCCGTTTTCGAAGCCTGCCTGGATGCTTTGGTGAGGGGAGTCGAACGGTACGTCGAGATAGGCCGCAGCAACGCGACCGGGGAGGTGCGCAGCTCGGTTCGAATGGCGCTGGCCCTGATCCTGGGCGCGACCCTCAGCGCGAACAACCTGTTCCCACGCGACACCGACGAGTCGGACATCAAGCGAATGCTCTGCGACTTCGTGCTGTACGGCGCTGGCTATATTCCACGTCACGAGGCATGATCCGCTGCGGCACTGCGCCACTGTCGATCAGAGTGGCGTTGTCGATGTCTCTGTGCTGCCCGGCGTGATCCGGCGTTGGTGAACACCCCTCCGCGACGAAAGTCCCGGCCACACGGTCGGGTCTCCGTCGTATCACCCGCGACCATCCGATCGGCCCGCGACGTACGAGCACGCGGCGTCGAGGAGTTCGGTGAGCGACAGGGTGCCGTCGAGGACGACGCCGTGCTCGTCGGGTTCCAGCGGCTCGAGCGTCTCGAACTGCGAGGCGACCAGCTTTTCGGAGAAGAAGTGGTCGCCGCGTTCGCGAACCCTGGACCGCACGACGTCCATGGGCACGTCCAGATGCAGGAAGACGCTCGGAATACCGGCACGCAGGATGTCTCGATACGACCGCTTCAGTGCCGAGCACGCGATCACCGGCGTCTCGACGCATTCGGCAGCAGCCACTGCGACGGCACGCAGCCAGGGCTTACGATCGCGGTCGTCGAGCGCCCGACCGGCGCGCATCTTCTCGATCGACGACGCGCTGTGGTAATCGTCCGCGTCGATGAATGAGCCACCGATCGCGTCGGCAAGCTTCCGCGCGAATGTCGTTTTCCCACATCCACTCACACCCATCACCACAACAGCCATGACACATCGTAACGAGGGGGAGGTTGTGGTCGCTCTCGTCGGATTTCTCGACCACAACCTCCCCGAAGTTCACTCGAGGTAGGACGCGTAATCGGCGTAGGGCACCTGACCGGTGGGGCTCGCCTTGACGGCCTCGACGACCTCGGGCGGGATGGGAGCCCAGTAGGCCGGCATCGCGGCTGCGAGGGCAGGGTCCACGACGTAGATCAGGGCGAAGTTCACGATCCACAGCGGCGGCGCCATCGACATGCCGACTTCCGACTCCACGCCGTCCTTCGTGTTCGTCACCAGCTGGGCGGATCCGGAAATCTGCTGCGCTGCAAACCCGTAGACGGCTTGCACGGTGTACGCCGAACGGTAGAGCGCGATCAGAGTTCGCGTCGCACCGTTGTCCCTCAACCAGTTGCCGACGTAACCGCCGGGCGCGATGAGCGTGTTCACCTGCCTCGTCGGCGCATCCGCGTTGGCCGGGCTCTGAAGCAGTCCGTCGGGATTGACATAGAGGCCGTAACTGGCAAGGGTCGACGGAACGGATTCTCCGACGATGTCGGAGTACAGCGGGCGACCGGTCGTGTTGGTGAGGATGTCCACGCAGGCATTGATGATGTCCGCCGCCTCGCGGCTACCGCCCACTCCTCCGCCGCTGGTGAGGTCGCGGGCCTGCTGCTCGGACAACGCATCTTCCGGGCTCAGCCCGATCTGCCGGGCGATGTCGTCGGCCCTCTGCTGACCGAGCGGAGCGTGCAACTGGGACGGCTCGGTGACCTGCGTCGGCGCCAGATGCTCGTAATCCGGTGCGCCGGAGAAGGGAATCGAGAAGCCGGTGCCGGGGTCCGCCGACGTCGTGGGAGTCGCCCACAGGGTGAGGAGCCCCATGAGCGCCACCACCGTGGCGCCTCTGCGATGCAGATGCCCTCCACGTCTGTGCCGCCGGCCGGACTTCCGTGTGCTGCGCATAGGTCGACCTCCCGGGACGCCGTCGCGATGGGGACACACGTGTGCATTTCAGTGAACGCCCAGGGCGAGAGCGCGTCAATGCCTGCGCGGGGTGAATTGGGGGAGGTTGTGGTCGCTCTCGTCGAAATTATCGACCACAACCTCCCCGAAGTTCACTCGAAGCAACGTGGCCGCCACCCCGGAAGGGGTGACGGCCACGGGGCTGCAGTGACGTCTAGACGGTCGCGGCGACCGCGTCCTCGGCCGGGGCGCTCGTGCGGATCAGGTGGTCGAACGCGCCGAGCGCGGCCGTCGCACCCGCACCCGCGGAGACGATGATCTGCTTGTACGGGACGGTCGTGCAGTCGCCGGCGGCGAACACACCCGGCACCGAGGTGCGGCCGTGGTCGTCGACGACGATCTCGCCGCGCTGGCTGAGTTCGACGGTGCCGGACAGCCATTCGGTGTTCGGCAGCAGACCGATCTGGACGAACACGCCGTCCAGCTCGAGGGTGCGCGACTCGTCGGTGGTGCGGTCGGTGTAACTCAGGCCGGTGACCTTCGAACCGTCGCCGAGCACCTCGGTGGTCAGGGCGCTGACGATGATGTCGACGTTGGGCAGGCTGCGGAGCTTACGCTGCAGCACCTCGTCGGCGCGCAGGACCGAGTCGAACTCGATGAGGGTCACGTGAGCGACGACACCGGCGAGATCGATGGCCGCCTCGACACCGGAGTTGCCGCCACCGATGACCGCGACGCGCTTGCCCTTGAACAGCGGACCGTCGCAGTGCGGGCAGTAGGTGACGCCCTTGTTGCGGTACTCGTCCTCGCCGGGCACGTTCATCGCGCGCCAGCGGGCACCGGTCGCGAGGATCACGCTGCGCGAGAGCAGCCGGGCGCCGCTCTCGAGCTCGACCTCGACCAGTCCGCCCTCGGTGGGGGCGGGGGTGAGCTTCGCGGCCTTCTGGACGTTCATGATGTCGACGTCGTACTGGCGGACGTGGTTCTCGAGCTCGGCGGCGAACTTCGGGCCCTCGGTGTAGGGAACGGAGGAGAAGTTCTCGATGGCCATGGTGTCGAGCACCTGGCCGCCGAACCGCTCGGCGAGAACACCGGTGCGGATTCCCTTGCGGGAAGCGTAGATCGCGGCGGTCGCGCCGGCCGGGCCACCACCGACGACGAGGACGTCGAAGGGATCCTTCTCGCTGATCGCGGCGGCAGTGCGCTCGGCGGATCCGGTGTCGAGCTTGCCGACGATCTGCTCGAGGTTCATGCGCCCGGAGCCGAACAGCTCCCCGTTGAGGAAGACGGTCGGCACGGCCATGACCTGGCGGGCGTCGACCTCGTCCTGGAAGAGGGAGCCTTCGATCGCGGTGTGCTTGATGCGCGAGTTGGTCACACACATCACGTTCAGGGCCTGCACCACGTCGGGGCAGTTCTGGCACGACAGCGAGAAGAAGGTCTCGAAGTGGAAATCGCCCTCGAGGTCGCGGACCTGCTCGAGCAGTTCGACGGCTTCCTTCGAGGGGTGGCCGCCGACCTGCAGCAGGGCGAGCACGAGGGAGGTGAACTCGTGCCCGAGCGGGATGCCCGCGAATTCGACCTCGATGTCGGTGCCGACCCGGCGGATCAGGAAGGAGGGGCGACGGGTGGCTTCACCGTCGCGCACGTGGGTGACCAGGTCGGACATGCCGGCGATCTGGTCGAGGAGGTCGGCGAGTTCCGTCGACTTCGGCCGGTCGTCGAGGGACGACACGAGCTCGATCGGCTGGGTGACCTTCTCGAGGAGGGACTTCAACTGGGCGGCAAGGGAGGCATCGAGCATGAGGATCTACTCCAGAGGTGGAAGAACTGTGACCGGAAAAGATGGGAGTCGGCGAACTTCTCAGCTCGAGCCGAGCGGACCCGGACGGTGCCCGGTGGCACGGGACGCTCGATCCCGTGCCACCGGAACGATTTTCCGTCGACGAATCAGATCTTGCCGACGAGCTCCAGCGACGGAGCGAGGGTGTCGTCGCCCTCTTCCCACTTGGCGGGGCAGACCTCGCCCGGGTGGCTGCGGACGTACTGAGCGGCCTTGACCTTGCGGACGAGCTCGGCAGCGTTGCGGCCGATGCCCTCTGCGGTGACCTCGGTGAACTGGACGACGCCGTCCGGGTCGACCAGGAAGGTGCCGCGGTCGGCCAGGCCCTGCTCCTCGCGAAGCACCTCGAAGTCGGTGCTGATCTGCAGGGTCGGGTCACCGATCATGGCGTACTTGATCTTGCCGATCGTCTCCGACGAACCGTGCCACGCCTTGTGGGTGAAGTGCGTGTCGGTCGAGACGGAGAAGACCTCGACGCCGAGCTTCTGAAGCTCCTCGTAGTGGTCCGCGAGGTCGCCGAGCTCCGTCGGGCAGACGAACGTGAAGTCTGCGGGGTAGAAGAAGAAGATCGCCCACTTGTCCTTGATGTCCTCGTCGGACACGGTCACGAAGGCGCCGTCCTTGAAAGCCTCCGCCTTGAACGGCTTGATCTTCTTGTTGATCAGCGACATGTAAGAACCTCACTCGTCTCGATGGGGTTGACGGCTCCGACGTTATCCGCGAACCATTAATTGTGCCAATCGATAGTTTCTAGAAGTTCGATAAGGAAGGGCTATAAGACAGCATTTGACCAGCTCGCTTCATTTCGTTCCTCACAAATGTGACAGAACACACAACCTCTGCGACAGAGCCATCCGACCCGTCCCGCAGGGCAGAATGGAACCGATGGACTCACGACTGACCTACCGCCGCACCGGATCCGGTGAACCCCTCCTCCTCCTTCACGGCATCGGCGCCACGATGGACGACTTCTCCGCACTCGTCCCACGACTCGCCGAGCATTTCGACGTGCTGAACGTCGACCTACCCGGTCACGGTTCGTCGCCGCAGCAGAGCGGCCGTCCCACGATCGGGGCCCTCACCGACACCCTCGTCACGACTCTCGATGCCCACGGGCTCGACCGGGTGCACGTACTGGGGAACTCGCTCGGCGGCCGGCTCGCGATCGAGCTCGCCGTGCGCGACCGAGCCCTCTCCGTGGTCGCCCTGTCCCCCTCAGGCCTCGGCATGCCCCCGGAACGGATCTACCAGGGCGCGCTCATGACGATCTCGCGCCTGCTCAACAAGGCCCGCAGCCCGTTCATCGAACCGATGGCGCGAACTGTCGTGGGCCGTACGGCACTCACAGCAGGACTCCGCGCGAGGCCGTGGACGACGTCCCGTGCCGAAGCGCTCTCGGTCAAGGGCGGATTCGCCGAGTCCGACGGATTCTGGTCGATGCTGTGGGATGCCGTCCTGACCGACGTGCCGACCGGACTCGACCGCATCACGTGCCCCGTCACCCTCGCACAGGGCGTTCTCGACACGGTCGCGTCGGCGCAGACCGTGCGGTACACACCGATCATCCCGGGGGCACGGTTCGTCCCGCTCCCCTGGGCCGGCCACGCGCCGCAGTCCGACTGCCCCGAGGCCATCGTCGACCTCGTGCGCCGGACCGCCGCGCGGGCCACCGACGCCTACTGCCGATAGGACTCGACCTCGTCGACCGGTCGCGCCTCCGCCTCGTCCGGATCGTCCCCGAACTCGGCCTTCGCGCGACGCTGCCGCAGCAGGTCCCAGCACTGGTCGAGTCGCTTCTCGACCGCGCGCAGCCGCTGCAGATCCTCGTCGCCCAGTCCGTCCGCGCTCGTCCGCGAGCGCAGCGACTTCTCTTCGTCCACCAGCTTCTCGATGTGCTGGAAAAGATCGTTCTCGTCCATGTGTGACTCCCTCGATGCCGCGTTTCGTCGGCATAGCCTGATCGGGCCGGAGTGAAACCGCCGACGGTTTCGCACCCGACCGGCCGGGTATCTCCTCGACATGAGCATCGAAGACGGACCCGGCGACACCCTCAGCCCCAGCGAAGGCCTCGACTCCGACGAGGTGCGCAACGACGACGGCGATGAGGTCGTCGATCCGCCCGAGGGCTGGAGCGGAGCCGACAAGTTCGGAACGACCCAGCGTGAAGAGCAGGAAGGCGAGTCGCTGGACCAGCGTCTCGCCGAGGAGGAACCCGATATCGAACCCGCCGAACCGCTGGACAAGCCTGTCGCGGCGACGCCGGAGGACGAACTCACCGAGGACGTCGACGAGGTGATCGACGACGCCACCACCGGCGCCCCGGAGGACTCGAAACTCGCGGACGAGGTCGACGGGGTGATCGTGCAGGATTCGCGTATCGACCGCGGTCAGATCAGTGGCGCCCCCGAGGACGGAGAGTCGATCTTCCCGATCGTGGAATAGGCGTTCGAGGGACGGACGAGGGGGAGGTTGTGTGCGGGCCCGGTCGACGGACCCGCACACAACCTCCCCTTCGGTGGTTACAGGACCTTCGAGCCGTACATCTCGCCGAGCGGATCGGCAATCAGTTCGAGGCGCGCTCCGTCGGGGTCACGGAAGTACAGCGACACCTCGCTGTGTTCGACGAGATCGATTCCCGCGTCGATGAGCTTGGCGCGCAGTCGTTCCCAGGCGGGAGGGGCCACGCTGATCGCGATGTGGTGCAGTCCGCCGAAGACCTCTCGGTACGGGTCGACGTCGAGGCCGGGGAAGTCGAAGAAGGCGAGAAGGTTGCCGTTGCCGATATCGAAGAAGAAGTGCGACGACCCCGGGTAGTCGCGGTTCTCGATCAACTCGGTCAGTGGGAACTCGAGAAGGTCCTGGTAGAAGCGCACGGTCCGCTCGACGTCGCTGCTGATCAGCGCGGTGTGATGCAGCCCCCGCGCCGAGGACTGCGGACGCGCTTCGGCCGGCTTCAGGTGCGCGTCACGAATGACTGCGCGCCGGCGCTCGAACTCTTCGGAGCGTTGCCGCTCGTCGGTGGTCATCGATCCACCTCTTCCCGGTGTAGTTGCGTTCTCAACCACCAGGATCGCCTTATTTAGTTGCATTGTCAACTAGTTTGGCGGAGACGGTAGCACTTCGAGACCGCGGGGGTCACAGGCCGGGTACGACGATCTCGGCGCCGTCACGTCTTCTTCACAACCACCCGGTTCGCCCCTTCCCGCCGATGTCGGGTGGAGACGATGAATGCGTCGGGGGCTCACCGGTTCCGAGGAGATCCCATGCACCATCGCAGAATCCTGCGCACAACGGTCGCGCTGCTCGCACCACTCGCACTTCTCGCCGGTTTCGCACCCGGCGCGGGCGCAGCGGATACCGACACCCGAGGATTGTGGACGGTCAGCACCCGCGGAGACACCGTGGTGGTGAAACTGATCTATACGTCCCCACCGGACGAGGACTATCCCTTCCTCTGCGTCGCAGCGCTCGGCACGGGTGAGTCCGGAACCGCGGAGATCTACGGAGCGAACTACCAGACCCTCGAGTTCAAGGGGATCTCCGCAGGACGCAACGTGGCGACCGCGAGTTGCGAGGACAACGACGGGGAGCTGCGGCCGGTGGGCGCGATCGAGTTCGACCTGCCCGGCCCACCGACCCTCCACTATGTCGCCACCGAGCACTTCTGGTTCGACGACGCGGACGACTGAGCGTCACATCTTCGCGTCGCGCGCCATGACGAAGCTGTACAGGCCGTAGACCGCGATACCGAGGCCCATGAGGACGAGCAGAACTGCACCGAAAGGCTGCGAGCCCAACGTCTTCAGTGCCCCGTCGAGTCCCGCTGCCTTCTGCGGGTCGGCCTGGAAGACCGCGACGATCACCAGTACACCGACGAGACCGATCGCGAGCCCCTTGGCGACGTATCCGACGACACCGAGGCGCTTCACGAACGTGCTCGGATGACTCTTCAGGTCGTCGACGAAATTCTTCGACGCCCCCTTGTAGACGTGATAGGCACCCACACCGAGGATGACGAGTCCCGCGACGACAAGAACGAACTTGCCGGCGCCGGACTGCAACAGTTTCGCCGTGAGTCCCGCGTTCTGCTCACCGCTGGACTTGCCGCTGCCGCGGGCGAACCCGAACGCGGTGTATGCGAACGCGAGGTAGACCACGCCGACGCAGAACGCCTTGAACCGATCGAACACCTTGTCCTTCGTGTCGGCGTCGGGCCGTTCGGGCTCCGACGCCTTGCCGAAGGTCGCTTCGGCGAAGCGCCACAGGCCCATCATCACGAATACGACGACGGCGATCCACAACGCGATCTTCCCGCCGGGTTGTTCGCCCAGTTCTGCCATCGCCCCGGACTGCGAGGCCTCCTGCTCGCTGCGGCCGAACGCGACCCGGATCGCGAGGTAACCGATGAGCAGGTGCACTATGCCACTGCCGATGTAGCCGGCACGGGCGAACTTCTCGAACACGCCGTTCTGCGCGACGCGCTCGGCGGATGTCGACGCGCCACGCGACGCCGGGGCCTGACGGTTCACTCTCGTCTCCTCGCTGATCGGGACTGTCCCCTTCGCGCTGTATTCCCGAGACCGCGGACCGCAAACGCGAACCGCCTCCGGTGGGTAGATTGGCGTCAGGTTCGTCAACGCCATCGATCGGAGGCGCATCGTGCGGATCGTCGAGGATGCCGTCGCCCTTGCCCGCCGGTGGGTGGAGGAATCGGCGGATGTCGCTCCCGACCGTGCCGCCCGCCACCTCGCCGACGTCCTGAAGGACCCGCACGGACTCGAGTTCACCGTCCGCTTCGTCGACGAAGTGATCCGCCCCGAGGACCCGGCGGTCGCAGCGCACGCCCTGGCCGAATTGTCCCGGAACGTACCGGATTTCCTGCCCGTCCACCTGCGGGCGGCGGTGCGGGCGGGTGGAGCGATCGGTCCCCGCTTCCCGCAACTCGTCGTCCCCGCCGCCCGTCGCGCTCTCCGCGCGATGGTGGGGCACCTCGTCGTCGACACCGACGACGCCGCGCTCGGCCGGGCGATCGCACGACTGCGGCGTCCCGGCATCCGGTTGAACCTCAACCTGCTGGGCGAGGCCGTACTCGGCGACGCCGAGGCCCGACGCCGTTTCGACGGCACCCTCGCCCTGCTGGCACGCGAGGACGTGGACTACGTCTCGCTCAAGGTCTCGGCGGCGGTCGCGCCACACTCGCCGTGGGCGTTCGACGAGACCGTCGCGGACATCGTCGACCGGCTCACTCCCCTGTATCGGCTCGCCGCGAACTCGCCGACGCCGAAGTTCGTCAACCTCGACATGGAGGAGTACCACGATCTGGAGGTGACGGTCGCGGCGTTCACGACCCTGCTCGACCGGCCCGAGTTCCTGCATCTCGAGGCCGGAATCGTGCTGCAGGCCTATCTCCCCGATGCGTTGCGCACGATGATGCGGCTGCAGGAGTGGGCGGCGGCGCGACGCGCACGTGGGGGCGCGGCGATCAAAGTGCGGGTGGTCAAAGGCGCCAACCTGCCGATGGAGCGGGTCGACGCGTCGCTGCACGGCTGGCCGCTCGCGACATGGAGTACCAAACAGGAAACCGACACGAACTACAAGCGCCTGCTGCACTACGCGTTCACACCCGAGCGGATCGAGAACGTGCGGATCGGCGTCGCCGGCCACAATCTGTTCGACATCGCCTACGCGTGGGTGCTCGCGGGTTGCCGGGAGGTGCGGCACGGGATCGACGTCGAGATGCTCCTCGGCATGGCGCAGAGCCAGGCCGAGGTGATCCGTCGACAGGTCGGCAGCCTGCTGCTCTACACACCCGTCGTGCGTCCCGACGAGTTCGACGTCGCCATCTCGTATCTGGTGCGCAGGCTCGACGAGGGGTCCGGGCAGGACAATTTCATGTCCGCCGTGTTCGATCTCGCCGACGACCCCGCCCTGTTCGAGCGGGAGGAACAGCGGTTCCGCGCGTCGGTGGCGGCGCTCGACGACGGCGTCCCCTCCCCTCATCGCACGCAGAACAGACAGGCACCGCAGGCACCGCAGGCACCGCCGGTCTTCACGAACACCCCCGACACCGACCCGTCGCTGCCGCAGAATCGCGAGTGGGGTCGTCGCATCCTCGAGCGGGTGCCGTCGTCGAAACTCGGCATCGACACGGTGCAGGCGCACATGCTCTCCTCCGAGAGCGAGCTCGAGCGTGTGCTGGTCGACGCGACCGCGGCCGGACGTTCGTGGGGCGCCCGCAGCGGTGCCGAGCGCGCGGGGATTCTCGAGCAGGTCGCCGACGTGCTCGAAGCGCGCCGTGCCGATCTGCTCGAGGTGATGGCGGCCGAGGGCGGAAAGACTCTCGACCAGTCCGATCCGGAGGTCTCCGAAGCGATCGACTTCGCGCGGTTCTACGCCGGGCGGGCCCGCGAACTCGACACGATCGACGGTGCGCGGTTCGTGCCGTCGACCCTCACGGTGGTGACACCACCCTGGAACTTCCCGGTCGCGATCCCGGCGGGGTCGACGCTCGGGGCGCTGGCCTCCGGTTCGGCCGTGATCCTCAAGCCCGCGACGCTCACGGCGCGGTGCGGGTCGGTGCTCGCCGAGGCGATGTGGGACGCGGGGGTGCCGCGTGATGTGTTGCATCTCGTCCATGCCGACGAACGGTCGCTGGGCTCGACACTCGTCGCCGACCCCCGCGTCGACCGGGTGGTGCTCACCGGTGCCTACGAGACGGCGGAGTTGTTCCGCTCGCTGCGTCCCGGCATGCGGCTGCTCGCCGAGACCAGCGGCAAGAACGCGATCGTCGTGACGCCGAGCGCCGATCCGGATCTGGCGGTGCGCGACGTCGTGCAGTCGGCATTCGGGCATGCCGGGCAGAAGTGCTCGGCGGCCTCGCTCGTGATCCTCGTCGGTTCCGTGGCGACGTCGCGTCGCTTCCGGGATCAGCTCGTCGACGCGGTGCGTTCGCTGCCGGTCGGGCCCGCGCACGACCCGCGAACCCGCATGGGGCCGTTGATCGAACCGGCCCGCGGCAAACTGCTCACTGCGCTCACGGAACTCGAGGACGGCGAGTCGTGGCTCGTCGAACCGCGACGGCTCGACGCGGAGGGGCGGCTGTGGAGCCCCGGTGTGCGCACCGGTGTGCGACGCGGGTCGCGCACACATCTCGTCGAATTCTTCGGTCCGGTACTGGGGGTGATGACCGCAGCCGATCTGGACGAGGCGATCGCGATCCAGAACGAGGTGGATTACGGACTGACGGCGGGTCTGCATTCGCTCGATTCCGACGAGATCGCCCGGTGGCTCGATCGCGTCGAGGCCGGAAATCTGTACGTGAATCGCGGTATCACCGGAGCCATCGTGCGCCGGCAGCCGTTCGGGGGATGGAAGCAGTCGTCGGTGGGAGCGGGCTTCAAGGCGGGCGGGCCGAATTATCTCTTCGGCTTCGGTTCCTGGGAACGTACCGTGCCGGACGAGGATGCACTGCGCCGGTCGTTCGAGGACGACGAGCGGATGTGGACGTCGGAATTCGCTGTGGCACACGATGTCACGGACCTGTCGGCCGAGCGGAACCTGTTCCGGTACCGGCCCGTTCGCACACACGTGCGCCTCGGCGAGGGTGGACGTCCGACCGAACTCGTGCGCGTGCTCGGTGCCGCCGCCCGGACGGGCGCGCCGGTGGACATCTCTTCGGCTTTCGCCGTTGATCTCGTAAGATGCACGAATACAGCACGTTTCGACGGTCGCGTGCGTGTGGAGAGCGACGCGGAATGGGAGGAACGGATCGTCGACGTGGCCCCGGCGCGGGTCCGCCTGATCGGCGCAGCGCCACCCGCCGAGTGGAACACCCGATGCGACATCGCGGTGTTCGACCATCCGGTGACCGGATCCGGACGAATCGAAATGCTGCCTTTCCTGGCCGAGCAGGCCGTCTCGATCACCGCACACAGATTCGGCACACCGCACCGGCTCACCGACGAGATCATCTGAAAACAAACCCCGAATCGGTTCTCCCGAAGTCCTGTGAACCCCGACACTGTGAGGTGGAATAGGAAAATGGATATCGCCACGACACCCCCGACCGAACGTCGCAAGCTCGCACTCGCCGCGGTGAAAGAGCTGGGTCCCCAACGCACCGAGAAGGCCGTCGTCAAGGTGCGCTGCCCCAAGGGGCACACCCTCGCCGCGGTGTACAACACTTCCGAGGGGCAGGTGGTGGTCTCCCGTAGTGGCCCGGGTGGACGCGGCAACCGCGACCGGGAATCCACACCGCACAACGGCACATCGCTCAATTCGGAATTCGTGGACACCCTCGAGGCAACACAGTTCGAGGACGACGAAATCCCCTCGGGCTGTGCGTGCGGTCCTCGAACACTCTCGCGTAAGAAGATGCAGGGCGCCGTCGCATCGCACGAACACGTCGTCAACCTGACCTGATTCCTACAATCCCAGTCGCCATTCGATACGGAAGAGATCGAGTACCTCGTCCACCCAGCCCAGCACCGAGAGCGCCGAGTCGACGTTCTGCGGTGGGGTGTGGATCAACGTGTCCTGGCGCAGCAGTCGCGCGAAGTCCACCTCCACCCGGCCGCTTCGTGGAGCGCCGTTCGGATTTCGGAACCCGACACCGGCACGGGACATGATGTTCACGATCTCCTGCGCGAGAATCCCGTAACCCACGGTCGTGGGGTGCACGCCGTCGAGGGAGAACAGACCGCCGCCGGCCCGTCCCCCGCGACCGTCCGCGGTGAGGAACCGCGTGTCGGGTACCGGGTCGAGAGCCGCAAGTGCCGGCGGTAGCGGGTACGGCTCCCACCAGGCGGGCCGGGCGTCGAGATCGTCGACGTACCGCCGGGCCGCCAATCGGGCGAGGATGCCGGCGACGTCGAGCAGGTACCAGTCCAGACCGTCGCCACGCGCATCGGCGACCGCGCGGGTGATCGTGTCGTCGAACATGTCGATCGCAGCGTCGACCACGCGGGCCTCGTCGCCGGTGATGTGCTCGTCGCGTGCCGCGCTGAAGCGTCGCTCGTCGACCCACGGGCGGACGTAGTACGAAAAATAGCGCGAACCGTCCTTCGGACCGAGTCCGCGAGCGATGGGTGCGATGGTCACGTGCGGGACGGTGCACAGGATCACGTGTCTCGCTTCGATGCCCCGCAGGCGTGCAACGACTTCCGCGAACTCGGCATCGAAGTGCGTGGGCTGCCAGATGGTGTAGGCCCGTTTCGCGTCGAGGTCGCGGAAGTCGTCGCCGCTCCACGCGACCCGCAATTCCGTGACGGTGCGCAGCGCATTGTTGGCGCCGAGGAACACCACGAGCGTTTCGATACCGGCGTCGTCTCCGTCGTCGTGATCGGCGCCGAGTGCGGCCGCGACGTCGAACAACGTCATCGCGCGCTGCCGCTCGTCGCCGTTCGGGTAGACGCGCAACGCGGCGCGCTCGCCGTTGTTCTCGACGATCTGGGCGAGCGGCTGATCGTGCGGTGTCTCGATGGCGGCCTCGCACAGCGCGGCGGTCTTCTCGAGTGCGTCGCGCAGATCCCATCCGAAGCATGACAGGTTGTGCTGGAAACCGGTGACGGGTGGTACCGCGCCGGGTCCACGTTCCCAGTAGTCCTCGACCTCGTCCATGAAACCGCGGGCGGTGAACGCCGCGACAGGCAACTCCCACGGTTCGAGACTCCGCCCGTGACGCTCTTCGATCCGGCGCAGCAGGAGCTCGACGTTGAGCGGAAGACCACCGGGCCCACCGAATCGCGGGTAGCGGAAGGCCGTGCCGAGTTCGTGGGGGCCGAGTTCGTGCGCGACGATCGCGGGAACGGACAGGTCGGTGCGGTAGATCGCGCCGCTCTGGAATCCCTGCAACAGCGAGTCGCCGATGGCCACCAGACGATGTGACGGCGTCCCCTGCCCCGCGGGCGGGACGAGGTCGATACCCAGCGTCGGATCGAATTCGGGCACTCGCGGTGGCGCGGCCGCGCGCTCGGCGACCTCGTCGGGCGTTCCGTCCGGGATGCGACTGTCGGGCACGATCTCGACCTCCTGTCCCCCCTCGTCGAGCGTAGGCAGCCGAGTCCGCCGGGATGCGCGAAAGAAGGTCGCTTTTGGAACACGACCATGATCTCGACGACGCGTACCGTCTGAAGTCATGAGCGACGCCGACTTCGCCCACACCGATCGCGCCGAGAAGAACCGCCGCGACAAGGCCCTGACCCTGGCCCGGTACGCATGGAATCGCGGCATCTCGGGAGCGGAACTGCTCGCCATGACCGACGAGACGCGACGCAAACTGGCGCGGGCGGCGGACGCCCATCCGCCGCGCACGATGGAGACCTGGGAACTCGCCGCGAGGTTGATGGACGAGAAGACGGCATGGGCGCAGAAGCACCCCGATCATCCGGCAGCGGGACGTACCGACGAGGACGAGAAGATCATGTGGGTCAAGCCGCCCGTACGGTCGTGGTTCGACTGACCCTTCCGAAAAACATTTTGCACCCCTGCGCACATAGTGCAAGAATTCCGCCTCGTGGTTTCCAGGGCGACAACGAGCGGCACACGTAGCCGGCGCATGCAGCGCACCCGGCACGCGCTCGTCGAACAGGCCCGCGCTCTCACCGCCGAACACGGTCTCGCCGGCTTCACAGTCGAAGAACTGTGCACGCGGGTCGGCGTTTCGCGCAGAACGTTCTTCAACTACTTCCCGACCAAGGAGGATGCGGTGCTGGGCACCGCCCCACCCGAGCTCACGCAGGAGGAGAAGGACACCTTCGTCGCGCGTGGACGGCACGACGAGGACGGACTGTCCCCGACCCTGCTCGGCGACCTCGTCGAGTTGGCTCTCGGGTGGTGCCACGACAACGACCTCATGCGCGAGCAGCGTCCACTCCACAAGGACATCGTCCGCAACGAACCGAACCTGCTGGCCCGGCTCTTCGCGATCGGCGAGACGAAAGAACGCGAACTGGCCCACCTGATCGCGCTCCGCGAGAAGCTGCCGCCCGACGATCCGCGTCCGCGCCTCGCGGTCAAGCTCGTCATGGGACTCGCGTTCGATGCCGTCGACGAACTGCTCGCCGACGACAACCACCGGCCGTTCGACGAACTGCTGTACCGGAACATCGAGTTCGGGCGGCGACTCTTCGGGCAACACCTCGATATCACTCCTCCGACAGGAACACCGTGACCACCACCTCGGAACCACTGGTTCTCACCCAGCGCCGGATCTGGATCATCTTCTCCGCGCTCATCGCGGGCATGATGCTCGCGAGCCTGGACCAGACGATCGTCTCGACCGCCATGCCCACGATCGTCGGGCAACTCGGCGGCGTCGAGCACCAGGCCTGGATCACCACCGCCTACCTGCTCGCCGTCACCATCGTCATGCCCATCTACGGCAAGTTCGGTGACGTCTTCGGTCGCCGGCACCTGTTCCTCATCGCGATCGGCGTGTTCACCGTCGCGTCGGCAGCGTGCTCCCTGACCGACGACTTCTGGACGTTCGTGGTCTTCCGCGCGATCCAGGGCTTCGGTGGTGGCGGTCTGATGATCCTGTCGCAGGCGATCATCGCCGACATCGTGCCCGCGAGCGAGCGCGGTAAGTACATGGGTCCGCTCGGTGCGATCTTCGGCCTGTCGGCCGTCGGCGGCCCGCTGCTCGGTGGCTTCTTCGTCGACCATCTGACCTGGGAGTGGTGCTTCTACATCAACGTCCCGATCGGCATCATCGCCTTCGTCATCACCTGGATCGCGCTGCGTCTGCCGTCGAAGAAGCCCACCAAGAGGATCGATATCCTCGGCGTCGTCACCCTCTCACTCGCCACGACCTGCCTGATCTTCTTCACCGACTTCGGCGGCGACGCCGACCGCGGCTGGGGAGATCCGCTGACCTGGTCGTTCGGCGCCGGCCTGGTGATCTTCGTGTGCCTGTTCGTGCTCATCGAGTCGCGGGCGCAGGATCCGATCATCCCGCTGTCGCTGTTCCGCAACTCGATCTTCGTCAACGCCACCGCCATCGGTTTCGTCCTCGGACTCGGCATGTTCGCCGCGATCGCGTTCATGCCGACCTTCCTGCAGATGTCGTCGGGTACGTCGGCCGCGGTCTCCGGCCTGCTGCTGCTGCCGATGATGGCCGGTCTGATGATCACCTCGATCGGGTCGGGTCTGGCCATCACCAAGACCCAGAAGTACAAGATCTATCCGATCGCGGGGTCGCTGATCACCGCCGCGGGCATGCTGTGGCTGACCACGCTCGAAGGCGACACCCCGCTGTGGGTCATCTGCTCGATGCTGTTCGTCTTCGGCCTGGGGCTCGGCCTGATCATGCAGGTCGTGATCCTCATCGTGCAGAACGCCGTGCCCGCCGACGAGATCGGCACCGCGACGAGTTCGAACAACTACTTCCGCGAAGTCGGTGCGGCGCTCGGTGTGGCGATCTTCGGCACGATCTTCACCAACCGTCTGTCGGAGAAGCTCGTCGAGGTCTTCATCGAGGCCGGCGCGACACCCGAACAGGCCGGCCAGGCCACCGCGACCGTCGATCCGGCAGCGATGAAGCTCCTGCCCGACTCCGTCCGAGAAGGCGTCGTCGATGCCTACGCCGACTCCCTGGCCCCGGTGTTCTGGTACCTCATCCCGTTCCTGCTCATCGCGTTCGTCCTCGCGTGCTTCATCAAGGAGATCCCGCTCTCCGACGAAGCGCTCATGGTCGCGCGCGGCGAGGCGGTCGCCGACCCCGCCAAGTCGTCGAAGGACGACACCGTCGTGGTCGTCGAGGGATCCGAAGACACTGCGGAGAGCGGTTCGAAGCGCACGTGATCGAATAGGTCCGGCCATCGGACGAGGGAACGGAGACGGCACGTGGGACGAACGATCACACCGGTTCGCGTCAAGGACGTGGTGATCGGCGAAGGCGCACCCACGATCGTCGTCCCCGTCACCGGCCGGACCCCCGAGACGTTGCGCGAGCAGCTCGCGGCCGTCGCCGGTCGGGCCGACGTCGTCGAATGGCGCGTGGACTTCTTCCACACCGTCGACGACGTCGCCTCGGTGGTCGCGCAGGCCGGTGCCCTGGCCGAGCAAGTGCAGGGCACTCCCCTGCTCGCGACGTGCCGCACGTCGAACGAGGGCGGGGAGATCGCGATCGGCGACGACGCGTACGCCGATCTGACGGTCGCGCTCGCCGAGAGCGGCAGTGTGGATCTCGTCGATGTGGAGTACCGACGCGACCGCGCCGCCGTCGAGCGGATCGTCGCGGCGGCGCACGCCCGCGATGTCGCGGTGGTGGCGTCGAACCACGATTTCGACGCCACGCCGCCGAAGGACGAGATCGTCGCGCGGCTGCGACAGATGCAGGATCTCGGCGCCGACATCTGCAAGATCGCCGTCATGCCGCGGTCGACGGCCGACGTGCTGACCCTGCTCGACGCGACCCGCACGATGCACGAGGACCACGCCGACCGCCCGTTGATCACCATGTCGATGGGTGGCCTCGGTGTGGTGTCGCGAATCGCCGGTCAGGTCTTCGGGTCGGCGGCGACGTTCGGGATGGTCGGCACCGCGTCGGCGCCCGGTCAGGTCGACGCCGACGAGCTGCGCTCGGTACTCGAGCTGATCGACCGCTCGCGCTGATCACCACGCGGCGGCGAGACCCAGCCCGGCAGCGGCCGCGACGAGCGTGGTCGCGAGAGTGCCGAAGGCGATCGCCACGGCGCCCACGTACCGGCGTTGCACGATCAGGCGTACCGAGTCGACGCTCGTCGTACTGAAGGTCGTGTAGCCGCCGCAGAAACCGACCCCGGCGATCGTGAGCATCGTCGTCGGGGCGTCGTGGAACAGCGCGGCGCCGGCCAGGATCCCCAGCAGCAACGACCCGGCGATGTTGATCAGGACGGTCGGCCAGGGCAGCGAGGTGGCGAAGCGGGCACGCAACGCGCTGTCGATGACGAACCGCGTCACGGCACCGACGCTGCCGGCCAGCGCCACCCACACCGCGATCACCGCTGTGCACCTCGGCGGTGCCCGAACCACGCTCCCAGCGCGACACCGATGCCGGTCGCGACGAGGCCGACCAGCACCGTACCCAACGCGTAGGTCGCCGCGGCGACGAACTCACCGTCGCGGAGCAGCAGGTCGGTGTCGACCGCGAGCGCGCTGTAGGTGGTGAACGAGCCCAGCGCGCCGGTGCCCGCACCGAGTCGGACGACGCGACGCCAGGAGGTATCCGGACCCATCCGCACCAGCGACTCGAGCAGGATCCCCAGCAGCAGGGCGCCGACGACGTTGATCGCGAAGGTCGTCGCCGGCCAGGCACCGTTCTCGACCGGGAAGACCGTGCCGAGCGCGTAGCGCGCTGCGGTGCCCATGAGTCCGCCCGCTGCGACGGCGACCAGCGCCGAGGGCTGCAGGTGCAGCGGTCCCGGTGCCGCGGAGGTGGCTTCGCTCAGTCGTCCCACAACTCCAGAACAGTAGTGAGGATCTCCTCCGACGCACCGAGACCACCCAGATGACTCTCTCCGGGCAGGTGGTGGAACTGTGCGTCGGGCAGCAGGTCCACCATGTGCAGGCCGTGCTCGATCGGGATGATGTGGTCGGTGTCGCCGTGCCACCACCGCACGGGCACCTTCACGTCGGAGACGCGGAAGCCCCAGTCGCGGGTGAACACGACGATGTCGGAGAACGGCGCCGAGATCTGGCGTCGGCTGCCGTTGAGCAGGTCGTCGAGGAACATCGCCTTGAACTCGGGGCGGGCGAGCAGCCGGCGGTCGGCCTCGGGTGACAACCGCCCGTACAGGTCGATGATCGGCGACGCGAACGGGCGCACCACGCGGATCGCCGCGCTCACCGCCACGCCGATCGGGACGCCCGCGGTCTGCAACGCCGGCGCGACGAAGGTGCCCAGCTTCATCAGGTTGCTGCCGATCGCCTCGGGACCGACGACCGGTGCCACACCGCCGAGGACCGCGGCCGCGACGACTCGTTCGCGCAGCGCATAGGCCGAGGCGAGGGTGTAGGGGCCGCCGCCGGAGAGTCCGACCAGCGCCATGCGGTCGACACCCAGAGTGTCGGCGACGATACGCAGGTCGTCGCTGAACGCGAGGACGTTCTCGTAGATGTGCGGCGTCGACGATCCGATCCCCGGACGGTCGATCCCGATGAGGCGGATGTGGTTCCGCTCGGCGAAGGCGCGAGCCTCGATGGGCACCTGACGGCGTGCGCCGGGCGTGCCGTGCAGCCAGAACACCGTCCGGCCCTGAGCCGACCCGAACTCCGCGAAACCGAGCCGGCGACCCTCCCCGACTGCGACGGTGCCTTCGAGCTTGGGGCGTTCGACATCCATGGCGCCAGCATGGCACGCACCCGCACGCGCGACCAGCGGTCGTCCCGTGGGACGAATCGACGCAACCGGGATGTGATGCACGCTACATTGGATCTGACTACAGCCAGCGTCAGATCCGACCACCCGGAGATGTGCCCCGTGACGAAGATGCTCGCTCCCCCACCTCCCGGCCTCGCTCCCGTCCCGGGCGACAGCGGCCTCCCCTACGTCGGATACGCGCTGAAGTACATGCGCGATCCCATTGCGGCATATACACATCGGTACCACGAGCACGGTCCGGTCTCGTGGTTCCGCTTCGCCGGACGCCCCTGGGTGGTCCTGCTCGGACCCGACGCAGTCGGCACGGCCCTGCAGAATCGCGACCGTGCACTGCTCAACGGACCGGGCTGGCGCGCCCTGATCGGACCGTTCTTCGACCGCGGGCTCATGTTGCTCGACGGCGACGAGCACACCGCGCACCGTCGCATCATGTCGCAGGCGTTCACCCGCGACCGACTCGCCCTCTACACCGACCGCATGCACCCGTCGATCGAACGGACCCTCGACGGCTGGATCCCGCGCGAGGGTTTCCGCGTGTACCCGGCGCTCAAGGAACTGACGCTGGGTCTCGCGACGGAAATCTTCATGGGCGGCGCCGAAGGGTCGTCCGCCCGCGAGATGGACGAGGTGAACCGGGCTTTCATCGGATGCGTGCAGGCGGCTACGGCCATCGTGCGCTACCCACTGCCGGGCACGCGATGGCGCCGCGGCATCGTGGGCCGGGCGCACCTCGAGAAGTTCTTCCGGCACTATCTCCCCGCGCGCCGCGCGGGCGACGGCGACGACATCTTCTCCGTGTTCTGCCATGTCGAATCCGAAGAGGGCGAACGGTTCTCGGATGACGACGTGGTCAACCACATGATTTTCCTGATGATGGCGGCGCACGACACCTCGACGATCACCCTGTCGACGGCGATGCAGTATCTCGGCCAGTACCCCGAATGGCAACAACGGTGCCGCGACGAATCGGATGCTCTCGGCACCACCACACCGAGCTTCGACCGACTCGACGAGTTGACCTCGCTGGACCTGGTGATCAAGGAATGTCAGCGGCTCGTGACCCCGGTGCCGGGCGTGGTGCGACGTACCGCCACCGACACCGAGATCCTCGGTCATTTCGTCCCGAAGGGCACCCTCCTCAATCTCGGCATGCACTTCTCCCACCACATGCCCGAATTGTGGCCGGAACCGGAACGTTTCGATCCCGAACGCTTCTCACCGGAGCGCCGCGAGGACAAGGTGCACAAGTACGCGTGGGCGCCCTTCGGGGGCGGCGCGCATCGATGCCTGGGCATGCACTTCTCCGGGGCCGAGATCAAGACGGTGCTGCACCACCTGCTGCTGCGCTATCGGTGGCACGTGCCGGCCGACTACGTCGCACCGATGAACTTCACGTCGCTGCCGTACCCGAACGACGGTGGCCCGATCGACCTCCGACCGAGGTGACGACGGCGTAGAAAGAGGGAGTGACCGCCGCCGACGAACTCGACGAACGTTTCGTCACCGCGGTGCGCGCCCTGCCCGGGCACGCACCGTCGCGTGCGGCCGACCGACGGGTCGGCGACGACCTGCTGGTGCGGTACTTCGACGCCCAGTCGCAGTCGCGGCACCTCGATGTCGCAGCCCGCACACTGCAGGAACGCGGTGAAGGTTTCTACACCATCCCGTCGGCGGGGCACGAATCGAACGCGGCGCTCGGTCTGTGTTCGCGCGTGACGGATCCCGCTCTGCTGCACTACCGTTCGGGTGGCTTCTATGCGGCACGCGCGTCGCTCGTCGAGGGCAGCACCCCGATCCGCGACGTACTCGCCGGATGCGCGGCGTCCACACTCGATCCGATCTCGGCCGGTCGGCACAAGGTGTTCGGCAATGCCGCGCTGAACATCCTGCCGCAGACGTCGACGATCGCCTCGCACCTGCCGCGCGCCGTCGGGCTCGCCCTCGCGTTGCCGCGGATGCAGCGACTCGGGCTCGACGCGGCCTGGCCGACGGATTCGGTGGTGGTGTGCAGTTTCGGTGACGCCTCAGCGAACCATTCGACGGCGGTCGGTGCCCTGAACGCGGCCGCCTATTGCCGTTACCGCGGGTTGTCGTTGCCGTTGCTGCTGGTGTGCGAGGACAACGGACTCGGCATCAGCGTCCCCACCCCGCCCGGTTGGCTCGAGCGGTCGCTGTCGTCCTATCCCGGGATCGGGTACCGGTCGGTGGACGGGGCCGATCCGGTGGAGATGCTCGCCGCCGCAGCCGATGCGGTGGAGACGGTGCGCGAGAGCCACACCCCGCTTCTGCTGCACGTGCGGGCGGTGCGTTTCCTCGGTCACGCGGGCTCCGACGTCGAAGCGGCCTACCGAAGCCCATCCGATCTCGCCGCCGATCACGAACGGGACCCGCTGGTGGGCACTGCCCGCGAGCTCGTGGCGCGCGGAGTGCTCGATGCCGCAGAGGTACTCGACCGGTACGAACGGACGCGGGTCGCGGTCGCGTCCGTCGCGGACTCGTTGTACAGGCCGCCGCGACTGGCGACCGCCGCCGAGGTGATGCGCCCGCTGGAATCCGGGCTCGTGCGCATCGCCGACGATCCGCATCCGGCCGGCGAACCGCTCACCCTCGCCCGGGCCGTCACCCGCACACTCGGCCACCTCCTCGAGGAGGACCCCCACGCATGCGTGTTCGGGGAGGACGTCGGCGTCAAGGGCGGGGTCTACGGCGTCACCCGCGGGCTGCAGGAGCGCTTCGGCCGCCTGCGCGTATTCGACACCCTGCTCGACGAGCAGACGATCCTCGGCACCGCACTGGGTTTCGCCGTCGCGGGGATGTTGCCGATCCCGGAGATCCAGTACCTGGCCTATCTGCACAACGCCGAGGACCAGTTGCGTGGGGAGGCCGCGAGTCTGGCGTTCTTCTCGGACGGGCGGTACCGCAACCCGATGGTCGTGCGGATCGCGGGCCTGCCCTACCAGCGCGGCTTCGGTGGGCACTTCCACAACGACGATTCCGTCGCCGTCCTCCGCGATATCCCGGGCCTGGTGCTGGCCGTGCCGAGCTCGCCGGCCACGGCCGGCGCGCTGCTGCGCACCTGCATCGCGCTGGCTCGGGAGGAAGGACGGGTGTGCGTGTACCTGGAACCGATCGCGCTCTACCACCGACGCGACCTGTACGACGACGGTGACGGACTGTGGCAACAGGCCCCCGACACCGCCGGGCTACCACCGGGATCGGTGTGCACCTACGGACACGGCCGCGACGTGCTGGTGGTGACCTTCGGCAACGGGGTGCCGATGAGTCTGCGTGCCGTGCGTCGCTCGGGAGTCGCGGCGACCGTCCTGGACCTGCAGTGGCTCGCGCCGCTCCCGACGACCGCGCTGCTCGAGCATGCCCGCGAGTTCGAGCGCGTGGTGGTCGTCGA
Source organism: Rhodococcus sp. B50 (assembly GCF_013602415.1). NCBI lineage: Bacteria > Bacillati > Actinomycetota > Actinomycetes > Mycobacteriales > Nocardiaceae > Rhodococcus > Rhodococcus sp. B50. The sequence goes on along the minus strand of NZ_WPAG02000002.1, from coordinate 4,593,134 downwards.
CGAGACCCGTCGCAGCGGAGGCGTCGCCGAAGGGGTCGTCGCGACCCTCGTCGACGACGAATGGGAGGGCCGGATCACCCGGGTCACCTCCCGGGACAGCTACGTACCCCTCGGCCCCGCGGCCGCGCATGTCCTGATGTCGGAGGACGACATCGTCGCGGCATTGTGTGAGGCTTGATCAGCAGGAGGCGAGGATCCGCGCCATCGCGTCGTGCTCCGACCGGGTGACCCACAGCTCGTAGGTGGTCTTCACCTCGATCTGCCGCACGACGTACTCGCAGTGGAAGGCGGTGTTCGGCGGCAGCCACTCCGACGCGTCGGAGTCGCCCTTGCCCTGGTTGGTGGGGCCGTCGACGGCGATCAGGTTGCGCGGATCGTTCGCGAGATTCCGCTTCTCCTGATCGTCCAGATAGCGGGCGCCCTTCTTCCACGCATCGGACAGGGCGACGACGTGGTCGATCTGCACGGCGGACGAGGTCTCGATCCCACGCCGGAAGGAGATCGTCTTCCCCGTGTACGGGTCCTCGAGGGTGCCGGCCGTGACGGTGCACTGCTTCTTCCCGGGCTCGAATGAGACGTCGACGAGGTCGCGCCGGAGGATGTCGTTACGAGTGTCGCAACCGTTGCCCCCCAGGTCGACCGTCACCTCGTCGGTCCATGCCGAGCCGAACAACGAGCGGTCGTAGCCGCTCTGCGATTCGGCGGGACGGACGGGCAGTGCCGCCAGCGCCGCGAGGGCTTCGGAGGGGTTCTCGACCGTGCTCCCGCCGGTACCGCCCGGCTCGTCGTCCCCCATCGGTTCGAGGAGGACGACGGCCACGGAGACCACGATGAAGCACAGGATCCAGACCCAACGGGGAACGGACGACGTGCGAGTACTCGCCATATGTCGATACTGCTACCGAGTCGTACTGCTACCGCTGCTTCCTACTTCGCGAGCGGGGGCATCTTCACGACCTGGCCCGCATAGGACAGGCCGGCACCGAACGCGAGGAGCAGCGCGGTGGAGCCGGTCTCGACCTGGCCGGTGCGCAGCATCTTCTCCATCGCCAGCGGGATGGAGGCGGCCGAGGTGTTGCCGGTCTCGATGATGTCGTCGGCGACGGCGACGGTCTCGGGCAGTTCGAGCTGCTTGACGATGACGTCGTTGATGCGCAGGTTGGCCTGGTGCGGAACGAAGGCGTCGAGGTCTTCGAGGGCCACGCCGGCCTTGTCGGCGATCTGCCGGGCGAACTTGCTCATCTCGAAGGCGGCCCAGCGGAAGACCGCAGTGCCTTCCATGATGATCCAGGGACGCTTCTGATCGGGATTGTTCGCGAAGTCGACCCAGTCGGGTTCCTGGCGGATGGCGTTGGCCTGCGAGCCGTCGGAGCCCCAGACGGTCGGGCCGATACCCACCTCGTCGGACGGACCGACGACGACGGCACCGGCGCCGTCGCCGAAGATGAAGCGCACCGAGCGGTCGGTGGGCTCGGTGGTGTCGCTCATGCGCTCGACACCCACGACCAGCACGTGCTCGGCGGAGCCGGCGCGCACGAGGTCGGAGGCGACGCCCAGCGCGTAGCAGAAACCGGCACAGCCCGCTGCGATGTCGAGTGCGGCAGCCCCGCCGGTGCCGATACGGTCGGCGACGAGCGCCGCGGACTGCGGAGTCTGGAAGGGGTAGGTGGAGGTCGCGACGATCACCGTGTCGATCTGCGCACCGGTGAGGCCGGCGGCCGCGAGGGCCTGCTCGGCGGAGCTCGTCGCCATGTCGACGACCGACTCCTCCGGATGCTGCTTGGCGAAGCGGCGCTCCTTGATACCGGACCGCGACTGGATCCATTCGTCGCTCGAGTCGATCTGCTCGCAGATCTCGTCGTTGGTGACGATGCGCTCGGGGCGGTGCACACCCAGACCGAGCAGCGCGCTGTTCCTCAGCGGGGCAGGGACAGCGATCTGTGCACCCATCAGACGAACTCCTCCTCCTCGACGCACCGCGTGTCGGCACATCGCATCCGGTCCACGATATCGCAGGTCACGATTTCGTCACAGCGCTACCCCGACGATGCGCTTCCGTAACCCTTACCGCAAGCGCGGGTCCCGTTCACGACGCAGGGCTAGCGTCGCGGTCATGGATGCACAGGACTGGGACGAGAAGTACGCAGCGTCGGAACTGATCTGGGGCGCGCCCCCGAATCCGGTGGTCGTCGAGTACGCGGCCTCGCTGCCGCACGGGCGCGCCCTCGATCTCGGATGCGGTGAAGGTCGTCACTCGTTGTGGTTGGCCACGCGCGGCTGGGAGGTGGTGGGTGTCGACTTCTCCGAGGTGGCACTCGACAAGGCGCGGCGAATCGCGGCACAGGCGCCCTCCCGGTCGCGAGACCGACTTCGCTACGTCCGTGGAGATGTGACAGCCGACTCGTTCGAGGGTGAATATGACCTCATACTCTCCGTCTACCTGCATTTCCCTCCGCCACAGCGGAGGGCTCTTCTCGAACGGGCGATCAATTCACTGAAACCTGAAGGAATCCTCATATTTCTCGGTCACGACGCAATTAATCCCGAGGAAGGTGTGGGTGGACCGCAGGACAAGGAAATCCTCTACACGCCAACAGATCTCGTCGACGAGATCGCCGGGCGACTGGAAATCACGATTGCCGAACGGCGATATCGGGAAACCGACGCGGGAACAGCGATCGACGCCCTCGTCGTGGCAAGAAAACCACCCCTTGGCAGTTAGTTGCCCGGCGAGTAACATAGAGATGTTACCGACGAGTAATAACTTGGGCGGTACTTGAAGCCAGCTGGACCGCACCACACTGGGAGACACCGACGACATGGGCCACTACAAGAGCAACCTCCGCGATCTCGAGTTCAACCTGTTCGAGTTCCTGAAGATTCAGAAGGTCCTCGAAGCCGGCAAGTTCGGCGACCTGGACGAGGACACCGCGCGCGGCATCCTCGCCGAGGTCAAGGCGCTTACCGAAGGACCGGCGGCCGAGGCATTCGCCGACACCGACCGCAACCCCCCGGTTTTCGACCCCGAGACCCATTCGGTGTCGATTCCCGAAGGCTTCAAGAAGTCGTTCCGCGCCTGGTGGGATGCCGGTTACTGGTCGATGGGCATTCCCGAGGAGATCGGCGGCACCGAGTCGCCGCAGGCCCTGCTGTGGGCCGTCAACGAGATGATGCTCGGCGCCCAGCCCGCGGCCTTCATGTACGCGGCCGGCCCCGGCTTCGCCGGCGTGCTCTACAAGAACGGCACGGACGAGCAGAAGAAGTGGGCGGCCACCTGCGTCGAGCGCGGTTGGGGTGCCACGATGGTGCTCACCGAGCCCGACGCCGGTTCCGACGTCGGCGCCGGTCGCACCAAGGCGATCAAGCAGGACGACGGTTCCTGGCACATCGAGGGCGTCAAGCGCTTCATCACCTCGGGTGACTCCGACGACCTGTTCGAGAACATCTTCCACCTCGTCCTCGCACGCCCGGAGGGTGCCGGCCCCGGCACCAAGGGTCTGTCGCTGTTCTTCGTCCCGAAGTTCCACTTCGACTTCGAGAAGAACGAGATGGGCGAGCGCAACGGCGTCTTCGTCACGGGCGTCGAGCACAAGATGGGCATCAAGGCCTCCGCGACCTGCGAGGTCACCTTCGGTGGTCACGGCGTTCCCGCCAAGGGCTGGCTCGTCGGTGAGGTCCACAACGGCATCGCGCAGATGTTCGACGTCATCGAGCACGCTCGCATGATGGTGGGCACCAAGGCCATCGCGACCCTGTCGACCGGCTACCTCAACGCCCTCGACTACGCCAAGGAGCGCATCCAGGGCGCCGACCTGACGCAGATGTCCGACAAGACCGCACCGCGCGTGTCGATCATGCACCACCCCGACGTGCGTCGTTCACTGGCGATGCAGAAGGCCTACTCCGAGGGCCTGCGCGCCGTGTACCTGTACACCGCGGCGCACCAGGACGACGTCGTCGCCGAGCAGGTCTCGGGCGCCGACGCCGGTCTCGCGCACCGCATCAACGACCTGCTGCTGCCGGTCGTCAAGGGCTGCGGCTCCGAGCGGGCCTACCAGTACCTGAAGGATTCGCTCCAGACCCTCGGTGGTTCGGGCTTCCTGCAGGACTACCCGATCGAGCAGTACATCCGCGACTCGAAGATCGACTCGCTGTACGAGGGCACCACGGCCATCCAGGCGCAGGACTTCTTCTTCCGCAAGATCGCCCGCGACCGCGGTGTCGCCCTCGCCCACGTCGCCGGTGAGATCAAGAAGTTCGTCGAGCGCGACGACGCCGACCAGCGTCTGAAGAAGGAGCGCACGCTCCTGGCCACCGCACTCGGTGAGACCCAGACGATGGTCGCAACGCTCACCCAGCACCTCATGGGTGCGCAGGAGCAGCCCACCGAGCTGTACAAGGTCGGCCTCGGCTCGGTCCGCTTCCTCGAGGCGTTCGGCGACCTGATGATCGGCTGGCTGCTGCTCGAGCACGCCGAGATCGCCCTCGGTGCGCTCGATGCCGGCACCGACGCCGCAGACAAGGCGTTCTACGAGGGCAAGGTCGCAGCAGCGTCCTTCTTCGCCAAGAACGTGCTGCCCGAGCTGAGCGTCGCGCGTCAGATCATCACCGACGTCGACCTCGACATCATGGAGCTCGACGAAGCGGCTTTCTGATCGAACCGCTCCGACGGTGATACGAACGGCCGCTGCGACTCTCGGAAAGAGGGTCGCAGCGGCCGTCGTCATCCGTCGGGTCGCCCCGCCCCGGTAGGCTCGGCCCTACCTGTCACCGCGCACAGCCACCGATCCAGAGTGGACGGATCACCGGCGTCGTCGCGGTAGCCGATGTATCCGTCCGGCCTGACGGCGAGAATCCGGCGGGGCGGCCACGTGTCGATCGGATGACAGGTCACCGGCACCGCCCCGGATGCCGGGTGCAGAAGCGTTGCCGTGCCGTGCAATACGTGCATGCCGGGTGAGCATGTCAGGTCGTGCACCCGGCTCGCTCGTCCTCCGGTGACCACCTCGATGTCCGGAAGCGGGTCGCCCGCCTGCAGTCGTTCGGCCCCCCGGCATCGATGTCGTTCGGTGATCGGGCCGGCGCGGTACGAAACCCAGTCCTGCGACAGCATCCCGCCTGCTACCGCGGTGAGCAGATGAACCCTCAGCAGGGCGGGCACGACCGGGGCCACTGCCGGCAGCACGGCGGTACGAAGGAACCGGAACGGCAGTCGCGAATCCCCTTCCGCGTGCAGGATCAGCTCGGTGAGGGTGCCGACCCTGTCGGCGACAGGCCGTCGCTCCGCCTCGTACGAGTCGAGCAGAAGCTTCGGATCGGTCGAACTGCCGCATGCGACAGCGAGTTTCCATCCCAGGTTGGCGGCATCCTGCAGCCCGGTGTTGACTCCCTGCGCACCGGCAGGTGAGAACACGTGGGTTGCGTCCCCTGCAAGAAATACCGGGCCCGATCGGAATCGGTCCGCCCGGGCACGCTGCAACCGCACGCGTGTGGACCACGCCGCCGCGCCCACTCGCCCCGGAAGATTCGCGCCCTCGAGCACGGTCCGGATTTCGGGTACGGGGACCGGAGGGCCGTCGCGCCCCGGCGGGACGTCGTCTCCGGTCGCGGCCCGGGTAGCGACGAGCCGCCAGCGCGCTCCATGCTCCCCTTCCGGGAAGAGGAAGCCGATGCCGGCGGGACCCGCCCCGATGTGAGCCGTGGTCGGGGGCAGATCCTCGATGTTCAGGTCCGCGAGTACCGCCTCCTCGCGATAGGTGTGACCGTGCCACGGGATCCGAATCGAGCGGCGCACCGTGCTGTCCGCCCCGTCGCAACCGACCAGGAACCGGCACTGCACGTACCGGTGCCCGCCACGGGTACGCAACCGGGTGAGAACCCCGTCCTGTTCGTTCCACAGTCCGTCGAGCTCGGCACCTGTCAGGAGGGGAACTCCGCTGTCGGCCACTGCCCTGTGCAGTGCCGATTCCAGGAGCGCCTGCCGAACCATCAGCGGTTGCCGGGAACGATCCGGCACCGCGACATCGGCGAGCGCGACGTCGACAGTCCGGGCGCCGAGGTGCAGCTTCGTGCGCAGTCGCGCGAGAGACCGCGATTCCAGTTCGTCGGCGACACCCAGCCGGTGCAGCGATTCGAGTGTGCGCGGCCACAACAGCATCGAGCGGGAGGGCCGCTGCAACTCGGGGCGACGTTCCACCATGCAGACACCGGCACCGTGCCTGTGGGCATGCAGCGCCACCGCGGCACCGACGGGACCGGCACCGACGACCAGGATGTCGACTCGATTCAGCGCAGGTCGGCCGGGACCGCGGGCTGCCACCATGTCGTCGTCTTCTCTGCGTCCGAACCCGGTAGTAGTTCCGGGTGGCTCAGTGCATCGTCCCGGTGCGTTCCCGGCACGATGTGCGCCCGGATCGAACCGGGGACACTGACCAACCCGAGCACCCAACTCAGGGCGTGCACGTAGGAAGCAGCCCGCTCGGCACCGTCCCATTCGTAGATACCCCGATAGCAGCCGTGCTCGTCGTGCGTCATCCACAGCTTCGAGCGGAAGCCCGGGAACCCGACGAACATCGGAGTGTTCAGCCAACTCTCCAGTCGAAAGGCACGATGAGCGGGACCGCGGATGCCGCGCAGCACGAATCCGACCACCAGCAGGGCCGGATCCTCTGCTCTGCCGTCGCCCACTCGGGTCTCGCGATACACCACAGCGCTACTGCCGTCGGCGAACCTCACCCGCTGCCCCACATTGCCACGGGGATTGTGCAGCAGCCGGGCGCGAAGCAGACGGATCATGCCGACGGCGCTCTCGAGCACTCGTGGGGCTGCTCGGCGAGCAGACGGCGGAGTCACAGCATCGTGATCCGTCCCGGCCGGGTCCGAGGGCGGTCGAGGTGACGGAGTGTTTTCAGCCGACCGAGACATCGTGGTCTCCATGGTCCGTCGAACGGTTGTCGTGCACTCAGAGTAGAAGCCCGGGGTGCGTTCGGAAAGTGGCACCGCAGCATGTTGACAACATAGGTTGTCAGTAGCACGCTGTGACCGTGACCACCACGTCGAAGCCGCAGGGGACCACCAGGTACATGCGCGACCGCACGAAGGCGGCACGCATCACTGCGCCGCTGCGTCCCTTCGCGGGACGGGCCCCCGACGCCACACCCGAGGAAGCGGACGCGCTGCGCCGCGCCCTGCTCGAACGCGACGAACCCAGCGCCGAACTGGTGCGGGCCATCCGGCGCGACCGCACCGTCACCCTCGCGCAGTTCCGGACCGCGCTCACCGAGGGCATCGATGCCGTTCCGGACGCACCTCCCGTGCTCCGGAAGTACTTCGAGATGCTCGAGGACACCCCCGAGTGGGTCGACCGCGACAAGATCGCCCTCGGTGCGCGCACCCTGCGCAGGGTCGGCTCCGACGCCGGCGACGTCCTCGCCTACGGTTCGCTGCTCGGCGGATACAACAACTCCGGCCCCCTACCGGTACTGACGTCGTCGGGACGCCTTACCGGCGAACGCACCCGTCGGCGCATCGCCGAAACCGGGACGTGGTGGAACGCGTGCGTCGCCGACGGCGGGCTCGAACGGTTCGGGGAAGGATTCACACTCTCGGTGCACGTGCGTCTCATGCACGCCTTCGTCGACTATCACCACGAACACGACGCCGAGTGGGACACCGAGTTCCGCGGGTTGCCCGTCAACCAGTTCGACCAGGCCGGCACGCTGGGTCTGTTCTCGATCACCTTCCTGCTCCACACCCGCGTGCTGGGAGTGCGGTACACCCGGCGCGAGGCCGAGGCAGTCCTGCACCTGTGGGCCTACGTCGGGTGGCTGATGGGCGTAGACCCGAAATGGCTGCGCTTCGAGGAGCGGGCAGGGCTGCGGATGATGTACCAGATCGGCTCGTCCTCCCCCGCCGCCGACGAGAACAGTTACATGCTCGCCTCGTCGCTCGTCGAACTTCCGCTCCGCACGCGTTATCCGCGTTTCCAGGCGTTGCGCCGACGCTACGAATACGAACGCGGACTGTCGCTCGCGACAACCCTTCTCGGCCCGTCCGGAGTACGTGCCCTGAAGGTTCCGATGCGACCACCCTGGTATCCGGTGGGCCGTTTCGCCGTCAACGTCGTACGACACCATGTGATCGGCCGCGTCCCGGCCGGCAAGGCGTGGCTCCAGCGGCACGGCGAGAAGCAGTTGCGCGATGCTCAGCTGCGCATCCTCGACGGCGAGATCCCCGACGTGGTGCCCCTTCCGGAGTGACGAAAAGGGGGAGGTTGTGTGCGCGACCCGTCGCCGGATACGCACACAACCTCCCCCTCGTTCGTAGACGGCCGCTACTCCTCTTCGGCTCCGCCCGGCGCGGGTTCTTCGGCAGGCGCCTGGGGTGCAGGTGCGGGTGCCGACGCGGGCGCATCCGCCTCGGCGTCGCCGGAGGCCGCGGCGTCTCCACCGCCCGAGGGCTCCGGTTCGTCGCGCGGTTCCGGTTCGGGGCTGACACACTTGACGACCGGGACCGGGTCGTAGCGCACCGTGCGCGTCGTGTTCGAGATCTGCGCGCCCGTCCGGGCGTCGGTGACGATCCGGGTATCGGTGACCGTGAAGCCCTGCGCGCCGCTCGACGGAATGCACGAGGAGCCGGCAGGAAGCGTGATGGTGTTGGGCGACGTGTAGTTCGTGCGGTTACCGGTGATGGACTGGACGTCGACCGTCTTCGTTCCCCAGATACGCACCGTGATGTCGGAGCTGGTACCGATCGTCTGGATCAGCACACCCGTGTCGAACGGATTGCGGAACTTCAGGTCGATCGCACCGTCGTAGATCGTGGCCTCGCGCGCCGCCGGGTACCGGGAGATGTAGTAGCTGTGCTCGGTGTGCTCGACGTCCTCCATGCCGGCGAAATAGGTCGCGTTGTAGAGAGTGGTCGCGAGCTGGCTGATGCCACCGCCCACGGCCTTGCCGGGACGTCCGGCCTCGATGATGCCCGACTCGATGTACCCCTGCGCCGCACCGCGAGGCCCGGTGTAGTCGTTGAAGGAGAAGGTCTCCCCCGGCTCGACGATGGCACCGTTGATCTCCTGGGCGGCCAGCCGGATGTTGACACCGGAGGCGTACTCGAACCCACCGGTGGTGTACTCCGCGACCACTTCCTTGATGCCGAGCTTCTCGGCACCTTCCGTGGTGAGTTCCGGTTCGGCCTTCTCGTACACCGCGTCGATGCTGCGGTCGCCCTCCTCCTTCAGCAGGTCGGGCAGCTTCTCGAGGGTGACGGGCCAGTCGACCATCTCACCGGTCTCGCTGGGCACGATCGTCGGACGACCACCGTCGAGGACGATCCGCGCATCCTTCGGTTCGGTCTCCGACGGCGCGAGCTGCGGCGCGAGGATGCCGATCGCGGCCTCGGTGTCGTACTGCGGTTCGAGTCCTCCCGAACCGTCCGGCACGAACGACAGGACGGCGCCCACGGCATCACGCGGCAGCACACCGACGGCTCCGTCGAGTCCCCGGACGACCAGATCCTGCGCCACGGCCGGAACGGCGACCTCCGCCAGCGCCCGGTCGAGGCCCTCGCGGGTAACGGTGACATCGACACTCTCGACGGGCAGCGACACGTCGCCGAACGGCCAGCGCTCGGCGAAGACGTCACCCGCGACGGCGACGTCGAGCCGCTGACCGGGCTGAGGGGTCACCGGCACGGGTGTGCCCTCCTCGAAGACGATGTTGCCCTCGCGCGGTTCGTGCGCCGCGGCGGCAGCTGCCTTCTCGACGGCAGCGGCGAGAGCGACCTCGTCGCGTGTGGAGACCACACCGACCTCGTCGCTCCCGAAGAAGGACGCCAAGCGCGTGAACGGATTGAGCGGCTGCGAACCCACATTGTCGAGGGTGGCCGGCCAGTCGATCCCGATGCCGGCCTCCGACGGCACGATCTGCCCCTGGGTGTCGCCGGCGGTGACGTCCACAGGAGTGTCGAGCCGCGGCGTCAGTTGCTCGGTGAGCTCCGCCTCGGCCGCGTCGAGCGACATCCCGCCGATCTCGACTCCCGCGACGGTGACCCCGCGCGGAACCTTGCCCGACGACATCGCGAGATCGGCCACGTACAGCACGGCGAGCAGCGCGACGACCCCACCGACGACCAATGCGATCGTCCGCCGGGGCAGGTTCGACCCCGACTTGCCCGGCTCGTCCCCGTCCCCGGTCCCTCCCGGACCACCCGTGGGCGGAGGAGTGACAGGAGGCGGACCCTGCGGCGGCGGTCCCGCCTGCATCTGCCGGGTCGGCTGATCGCCCTGCGGCGGGTGGGCTTGTCCCTGGCTCTGCTCCCCCGGCGAGCGATGGAGGCCATCGGTGGCGGCGGACGGTCCGTCACCCGGTGCCCGGTTCGCGGACGCGACGACGGGGATCACCGCGGTGGGTGCCTCCGAGGGATGGACGTTCTCCGTCGGGGGCCCATCTGCGGTGTCGGTGCGACCCTGATCCGCATTCTCGTGCTCGGTTCGGGCCTCACCGGAAGTGTGCGGCTCGGCCACGGCCTCCGTCTTCGGCTCGTTCGCCTGCGGCTGTGCCCCAGCTTCTACCTGCGGCTCCGGAACATCACTCGCCTTCGGCTCCGGAACATCACTCGCCTTCGGCTCCGGAACATCGCTCGCCTTCGGCTCGACCACCTGCCGGTGAGGATCGACTGCTTCGAAACGCTCGGTAGGAGCCGACGCACCCTCGTCCTCACGAGCGGACTCCGGCGACGAACCGACATTCTCGGTCCGTGCGTCGTCGTGCTCGTGATGGGAGTCGTCGGTCCCGTTGCTGCCGCTCACCCAGATCCTTTCGCAAAGCCGGGCGCGCCTTCGAATCCGCGCGCCGAACTACCTGCTCTCAAGGGTAGTGCGCCTGTTCGGCACGGCTGCGTCCGGAATGCGAAGACCCCGCGTTGCTACCAGGTCGGGGGTCAGGCAGCAGCGCGGGGTCGCTGGGTCTATCGCTGTCCGTCGCGGAGCGTTACACACCGAACGGAACTTTTTTCCTCAACGATCTCCGAGGGGGGTCGCTCAGGCCTCGAGAATCGCCGTCACACCCTGTCCACCTGCGGCGCAGATGGAGATCAGACCGCGGACGGGCTTGCCGGTCTCCTGCTTCTTCTCGTGCAGCATCTTCGCCAGCGAGGCGACGATGCGGCCGCCGGTCGCCGCGAACGGGTGGCCCGCCGCCAGCGACGAACCGTTGACGTTGAGCTTGCTGCGATCGATCGATCCCAGCGGTGCGTCGAGGCCCAGCTTGCCCTTGCAGTACTCCTCCGACTCGAACGCCTGCAGCGTGGCGAGCACCACGGAGGCGAACGCCTCGTGGATCTCGTAGAAATCGAAGTCCTGCAGCGTCAGGCCGTTGCGCTTCAGCAGACGGGGGATCGCGTAGGTGGGGGCCATGAGCAGACCGTCGCCGCCGTGGATGTAGTCGACGGCGGCGGTCTCGGAGTCCACCAGGTAGGCGAGCACCGGCAGCTTGCGCTCGGCAGCCCACTCCTCGCTGGACAGCAGAGCAGCCGACGCGCCGTCGGTGAGCGGCGTCGAATTGCCGGCGGTCATGGTGGCGTCGCCCAGCTTGTTGCCGAAGACCGGCTTCAGCGTCGACAGCTTCTCCACCGACGAATCGGGACGCAGGTTGTCGTCGCGGGTCAGCCCGAGGAACGGGGTGACGAGGTCGTCGAAGAAGCCGCGGTCGTAGGCGGCAGCCATATTGCGGTGGCTCGCGACGGCGAGTTCGTCCTGCGCCTCGCGGGCGATCCCGAATTCCTTGGCGGTGATCGCGGCGTGCTCACCCATCGACAGGCCGGTGCGCGGCTCGCCGTTGCGCGGGATCTCGATGCCGAGCATCGAGGGGCGGACGTTGCCGAGCAGCTTGACCCGGTCGGCCGTGGAGCGGGCCCGGTTCAGGGACAGCAGGAACTCGCGCAGCTGGTTGTTCACGGCGATCGGGGCGTCGGAGGTGGTGTCGACACCACCGCCGATACCGGCCTCGATCCGTCCGGCGGCGATGGCGTCGCCGACCGCGATGATCGACTGCAGACCGGTGCCGCATGCCTGCTGGAGATCCCAGGCCGGGGTGTAGGGGCTCAGTGCGCTACCGAGCACGCTCTCGCGCACGAGGTTGAAGTCGCGGGCGTGCTTGAGGACGGCACCGCCGACGACGGCGCCGAGCCGCTCGCCCTGGAGATTGAAGCGGCCGACGAGGCCGTCGAGGGTGGCGGTGAACATGTCCTGATTGGACGCGCGGGCGTACTTGCGGTCGGACCGGGCGAACGGGATCCGGTTGCCTCCGAGGACGGCGACACGGCGCTGCTGCGTGGAACGGGCTTTGGTGGTCACTGGTGTCTCCCGGTTTCGGACGGATTCGAATTCTGGCTACTATTCTTACTCACGGGTAAGTTTGTTGTCGAACACGCTTGCTGTCGAACACTGCACCGACGACCGAATCGAAGAAGGTGGAATCGTGGCCGAAGCCAAGGGCGCACCCAAGCTCTACGCCCAGCTCATCTCGTCCGCACCCGGAGCGTTCCTCGCCAAGCAGTTCGGTCTGCCACAGCCCGAGAAGCTCCGGCGCTACCAGCCCGGCGAGCCCGCGCTGCCCGGTCCTGTGCTGCTCGGCGGCAACGGCCGCCTGGTCGAACCGATCCGCAACCTCCTGAGCGACTACACGTTCGCCGAGCCGTCCGACACGAAGTTCGGCGCTCTGGTGTTCGACGCTACCGGCATCGCCGACCCCGCGGGCCTCGAACAGCTCTTCACGTTCTTCCAGCCCGCCCTGCGCAATCTCACCCCGAGCGGGCGCGTCGTCGTCCTGGGCACCACGCCCGAGGAAGCCGGATCGGTCGACGAGCGCATCGCCCAGCGCGCACTCGAAGGCTTCACGCGCAGCGTCGGCAAGGAACTGCGTCGCGGCGCGACCGTGCAGCTCGTCTACGTCTCCCCGAAGGCGGCCACCGGCCTGTCCGGCGTGGAGTCGACGCTGCGCTTCCTGCTCTCGGCGAAGTCGGCCTTCGTCGACGCCCAGGTCATCCGCATCGGTGAAGGCGACGCCACCGCCCCCGAGTCCTGGGAGCGTCCGCTCGCCGGCAAGGTCGCCGTCGTCACCGGCGCGGCCCGCGGTATCGGCGCGACGATCGCCGAGGTGCTCGCGCGCGACGGCGCGACCGTCGTCGCCGCCGACGTCCCGGCAGCAGGCGACGCGCTGGCCCAGACCGCCAACAAGGTCGGCGGCACCGCATTCGCACTCGACGTCACCGCGCCCGACGCCGGCGACAAGCTCGCCGCGCACCTGCTCGAGCGGCACGGCGGCGCCGACATCATCGTCCACAACGCCGGCATCACCCGCGACAAGCTGCTGGTGAACATGGACGCGGCCCGCTGGAACGCCGTGATGGCCGTCAACCTCATCGCCCCGCAGAAGATCACCGAGGTGCTCGTGGAGAAGGGTGCGCTGAAGGAGGGCGGCCGGGTGATCGACGTGTCGTCGATCGCGGGCATCGCCGGTAACCGCGGCCAGACCAACTACGGCGCGTCCAAGGCCGGTGTCATCGGGCTCGTCCAGTCCACCAGCGAGGTGCTCGCCGACAAGAAGATCACCGTCAACGCCGTCGCCCCCGGTTTCATCGAGACCGCCATGACGGCCGCCATCCCGGTCGCCACCCGCGAGGCCGGCCGCCTGATGAGCTCGTTGCAGCAGGGCGGTGAGACCGTCGACGTCGCCGAGACCGTCGCGTGGTTCGCCAACCCGGCGTCGAGCGCCGTGACCGGGCAGGTCGTGCGCGTGTGCGGCCAGTCCATGCTGGGGGCCTAGATGGCACGGATCGAACTGTCCTCACTGCCGTCGACCTTCGACATCTACAGTCGGGCCGTGCTCGGAGCACTGCCCGTGGTGGGTGCGTCGGGCGACAGCCTGCCCGACGACGTCCTGGTACTGCGGTCGCTGAAGGTCGATCCCGACAATCTCGCCGAGTACACCAAGGTGTGCGGGCTGCGTTTCGGCGACACCCTGCCGGTGACCTATCCGTTCATCCTCACGTTCCCGCTCGTGATGAAACTGATGGTGTCCAAGGGCTTCCCGTTCGCCGCCGTCGGTTCCGTCCACGCCGAGAACGTGATCGAACAGTTCCGGCCGATCTCGGTCACCGAACCGCTCGACATCGCAGTGCACGCGGAGAACATGCGCGAACACCGCAAGGGCCTCCTGGTCGATCTCGTCAGCGAGGTCAACGTCGGGCGCGAACTCGTGTGGCGGCAGACGTCGACCTTCCTGCACCAACAGCGCACGTCGCTGTCGGGTCAGCCCAAGCCGGAGCCGAAGGAGGAGGAGATCCCACCGGTCCCCACTTCCACGCTGCGGGTCGATCAGAAGATCATCGACCGCTACGCGGCAGTCTCCGGCGACCGCAACCCGATCCACGTCTCGACCTTGGGCGCCAAGGCATTCGGATTCCCGAAGTCCATCGCCCACGGCATGTGGAGTGCGGCGGCGACCCTCTCGACGGTCGAAGGACGCATTCCCGAGAAGGTCACCTACGCCGTGCGTTTCGGTAAGCCGGTCCTGCTGCCATCGGCGCTGAGCCTGTACGCCCAGCGCGCCGCGGACGGATGGGATCTCGCGCTGCGGCATCCGAAGAAGCAGTACCCGCACCTGACCGCCACCTTGCGGTAGGAGGGGGGAAGTACCGAGATTTCGGGCGGGACGGGACGCGATGGGGGCGTTCCGTCCCGCCCGAACCCTTTTGTACCGAACCCCTTGTGCCCGAACGCTGTTCGACTCGGCCAGTCAGTGCAGCCGGTCGGAACGCTTACGGCCCGCGAGTCCGCGCCAGGCGAGATTCTCGAGCAGATCCGCGGCCTGCTGCACGTCGATCTCGCCGCCGGCGATGCGGTCGGCGACGGCCTCACCGGCCCCGACGAGCGCGACGGCCATGATCGTGTAGTTCGTGTCGGGTTCCGGTTCGCGCGTGCTCGATTCGAGCAAGTGCGCGGTGAGTTCGATCAGCCGGTCGCGGCTGCCCTGCACCTGAGGCGCGAACGCCTGCTGCGACAGTGCCTGCCGGTACAGGACCATCCACGACGGCCGGTGCTCGTCGACGAAGCCGAGGAACGACTCGAGCGCGACCCGCAGTTGTTCGCGCGGCGCGAGGGTGGGGTCGCCCGCCGGGGTCAGCGCCTCGACGAACCGCTGCCCCTCACGGGCGATACACGCCGCGAACAGCTCGTCCTTCGACCCGTAGTACAGATAGAGCATCGGCTTGGAGATCGATGCCCGCGCCGCGATCGCGTCCATGGACGTGTTGTGGAAACCGTGCTCGGAGAACACCTCGACGGCGGCGTCCAGCATCTGTTGCTCGCGCACTGCACGCGGCAGTCGCTTGGTTCCGCCCGCCATGACTCCTCCCGGACTCCTCGAATGAAGTTCTGACTCTACGGTAGGAAGCCTGCCGCCGAAGCCACCTGCACTATTTCAGCAGTCCAGAGCGCCCTTCGCGCGTGTCACCGTCCGCACCGATTCGTCGACCCACGAGGGCGAGAGGGTGCCGTCCGCCACCACCTGTTCGAGGTGGTCGAGCACGGCGGGCACCTCGGCGGTGGTCAGCCACAGCGCCTGGTTCACACCCGCTACCATCGCGGCCTCGACGGCCTCGGTGATGTCGTAGGTGTCGGTGATCGCACGCATGCCCGACAGGTCGTCGGTGAAGATCACGCCACCGAAGGCGGGGCCGCCGTAGGCACCCGAGCGGAGCAGGTCCACGGCTGCGGGGCTGATGCTCGCGGGCAGCCCGCCGGTCAGCCCGGGCACGTCGAGGTGCCCGAGCATGACGCCCACCTCGGGCGAGACCAGGCTGCGGTACGGCACCAGATCGCTCTGCTGGAGTTGCTCGATCGGCGGGGTGGTCACCGCGCCGGTGTGCGAGTCCCCCGAGGCGGAGCCGTGACCCGGAAAGTGCTTGAGCACCGGCATGATTCCGGCGTCGAGCAGTCCCCGCGCATAGGCGCCGGCGTACTGCGTGACGATCTCGGGATCGTCGGAGAACGACCGGTCGCCGATGACGGAGTCGTCGGGCTGGCTGCTCACGTCGACGTCCGGGGCGAAGTCGACCGTGATACCCAGCGACTTCAGTTCCTGTCCGCGTTCGAACGCCATGCGGTAGGTCTCGTCGACCGTCATCGTCTGCGCCGTCTCCCGCGCGGACGGATCGGGACCGAACAGCGCGCCCACGCGCGACACGCGGCCGCCCTCCTCGTCGATCGTGACCATGAGCGGCAACGCGCTCTGCGCGGCCACCTGTGGCACGAGACGGTCGGTAAGCATCGACGCGTCGGTCCAGCTACCGATGAAGATGCCGCCGATCTGCTCGGACTCGACGATCGCCTGCGCATCGGCGGCCCCGGTGACCCCGACGTTGAGCAGCTGGGCGAGCTTCTGTCGCAGGGTCAGCCGGGCGAGCAGCTCGTCGCCGCAGGTCGCCGACGTCGCGGCAGCGGTCGCCTCGGTGGTGGTGGCCGTGGCGGTAGTCGTGGACGAGGCCGTCGCGGCAGCAGTGGACGAGGCCGTCGCCGAGCCGGCCGGGTCGTCACCGCCCGAGTCGGACGAACCGCATCCCGCGGTGGCGAGGGCGACCGCGAGGACGGCGGCGACAGTGTGACGGATCCGCATGGTGCCGACGGTAGCGGACGAACCTCGAAGACCCACAGCTCGAACCTCCCCCACGGACGTCCCGGCAGGTTAAGGTGCACCCGAACATCCGAATCCGATCCAGGGGGTACGCGGTGGGCGCAGATCTGATCCTCATCGCCTACGACGGTTCCGAGAACTCGAAACGTGCCGTGCAGTACGCGGGCCGCTTCCTCGAATCCTGCCGCGCCGTCGTCGTCACCGCCTGGGAACCGATGGTCCGGCAGGCCGCCCGCATGTCGGGTCTGTCCGGTGTCATGCAGCCCGACTGGGTTCCCGACGAGGACAGCGAGGACGTGGCACTGTCCGACGCCCGCATCACCAACGACGAGGGCCTCGAGTTGGCCCGCTCGACGGGTCTGCACGCCGAGGGCCGCACCGTCGAGGTTGTCAACGCGGTGTGGTCGGCGATCATCGAGGCCGCCGACGAACTGGACGTCGACATCATCGTCACCGGCACCCGCGGCACCACCGGTCTGCGTTCGCTGCTGCAGTCGTCGGTGGCCGATCACGTGCTCCGGCACAGTCACCGGCCGGTCCTCATCGTGCCGCCGGGCCGCTGACGTCCCGCACCGGGTCACCGGTGCCGGGTACAGGCAGGGATATTGTCGATCCACCATGGACGGATTCCTGCTCTCGCGCGCCGAACGCTCGGTGCACGCCACCGGCACCCGCCGGTTCTTCGACGACGTCCACTCCGCCACGCGTGCACTCCGTAGCGGCAAGGCGACCCTCGTCGTCGGTGCGCTGCCGTTCTCGCCGCACCGTCCGGTGGCCCTCGCGCAGCCCGACGACGTGGAGATCACCGACGGTCCGTGGCAGGCCCCACCCGACCTGTCGGAACTGCCCCCGGTTCGGGTGTCCGCCGAACTCCCCCTGCCCCGGGTGCACGTCGAGCGGGTACGCCGGCTCGTGGAGCGGTTGTCCCTCGGCGAGCTGGAGAAGGTGGTCGCCGCCCGGCGGGTCGCGCTCGAGGCCGACGAACCCCTCGACCCGCTCGCTCTCGCCGCGCGCATGATCGAACGTCATCCCGATGCGACGACCTACGCACTGGACCTGAGTGCGGCGGGCGAACGCTATTGGGGACACACGCTGGTCGGCGCCACCCCCGAACTGCTCGTGAGCCGCCGCGGCGAGACCGTCACGTGCCGCCCGCTCGCCGGTACCGCCGCACGCCGGGAGGACCCGGACGAGGATCGTCGTGCCGGTGAGGAACTGCTGATGTCGAGCAAGAACCTCGCCGAGCACGGTTACGTCGTCGACCGGATCCGCGAGCGGCTGGCGCCGCTGTGCAGCGACCTCGACATCCCCGACAAGCCCGAACTCACCGCGACACCCGATGTCTGGCATCTCGCCACCCCGATCACGGGCACCCTCCGCGACCCCGGCACCGACGCGCTCACCCTCGCCCACGTCCTGCATCCGACCCCGGCCGTGGCCGGTACCCCCACCGAGGCCGCGCTGGACGTGATCTCCCGGATCGAGGGTGACCGCCGCTTCTACGGCGGCGCGGTGGGCTGGTGCGACGAGCAGGGCGACGGCGACTGGTTCGTCGCCATCCGGTGTGCGGAGCTGAGCTCCGACGGCCGGCGTGCCGTGGCCTGGGCCGGAGGCGGCATCGTCGCCGATTCCGACCCCCTCGCCGAACTCGACGAGACCACCGCGAAACTGCGCACGCTGCTCGGTGCGCTGGGCGTGTAGACCGCCCCGGCGAGCGTGAAGATCACCTCGGAGGCTCGCACCGTCCGCGGACGCCTTCCGGGGTGATAGTTTGGCGCGGACCGATAGACAGCGTGGCGTCCGGCGATGACTGCCTGCGTCACTGGAGATGGGGAGACGGAATGGGGAAGTTCCTGGGACCGGGCCTGGGTAGCGTGGTCGTCGGTGCCGTACTCGGCGCCGTGGCTGTCTTCGGTGTGACGGCCGCCGTACAGGAGAATTCGCGCCCTCAGATCGATCGCAGTGGCAACGCCGATTCGTCCCTCCTGAACCAGGTTGAGTACGGCAGCCGCTGACGGCGCCGGCAACGCTTCGAGTTCACGCACGTACCGAGGCGAGACGGAGCTCCCGTCCGCCGAACCACTGTCCCGGCGGTGGCTGGTCGCAGTCACCGCGGTGGCGGTGGTCCTGTCGTTCGCCCAGGTTCCCGGCCTGGTCGTCGCCGACACCAAGTACGACCTGACGCAGAACCCGATCGGCTTCCTCACGCGCGCCGCTCACCAGTGGAGCAGTGTGGCACCGCTCGGGCAGGTGCAGAACCAGGCGTACGGCTACTTCTTTCCGCACGGCACGTTCTTCGCCGCGGGGCAACTGCTGCACGTCCCCCCGTGGATCACCCAGCGGGTGTGGTGGGTGCTGCTGCTCGTCGCCGGATTCTGGGGTCTCGTCCGCCTCGCCGAAGCGCTCGGCATCGGGAGCCGTAGTTCCCGCCTGATCGCGGCGACGGTGTTCGTGCTGTCCCCCCGCGTGCTCACGACGCTCGGTTCCATCTCGTCGGAAGCACATCCGATGATGTTGGCGCCGTGGGTGCTGCTGCCGTTGGTGCGGTACCTGAACACGCCGAATGCCGGCTCGGCCCGCCGGCTCGCCGCGCAGTCCGCTGTGGCGGTCGCCCTCATGGGTGCGATCAATGCCGTCGCGACCGCTGCGGCGTGTCTCGTCGCGGGCCTGTGGTGGGCTGCGCACCGTCCGAATCGGCGCTGGTGGCGCTTCACCCTGTGGTGGCTGCCGCTGTGTGTGGTCGCGGTGACGTGGTGGATGGTGCCGCTGCTGCTGCTCGGCCGCGTCAGCCCGCCCTTCCTCGACTTCATCGAATCGTCCGGTGTCACCACCGAGTGGACGTCGCTGGCCGAGGTGCTGCGCGGCACCAGCAGCTGGACACCGTTCGTCTCCCCCGAACGCATCGCGGGCGCCGTCCTCGTCACGCAACCTGCCGCAGTCCTCGTCACCGGTGCCCTGGCCGCGGCCGGGCTCGCCGGTCTCGCGATGCGCTCGATGCCCGCGCGCGGTCGCCTCACCCTGATTCTGGTGGTGGGCCTCGTCGGTATGGGCGTCGGCTACGTCGGTCAGCTCGACTCGTTGTTCGCCGAGCAGGTCCGGTCGTTCCTCGACAGCACCGGTGCGCCGTTGCGCAACGTGCACAAACTCGAACCCCTCGTGCGGCTGCCGATCGTGCTCGGGCTCGCGCACCTGCTGCGTGCCGTGCCGCTGCCGGGGTCGGTGCCGTGGCCCCGCGCCCGGAACGCCTTCGCGCATCCCGAACGCAATCCGATGGTCGCGGTGACGACGCTGATCCTCGTCGCGATGACGCTCGCGACGTCGCTCGCGTGGACCGGCCGGCTCGCCCCGCGCGGTGCGTACGACGAGGTCCCCGGGTACTGGCACGCCACCGCGGCGTGGCTCGAGGAGAACACGACCGACCGCGGCGAACGCGCCCTCATCGTTCCCGGCGCGCCGTTCGGCAGCCAACTGTGGGGCCTCACCCGCGACGAACCGCTGCAGGCCCTCGCATCGACGCCGTGGGCCGTCCGCGACGCCGTCCCGCTCGTGCCGCCCGGAGCGATCCGGGCCCTCGACGCCGTGCAGCGCGACATCGCCGACGGCCGCCCGTCCGACGGCCTCGCCGCGACCCTGAGGGGTCAGGGCATCGGCTTCCTCGTGGTACGCAACGACCTCGACCCCGACAGCTCCCCCGCCGCACGACCGGCACTCGTGCACCGCGCGCTCGAGGGTTCGCCGGGCATCGAGAAGGCCGCCGGGTTCGGCGACGACATCGTGTTCGACAACCCCGACGACTTCGTCACCGACGCCGACCTGCGACCGGTCTACCCGGCCGTGGAGATCTACCGGGTCGCCGAGCCCGCCGCGGCGCCCTTCGGTCCCTACGCCGTGGACGTCGCGGACGTGCCGGTCGTGCAGGGTGGCCCCGAAGCCCTGCTGCGCCGCAACACCGCGCAGCCCGATTTCGTCGGGCCCACCCTCCTCGCCGCCGACGCGGCCCGCGCCGGTCTTCCCGTCGACGGGATGACGATCACCGACACCCCGACGGACCGCGAGACGGACTACGGGCAGGTCGATCATCATTCGTCGACGATCCGGGCGGCCGACGACCCGCGCCGCACCCACAACGCCGTTCCCGACTATCCGGTGCCCGACACCGAACTCGTCCGGGCCGAATGGGAGGGCGCCCGCATCAGCGTGTCGAGCGCGGCGTCGGACGCCACCCAGCTCGGCGGCACCTCGGTGGCCAGCAGCCCGGCCGCGGTGGTCGACGGCGACCCCACGACCGGCTGGCACAGCAACGGCCTCGAATCGGCGATCGGCCAGTGGCTGCAGCTCGATCTCGACCGGCCGATCGAGGCGGGTCTGCTGCACCTGACCACGAGCTCCGGAGCCCTCGGCGATCCCGTCAAGTGGCTCGAGGTGTCCACCGACCGGGGCAGCACGGCGGTGCGCGTCGACAAACCGGGACGCGAGCAGACCGTGGCGCTCCCGCTCGGCACGACGTCGTGGATCCGCATCACGTCCGTGCACACCGAACGCGGCACGGTCGGCAACCAGTTCGGTCTCACCGAGGTGGTCGTCGAGGATTTCACCGACCGGAACGAACCGCGCCCGATCGACATCCGTCGCCGCATCGTGGTGCCGGGCCCGGCCGAGGACGCCTCGGTGCGCGGATGGCAGCTCGGCCAGGAGTTCCCCGGCCGCGGCAGCTGCGTCGACACCGACGACCGCGTGCGCTGCGCGCGCGGGCTCGCCACCTCCGCTGAGGAACCCGGCACGTTCACGCGCAGCCTGACCGTGCCGCAGGAGACGTGGGTGCGTCCGGAGCTGTTCCTGCGTGCGCGCCCCGGGCCGGCGCTCGAGGAGCTCGTGGACCGGTCCGATCGGGTCGTCGCGCGCGGGGATGCCGACGTCGTCGACCTGCACGGATCGGCCTTCGCGCTCACCGACGGCGAGCTGCGGACGTCGTGGACCGCCGAGGAGAGTTCGCTCGAACGGGGTGCCCCGCGACCGTCGCTCACCCTGGAACTGCCCGGCGAGCACCGGGTGACCGGGCTGGACATCAGGTCGGCGCTGGGAGCTCTGCCGGTCGCGCCGTCGGCGGTCGCGGTGAATCTCGGCAACGGACCGCAGGTGCGCGAACTCGACGGCACGACAGTCGATCTGACCCCGCACTTCACGGACCGGGTCGAGCTGACAGTGGTGCGTTGGCGCGACACCCTCGATCGCACCGTGCTGGGTTTCTCGAAGCTCACCCCGCCCGGGCTCGCGGAGGTGTCGGTGCTCGGTGACGACGGGCCGATCGGGGCGCAGCAGTCCGTCTACGACGAGACGGTGACGATCGACTGCGAGAACGGACCCGTCGTCGACATCGAGGGGCGGAGCTACCGCACGTCCGTCACCGCGAGCGTCGCCGACCTCGCCGCGGGTGTGGAGGTTCCCGCGACGCTGTGCGAGTCCGACGTCGTCGGCATGAACCCCGGCCGTGTCGACATCGACGTCGATCCCGGTGCGGCCTTCGTCGTCTCGAGCCTGCGGTTCGCCGTCCCCGGATCCGACGCGCCTGGTGCGGAGCCGACCGAACTGCAGAAGGGCCGTTGGACGGAGAACCTGCGTGAGGTGACGGTTCCGGAAGGCGACAAGGATCGGCTCGTGGTGGTACCCGAGAGCACGAATGTCGGCTGGGTGGCGCGCACCCCGGACGGCAGCGTGGCCACGCCGGTCGTCGTGGACGGCTGGCAGCAGGGCTGGATCGTGCCGGCCGGACCGGAACAGGTGCTGACGCTCGAGTTCGCGACCGACCGCTGGTACCGCCTCGGGATCTTCGGCGGGCTGCTGTTGCTCGTCCCGCTGTTCGCTGCGGCACTGTGGCCGCCGCGTCGCGAGGCACCACCATCGACCCTGCGGCGCACCGATGACCCCGGTCCGATGCCGCGCACCTGGGAGTCGTCGACGGTCGCGCTGGCCGGCGTCGTGGTCGCCGCGACGCTCCTCACGGGATGGGTCGGTGCCGTCGTCGCGGCCGCGGGCGCGGTGGGGATCGGCGCGCTCACGCTGCGCCGCGGTCCCGCGCTCGCGTCGCGCGTGCTCGTGGGCACCGCGGGCGGCGCGACGATGCTGGCGATGGCGCTGTTGTCCACCGGACCGTGGCGATCACCCGACGGATACGTCGGGCACTCGTTCCTGATTCAGTTCGCGGCGCTCGTCGGTGTCGTCGCGGTCGGTCTGGCGGCTGTGCCGCGCCGGGCCCTGTCCCAGCGGTGGAAGGCGGCCCGCACCGGCTCCTCGACGAGCGCGTAACTGACGGAGGCGACGGCCAGGCTCAGCACGGTCGTCACCGTCAGTACGAACCAGAAGTGGCCCGCGAAGGCCGGGATCCCGAACACGGGGAAGACGATCGACAGCACCGCGAGGTGCCAGATGAACACGCCGTACGACCAGCGTCCGACCGCCAGCGCGACCGGGCTCGCCAGGACGCGGTGATGCCGGCGCGGCGCGAGGGTCAGCGGGGCGAGCAGCGCGAAGCTCATGATCGCGCCCAGGGCGATCTTGGCGAGGTATTCGGTCGGTGCGAGGTCGGTGAGCGTCTCCGGCCCTGCCAACGGGGTGGCCGCAGCCGCGAAGGCGGCGACGGCGAGCACTCCCATCGCCGTGCGCCGCGCCGCGAGCCGGTGCACCCACGTCTCGGGTCCGGTGACGAGTTCGGCGAGGATCATGCCCGCCGCGAACCAGGGCAGGAAACCCGGCAGCCAGTTGGTGTGGTTGATGTGGTCGGGGGTGCCGACCGGCACCCACGCCCACAGCAGCGACAGTCCGCTCACCGCGAGCAGCAGCGGCACACGGTAGCGGGCGGCGGCCCCGCGCAGTCCGCTCACCGCCACGGCCAGCAGGGGCAGCACCAGATAGAAGGCCACCTCCACCGACAGGCTCCACATCTGGGTGAGGCCCTCGGTGAGGGTGAGTGGGACGAACACTTGCACGAGCGCGAGATTCGACCACCACACCGTGATGCCACCTCCCGCACCGGGCAGCAGCCACAGCACCAGGATCACCACGGTCCAGTAGGCGGGGAGGATGCGGGTCGCGCGGGAGAGGAAGTAGCGAGTGGCCGAGGGGGCCGGGCCCAGCCCGCGGGCCGCCGCGGCATGCGGACGCCACAGCAGGAAGCCGGACAGTGCGAAGAACAGTGCGACGGCGAGGTCGAATCGTGCCCATACCCGCCCGATCAGCGGGTCGTGCACCGCACCGGTCTGGAACGCGACGTGCGTGATCAACACGCCCACCGCGGCGAACCCGCGCATCCCTTCGAGTGCCGGAAGGAATCCGCTCACGCTGCGGTTCCGGTCGGTGGTGATGGTCATCGGGCACCAGTGTGCCGTGTCGCGGAAACAACGGACAGAGCAGGATCACGTCGAACGGGACGATCCCGGCAGCGACGAAGATCGACTACCGATCCGTCCCGGCGGCGATCGGACGCGCATATTGCCATACCGGGCTGTTAGTGTCTGAGCTCACGTGGTGTTCGCGGGCCGGATGCCAGGCGATCCGTGCAGCCCTGCTGCTGCCGGTGGGGGTACTCGATGACGACCGTTGAGTGAGGAGAAAGCATGGCTGAGCGTTCGAGCTCCGGCCGGATACTGGCAATGATTCTGGTGGGCCTGGGTGCCTTCCTCTTGGTGATCGCGATTCTCGTGCCGACGTACACGTTGGGGAAGTTGAAGACGACGCCGCTCGACCTCGAGGTGACGACGGTCGCCGAGGGCACGGGCGACATCCTCAACTCCCGTCAGTTGCTTGCCGGTAACGCGCAGGTCGACCGCGACGTGCCGATCGTCGCGCAGCGTTTCGTCACCGTCGAGGATCCCGCCGACGCCGACATCATGACGCTGCAGTCCGGCCAGACGGTACGACGCCTCGACATGCAGGGCGACACGGGCCTCGTCTCGGCCACCGTCGACCGCGTTACGATCGACCGGAAGACCGCCATGCCCGTCTCGGCGGAGGACTTCCCGGATCGTGTGAGCACGATCCAGACCAGCGCCGACAAGCCGCCCGTCGAGATCGACAATCGCGCGGGCCTGCAGTACAAGTTCCCGTTCGACGTCAAGCAGGAGTCGTACCCGTACTACGACATCAATGCGCGCGAGAACTTCCCCCTCGACTTCGTCGGTGAGGAAGAGATCAACGGCCTGAAGGTCTACCACTTCCGTCAGGAGGTCGGCCCGATCGACCTGTCGAAGGCCGACCGCGAGGTCCCGACCTACAAGCTGAGCCTGCCCGCCTCCACGTGGGGTGTCGGTGAGGGCGACGAACCGATCACGATGACCCGCTGGTACAACAACACCCGCGACCTGTGGGTCGACCCGGTCACCGGCGTCGTCGTCAAGGGACAGGAGCAGCAGGACCAGTACTACGCCCGCGAGGCCGACAAGCCCGAGGTGACGGTCCTCAACGTGACGCTCCCGTTCAACGAGGAGACGATCGAGTACCAGGTCGGCCAGGCCAAGGACGGCCAGGACACCATCTCGCTGTTCGGCCGCACCCTGCCGATCATCCTCGGCATCCTCGGCGTCATCCTGCTGATCGTCGGCTTCGTGCTCGGCCTGCGCGGCGGCGGCAACCGTCGTCCGGCCACCGCGACCGGTGGTCCCGCTCCGGCAGGCCCGGCCACCACCACCACCGTGGGCCCGGCGCATTCGGCCGGCACGCAGCGCGACCACACCGACGACCGCACCGAGGTCATCCCGCGTCAGACCGATCCGAACACGCAGCAGCGCGATTGGACGACCGATCAGACGCAGGAGATCCCGCGCACCGATCTGCGCAAGCCTCCGACGCAGGAGTGATCGTCCGGTAGACGAACCGAGCCGCCCCTCACCGATCCCGGTGGGGGGCGGTGTCGTTCGTGGACGACCGCGTCACTGCGTCGTCCGTGGACGATCGGGTCGCTGCAGCACCCCGCACCGCGAGTACCGCGACCACCGCGGCCGTCGCGGCGGCCACACCGACGGCGACGCCGACGAACTGCTGCAGGGTCGATGCCACCGTGAACATCAGCACCGCTTCGAGGGCGAGACCCGCCCACGCGACGAGCGCGAGATGGGTGCGCTCCCCGGCGATCGCCGACAGCAACGCGCCCTGGAGCACCGCGAGACAGGCACCCTGCAGCGCGAACAGCCACAGCAGCGACTGCACGGGACCGTAGGCGTCGCCGACGAGCATCGGGACGAGCGGCCCGCAGATCGCGGCCCCGGCGACAAGCACCGCGCCGATCGCGACGAGGACGGTGAGGGCCGAGCGCACCGCGGCCGCCGACTGCGCGGGGTTCGCCATCCGCGGATAGAGCACCACCCCGACCGCCTGCGGCAGCCAGAAGGCGACCTTCGTCGCGACCGCCCCCAGGGCGTACAGGCCGGCGGAATCGGGGTCGAGCAGCATGCGGGCGAGCAGCAGGTCGAGCGAGGTGAGCGCGATGAGGGCCAGCTGCACCTGGGACGCGCGCAGAACCGCCCCCGCGGTCGGGACCTGCCCCTGCCCGCCACCGGACGTCCGGCCTACCAGCACGCGCGCGGCCAGCGCGACCGCACCCGTCCCGATCGCACCGGCGAACAGCGCGGCGCCGGGACCACCTCCGACCGCGAGCACCGCGACCGCCGGCACCACCTTCGCGATGCCCGCGGCCGCCAGGACGACACTGAGCGCCGCAAACCTGCCCCGTCCCTGCAACAGACCCTGTTCGGCGGCGAGCAGGACGAGCAGCGGTGCGGTGACGAGCGATCCGAACGCTCCCCCGACGCTCGTGTCGAGCGCCCACGCCGCGACGGGCACGAGGAGCATCGCGACGACGAAGGCGAGCACGGCGCAGCGGTAACCGAGACGACGCAGAGCGGCGGCACCGGTGCCGTGCACGGCCTCCCGGGCGACGACCGTCTGCAACGCCAGGGCCGGCACGGCGAGGACGAGTTGAGCGGCGAGCAGGCTCGCGAACTCGCCGTATCCGGCGGGCCCGAGCCAGCGTCCCGCCGGCAGATGCAACAGATAGGACGCGAGGTTCGCGGTCATCGCGCCGACCGTCACCAGCGTCATCCCGGCGACGGCGGTACCCGTCGTCGAACCGCGGGTCGTCTCGGCGCCCTCCGACGCGGGTCGGGGTGTTCGCGGCATCCGCTCATCCTCCCATCCGGAACGACACCGTATTCTGCCGCCATGCCACGCCCGGAGCCGTCCCGCATGCCCGTCCGGGCGGCACTGCCTGCAGTGTGGTCGCTGGCGCTGACCGTCGCCGTGCTCGGTCCGTTCCTCGTCTCCCCCGGTTATCTGCTCTTCCGCGACGCGGTGAGCACTCCCCGATCGTTCCCGACCGAGTCCGCGCTCGGATTGTCCGACGCCGCGGCCCGCGCGGTGCCGCAGGACGCCCTGCTGGCGTGGGTGAGCACCGTCGTCGACGGCGGTGTCGCGGTCACGGCACTTCTGGCCGCGTCGTTGTGGGCCGCGGGATGGGGTGCGGCACGGCTGGTCGCGGTGGTGTTGCCGACGAGCGGCACCGGTGCCCGGCTCGTGGCGGGGACGGTGGCGATCTGGAATCCGTATGTCGCCGAGCGGTTGTTGCAGGGGCATTGGAGTCTGCTCGCCGGGTATGCCGCGTTGCCGTGGACGATCTGCGCGGCCGTCGCGATCCGGCGGCGACGGCGCGGCGGGTGGGCGTCGCTGGCGGTCTGCCTGGCCGCCGCGGGCCTGACCCCGACCGGCGCCCTGCTGGCGATCGTGACGGCCTGCGCGGTCCTCGTCGCGCCCGGTGGGCGGACGCGGGTGCTGCCGCGCGTGGGTGGCGCGCTCGCGCTGGGCGTCGCGGTGTCGCTGCCGTGGCTGGTCGCGACGGCGGTCGCCGGTGGCGGCACCGAAGCGGACCCCGCCGGTGTGCGCGCCTTCGCCGCGCGGGCCGAACCCCTTCTCGGCACGATCGGTTCGGTGGCGGGGCTCGGCGGGATCTGGAACGCCGATGCCGTCCCTTCCTCGCGCACGACGGGGTGGGCGCTGGTTAGCACCCTGCTGCTGCTCGCGGTGGTGGCGTGCGGTGTGCCGGCACTGTGGCGGCGGCGCAGCAATCCCGTCGTCGTCGCGCTCGTCGCCCCGGCCGTCCTCGCGGTGTTCGTCGTCGCCCTCGCCGCGACCGGCCCGGGACTGGCCCTCGGCGAATGGGCGATGGTGCACGTTCCCGGCGCGGGACTGCTGCGCGACACCCAGAAGTGGGTCGCGTGGGCGATGCCCGCCTACGCACTCGCCGCGGCCGCAGGCACGACGGTCCTCGCGCGGCGCTTCGCGGCGTCCGAACCGGTGTGGGCGACGGCCGCGATCGTCACCGTGCTGGTCTCACTCCCCGACCTGGTGTGGGGCGTCGGCGGGCAACTGCGGCCCGTGCGGTATCCGTCCGGATGGGAGCGGGTGTCGCAGATCGTGACAGCCGACGACGGAGATGTGGCCGTGCTGCCCACCGGTATGTTCCGGGTCTTCGACTTCTCCGGTCCGGTGCCGGTTCTCGATCCGTCCCCGCGCATGCTGCGCGCCGACGTTCTGCAGACCGGAACCCTCGTCGTCGCCGACGGCAGCGTCGCCGGTGAGGGGCGCCGCGCGGCCGACGTCGAGGCCCTGTTGCTGTCCGGTGCGGACCCGGGTGCGCTCGCCGCGCAGGGGGTGGGCTGGGTGCTCGTCGAAGACGGCACGCCGGGCGAACTCGGCGACGCGCAGAGCACGCTCGACGCCCTCGACGTCGCCTACCGCGACGACGACCTGAGTCTGTACCGGGTGGAGGGAGTCGCCTCGAGCCGGTCACCTCACCGGCCGGTCGCCACAGGGGCGCACGTGGTGTGGCTACTGGTACTGGCCGGCGGCGCTGGGTGTGCGCTCGGGCAGCGGGTCGGTGAGAGACGACGGCTCGTCGGCGCGCGGGAACAATCCTGAGACGGTGTGCCCGAAGGTCGTGACGGACAGGACCTCGTGGACACCCTCTCCCGTGGCCTCCCACGAGAACTCGCCGGCACGGATGCGGGCCTTGTTGCCGAGTTGACGACGACGGTCCGCGTCGGCGAGCAGATCGGCGACGGCGGCGGTCAGTTCGGCGGGCGAGTCGACGAGCACGCCGGTGACGCCGTCGATGATCGAGTCGGTGAGCCCCTTGGAGCTGCGGTAGCCGATGGTGGGCACGCTGTGCTGGGCGGCCTCGACCACCGCCAGCCCCCAGCCCTCCTTACGCGAGGGCATCACGTGAACCCATGCGCGGGAGAGCAATTCGTGCTTCCGATCTTCGTCGACGTGGCCGTGGAAGGTGACGGCGTCGCCGATGCCGAGTTCGGCGGCCGCGTCGCGGAGGTTCTGTTCCCACCAGCCGCCGCCGATGACGTCGAGGTGCAGACCCGGCACGGTGCCGCGCAGCGCCGCAACGGCTGCGAGGGCGTCCTCGATCTGCTTGTGCGGCACCAGCCGCGAGAGCACGCACACGCTCGGATGGGTCGTTCGCGTGTCGTCGCCGCCTGCCGTGACACCGGTGGGGACGGCGTCGACGCCGTTGCGGACCACCGCGATCCGTTCCCGGTCGACGCCGAGAGCGCGCAGCTCGTCGGCGGACGGGAGCGAGACGGTGAGGTACTGGTTGCGGCGATGCACGCGCGGCGACAGCGACGACTCGATCCACCAGCCGAGCTTGGCCATCAGCCTGCCCGCGACCGGCCACTGCTCGCGGTGGCAGTGGTGCACGAGCACCGTGACGGGCGCACCGGCGACGAGCCGAGCGAAGAACGGGATGCCGTTCTGGGTGTCGATGACGGCGTCGGGGCGGATGCCGGCGAGCGGCCCCACACCGAATCTGCCCGCGAGGATCGCGGCGAGTGCGCGCGGGTAGACGGTGAGTCGTCCACCGCCGCGACTGACGGTGATGCCGTCGATACGGTCGTGCTTCGCGGCTCCGGGGTAGGCGGCGGTCCGCAGGACGACCCGGACGCCGCGCGCCGCGAGCTGCGCTCCGACCTGTTCGAGATACCGCTCGCTGCCGCCCCCCTGCGGATGCCCGCTGTCACGCCAGCAGAGCAGCAGAACCTCCCGCACGCGGCGACCCCCTGTGTTGGCTCGACCAGCCTGCCGGTGTCGACTCGACCACCCGGCCGGGCAGATGTGACTCGGACGATGACAGGGACACAGTAGCGGGTGCCCGTCGACGACAGGTGAGGGACGAGTACAAGCGCAGCACTAAGGTGACTGGACGTGCCTTCGACGACCTCATCCCGCACCGACGTGACCCGGTTGTTCGCCCGCCGCGCCACACTGCGCCGTTCCGCGGGGTTGCTCGGCAGTTTCAGGTTCGAGCAGACGGCACCGGAGAAGTTCTACGGCGGTCTCGCTCGCGACACCGTCGATCTGATCGGCGACCTCTACACGGGCATGACCGGCACCGACCTGACGGGAACCACGGTCGTCGACGTCGGTGGTGGTCCCGGATACTTCGCCGACGCGTTCACCGAAGTGGGATCCCGGTACGTGCCGATCGAGCCCGACCCGTCGGAGATGCACGCCGCCGGCCTGCAGGTGGGGGGCGCGATCCGCGGCTCCGGACTGGCGCTGCCGGTGCGTACCGGCGCGGTCGACGTGTGCTTCTCGTCGAACGTCGCCGAACACGTCGCGACACCGTGGGCGATGGCCGACGAGATGCTGCGCGTCACGCGTCCCGGCGGGTTGATGGTGCTGTCGTACACCCTGTGGTGGGGTCCGTTCGGTGGGCACGAGACCGGTCCGTGGCACGCCTTCGGAGGCGAGTACGCGGCCAGGCGCTACGCCCGCAAGCACGGCAGGGAACCGAAGAACCGGTACGGGGTGTCGCTGTTCGACGTCGGCGCGAGCGACGGCCTGCACTGGGCACGCTCGACGCCGGACGGCGAACTGCTCGCGGCCTTTCCCCGCTACCACCCGAGGTGGGCGTGGTGGCTCGTGAACGTGCCCGGCGTCCGGGAGTTCCTCGTCAGCAACCTGGTACTGGTCCTGCGGCGACGGTGACCGGTCGCTTAGTGTCGTCGCCATGACCGCATTGGCTCTGGACGTCGGCGGCACCAAGCTCGCCGCGGCCGTCGCAGCCGACGACGGCACCCCGCTCGAAGTGCGATCCGTGCCGGTCCCCCGGAACGACGTGTGGGGCGCGTGCGCAGGACTGCTACGGCAGGTCGCCGAGATCGGTGAGAGACCGGTGACCTCCGTGGGAATCGCCGCGGCAGGACCGGTCGACACGAACGCCGGGACGATCGGTCCGATCAACATCTCCGAATGGAGCGCCGGCTTCGCACTCGTCGACACCGTGCGCGGCCTGTTCCCCGACGCCCGGGTGGACCTGGTGATGGACGGCGCCGCCGCGACCCTGGCCGAGCAGCGCTTCGGGGCCGGACGCGACGTCGCCGACCTGCTCGGCGTCGTGCTGGGCACCGGCATCGGCGGCGGTCTGGTGCTCGGTGGCCGGATCGTGCGTGGCCGCACCGGAAACGCCGGCCACATCGGGCACATCGTCTCGCCCTACGGCACGACGGTGTGCGCGTGCGGAGGTGTCGGCTGCATCGAGACGGTGGCGAGCGGCCCGTCGGCGGTTCGCTGGGCCCGTGCCCACGGCTGGGACGGGCCCGACGGCGTCGCGCTCGCCGCGGACGCCGAGGCCGGAGTCGGTGTCGCCGCAGCGGCACTCGAACGGGCCGGGACTGCACTGGGCCAGGTCCTCGCGTCGGCAGCCGCACTGGCAGATGTGGGACGGGTGGTCGTCGGCGGGGGCTTCGCGCAGTCGGGCGGTCACCTGTGGCGGCCCATGCTCGCGTCGGCTGCCCGGCACGCCCGCCTGAGGTTCGTGCAGGACCTGCGAATCGTCCCCGCCGAACTCGGCGCACTGGGCACTCTCACCGGCGCATCGATCGTCGCCGCAGGTCACGACTGGATAACCTGACCCGGCACGCCGCGCTTTCCGGCCTACCCTGAGGACCACATCGGAGTCCCGGCGGAAACCGGTGGCGGTCCGCCGGGATGCTCGGCGAGCGGATCGGCGGTACCGGATGCGGATTGCTGACATTTTGCGGAACAAGGGCTCGGCGGTGCGCACGGTCGCGCCCGACACCACGGTGTGCGAGCTCATCGGAGATTTCGCGCGGTTCAACATCGGCGCGATGGTGGTGTGCGAGGACAAGACCGTCGCCGGCATCGTCACCGAACGCGACGTCGTGCGTGCCCTGCACGAACGCGGCCCATCGATCCTCGCCGCACCGGCACACGAACTGATGTCCCGGACGGTGACGACCTGCCTGCCCACCGATTCGGTCGACAGTCTCGCCGAGACGATGACCGAGCAACGGATCCGGCACCTGCCGGTCGTGGTCGACGCTCGGCTGGTCGGGATCGTCAGTATCGGCGACGTGGTCAAGAGCCGCATCGACGAGCTACAGACCGAACGCGATCAGCTCGCCTCCTACATCCACGACGGTGGATGAACCTCCGGGTCAGTTCTCGCCGGTCGCGTCGTCGCCGGGAGCAGTGTCCTCGCCGGCACCGTCTTCGCCGGCACCGCCCTCGGTGGCGCTCGGGCGGTCGAGGATGCTCACGCTCATCCCGTAGGGCAGGAACCGCACCGAGCGTCGCGGATCGGTGTTGCCCTTGAGTGTGCGCAGCGCGTCGAGTTCGGTGCGATGGACCTGGTCGACGCGGGCGACGCCGGCGTCGTCGGTGGTGTAGACGACCCAGACTCCGTCACCCTTCTCACCGGTGGTCTCGGGCCGCGGCTGCGTGCGGGTCGGCGCCGCCGGTGGCTCGAGGAACGAGAAGATGCGGTCCTTCAGCTCCCGCAATTCCTCCCCGGCTTCCCTCACCACGCGGTCGAGGTCTTCGGGGTCGAATCCGAACGGATTGTTCTCCGCCATGACATGTCTCCTGACCGTTGGGCACACTCCAGTGTGGTGACGGTCGCCGATTCGCGCCACCCGTCCTTCGAGGAACCGGTCCCATCGGATCTGGTGACCCCCTGGCCTCAGGCTGTAACGTGTTCTAGTGTTCGGGGTCACAGCACCGCGGCCCGTTCGACGGCCGCGCGATCCGAGACGTGAGCACACAGCAACGGATGAGGAAGACATGACCGACTACGACAAGTTGTTCATCGGCGGCGAGTGGGTGGCACCGTCGACCGACGAGAGACTCGAGGTGTTCTCCCCCGCCACGGAGGAGCGCGTCGGCTCCGTGCCGGTCGCGGGACCGAAGGACGTCGACGCCGCGGTCGCCGCCGCCCGGCGCGCCTTCGACGACGGACCGTGGCCGCGCACCTCGCCGGCCGAACGCGCGCAGGTGCTCGCCAAGGCTGTCGCGCTCATCGAGGAACGCAACGACGAGATCGCCACCGTCATCGGTTCCGAACTCGGACAGCCGGGCCCCTCCGTCCAGATGGTGCAGATGACCCCGGCCCTCGGGACGCTGAACTTCTATGCCGGACTGGCGGATTCGTTCAACTGGGTCGAGGAGCGGGTCGGCTCGTTCGGCCGCACCCGCGTCACCCGCGAACCCGTCGGCGTCGTCGCCGCCGTCATCGCGTGGAACGTGCCGCTGTTCCTGTGCGCGAACAAGATCGCGCCCGCACTGCTCGCCGGATGCTCCGTGGTGCTCAAGCCTGCCCCCGAGGCCCCGCTGGCCGTGAACCTCATCGCCGAGATCTTCACCGAGGCCGGTCTTCCCGAGGGCGTGCTGTCGGTGGTTCCGGGCGGCGCGGAAACCGGCGAGAGCCTCGTGTCCCATCCGGACATCGACAAGATCACCTTCACCGGGTCGACCGCGGTGGGCAAGCACATCGGCGAGATCGCGGCGCGCAATCTCAAGCGCTGCTCACTCGAACTCGGTGGCAAGTCCGCGGCCATCATCCTCGAGGATGCCGACCTCGACTCCACCATCGCCATGCTGGTGATGTCGGGTCTGATCAACACCGGCCAGGCATGTGTCGGCCAGACCCGCATCCTGGCTCCCCGCTCCCGCTACGACGAGGTCGTCGAGAAGGTGGCCGGCGCAACCGCGTTCTTCCCCGTCGGACCTCCCGGCGACGACGCAGCGCAGATCGGTCCGCTGATCTCCGCCAAGCAGCGCGACCGTGTCGAGGGCTACATCGCCAAGGGCAAGGAGGAAGGCGCCCGCATCGTGATCGGCGGTGGCCGTCCGGCGCATCTCGACAAGGGTTACTTCGTCGAGCCGACGATCTTCGCCGATGTCGACAACTCGATGACGATCGCCCGCGAGGAGATCTTCGGTCCGGTGCTGTGCGTGCTGCCCTACGACAGCGTCGACGAGGCGGTGAAGATCGCCAACGACTCCGATTACGGCCTCGCCGGTTCCGTGTACACCGCCGACGTCGAGAAGGGCCTCGAGATCGCGTCGCGCGTGCGCACCGGCACCTACGGAATCAACTGGTACGCCTTCGATCCCGGTTCACCGTTCGGTGGATTCAAGAATTCCGGCATCGGACGCGAGAACGGCCCCGAAGGACTCGAGGCGTTCTGCGAACTGAAGTCCGTGCTCTACCCGCCCGGTTAC
This sequence comes from Rhodococcus sp. B50, assembly GCF_013602415.1. Taxonomy (NCBI): domain Bacteria; kingdom Bacillati; phylum Actinomycetota; class Actinomycetes; order Mycobacteriales; family Nocardiaceae; genus Rhodococcus; species Rhodococcus sp. B50. Next base: position 4,558,863 of record NZ_WPAG02000002.1, on the reverse strand, counting down.
GAGGGCTGATCCCCTACGACGAGGGGGAGGATGTGTGCGAGTTCTCCGACGAGAACGCACATATCCTCCCCCTCGATCGTGTCTTCGACAGGACGCGACCTCAGATGTACATCGCGGGGTCGATGTAGGTCGTCGGATCCACGAGCGGTTCGTGCTTCTTACGGGATCGGACGGTCGCGGGGATACCCGTGGCAATCGAATCCGCCGGCACGTCGTGGGTGACCACGGCGTTGGCACCGATCGCCGTGTCGTCCCCGATCACCACCGGGCCGAGGACCTTCGCCCCCGCTCCGACGGTGACCCGGTTGCCCAGCGTCGGATGACGCTTCTCCTTCGCCAGCGACCGGCCACCGAGCGTCACGCCGTGGTAGAGCATCACGTCGTCGCCGATCTCGGCCGTCTCACCGATGACCACGCCCATGCCGTGGTCGATGAAGAAGCGCCGCCCGATGGTCGCACCGGGATGGATCTCGATGCCGGTGAGGAATCGGGTGAACTGCGCGAGGATCCGCGCAGGTCCCTTCAGCGCGGGCACCTGCCACATCCGGTGCGCGATGCGGTGCGACCAGATCGCGTGCAGCCCCGAGTAGACGATGGCGTTCTCCGCGTCGCTGCGCGCGGCCGGATCGTGGCCGCGCGCAGACTGCAGATCCTCCCGCAGAGTGTGCAGGATACCCACGACGGCGATCAGTCCCGGATGTGTTCGAACAGCGGGGTGGAGATGTACCGCTCACCGAAGTCGCAGACGACGGCGACGATCAGCTTGCCGGCGTTCTCGGGGCGCTTCGCCAACTCGAGGGCCGCCCAGACGATCGCACCCGACGAGATGCCACCGAGGATGCCTTCCTGGGTGCCCAGATCGCGCGCGACACGGATCGAATCCTCGAACGAGACGTCGACGATCTCGTCGTAGATCTCGCGGTCGAGCACGTCGGGCACGAAGTTCGCGCCGATGCCCTGGATCTTGTGCGGTCCGGGCTCGCCACCGTTGAGGATCGGCGAGTCGACCGGCTCGACACCGACGACCTTCACATCCGGCTTGTACTCCTTGAGCCTGCGGCCCGCGCCCGTGATGGTGCCGCCCGTACCGATGCCGGCCACGAAGATGTCGACTTCACCGGCGGTGTCCTTCCAGATCTCCTCACCGGTGGTGTTGTAGTGGATCTCCGGGTTCGCGGGATTGCCGAACTGGCGGGCGAGGATCGCGTTCTCGGTGTTCGCGACGATCTCTTCGGCCTTCGCGACGGCACCCTTCATGCCCTCGGAACCCGGGGTGAGGACGATCTCGGCGCCGTAGGCGCGGAGCATGACGCGACGCTCGGTGGACATCGTCTCGGGCATCGTGAGGATGACCTTGTAGCCGCGCGCAGCGCCCACCATGGCGAGCGCGATGCCGGTGTTGCCGGAGGTGCCCTCGACGATCGTGCCGCCGGGCTTCAGCTCACCGGACTTCTCGGCCGCGTCGATGATCGCGACACCGATGCGGTCCTTGACGCTGTTCGCCGGGTTGTAGAACTCGAGCTTCACGGCGACCGTCGCGCCGGACCCCTCGGTCAGACGGTTGAGCTTGACGATCGGGGTGCGCCCGACCAGCTCGGTGACATTGTTGTAGATGCCGCTCATATGGGCCGATCCCTCCTTGCGGTCGTAGCGACGACCGGGTCGTTTCCGTCACACCATTGCATCATTCGCTGATACGTGCTGTGCAGCCGGGGAGCCGTGCGCCCACCCGGCCACGCGCAGGCGCGGGCACAGTGCGGCGGCGACGGTGTGTCGGTCCGGCGTACACGGGTACTCAACGTCAGCGGCCGCCTCGATCTTCCCGACGCCCACTGTGGCGTTCGTCCTCGATTCGGCGACCGGCGGTCCTGTCCGTCCGTACCGGTGAGGAGACGACGGTGGTCGATTTCGGCAGAGTCGTACAGAACGCGAACAGAGTCGTCGACAGCGCGGGCAAGGCCGTGAACGATGCCGGCCACACGGTCGGTGGATTCGTCCGGCGCGCCGTGGACCGACCCGTCGACGCGCGCAAACCGCAGACGGTGACCGTGGCGGCTCCACGGGCGCAGGTCATGCAGTTCTGGCGGGATCCGGAGAACCTGAGCAAGGTGTTCGGAGACCACGTGCGGGTCGAGACGGTCGAGGCGAACCGTCTGCGCTGGACCTGGGACACCGCCGGCAGGTCCACGATCTGGGACACCCGGGTGGATGTCACCTCGGAGGGGCTCGCATTCGTCGGAGAGGACGACGCGGACACTCCGGGACCACGGGTGGTCCTCGCGGTATCCGACGCACCGCGCGGCGGCACCGGGATGACCCTGCGTGCCGAGGTTCCCGCTCCCGACCTGGTCACCGGTGCGTGGACGTTCACCGCGCTCTATCGTGCGCGCGCCCTCATGCAGACCGGCGAGATCCCCACGCTGCAGGGCAGCCCGAGTGCCCGTGAATCGGAAGGAGACGCCTGATGCGAGCCCTGTGCTGGATGGGTGTGAACGAGTTGTCGGTCGAGACGGTCGACGATCCCGGCCTGGTCAACCCGCACGACGTGATCGTGAAGGTCCGCCTCACCACGACCTGCGGTTCCGACCTGCACTTCCTCGGCGGTTACCTACCCGGGATGCGCGAGGGCGACGTGATCGGCCACGAGTTCATGGGCGAGATCGTGGAGACCGGCCCGGAGGTGACCTCGGTGCAGGTCGGCGACCGGGTGGTCGTGCCGTCGTTCATCGGATGCGGAAAATGCCCGTACTGCGCCGACGGACTGCACGCGGCGTGCGACACCACCAATCCGAACGCCGCCATGCAGCAGCCTCTGCTCGGCTATCCCACCGGCGGCATCTACGGGTACACCCACCCTTTCGGCGGGTATCAGGGTTCGCACGCCGAGTACATCCGCGTGCCCTTCGGCGACGTCAACTGCTTCCGGATCCCCGAGGGTATCGGTGACGAGCAGGCCCTGTTCCTGTCGGACGCGGTGCCGACGGGGTACATGGGTGCCGATTTCTGCGACATCTCACCGGGGGACACCGTGGCGGTCTGGGGCGCCGGCGCTGTCGGCCTCATGGCCGCGGCGAGCGCGAAGATCATGGGCGCCGAACGGGTGATCGTGATCGACCGTTTCCGCGACCGCCTCGACCGCGCCGCGACGAAGGTCGGCACCGAGACGGTGGACTACACCGAGGTCGACAGCGTCTACGAGACGCTCCGCGAGAGCACCGGTGGGCGCGGACCGGACGCGTGTATCGACGCGGTGGGCATGGAAGGACACGGCACCGGCGTCATGCAGGCCTACGACAAGGTCAAACAAGCACTACGGATGGAGAGCGACCGCGCGACCTCCCTGCGGGAGGCGATCCTGTCCTGCGGCAAGGGCGGTGTGGTGTCGGTGCTCGGCATCTACGGTGTCACCGACAAGTTCCCGATGGCCGTGCTGACGAACAAGAGCCTCACCTTGCGGACAGCGCAGCAACACGGACAGCGGTACATGCCCGCCCTGTTCGAACACGTTCTCGGGAACAGGTTGGACCCGAGTTGGCTCATGACGCACGACCTTCCGCTCACCGAGGCGGTGCGCGGATACGAGATGTTCGAGAACAAGGAGGACGACTGCCTGCGCGCGGTCTTCCGCCCGTGAGCCGGTACGAAGATGACGATGCCCGCTTCCGGACGTACCGGAAGCGGGCATCTGCTGTGACAGGACCGAATCAGCCCAGGCGCTGCTTCAGGGCCTCGAACTCGTCGCGGATGCCCGAGGGCACCTTCTCACCGAGGAAGTCGAACCACTCGGCGATGCCGTCGATCTCGGCCTTCCACTCGTCGACGTCGACCTTCAAGGCCTCGTCGACGTCGGCGGGCTCGACATCGAGACCGTCGAGCGTGAGGTCGGCGGCGGTGGGAACGTAGCCGATCGGCGTGGACTGCGCGCCGCCCTTGTGCTCGATGCGGTCGACGATCCACTTGAGCACGCGCGAGTTCTCACCGAAACCGGGCCACAGGAAGCGGCCGTCGTCGCCGCGACGGAACCAGTTGACGTAGAAGATCTTCGGCAGCTTGTCCTCGTCGGCGTTCTTGCCGAGCGTGATCCAGTGATTCAGGTAGTCGCCGGCGTTGTAGCCGAGGAACGGCAGCATCGCCATCGGGTCGCGACGGACGCTACCGACCTTGCCCTCGGCCGCGGCGGTCTGCTCGGACGACAGGGTCGCGCCGAGGAAGGTGCCGTGCTGCCAGTCGAAGGACTGGCTCACGAGGGGCACCGTCGTCTTGCGGCGTCCGCCGAACAGGATCGCCGAGATCGGCACACCCTGCGGGTCGTCCCACTCGGGAGCGAGGATCGGGCACTGCGACATCGGGGTGCAGTAGCGCGAGTTCGGGTGCGCGGCGTTGGTGCCGGACTCGGGGGTCCAGTCGTTGCCCAGCCAGTCGGTGAGGTGCGCCGGGGTCTCGCCGCCGATGCCCTCCCACCAGATGTCGCCGTCGTCGGTCTTCGCGACGTTGGTGTAGATGGTGTTGCCGGCCTCGATGGTGGCCATCGCGTTCGGGTTCGAATCCGCGCTGGTGCCCGGGGCGACGCCGAAGAAGCCGAACTCCGGGTTGACGGCGTAGAGACGGCCGTCCTTGCCGAAACGCATCCACGCGATGTCGTCGCCGAGGGTCTCGGCACGCCAGCCGGGGATGGTCGGCTGGATCATCGCGAGGTTGGTCTTGCCGCACGCCGACGGGAATGCCGCGGCGACGTAGTAGGCCTTGTCCTCGGGGGAAATGAGCTTGAGGATCAGCATGTGCTCGGCGAGCCAGCCCTCGTCGTGGGCCATCGCCGACGCGATACGCAGCGAGTAGCACTTCTTGCCGAGCAGGGCGTTGCCGCCGTAGCCGGAACCGAAGCTCCAGATCTCACGGGTCTCGGGGAAGTGGGTGATGTACTTGGTGTCGTTGCACGGCCACGGGACATCCTGCTGTCCGGCCTCGAGCGGCGCACCCACCGAGTGCAGAGCCTTGACGAACGGACGGTCGGTACCGAGCTTCTCGAGAGCCGCGGTGCCCATGCGGGTCATGATGCGCATCGAGACGACGACGTACTCCGAGTCGGTGAGCTCGACGCCGAGCTTCGGGTCGTCGGCTCCGAGCGGGCCCATGCAGAACGGCACGACGTACAGGGTGCGTCCGCGCATGCTGCCGCGGTACAGCTCGGTCATCGTGGCGCGCATCTCGTCGGGGTCGACCCAGTTGTTGGTCGGGCCCGCGTCGATCTCGTTCTTCGAGCAGATGAAGGTGCGCGACTCGACACGGGCGACGTCGGACGGATCCGAGTTCGCGAGGAACGAGTTGGGCTTCTTCTCGTCGTTCAAGCGAGTGAAGGTCCCGGCCTCCACCAGCAGAGAGGTCAGACGGTCCCATTCCTCATCGGAGCCGTCGGCCCATACGACACGATCGGGCTGGGTGAGCTCGGCAATCTCCTGGACCCAGGCAAGCAACTCGGCATGCTGGGTCGGGAGCTTGTCGTCGGTACCGTTCAAACCGGGAATGGTCGCTGAGGTCATCAAAACTCTCCTGGGGTGTGCCCGGAACCGGATCCCGCCTCCGACCTGCACTTGTCGGTGCAGATGATGGCAGACCCGGGCTTTCCCCTCTCGGCAGGGGTACCACCTACGTCGTCCGTGGCCGAACAGGCGAAGTAGGCGCCGGATGTCCTTTTCATAGAGGTTAACGTCGGAAGGCCGACCGGCGTCACTCGGGGCCGGTCGGAAATCTCACAGAAACGATTCAGAGCGTGCGCACAATACCGTCCCCTCCCCCTGCTACGCAGCCGGAGATGGATCACTTCGACCCGTCTCCGTGGTGTACGTCGTATTCCAGGCTACCTGTGTCGAGACGGCTCCAGCGACCCGATCCGTCCAGCTCGCGACAGTATTCCCACACTCCGTAGCGACCGTCGTCCGCGATCACCGACAGGCGGTCGCTGCTGCCGTCGAGATCGGTGTCGGTGGCGACCACGAGGCCGTCGCCCCAGTCGCCGCCGCCTCCCCAGCGCTCGCTGTCGGCGACCACCGTCTCGGCAACACCGTCGCCGTCGAGGTCGGTGGTCGGATCGAGGACATCGGCCCAGGTGGCCACCTCGGACGGATCGAACACGGAAGGATCGAACGGATCGGTGAACGGCTGGGGCGCTCCGCCCGATCCGCCGGCGAGTTCGGCCATCGTTTCCTTTCCGACCCGGGCGGTTGCCGGATCGCTCCTATCCGGTTCGACGCACCCCGGCATCCCGCGGTTCCGAGTCGCGTCCGAGCACGGCGAGGTCGCGTTCGCATGCCGCAATGCGGGCGCGTCGTTCCCCGCGGCGGCGGGTGATCTCCGCGTCGATCGCCGCGATGCGCTCGCGCACGCGGGTCGCGTGCCGGTCACGGGTGGCGGCCGCAAGCGCGGCGGACTGCAATTCCGCCTCGTGGATGCGGGTGCGGATCCAGCTGTCGAGCTCCGCGCGCACGGTGGCGAGCTCCTCGGCGATCCACCGGCGCATCCGTTCCCGGTACGCGATACGCCTGCGGACCCGCATCAGCCAGCCCGCCGCCGGCACCGCGCACGCGATCGCGACCACCAGCGACATCCAGCCCGGCAGATTCCCGAACGGGGTGACGAGCAGCCTGCCGAGACCCGCACCCGCCGACGCGCCGAACACCACCGTCAGCGTGTCCTCCATCGACCGCGCGGTCTCGGGTGGGCGGAACGTGCGCGTGGCTTCCGGGCCGGGTGTCCCCGGTGCGATCCGGGTCATCTCGTCGGTGAGCCGCGCACGCAGGTCGTCGATGTGGGCGTCGATCGTCGCGACCACCGCGTCCCCACCCGCGGTCTCGAGCACCTCGACCGCCTCGGTGGATGCCGTTCGCACCCGCACTGCGACCTCGTGCGCGAGCGTCACCTGCAGTCGGCGCAGGTCGGGACCGGAGGTCGCGGGTGGTGCGGCGGTGATGAGGCGGGAACGTTCCGTGCGGAGGTCCGCTTCGTCGTCCTCCGTCCTCAGACGCTCCATCTCCTCACCGATCATCGGTCGCGTGGCGGCGACGAGCGCTGTGCGCACCCGTCGCGGGTCGTGCGACGACCGGACGGCGGCGGCCAGGACGTCCCGCAGCTCGACGATCCCCGAACCGGCGAGCACGGTCTGCCGAAGGGCCTCGCTCGCCTCGTGCTCGCGGGCCCGCCGCGCGGCCTCGGCGGAAACGGGCAGCACCACGACGCGCGGCAGCCAGGGTGCGTGCCGGTGCAGGATCTCGACGTCGGCGTCGCGCACCGCTCGGTGGTCGGGGTAGCGGTCGCTGCCCGTCAGGGCACAGACCACCTCGATCGACCCGGCGGCTGCCGCGCGCACGAGCGCAAGTTCGGTCCGGCCGATCACGGCGGACGGGTCGAACACCACGAGGGTGACCGCCGCCCGATCGGAGGGCCCATCAGCAGCAGCCCTGTCGTCGTCCGCGATGTCCACGCCACCCTGGTGCCGCAGTTCCGATGCCAGCCCGCCCACACCGGAGCCGGGCACTCCGACGACCCGTATGCCGGTCGCGGGTGGTTCGTGCAACCGCATCCATCCGCGCGGGTTCCATCGGCGCAGGACGTCGTCCTCGTTCACCGCGGTCCCGCCGACACATCCAGGGTGTGTTCGACGAGTTCCCGCACCTGCGGAGCCGCAGGAATGCCGGCAGCGGCCCGGGCGAGCTCCTCGTCACGCAGGCCACGGGCGACGGCCGCACGCGCGGCGATCAGTTCTGCGAGCAGCTCCTCCGCACGAACGGCGACCACCTGCCCGGGCGCCACGCCGGTCGCGCGGGCGACGACGGCGCACTCCGCGGCGGCTGCCCCGCCCGAGACCACGAGGACGATGCGACGAGGATCGACGGTCGCGAGTGCGGCGCGGTCGGCGGGGTGCACGACGGCCGGGTCGAGGCGACGCGGCACGACGTAGACGAGGAGGTCGGCGTCGAGCACCGGATCGGGACCGTCCGGTGTGTCCACTGCCGCTCCGACGACGATCGCGTCGGCACTCGCCTCGGGCAGCGATTCCCGGACCCGTGCCTCGACGACTTCGCGGCCCGTCCCCGCGCGCCCCGCCACCTGCACCCGCAGCGCGGCCGCGTGCCCGGCCAGCGCACTGCGCAGGGCACGCCCGGCCTCCGCGTCGAGTTGCTCGACCTGCGCGGCGAGGCGATGCCACAAGTCCCCCGTCATGATCCCCCGATCGTCGCCGGAGATTGTGGCAGAGAGACCGCAGGTCGGCAGCGGAACGAATGCTTCCCTGAGAAAACACTGTGGCCCCTCAGGTCACTCCCGCCACACACTCCCGAGATACGCGACAATGGACGGGTGAACGAAGCCGATCAGCACACCACCGAGACGCTCGACGAGCGCCCGACCCGCGGGAACCGCCTGTACCCCAGGGTGACGAGTTTCCGGTCCCGCCGTGGATCGCTGACCGACCCCCAACAGGAGTGCTGGGACCGTCGTTGGCCCGAACTCGGCAAGGAGGTGGGCGACGATCCGCTCGACATCGAAGCGTGGTTCGGCCGTTCCGCGCCGCTCGTCCTCGAGATCGGATCCGGAACGGGAACCGCCGCCCTCTCCATGGCTCGGGCCGAGCCCGAGGTGAACCTCATCGCCGTGGAGGTCTACAAGCCGGGCATCGCCCAGACACTGCAGGGCATCGAGCGCAGCTACGACAGCGACGCGCCGATCGAGAATCTGCGGATCCTGCGCGGCGACGCCGTCGAGGTGCTCGAGAAGATGCTCACCACCGAGTCGCTCACCGGGGTGCGGGTGTTCTTCCCGGATCCGTGGCCCAAGGCCCGCCACCACAAGCGCCGGCTCCTGCAGGCCCCGACGTTCGCGCTGATCGCCGACCGGTTGAAGCCCGGCGGAGTGCTGCACGTGGCCACCGACCACGCCGACTATGCCGAAGCGATCGCCGAGGTGGGCGACGCCGAGCCGCGACTCGCCCGGTTCTCCGGCACCGCTCCGATCAGCCTCGAGCGACCCGTCACGAAGTTCGAGGACAAGGCACACCAGGTGGGGAGCGCGATCAACGAGTTCGTGTGGGGGAAGATCGGAGCATGAGTGTCCATGAAGAGCTCCCCGGCGTGACCGACTCCTCCGCGATCGACGGCGTCGAGCCGGTCCGCAAGGTCCTGCTCGTCTGGGACGCACCCAACCTCGACATGGGCCTCGGCGCGATTCTCGGCGGACGGCCCACCGCCGCCTACCGCCCGCGCTTCGACGCTCTCGGCCGCTGGCTGCTCGGGCGCACCGCCGAACTGTCGCGTCAGCACTCCACCACCCTCGAGCCCGAGGCCACGGTATTCACCAACATCGCACCGGGCAGCGCCGACGTCGTCCGCCCCTGGGTCGAGGCCCTGCGTAATGTGGGCTTCGCGGTGTTCGCCAAGCCGAAGATCGACGAGGACAGCGATGTCGACTCCGACATGCTGCACCACATCGAGCTGAGGCACCGGGAGGGTCTCGCCGGTGTGATGGTGGCCTCCGCCGACGGGCAGGCCTTCCGTGAACCCCTCGAGCTGCTCGCGCAGCAGGGCATCGCCACCACGGTGCTCGGTTTCCGCGAGCACGCCAGCTGGGCGGTGACCTCCGAGATCATCGAGTTCCTCGATCTCGAGGACATTCCCGGTGTGTTCCGCGAACCGCTGCCCCGCGTCAGCCTGGAATCGCTGCCCGACGAGGGTGCCTGGCTGCAGCCGTTCCGACCGCTTTCTGCTCTCCTCGTGGGGCGCAAGAGCGTCGCCGAATAGGAGACTTACGTGTTCGACCGTTGGGGAGAGCTCGTCTACCGCGCGCGCTTCACCGTCATCGCGGTGATGGTCGCGGGGTTGCTCGCGCTCGCCGGGTACGGGCTGAGCCTGAACGATCATCTCAGCCAGAGCGGCTGGGACGATCCCGGCTCGGAGTCCGTCGCCGCTGCCAAGCTCGCCGACGGCACCTTCGGCCGCGACACCGCGGGCGACGTTCTGGTGCTCTACACGGCGCCCGAGGGTAAGACGGTCGACGATCCCGAGTTCGCGGCGAAGGTCACAGACAGCCTGAACTCGCTGGTGGCCGAGCACCCCGACGAAATTCTCAAGATCAACGGCGCGTACTGGCCTACCGACAACGCGCCGTCGCTGCCGACGCTGGCCGACCCGTCGCGCCAGCACGCGATCGCGTCGATCGCCATCGCCGGCGAGAACGACACGGAGTTGACCGGCAACTTCCGCGACGTCAAGGACGAGTTCTACGTCGACGGTGTCGACGTGCAGCTCGCCGGTCTGCAGCCGATCTCCGGCGCGCTCAACGACACGATGGCGAACGACATCAAACGCATGGAGATCCTCGCGATCCCCGCGGTGGGCATCCTGCTGTTCTTCGTCTTCGGCGGTGTCGTCGCGGCCGCGCTGCCGTTGATCACCGGCGGCCTCACGATCATCGCGGCGAACGGCATCGTCCGGCTGATCACCAACTTCACCGAGGTCAACTCGTTCGTCGCGCCGGTCGTCTCGCTGATCGGCCTGGGTCTGGCGATCGACTACGGCCTGTTCATGGTGTCGAGATTCCGCGAAGAGCTCGCAGAGGGCTACGACACGCGTGCAGCGGTGCGGCGTACCGTCATGACCGCAGGCCGCACGGTGGTGTTCTCGGCGACCATGGTGGTCACGAGTCTCGGTGGTCTCGTGCTCTTCCCCCAGGGCTTCCTCAAGTCGGTCGCCTACGGCGCGATCTCGGCGGTGTCGCTGGCCGCCCTGCTGTCCATCACGATCCTGCCCGCCATCCTGAGCATCCTCGGCAAGCGCATCGACAAGTTCGGCATGAAGCGATTCGGGCAGATCCAGTCGAACGAGCAGGTCGAGAACAGCTTCCTCGGCCGCCTGTGCCGCTGGGTGATGGTCAACCCGATGAAGGTGACCATCCCGACGGTCATCGGCCTGCTGCTGCTCATCATGCCGTTGACCGGCATCAAGTTCGGCGGCATCAACGAGACCTACCTGCCGCCCGAGCACCCCACGCGTGTCGCGCAGGAGACCTTCGACGAACTGTTCCCCGGCCAGCGCGCCGAACCGGTCAAGCTCGTCGTCCGCGGTGCCGAGGGCGGCGACCTCAACAAGATCATCACGACGGCCAGTGAAGCTCCCGGTCTCGTCGAGAAGTTCACGATCACCGGTCCTGCGAAGGACGGCGTCCGTGTCCTCAAGGCCGGCCTGACCGACCGCAACGAGTCCTCCGGCACCATCGAGTATCTGCACGCGGCCGAATGGCCCGAGGGTGTCGAAGTGCTCGTCGGCGGCACTCCGGCGATCGAACAGGACTCGATCGCAGCCCTGCTCGACACCCTGCCGTTGATGGTCGTGGTCGTCGTCCTGCTGACGACCCTGCTGATGTTCCTGGCGTTCGGCTCGCTCGTGCTGCCGGTCAAGGCAGTGTTGATGAGTGCCCTGGGTCTCGGTTCGACCCTCGGCATCCTCACCTGGATCTTCATCGACGGCCACGGCGCCGAGCTGCTCAATTTCACCCCGGGACCGATCATGTCGCCGGTGCTCGTGCTGATCATCGCGATCGTGTACGGCCTGTCGACCGACTACGAGGTGTTCCTGCTCTCCAGAATGGTGGAGGCGAGATCGCTGGGGGCGAGCACCACCGAGTCCATCCGCATCGGTACCGCCCACACCGGCCGCATCATCACCGCGGCAGCCCTGATCCTCATCGTCGTCACCGGCGCCTTCGGGTTCTCCGAACTGGTGATGATGAAGTACATCGCGTTCGGCATGATCGCCGCGCTGATCATCGACGCCACGGTCATCCGCATGTTCCTCGTGCCCGCCGTGATGAAGTTGCTCGGCGACGACTGCTGGTGGGCTCCGGCGTGGATGAAACGCATCCAGGAGAAGATCGGCCTGGGCGAACCCATCCTCGCCGACGAACTCATGCCCCAGGACGTTCCCGAGCTCATCACCGTCGGCATGTTCGGTCCGGCGACGGTCGCGGCCACCGGTGCGCATCGCTTCCCCGGCGCCTTCGAGGGTGGCTCCGACCTCACGCAGCCGCTGCCGAAGATCGCTCCGCCGCGTCCGGCCGCCGAACAGCGCAAACTCCGCGATCTCACGCCGCCGCCGGTGCGTCGCCAGGCGACCGGTCGTCCCCCTGTCCGCCCGGCAGCGCCCGCTGCAGGTCGTCCCCCCGCACCTCGGAACGGTGAGCGGGTGCCGCCCGCAACCGGCCGTCCGACGCCGGCGAGCCGTCCGGCGCCGCCCGCTGCAGCCCCGGGACGTCCGTCGCGACCGATGCCGGAACCGCGGCGTCGTTCGGAGGATCGGCCGCAGGTGGACGAGCGGAACGGCATGTCGCTGCCACAGCGCGGTGCGCTCGATTCCACACAGCGCGGTGCGCTCGATTCCACACAGCGCGGTGCGCTCGATTCCACACAGCGCGGTGCGCTCGATCCCACACAGCGCGGTGTCCCCGAGACACCCCGAAGCCGAGCATCCGACCCGTCGCCGACGTCGGCGGTGCCGCCACTCCCCCGCCGTCAGCGCGGGGAGGTTCCGCCGCCGCTGCCGCAGTCGTTCGTCCGGCCTCCTGCCGACCCAGGCGAGTCCGAGGCCGTGCCGGGTGCTCGGACACCGCGCCCGAGCGAGCCCGGCATCGGTAGGGGACGGGATCCGCAGGCTATCGAGAACTGGTTGTCGCAGTTGCGCCGCACCTCGCCCGGCGGGGAGCCTTCCGCGCAGCGGCCGCGGCCCGCACCGGACGCACCGCGTCAGCCGGCACCCGAAGCGCAGCGCTCCCCGGCGTCGGAGCCCCAGCGACCTTCCGTCCCGGAGGCACAGCGCCCCCCGAGGCCGGAAGGACCGCGACCGCCGGCACAGGGACCGGCCCGGCCCCCCGTGCCGGGAACGCAGCAGCCGCCCACGCAGGGCATGCAGCCGCCCACGCAGCGTGCTCCCCGTCCGCCTCTGCCCACCCGGTCCCGGGGCTCTGAGCAACCGCCCCTCCCGGGTGGTGCCGAGCGATCGGAACAACGAGCGGACGACTCGCAGCAGGAGCAGAACGACGAGAATTCACGCAGCCGCGGACGCCACGGTCCCGACAGCGGCCGCTCGATCAGCGTCAGCGAACTGATCGCCCGGCAGCGTCGCGACTGACGATCCGAAACAACCCGAGGCGACCCGCTCGCGGGTCGCCTCGGGTGTTGTCGGGCTCAGTTGCCGTTGAAGAACTTGCGCAGTCTCGTGGACAGCGGATGCGTCACGTTGAGGCTTCCACCGCGGACCTTGCCGGTCACCACGACGTGCAGCGGTCCGTACGGCGCACCGCCACGCACCTTGGACGACACGCTCGACGCGACATTCTCCACACCGTTGACGTCCGCCGTGGCTTCGGCGGGCAACACGATGCTGATCGAACTGAGGTAGTCGCTCACGTCGATCCGTACCACCTGCGTCTGCATCACCGCCTCGGTGAAATCGAGGGTCACCGAGGACGCGACGGTGTCCAGGGCGATTGCGGGCGGCACGTGCCAGCGGCCCTTCCGTTCGACGCTGGAGACACGCCCCTTGATCACCAGAGGAGCACCCTGGCCGGGAGCGGGGAACGCCGCTGCGGTCGGCGCCGGGTACGAGGCCTGCGACATCCCGGGAAGATTGTGTTCCTGGAACTCGGGACGGATCTGGATGCCCGGCAGGTCGACGAGCACCTGGTTCAGATCGCCTCGGGTCTTGGCGGCGAGGACGGTGTCCATCCGCTCGGTGAACTCGCCGAGGGAGAGCATTCCCTGCCCGACCGCCCGCTGGAGAAGTTCCCCGACGTGCTCGCGCTCGGCGTCCGACACCCGCAGATCCCTCGGTTCCATGCCCACGAGCTTAACGGGACACTCGGTATGCCTCAGCAGTCACTCGAGACCCTGTTCGATGACGTACCGGGTGAGTTCGACCCGGTTGGCGAGTTGCAGTTTGCGCAGCGTCGCCTGGACGTGGTTCTCCACCGTGCGGTGGCTGAGCGTCAGCCGCGCAGCGATCTGTTTTGCCGACAGACCCTTCGCGACCAGCCGCAACACCTCGGTCTCGCGTCCTGTCAGGGTGGGCGGGGGGCGTCTGTCCGCGACGTCGTTCGACATGCGGCGATACTCGCCGAGCACGAGGCCGGCCAGCCCGGGAGTGAAGACGGCCTGCCCCCGCGCGGTCGCAAGGACAGCGTCGACGAGTTCGTGCACCGAGGCGCTCTTCACGAGATAACCGGATGCCCCGGCCTTGACCGCACCGAGGACGTCGTCCCGTTCGGAGGACGCCGACAGGACGAGCACCCGGCTGTCCGGAGAGACCTCGAGGACCGCGCGGGTCGCCTCGGTGCCGGTGCCGTCGGGCATCGCCATGTCCATGAGCACGACGTCGGGGCGGACGACCGCGGCGCGGCGCGCGGCGCTCGCGACACCGTCGGCCTCGGCAACCACCGTGAACCCGGCCTCCTCGAGGTCGCGTCCGACGGCGTTACGCCAGATGGGATGGTCGTCGACCACCATCACGCTGACAGCGCCACGCATCTGTGCGGTGTTCTCGTGGGCTTCCCCATTGATCTCGGCCACTCATTCCCCCTTCGGTACCCGGATCTCCCATTCGGTTCCTTCGCCTGCGGTGCTGTCGAGCAGCGCCACACCGCCGAGCCATTCCGCGCGCCCGACGATCGACTTGGACACCCCCATGCGTCCCTGGTCGCGAGCTTCGTCGAGTCGGCCCGGCCCGATCCCGACGCCGTCGTCCCGGATGCTGAGGACGATCTCGTCGCCGAGATCCTCGAGGAGGATGTACGCGGCGGCTCCGGCCCCGGCGTGCAAGTGCGTGTTCGACAGGGCCGCGGTCGTGAGCGCAGCGAGTTCCTCGGCCCGATCCCGGGGGAGCATGATCGGATCGGCCGGCGCGGACACCGTCGCGGCGGTACCGGCGCGGGCCCGCACGAGGGCTGTGAGGTCGGCGTTCTCGCCACCGCGATCGACATGGGTCTCCTGCTCGGAGATCAGTTGCCGCAGCGCGGCCTCCTGCTCCCGTGCCAGCTCCGCGAGTTCCGTCGCGCCCCCACCCAGCTCGAGTCCGCGCCGTTGTACGAGGGCGAGTACCTGCAGCACTCCGTCGTGCACCTGACGGGCGAGTCTGTCCCGTTCCTCGGTGGCGGCTGCGACTCGCACCGCCTGCTCGAGCTGCCGGTGCGCGCTGCGCGCGGTGGTGGTCGCGAATCCCATCGCCACGCCACATGCGACGAGCACGGGCGCCGTCGCGTCCCGCCACAGATCCAGATTGATCTGGTCGCGCACGACCGCGCTGACGACGGACATCAGCAGTGCCGATCCGATGCCGGTGAGCGGACCGCCGAGGATCGCCGCCGACAGCACGGCGTTGGCGACCCATAACGTCGTGGGCATGGTCTGGTGGTTGCTGTACCACTCGTGGTCGGCGACCAGCCTGGTGGCCGCCATCAGCGCGACGGCGAGGATCTGGTCCACCGCGGTGACGGTGCGGCGCAGACGTGCCTCCCGGGAGAGCAGCACCGCCGAGACGAGCGACCACGCCACGAGCACCCCGACGAAAAGCCACGACAGGTTCGGACGGGTGTAGTTCACGACGGTCGAGAACTGCGATCCCACCGCGTACGCGACGGTCACGAGCCGGAACGCCTGGGCGGCCCGCCACAGGGGTGCGTCCGCGTCGGGACCGGTCGGAGACGGCCTCATCTGTACGTTTCGCACCTTTCGTCACGGTGGGTGGGCGAGTGAATCCAACCACTCCGCACCCCCTACGGTGACCGCCCCATCCTGTGACCGTCCGCACAGTGGTTTGATTTGAAGTCGTGCTGAGGTCGTACCGAGCTGTCGCCGCCACTCTTCGGAGTCGTTGGCCGCTCTACATGGTCTCCATGGGCGCCTCGAATCTGTTCGGCGCGCTGCTCGTGTTCGCCTTCGTCCGCTACGGGATCCCGATCGCCGAGACCGAGGCGATCGTCGCCGATCGCGTCCGTAACTTCGCGGTCTTCGCGGTGTACCTCGTCTTCGCCGGCATCGTGAGTCTCGGTGCTGCGGCGATCACGCTGCGCTCGGTCGTGCGGTGGCAGCTGCGCGGCGGCCCGCCCACCCGGGCGGAACAGATGGCGGCCCTGCACGCCCCGCTGCGACAGGCGATCGTCCACCTCGGACTGTGGCTGCTCGGCGGCGTGCTGTTCGTCTTCCTCACCGCCGAGGAGATGCCGTCGCTCGCGGTGGCGGTCTCGGTCACCGTCGCGATGGCCGCGACCAGCACCTTCGGTTTCACCTACATGCTCGGCGAACGCATCCTGCGGCCGGTCGCCGCGCGGGCGCTGAGCGAGGGCAACTTCGACCGGACGATGGCTCCGGGCGTGGGCACGCGCCTGGCCATGACCTGGGGGCTGGGCACGCTCATGCCGGTCGCCGGGATCGTGCTGCTGTGCGTGACCCAGCTGAGCGCGAACACCGACTTCGACGCCGACGCGCTCGCACTGTCCGTGCTTGCGCTCGCCGTGACGTCGATCGGGCTCGCTCTCGTGCTGTCGCTGCTCACGTCGGCGCAGATCTCCGACCCGATCAAGCAGTTGCGCTGGGCGATCGAACGCGTGCAACGCGGTGCCTCGGGGGTGCAGGTCGAGGTGTTCGACGGTAGCGAGATCGGCCGCCTGCAGGTCGGCTTCAACCGGATGATGGCCGAGTCCGACGAGCGCCGGCGGCTGCGCGAACTGTTCGGTCAGCACGTCGGTGAGGACGTCGCGCGTCGCGCCCTGCAGTACGGCACCGAACTCGGCGGCGAGACCCGATACGTCGCGGTGCTGTTCGTCGACATGGTGGGGTCGACGGCAACGGCCGCCGAGCGACCACCGAGCGAGGTCGTCGAACTGCTCAACGAGTTCTTCCGTGTCGTCGTCGAGGTGGTGGATCGACACAACGGCTTCGTCAACAAGTTCATGGGTGACGCCGCGCTGGTGATCTTCGGCGCTCCCCTCGACCGGCCCGACGCCCCCACGGCGGCTCTCGCGGCTGCACGCGAACTCCGTTTCGCTCTGGACGAGATCACCGGACTCGACGTGGGAATCGGCGTGTCCGCAGGACTCGCGGTGGCCGGGAACATCGGCGCGGCCGAGCGGTTCGAGTACACGGTGATCGGCGACCCCGTCAACGAGGCCTCGCGCTTGACCGAGTTGGCGAAACTGCGTCCCAGCAGGGTTCTTGCGTCGTCGAGCGCGCTGTATTTCGCGGGCGACGAGGAACGCAGCCATTGGGAACTCGGCGACGAGGTGCAGCTGCGCGGCAGGCGGCGGATGACCCATCTCGCGTGGCCGGTTCGCTATCCCGGAGTTCCCGGAGGGTCGAGTCGGACGGACGAATCGGACGCTTCGGCGGACGAGTGACGGTCCGTTCCGCGGGGCCCGTCGGCGGTGCGGAACGCCCATAGCGCCCTCTCCGCTACCCCACGGTCGGTTACGGTGAACAGCGTGGCGCAGCCGCACGACGATCCTCCATGCCCCGACGCCACGCCGCGCCGGGGCTCGTTCCGGTGGCTCAAGTGGGTGTCGGCAATCGCGCTCGTCGCCCTGCTGACCGTCGAGGCGATCTACCTGTGGCCGACGATGAGCGACTCGTGGCGTGCAGTCACCGAGATGCACTGGGGCTGGTTCGCAGCGTGTGTGCTGGCCCAGATGATCTCCCTCAGCGGCTTCGCCGGGGTGCAGCAACGGTTGCTCCGCGCGGGCGGAGTGCGTGTCGGGCACTGGCGCTCGGCGTCGGTGATCTACGGCAGCACCGCCATGGCGGTGACCTTGCCCGCAGGACCGGTCTTCTCCACGGCGTTCACCTACAAGCAGACGCGCAAGTGGGGCGCGACCCCCGTGGTCGCCTCGTGGCAGCTCGCCGTCTCGGGCGTCATCGCAGCGGCGACGCTCGCCTCGGTGGGCATGATCGGCGCGTTCGCCGTCGGTAGCCGGATCAGCCCGGTCACTCTCGTGTTGTCGCTCGCCGGTGCGGTCGCGTTGATCTTCGGGCTGCGGTACGTCGCGAAGAACCCCACCTCGATCGAGTCGGCAGGTGCGTGGGTCCTCCGCAAGGTCAACCGCATCACGAGGAAGCCGCGGGACACCGGCTTCGACGTCTTCGAACGCACCCTCGCGCAACTCGAGGCGGTCGAGCTCGCCCGCCGCGACGGCCTGGCCGCCGTGGCGTGGTCGGCCGTGCACCGCGCGGCCGACGTCGCGTGCCTCGGACTGGCGTGCTGGGCGGTGGGCGGTTCCCCGTCGGTGGCGGGCCTGTTCATCGCGTTCGCTGCGGCGAAGGCCGTGGGGAGCGTGCCCCTCGCACCCGGCGGCCTGGGATTCGTGGACGGCACCCTCATCGCAACGCTCACGGCCGCAGGGTTGAGCGCGTCGCAGTCGCTGGCCGCGGTCTTCGTGTACCGGATGGTGAGCTTCGCGTTCGTGGCACTGGCGGGCTGGAGTACGGTCGCCGCGATGTACCGGGGCAACGGCAGCGACGAGATCGACCCGATCGCCGAGCGCGCCGAACACGAGCGCAGCACCCTCGAGCGGCGACGTCGTCCGGTCGAGAATCCCGAACCGGCGTGATACACCTCACAATGTAGTTGCGCAAGCAACTATTTGGTGGCATGGTTGCAGTCAAGCAGTTGAAAGTTGAACCATCGAGGAGGACCACCATGACGACCGCCACCACCACCTTCCCCGGCCTGACCACCGGCACCTGGGCCATCGACCCCGTCCACTCGAACGTGGGCTTCACCGTCCGGCACCTCGTCGTCAGTAAGGTTCGCGGCACCTTCGAGAACTTCTCCGGCGCCATCACCGTCGCCGAGGACGGCACCGCATCGGTAAACGCCGAGATCGACGTCAAGTCGATCAACACCAAGAACGCCGATCGCGACGCCCACATCCGCTCCGCCGACTTCTTCGACGCCGAGCAGTTCCCCACCGCGACCTTCACCTCCACCGGCGTCCGCGCCAACGGTGAGGACTACATCGTCGCGGGGGACTTCACCCTCCACGGTGTCACCCGCCCGGTCGAGCTGAAGCTCGAGTTCAACGGCGTCAACCCCGGCATGGGCCAGGGCCCGGTCGCCGGCTTCGAGGCCACCACCGTCATCAACCGCAAGGATTTCGGCATCAGCATCGAGATGCCGCTCGAAGGCGGCGGAGCCGTCGTCGGCGACAAGATCACCATCACCCTCGAGATCGAGGCCGGCCTGCAGGCCTGAGTCTTCTCACACACGGAACGCCTCTCCTCCGGGAGAGGCGTTCCGTGCTCTACCGGCTCGGATCGTGCTCGAGAGCACGCGTCGGACGTTCCGGCTCCCTCCGCGTCGCCGCTACTCTGGAGCCGTGAAGAAGTACATCCCGGCGTTGGCGGTCGACGTCGTGCTCGTCGTCGTATTCGCCGCGCTCGGTCGTTCCAGTCACGACGAAGTGCTCGATCTCGTGGGACTCGCAGGAACGGCGTGGCCGTTCCTCGGCGGCCTCACCGTCGGATGGTTCCTCACCGCGTGGCTCTACCGCGACAAGTTCGACGCGTTCGCCGCCGTCCCCACCGGTCTGCTGGTGTGGGTGAGCACCCTCGTGATCGGCATGCTGCTCCGTGCCGTCACCGGACAGGGCACCGCGACGGCCTTCATCGTCGTCGCCACGATCTTCCTGGGGGTCTTCCTCGTGGGATGGCGCCTCGTCGTCCGCACAGTACAGCGCCGAAAGGTCCATGCCGGCTGATCCCCGGGCCCCGATCGGCGTGTGACGTAAATCTTCACACCGCCACGGGACATGTGATCTCCCTCCGCCGGATATGCGATTGCTTCGCGTGTGCGGCCCTCCCAGTGCCACAGTGGAGATCATGTCCACGCTGGAACCACCCACCCTGACCGGGTCCCGATCCGACCATCGGTTCTTCGGCCAGCCCCTGCCCCTGGCCAATCTGTTCGGTGTCGAGATGTGGGAGCGTTTCTCCTTCTACGGCATGCAGGGCATCCTGATCTACTACCTGTACTACTCGGCATCCGAGGGCGGGTTGGGGATCAGCCAGGCGGCCGCGACCTCCATCGTCGGCGCCTACGGCGGCACGGTCTATCTGTCGACGATTCTCGGGGCGTGGATCGCCGACCGGTTGCTCGGTTCCGAACGCACCCTGTTCTACAGCGCCGTGCTCATCATGTTCGGCCACATCGCCCTTGCAGTCCTGCCCGGTTTCGCCGGGGTCGGGGTGGGCCTGGTGCTGGTCGCGTTCGGTAGCGGTGGTCTCAAGGCCACGGCGACGTCGATCGTCGGCGATCTGTACGACGAGCAGGACCCTCGGCGCGACGCCGGGTTCTCCATCTTCTACATGGGGATCAACATCGGCGCACTCGTCGGTCCGTTGCTCACGGGCTTCCTGGCCGATCGCCACGGTTTCCACTGGGGCTTCGGTCTCGCCGCAGTCGGTATGTTCCTGGGCCTGCTGCAGTACACGATCTACCGCAAGCATCTCGGCGACATCGGCAAAGTGCCACCGCACCCCCTGCCCGCCGAGACACGCACGAAGGCAGCCGGGATCGGTCTGGTCGCCGTGGTCCTCATTGCGATCGCGGCGCTCACCGGCCTCATCACGACGAACAACATGTCCGACATCGTCGTCGTCCTGACGATCGTCGCGACCGTCACCTACTTCGTCATCATGCTGTCGAGCAGGCAGATCACGTCGATCGAACGCAGCCGGGTGCTCTCGTTCATCCCGATGTTCATCGCGAGCGCGGTCTTCTGGTCGCTCTTCCAGCAGCAGTTCACGATGGTCGCCGTCTACGCCGACACGCGCCTGAACCGCGACCTGTTCGGCTGGGAGTTCCCGCCGTCCTGGGTGCAGTCCATCAACCCGGTCTTCATCATCATCTTCGCCGGCGTGTTCGCCGCCATGTGGACCAGGCTCGGGCCGCGACAGCCGTCGTCGCCCATCAAGTTCGCGGCCGGCACGATCATCATGGGCATCGCATTCCTGTGCTTCATCCCCATGGCCGGTGGCGGCGCCAACAGCGCTCCCCTGCTCGGGCTGGTCTTCATCCTGCTGCTGTTCACCTTCGCCGAGCTGTTCCTGTCCCCCGTCGGACTGTCGCTGTCGACGAAACTCGCGCCGAAGAACTTCCATACGCAGATGGTCGCGTTGTTCTATCTCTCCGTCGCCTGCGGCACGGCCATGGCCGGCACCCTCGCCGGGTTCTACGACGAGAGCAACGAGGTGCCGTACTACCTGTGGATCGGCGGAGCGTCGATTGCGGTGGGCATCGTGCTCGCCCTGTTCTCGCCGCGCATCAAGAAGCTCATGCACGGCGTGCAGTAACGCCACTCAGCGGAGAGCCAGCCATACCGCCAACCCGAACCCTGCGAGCGCGACACCCACGCGCAGCAGGTTCGGGGGTATGCGCCGCACGAGGGGCGGGCCGCAGTAGCCACCGGCGAACGCGCCGACCGCCATCGCCGCCGCCGCACCCCAGTGCACGGGCCCGAAGACGGCGAACCCGATCGCCGCGACGAGATTGGCGACGCCGAGCAGGTAGCTCTTGAGGATGCTCGCGCGCCAGATCTGCTCGGACGTGCAGACCAGCACCAGCGCGTAGAAGACCACGCCCGCTCCCGCACCGAAGTAGCCGCCGTAGACCGCGACGACGAAGACCGCCACGGAGAACACCCGCGGCAGGTCGCGGCCGCCGGCCAAGGTGCGGATGCGTGGCTGGAGCAACAACGCCAGGGCGGCGAGCGCGACGAAGCCGGGCACGACCGCCTCGAACGAATCGGGCGGGGCCACGAGCAGGACGACCGCCCCGGTCACGCCGCCGAGCGCGGCGTAGAGCGTCCACCACCACACCCGGGGACCGGTGTCGACGACTTCCCGCGCCGAGTTGGACAGCGCTCCGACGCCCACACCGACCATCGCCACGGTGTTGGTGACGTTCGCCGCGACCGGCGGGAGGCCGACGGCGAGCAGCGCCGGATAGGAGACGATCGACGCCAGGCCGGTGACGAACCCGACGACACCTGCGAAGAATCCGGCACCCACGAGCAGGGCCACGTCGAGGACAGTCACGGTCGCTCAACGTACCGTGCGCCGCGGAGCGGTCCCCGGCGGATCAGTCGCCGAGCAGTGGTTCGCCCAGCTTGCGCAGAAAGGTGTCGGCCATCTTGATCGCGCGGTCGCCGCCGTCCGCGTCGGCGACGAAGACCGCGAAGGCCAGATCGCCGCCGGTGTAGCCGAAGAACCACCGGTCGTCGCCGCTCGCCGCGGCGATACCCGCGAGACCGGCGTGTCCGCGAAGGTAGGACGCGGGACCGTTCTGCACGTTGTCGATCATCATGCCGCGCAGGGCGTCGATCACCGAGCCGGGCAGCGCCTCGGGGGCCTCGTGGACGACGGTCTCCTGTCCCTGGACGATCGTGGGGACAGCGGCGCTGCCCCGAGCGACCGAGGCGGCCAGCACCGCGGCACCGAGGGGGGTGATCAGATTCTCGTCGGAGTCCGATCCGGCGAACTGGACCACACCGGAGCGGTTGTGCCCGATCTGTGCGGTCTCGAAATCGAAGCCCGGTACCTCGTAGTCGAGGCCGAGTCCGAGGCTGCGGGCCGTCGTGGCGATGTCGTCCGAGCTCACATCGTTCGGGTCGACTCCTCGCTCGAGGCCGGCTGCCAGCCGAAGCGGATCGAGGACGCCCCCGGCCGGGTAGAGACCGTGGGTGAGCACCGGGCCCAGTTCCATAGCCCAGTTGTTGACGTCGGCGGCGAGGACGCCGCCGGTCGACGGCTGGATGGCGACCAGCGCGGCCGGCGTACCTGCGGTGACGACCGCTTCCTTCGCGGCGAGCTGCACCTGGGAATCGACCGTCGCCTGCAGATCCGGAGGCGGCGGACCCTGGAAACCGGCCACCTGGATCGGGCCGCTCTCGGGATCCTCGAGCGTGACCGCCCAGCCTGCGGTCCGGTCGCGTTCGAGCTGCCAGGCCGAGCGCAGCGAATCGAGCAGAGGTGTGGAGATCCGGCGATCGGCACTGATCAAGGTGGGGGTGGTGAGCACCTCGACACCCGGGATGGACACGATGCCGTCCTCGAGGAACTGGTAGTCCTGGTCGCGGAGCTTGACCGCGGTGACCCGGTTGCCGGGGTTCTCGTCCATCCGCTCCTGCATCAGCTGGGCAGTGACGACGGGCGCGACCGGCTCGAGAACAGCGGCCAGGCGCCTGGTGGTGTCGGCGGGGTCGGGCATGACCGCCGGGTCGAGCACCACGGCGTTGATGGTCTGTTCCTCCATGAGGAGACGGCCGGTGCGGTCGAAGATCTTCGGCGGCGCGGCATCGGTGCGCACGTGGTGGACGGTGCGCCCGCCCGACAGGTCGGGTACGACGACCTCCGGGTCCCAGGACACACGCCAGCCGACGGCGAGCTTCCGCACCGCTCCGGTGACCTGGTACGACCAGTCCTTGCCTTCGCCGAAGTTCCATCCCGCGGAGAGGGTGAAGTATCCCGACTCGTCGTTGAGTTCGACGAGCTGGGTGACGTCGTAGTCGACGGTGCCGTCGGACAGGCCGTCGTACATCTGCGCGATCGTTTCCTCCGCCGCGTTCGGATAGGAGGTCAGGGCCGCCGCTGCGGCTGCATCCCGATCGTCGAGGGCGGCGACGAAGTCGTCGACGAGGCGTTGCGGCTCGCTTCGAGAATCCGAGAACACAACTGTCGTCAGCGCGACGACAGCCACGACGAGGCACACGGCGAGCGCGACGATACGCCCTCGTTTCCCCCGCCAATCACGAAATCTCATATGTAACAACCTTCACTTCAGTCACACGAGATACCAGCACGCGTTGTGCACGAACCAATCACAATTGCGCCACGCGCCCTACCCCCTCAGCCATCGCCCCGCCGCTTCGACTGCGGGGGCCGAGCCGTCCGCCCCTGCTACGAACACCGCAAAGGCAAGATTATCCTGTGAGCCGATAAACCAGCCGTGCGCCCCGACGTTGTCACCGTACTCCGCCGTCCCCGTCTTCCCCGTCAGATCGGGAATGTCGCGCAACGTACCCGCTGTACCCTCGATCACAGTCTCGCGCATCATCTCTCGCAGTGCCGCGAGCACGTTCTCCTGCACGGGTTCGGCGTCCCGATCGGGTGTGGCCGGCTGTCCCTCGACGAGCATCGGGGCGGGCGTCCGGCCGTTCGCGACCGAGGCCGCGACCAGCGCCATCCCGAACGGCGACGCCGTCACCCGACCCTGTCCGATGGCTGCCTCCACGCGGGCGGCATCGGTGTCGGCGACCGGCACGTCACCCGTGACCGTGACGAGACCGGGCGTGACGTAGTCG
The DNA here is from genome assembly GCF_013602415.1 of Rhodococcus sp. B50. Taxonomy (NCBI): domain Bacteria; kingdom Bacillati; phylum Actinomycetota; class Actinomycetes; order Mycobacteriales; family Nocardiaceae; genus Rhodococcus; species Rhodococcus sp. B50. The sequence continues at coordinate 4,534,482 of NZ_WPAG02000002.1, read as the reverse complement.
ATGCCGAGACCGAACCGTTCGGCCGTCGCGCGCAAGGCGTCGGGCGGCAGATCGAGGGCGAGCTGCCCCATGGTCGTATTGCACGAGAACGCGAACGCGGTGTGCAGCGGCACGGGCCCGAGGTCGAAGTTCTCGTCGTTGGGAATCGTGCGCGAGCCGATCGAGGCGACCCCCGGGCAGGGCAGCACGGTGTCCGGTTCGGCGAGCCCGGCACCGAGTGCTGCCGCCGTCGTCACCACCTTGAACGTCGAGCCCGGCGGGTAGAGCCCTGTCGTGGCCACCGGCCCCTCGGCGTCGGCCGCCTCGTTCTGGGCCATCGTGCGGATCGCACCCGTCGCGGGCTCGATCCCGACGATCACCGCGGGAGTATCGAAGGTCGAGAGGACGTCCTCGGCCCGTCGCTGCAGGTCGAGGTCGATCGTGCTGGTCAGGTCCGGGGCCTCCGGTCCCGACTCGCCTGCGACCTGAGTGGTGGCACCGTCCGCTGCGACCCGCCGGACCACCCAGCCCGCCGAGGCGTCCTGCCCTTCCTGCCAGAGTTCGGCGAGACCGGACCACACGGGTGAGGCGAGAGCGCGCTCGGTGGTGAGCAGACGGGTCTGCGGTACGAGCGTCACGCCGGGCAGCGCAGCGAGGCGGTCCTCGATGGGTGCGAGGTCGTCCTCGCGCAGGGTGATCACCCCCGCGGCACCGCCACCGGCCGCCGCGACCTGCTCGGTGAGGCTCTCCGCCGTGATGGTCGGGACGACCGTGGCCAGCACGGGCGCAACCGCAGCGGGGTCGGCGGTGGCATCGAGGTTCACGACGGTGACGACCTGCTCCCCCATGAGCGGCTGCCCGGCCCGGTCGAAGATCGTCGGCGGGGCACCGGCCGTCGTCAGGTACTGCAGCGTCGCGCCGCCCGTCAGCTCCGGCGAGAGTACGGCAGGATCCCAGCGGACACGCCACGCGTCGGCCGCCGGATCCTCCGTCGCGCTGCCGGTGGTGCGGTACGACCAGGCGCGGCCCTCCCCGAAGGTCCACGTCACGTCGAGATCGAAGGTGTCGCCGTCGCCCGTGCCCGCGACACTCACGGTGGGATCGTCGTTGCCGAGCCCCTCCAAGAGGGCGTCGATGGCGGCTTCCGCAGCCGCCGGATCGGTGGTCAGCGCGGCCGCCCCGGCGACGTCGCCGGCATCGAGAGCGGCCGCGAACTCCTCCGCGATCGTCTCCGGCTGGTCGGGGCCGGTCGCGCACGCCGGCAGCGACAGCACCGTCGCTGTCGCGACACCCAGGGTCAGCAGTCGGATCCGCACGGTCCCGATCATGCCTGCACTTTCGGTCCCGTGCCCGTTACCGCAGGTAGGAGTCGGGGTGAAATATTCGGTTGCATCCCGGACGGTGCAGGATCCACCATGGTGTTCGCATCCCGTACCCGTCGATCGGAGAAGTCCGTTGCTCCTGTGAGCGGTTCCGTCCCCGCGCAGTCGCGCCGCCGACCCTCACCTTTCGGGAGCCACCATGTCTTCATCCGGTATCACGCTGTCCGCACTCTCCTACGTCCATCCGGACGGCACCTCCGCCGTCCAGGATCTCGATGCCGTCGTCCCGGCCGGGCGGATCGGCCTGGTGGGCCGCAACGGAAGTGGGAAGACCACTCTGCTCCGGCTGATCGCGGGCGAACTCCGCCCGACCTCGGGTTCGTCGACCGTACGGGGGCGGGTCGCCTATCTCCCCCAGGACGTCACGCTCGATCCGGCGGTGCCGGTCGATTCGGTCCTCGGCATCGGTGAGATCCGAAAGTCTCTGCGACGCATCGAATCCGGATCGTTCGACGATCGGGATTTCGAGATCGTCGGCGACCGATGGGACATCGAGGACCACGCGCTCGCGCTCATGCATCGCGTGGGTCTCGACCGGATCCTGCACGATACCGGCGATTTCGATCGCACCGTCGGTCAGCTCTCCGGTGGCGAGACCGTGCTGCTCGCCTTCACCGCCCGGTTGCTCGACGAACCGGACGTGCTGCTGCTCGACGAGCCGACGAACAATCTCGACGCCGACGGTCGTGAGCGACTGGAGGACGCGCTCGACAGGTTCCCCGGTACGGTGCTGGTCGCCGGGCACGACCGGGAACTGCTCGCGGGGACGGATTCGATCGCCGAACTGCGCAACGGCTCGTTGCGCCTGTTCGGCGGTGGTTTCGGCGAGTACGAACGGATCGTCGCGGAGGAACAGGAGGCTGCGCGGGCCGCGGTGCGGGACGCCCGCAACGACGTACGGCGCCAGGCCCGCGAACTGGCGGCGGCACACGTCACGATCGCCCGGCGGCAACGCTACGGGCAGAAGATGTACGAGCAGAAGCGCGAACCCAAGATCGTCATGGGCGCGCGAAAACGGCAGGCGCAGGAATCCGCCGGGCGTTTCCGCCGCGAGCACGAGGAGGATCTGACCACGGCACGGGAGAACCTGGACCGTGCGAAGGACGCGGTGCGCGACGATCCGGAGATCCGCATCGACCTGCCCGGGACCGCGGTTCCGCCCGGGCGGCGGGTGGCGGACGCACCGCTCGAGATCGTCGGACCGGAACGGATCGCACTGCGCGGGCCCAACGGGTCGGGGAAGACGACCCTGCTGCACCGCATCGTCGACGCGGAACCCCATGTTCCCTTCGCGTTGCTCCCGCAGCGCCTCGACATCTTCGACGACGATCGTTCGGTCGCGGAGAACGCCGAGGATCGGGCGCCGCACCTGACTCCGCAGCAGGTGCGGGCACGTCTGGCGCGCTTCCTGTTCCGCGGACGCCAGGCCGAGGTGCCCGTGGGCGCACTGTCGGGCGGCGAACGGTTGCGGGCTGCGCTCGCGATCGTGCTCGCGGCAGATCCCGCTCCGCAGCTACTCCTGTTGGACGAGCCCACCAACAACCTCGACCTGGCCGGCCTCGCGCATCTGACCCAGGCCTTGCGCGCCTACAACGGTGCGCTCGTGGTGGTCTCGCACGACGAGCGATTCCTCGAGGAGGTCGAGGTGGATCGGTCGGTCGAACTCGGGGGATGAGCCGTTCGGACATACTGCTGGGATGAACCACGCGACGAATCCCGCCGACGGCACCCGGATCCGGTTCACCACGGCGGGCGCGGAGGAGTCACCGGCGGTTCTGCTCGTCCACGGCAGTGCACTGTCGTCGGCGGTGTGGAAAGCATTCGGTTACGTGAAGGCGCTCGGTGGGGATTTCCGGCTGGTCATGCCCGATCTGCGTGGACACGGCCGCAGCGACACCCCTCACGACGAGGACGCCTACGCGATGGACGCGATCGTCGGGGATCTGCTCGCCGTTCTGGACGCAGCAGGGGCCGACCGGGTGCACTACGTCGGCTATTCGTTCGGTGCCCGTGCGGGACTCGCGCTGGCCGTCGCAGCCCCCGAGCGGCTGGCGAGCCTGACCCTGCTCGGTGGGAGCGCCCGGCCCCAAGAGGGATCGATGGACGCGATGTTCTTCCCCGGCACAGTCGACGTGCTCGAACGCGACGGCATGGACGGTTTCGTCCGTGCCTGGGAAGAACGGCGTCGCAGTCCTGTCGATCCCGCGACACGCTCGGCGTTCCTGAAGAACGACGCGCGTGCCCTCGCCGCCTACTTCCGCCGGTCGGATCGGGAACCGGGGATCGACGACGACACGCTGGCCGGCATCGACGTGCCCGTCCTCGCCGTCGTCGGGTCGGAGGACCGCCTGCGTGTGGAGGACACCCGCGCGTTGTCGCGCACCGTGCCCGGTGCGCGACTCGCGATCCTGCGCGGGGTGGATCATGCCGAGACGGTCTCGGCCGCACTACCTGCGGTCGAGACCTTTCTCTCGGCACGCGCACGCCTGAACTGACCGGCGCGCCGGCCTGCTCAGGCCGGGACGACGACCTGTTCGCGTGGCGTCATCGTCGCTGCAGTCCGGGACTGCGGAGCGATCCGGTGCGGCACCATCGCCGCTTTCTCCTGCGCAGCGCGGGCGACCGCCTGCTGCCGGCCGGCACCGGAGGCTTCCATCAGCAGCGCCGACACCGCCCGCTTCATGACCTCGACGGCTTCGGGCACGGACAGTCGCAGTACGTCCCGCAGCGACACCCAGGTCGGCCAGGTCGTCGACACTCCCAGCAGATTCTCGATGTGGGTCCGGACGGTGTCGTCGACCCCCTCGAACTGGTCGGCGAACAACGCCCTGATCTCGTACCGCGCCCGGTCGAGATAACGCACGCGATTGCGCTGCAACTCCCGCGAGAACGGCGCGCGGATCTCGGACGACCGCGCGAACGGCGCGATGTATTCGAGCAGTTCCGCCCGCTGCTTGCAGTAGGCGTCGATCCGCTCCTCGAGCGGCAGCGACGGGTCGATCGGCTCGTAGGCGTCGTCCTGGCGCCGCATGAGTTCGGCGCCGGTTGCGGCGAACAACGTCTCGAGATCGCCGAAGTGTCCCCACAGCGATCGCAGGGACACCCCGGCCCGCGAGGCGATCTGCGCCCCTGTGGGTTTGAGCTCTCCCGCCCGGATGAGCGCGATATGAGCCTCTATGACGGCCTGCCGGGTGCGCTCTGCACGAGCGCTCCGACCGTCCGTCGTGACCGGCGGCTTTTCGCCGCCCTTTCGTTCCGCGTACATCGCTCCCCCGATTTCCGCTCGGATTCCCCTCTGGAACCGGTCACTCCCCTCGTCGGTGACCGGCATAACTTTTCTCATGGCGAACAATAGTCGACACACCGGGCGAATTGTCATCCCCCTACCCGGCATTTGTCCCTTTTGCGTGTTTCGAGCGGTGATATCCAGGGGTTACTGTGCGAGTAATCCCCTCGCGATATGTGTTACCTGAATTTCGTTACTCCCGGCGTAGATCATCAGCGATTTCGCATCCCGGGCGAGTTGTTCCACGCGATATTCGGCCATGTATCCGTTCCCACCGAACAACTGCACGGCCTCCATCGCCACCTCGGTCGCCGCCCGCGACGAGTACAGCTTCATCGCGGACGCCTCCGACAGGCTCACCGGCTTTCCCGCCTGCGTGCGTTCGATGGCGCTGAAGACCATGTTGCGAACGTTCACTCGCGCGATCTCCATCTCGGCAAGCTTGAGCTGGATCAACTGGAACTGCGCGATCTCCTTGCCCCACAGCTTCCGCGACTTCGCATACTCGGTGCACAGCTTCAGGCACTGCTCGATGATGCCCAGAGCCAGATAGGCGATGCCGATACGCTCGGTGGCGAACGATTCCCGTGCGCTGTCCTTGCCGTCGCTGCGGCCACCCTCCTCGGTCTCCCCGAGCAACCGATCGCGGGTCAGGCGCACGTTGTCGAAGAACAACTCTCCCGTCGGCGAGGAATTCATGCCCATCTTCTTGAAGGGCGGGCTCTGGGTGAGTCCCTCCATGCCCTTGTCCAGCACGAATGCGAGCACCTTGCGGTCGCGGCGATCCACCGAGGGATCCCCCTCGTCGAGTTTCGCGTACACGATGATCACGTCGGCGTACGGACCGTTGGTGATGAAGGTCTTCTGCCCGTTGAGGATGTAATCCTCCCCGTCGCGGCGCACCGTCGTCTTCATCCCACCGAACGCATCGGAGCCCGAATCGGGTTCGGTGATAGCCCATGCGCCGACCTTCTCGAAGGTCACCAGCTCCGGCAACCACCGCTTCTTCTGCGCGAGGGTTCCGCGGCTGCGGATCGTCCCCGCGGTCAGGCCGAGGCTGACGCCGAGCGAGGCGATGAGCCCGAGACTGACCCCGGCGATCTCGATGTTGAGCAACGCCGCCATCCCCGGCGACCCGCCGGTACCCCCGGACGACCCCGAAGACTTCTCTCCGCGTTCCTCTTTCGCGAGGGCAAGGTCGAGCGACTCGCGAGCCATCTCGTCGATGCCGAAAGTCGCGTACAACTTCCGGATGATGTCGTACGGCGGCAATTCTCCCGACTCGAGACTGTCGACGTGCGGACGGATTTCCTTCTCTATGAATCCGCGCAGTGCATCGCGGAACATGAGGTCTGTGTCGGACCACTCGTACATGCACCGAACATAGAACAGGTGGCGATTCCGACCCGCGGTTTCGTCCCACTGGGCACCCGAAAACCCTCCACATACCGCGTGCCGGTACTAGCCTTCGCCGCAGAGCGCTCCGTCGGCGAGAGGGACATCGGAGATGGTCGATACGAGTGGGTTTGCCGGCACCGACGTCCTCGCCCTGCACATGGGCGACGGCCTGATCGCCGACCGCGCATCGGCGTGGTTCTTCGTCATCGCCGTGATCGGGATCAGCATCGCCGCCTGGTATGCGCGCAGCGACCTGAACAAGCGGATGGTGCCGACGGCGGCGGCGGTCTGCGCCCTGCTGTTCGCCCTGCAGGTGGTCGACGTGCCGGTCCTGCCGGAGGTCAGCGGGCACGTCGTGGGCGGCGCGCTCGCGGCGATCCTGCTCGGCCCGTTCGTGGGCGCGGTCGCGCTGACGATCGTCCTGGTGGTGCAGGCCTTCGTCTTCGCCGACGGGGGCCTGTCGGCGCTGGGCGCCAACGTCACCAACATGGTGCTCGTCGCTGTCGCCGCCGGTTTTCTCACCGCGACGGCGCTGCGCGCACTGTGCGAGCACCGTGGCATTCGGCCGTTCGTCACGCTCGGCCTGGTTTCGTTCGTCGGCGGGTTCGTCTCGGTCCTCGCCGCGGTGACGGGCTTCGTCGTCGAATACGCACTCGGCGGCACCTCCACGGTGCCGGTGTCGAACATCGGGTTCCTCTATGCGACGCACGTTCCGGTCGGGATGGTCGAAGGCCTGGTGACGGCCGCCGTGGTACTAGCCGTCGCGCGCGTCTCCCCTGAGTCCGTCCATCTCACGCGACTGCCGGTCAACCCCCTCGACGCGAATGCATCCCCGCCGCCGCCTCCGCGCCCGCGCGCCCGAGGCACGCTGTTCGTGGGCCTGGCGTTCACCTCACTCGTCGTGGCGGGGATCCTGGCACCGCTCGCCGTCGACACCCCCGGCGCTCTCGAAGTGGCCACCACGCGCGGCTGCGAGATCGACACGCTCGCCGACGACCTCTCGGGCGACTGCATGGCACAGGACGTCGAGGAGCACCGACTCGCCGACAGCGCGCTCGCCGACTACACGATCGACGGCCGCCCCGGTTCGACGGGCGTGGCCGCGGTGCTGGGAACACTCGGCACCTTCGTCCTGGCAAGCGTGTGTTTCCGTGCTCTCGTACCGCGCCCCCTGAACACTGCCACCCCTGAGCGGAACACGCAGCAGCGGAGCAACTCCGCAGGCTGAGTCCGCAGGCGACACGGGCCGTCGGTCAGCGGCGGAGGTGCGCCTCGACGGTCGCTGCTGCCATGGCGCGGCCGAACCGGATCGGTTCGACGGCGTGCTCGAACTTGCTGCCCGACAGGGCACCGTCGTAGATCAGTTGCACGCGCCGGGCCACGACCTCGGATTCGGTCGCCCCGGCGAGATTCAGCAGGTCGATGAGCGTCGAATTCAGCCATTTCCGGTGTGCGAGTACCGGTTCGAGGGACTCCTGCGGAAACTCCGTCGCGGCGTTGGCGTACTGGCATCCCCGGAAGTTCTTCTTCGGCGCCGACTGCATCGCGAGATCGAAGAAGGTGAGGATCTTCGCGATCGGATCGTCGAGCGGTTCGACGGCGGCGTGCCATCGCTGCCGGTCACGCCGGTCGAGATCGTTCAGATACGCGAGCACCAGTGCGTCCTTCGACCCGTACGACGAGTAGAGGCTCGCACGGGCGACGCCGGCCTCGGCGAGGATGCGGTCGATCCCCACCGCACGGATGCCGTGTTCGGCGAAGAGCCTGCTCGCGGTGTCGAGCAGACGCGCGGCGGGCGAGGGCTTGGACGGCGAGGACTCGGCCGTCCCCTTCGGCTCGGCCGTGCCCTCCGGAGAACCGGTTGCAGAACTCTCGACGGACGTACGCACGTACCCAGGGTAACGGACACGGCGCGATAGACAGACCGTTCTATTCACAGTACGGTGGAGCACGTGACACGCAGCCTTCTGACTCGCCGCCTGCACGTGGATCTCGTGCGGGTGTCGACTGCTGCGTGTTGTCGCTCCCCTCTCTGACCGGCTTCGTCTGCGCGCGCCGCATGTCGTAGTCGCCCCGTCCGAAGACGAAGCGGGGCCCCGTCGCGCCCGGACCGGTCACAGTTCCAACCCGCTCTTCCCGGAAGGTGACCCCATGTCGCTGTATCTCTACGAACTCGTACCCACCGAGGGCCAGGCCGAGGCTGCCATCAAGGCTTTCGACGACGCTGTCGTCGCTGCCGGCGGCGAACTGATCGAATCGCAGGTCACCACCGGCGGCACGCGTGTGTTCGCGATCGCCGAGTTCGACGCGTGCCGCCCCGCCCAGCTCGAGTCCGCCTCCCTCGAGGTCGCGGAGGTCGTCGGACCGAACGAGGTCCGCCTCGTCGGCGCCGAGCTCGATCAGATCAAGGCCACCCGCCCCGAGGCCGGTTACCTCGTCGAATGGGACATCCCCGACACGATCGACATGGAGACCTACCTCGCCCGCAAGAAGGCGAACTCGCCGAAGTATGCCGATGTCCCCGAGGTGAGCTTCCTGCGCACCTACGTCCGCGAGGACATGGACAAGTGCCTGTGCTTCTACAACGCCCCCGACGAGGCCGCGGTCGTCCGCGCCCGCGAGGTCGTCAGCACGCCCATCGATCGTCTCCACTCCCTCGAAGGATAAGCACCCGATGACCGCGGCCATTGACCGAACGAGCGAGCAACAGCGCGCGGCGATCGCAGAATTCGTACGCGATCGCGCCGCTGCTCTCGATCGCGGAGAAACCGACATCCGCACCGACATCGCCCGCACGGGCGAACTGGGCCTGCTCCACAAGGGGCTGGACGGGGAATGTCTCTCCGAGATGGTCGCGGTCATCGACGAGGTTGCCGCCGAATCGCTCACCGTCGGTTTCTCGCTGTGGGCGCAGCGTATGGCACTCGAATACATCGATCGCGCACCGCAATTCCTGCGCGACCGGTATCGGGACGATCTCGCATCCGGCCGCACGATCGGCGTCACCGCCATGGCCGCGGCCCTCAAGCACCTCGCCGGACTCGGCGAACTCCCCCTCGTCGCCGAGCGGACCGACGACGGAATCACCGTCACCGGACCGATCCACTGGGCGTCCAACGTCTTTCCCGATTCGGTGATCGTCTTCCCGGCCCGTACGGCGGGCGGGGATCGCCTCGTCGCCGTGGTCCGCGCCGACACCGACGGCATCACCATCGCGGATTCGCCCGAACTACTCGCGCTGGGTGCCACGTCGTCGACCTCCCTGAAGTTCGACGGTGTGCAAATCCCGCAGTCGCACATCCTCACCGAGAACCTCGCCGGCTTCTGCGGCTCGATCCGGCCCACCTTCATGATGCTGCAGACCTCGTTCTGCGTCGGCATCGCACGCGCGTCGCTCACCGAGGCCGCAGCACGCCTGCACGGACTCGGCGAACAGTTCACCGGTGAGTACGAAGAACTCTCGGCCCGCTACGAGTCGCTGCGCGAGCGGTTGTACCGCTTCGCCACCGACCCCGGCGCGATCGATCCGGCGGAGTTCATCCGCCTGCGTCTCGACGGTTCGGTCGTCGCGGTCGCCGCGACCCGCCTCGAAGCGACCCTGCGCGGTGGTGCCGGGTACGCGACGGCGAGCGCCACCAACCGCCGGTTCCGCGAGGCGGCTTTCCTGCCCATTCAGTCGCCGTCGGAAGGACAGCTTCGGTGGGAACTGTCGCAGTACGAATAACGAACGGATACAAGAGCTTCGCCGGTCGTCGGGCCCCGGTCCTCCAGGGAGTGGACCTGGACATCGCGACCGGTGAGTTCCTCGTCGTGCTCGGCAGCAGCGGTAGCGGCAAGTCGACCCTGCTCCGGATCGTCGCGGGTCTCGATCATCTCGATCGCGGCTCCGTCGACTGGCCCGACACCGAGGGCGACAACCGTCCGCACACGGGAATGGTCTTCCAGCAGCCCTTCCTGATGCCGTGGCTGACGGTTCGCGAGAACATCGCCTTCGGTGGACGTTTCGCCGCTCACCGCGAGCGGTTCGACACCGTCTACGCCGATTCCCTCCTCGAACGCTTCGGCCTCTCCTCGCTCGCCGGCTACTACCCCGACCAGCTGTCCGGTGGTCAGGCGCAGCGCATCGCGGTGATCCGTGCCGTCGCGGTGCGTCCGCGGCTGCTGCTGCTCGACGAGCCGTTCAGCGCCCTCGATCCGGCCACCCGATCCGATCTGCGGTCGTGGCTCGGCGAACTCGCCCGCGATCTCGGCTTCACGACGGTCCTCGTCACCCACGACATCGACGAGGCGCTCGAACTGGCCGATCGCATCGCACTCTTCGGGAGTTCGGGTGTGGTGCAGCAGGAATGGTCGCTCGGCGACATGTCGGCACTCGACCGCGACGCTCTGCGCCCGGCGATCCTTGCGCACTACCGCGATTCGTCGCTGTCCGCGACATGACCGATCCGGGTCTGTTCAGCCGTCGCACCCTGATGCGCGGGGCGCTCGGGCTTGCGGCTGCCGGTGGTGTCGCGGGTGTCGTCGACCTCGCGCGCACCGCGACCGCCGACCGCACCAACCGCACGGGGCAACTGCGCATCGGCTACCTGCCGATCACCGATGCCGCACCGCTGCTCGTCGCGCACGGGTCGAGTCTGTATCCCGCCGGTGTGGTCGATTCGGCGAAGCCGGTGCTCTTCCGTAGCTGGGCGTCGCTCGCCGAGGCCTTCATCAGCCGACGCGTCGACGTCGTGCACCTGCTCATGCCCATGGCGGTCCAGTTGCGGTACAGCTTGGGCAGTTCCGTGCGGATCCTCGGCTGGAACCACACCAACGGCTCGGCGCTGACAGTCGCGCCGCACATCACCGACCTGAGCGATCTCGCCGGGCAGCAGGTGGCAATCCCGTTCTGGTGGTCGATCCACAACATCGCCCTGCAGCAGCTGTTGCGGGCGCACGGATTGACGCCTGTCGTGCGGGAGGCGCCGTCGAAGTCCGCCCGCACCGTCGGACTCGTCGTCATGGGACCGTCCGACATGATCCCGGCGCTGGCGAACGGGTCGATCGCCGCGTTCACCGTCGCCGACCCGTTCAACGCCGCCGCGGAGGTCCGCGGAGTGGGTCGGATCCACAGGTTCCTCGGCGACGTCTGGCGCGACCACGCGTGCTGCGCCCTGCTCGTGCACGAGGACCTGATCGAACGCGACCCCGTCGGCGTCCAGGCCCTCACCGACTCGGCGGTCTCCGCCCAGTTGCAGATCGGTGCCGACCGCCAGGCCGCCGCCGCGATGCTGTCGTCCGGATATCTGCCGCAGCCGCTGCCCGCGATCACCAAGGCGCTCACCTATCCCGACCGCGAGGCCGGAACGGTGCATCCGCAGTGGCAGCCGCAGCGCATCGGGTACCAGCCGTTCCCCTTCCCGAGTTTCACCGCGGCGCTGATCGAAGCGATGCACGACACCGTCGTCGACGGCGACACGCGTTTCCTGTCGCGTCTCGATCCTGCGACCGTGCACGACGATCTCGTCGACGACCGGTTCGTCCGCACGTCCCTCACCCGCGTCGACGGCACCGATGCCTTCGGCCTTCCCGCCGATCTCACCCGCACCGAGGAGGTCGATCCATCGTGAGCGCCCCGACCAGCACCGCTCCGGAACCGACCCGCACCGCCCGGCGGTTGCCGTTGGTCCCCCAGGCCGTCGCCATCGTCATCGCCGTGGCCCTGTGGTGGTTCGTCACGACCGTGCTCGTCGCACCGGATTCGCTCGTGCGGGACTTCGCTCCGCAGTACGTCTTCCCGGCGATCGTGGATCTGTTCGCGCGCGGTGTCCTGCTGCCCGACACTCTCGCGAGCCTGTGGCGTCTGCTGGTGGGGTTGTTGATCGCCGCCACCCTCGGCATTCCGCTCGGGCTGCTGATCGGGCTCAACCCGCTGGTCGAGCGCGCGACGATGCCCATCATGCAGTTCCTGCGGATGATCTCGCCGCTGTCCTGGGCGCCGATCGCAGTGGCGCTGTTCGGTATCGGTCACCAGCCGGTCTTCTTCCTCATCGCCGCCGCGGCGATCTGGCCGATCGTCATCAACACGGCGGCCGGCGTGCACGGCATCGACCAGGGCTACCTGATGGTCGCCCGCTCGTTCGGCGCAACCCGCCTCGAACTGCTCACCACCGTCGTCCTGCCCGCCATCCGCGCGCAGGTGCAGACCGGTCTGCGGGTCGGTCTCGGTATCGCCTGGGTCGTGCTCGTCCCCGCCGAGATGCTCGGTGTGCGTTCCGGTCTCGGCTACCAGATCCTCAACGCCCGCGACCAGCTCGCCTACGACCAGGTCATGGCCGTGATCGTCGTGATCGGTTTTCTCGGTTTCTGGCTCGACTGGGCGGCCCGGCATCTGTTGCGCGAACGCCGCAAGCCGGTGAGCGTGGAGGAAGCCGACCGCCCCTTCTGATCCCGGATCAGGATCCGAGCGGCATCAGCACGAACACGGGAAGTTCCCGGTCGGTGCGCTTCGCGTACAGCGCGTAGTTCGGCCATGTCCGCAGCAGCACCTGCCACAGCCGTTCGCGTTCCTCACCCTCCGCGACCCGCACCGACACCGCATATTCGTGCCCGTCGTACAGCACCTCGGCCCGGTCGGCCGCGCGCAGGTTGACGGCCCAGGCCGGCGCTTTCGGGTGCCCCCAGTTCGACCCCACCACGAGCCATCCCCCGTCGTGCGGTACACACAACAGAGGTGTGGAACGCGGTTCGCCGGTCTTCCGGCCCTTCACGGTGAGGACGAGAGACGGCAGCCCCGCGATCGCGAGCAGGGTCACCTTGCCGCGTGTGACGCGCTGGATGGTCTTGTCCACCGCGATGATCGGCCGTGAATACCGCGGCAACCACGGCAACGCTCCGATACGGACAGCGACCGGTCGGAGCGGATTCATGCGGTTATCTCCCCCAGGCACCCAGCAGCGTACGTGCTGCAGCGACGACGGCGAGTGGTTGATCGATCATCGGATGGTGTCCCGAGGCCGGAAGATCGATCAGAAGTGCATCCGGGCCCAGGTTGTCGACGATCCGCCCGTAGAGCGCATCGTCGATGATGCCGCGTTCGCAACGGAAGTAGGCGACAGCACATCCCGGATTCATCACCTCGAGGCTACGGCGTCCCTCGCGGCCCATCCGGAGATTGTCGAATTTCCACGACCAGCCCCCGTCCACCTGCTTCAGCGCCCCGCGGGCGATGTGCTCGAGCACGTAGGGTTCGGCGTCGTCCTGCGGCGGCACGAGACGGAACCTCGCGACGGCGTCCTCCACCGCGGCGTACACCTTCGGCGGCCTCGCGCTCGCGACGGCCTTCGCACGCATCTCGAGTTCCTCGGGCGTCATGTCGCGGATCGGCGAGTCGATGATCACCACGCCCGTGAGCTTGTCGCCGTGCAGGTGCGAGGCTGCGAACGACACGATCCCACCCATGCTGTGGCCGATCAGGACCGGCGGGCCGCTGATCCCGCCGGCTTCGGCCGCGGCGAGGACCTCCTCGGCCCACGCTTCCAGGCTGTAGTGCTCGCGGTGGTCGCTGTCGCCGTGGCCGCTCAGGTCGAGTGCGACGACGCGCCGACCGGCCGCGAGCTGCGGGCCGATGTGGTCCCACCACCCCGAATGCGCCATACCGCCGTGCACCAGCACGACACCTTCCCGGCCGGATTCGCCCCACGCCCGGTAGGCGATGGTTGCCCCCGCTACCTCGACCTTCCCCGTCTCGACAGGTGCGGCGAGGGCGTCGACGAACCACCGAGGAGCAGATGCGTTATTGCTCATCATCCGAACCTATGTCAGATGTGACGAGCGCCAACATCCGGGCCACCAGTTCGATCCGTCGCTCCTCGAGTTCCGGCTGCGGATGCACCGTCGACGCGAGCGCCTCGCCGTCGAACATGTGGACGAGCGAGAGCAGGAGGGTGTCGAAAACCTCGGACGGGAACCGCGCCGCGACCGGCAGCGACCTGCCGAAATCCACGATCTGGGCGTGATATTGCTCGGCCATCGGCGCCAGATGCTCCCGCAGCGCCGGATCGGTGCGCGCCGCGCCGAGCAGTTCGTACCAGGCGGCGTTCATCGGTGCCCGGCACGCGGTGCGCAACAGTTCGAGGCACACCCGCACCGATTCGACGGCGTCCGCCCGCTCGTCGCCGAGCGCCGCGAGTCCCGCCTCGAAGTTCGCGAACTGTCGCTCCCGGACGGCGTCGGCCGCCGCGATCATCAGGTCCAGCCGGGTCGGGAAATGCCGGAACACCCCACCCGACGACACCCCCGAGCGCCGGCACACCTCGCCGATCGTGGTCGCGGTGTAGCCGAGCTCGGCAAGGGACGTGATGGCCGCGTCGAGGATGCGGCCGATCGTCTCCTCCCTGCGCTCCTGCTGGGTGCGGCGTACTGCGGGTGCACTCATGCGACGGGCTGGCCCGCCGGGGTGCGGATCGGCGCGGGTCCCCGCTCCTCCACCCCCGCGCGCAGGAACCGGCCGGTGCCGACGGTACGTCCGTAACCGGGCACGAACTCACCGTCGCGGAAGACCACCCGCCCGGCGACCGCCGTCGCCGTCACCGCGCGATCGTTGCGATTGACCATGCGGCGGATGCCACCGAACTCCTCGAGCGGAGCCTCGTGATAGGCATCGACGTCACCGTTCAGCCCGGCCGGATCGACGACGACGAAGTCGGCACGATCCCCCACCCGCAGATAGCCGGCGTCGATTCCGTAGAAGTCGCCGAGTTCGCCGGTGAGTTTGCGGACTGCTTCGGGAAGCGTCAGGAACGGCCTGCCCTTCTTCCCGGCGTCGTGGACGCCTTTCCTCTCGGCATCGTGGACGCGGCGGAGCAGGCAGATCGCGAAGTTGTAGAAGGCCATGTTCCGCAGGTGGGCGCCGGCATCCGAGAATCCCACGGTGACGCCGGGCGTGCGGATGAGCCGGTCCGCGACCTTCGGTCGGTCGTTGGCGATGACGGTGTGCCACCGGAAATTCCGCCCGTACTCGACGACGAGGTCGAGGAAGGTGTCGACCGGATGAAGGTTACGCTCGCGCGCGACGTCGCCGATCGACCGGCCGACGAGCGAGGCGTCGGGGCATTCGACGATCCGGGTGTCGTCGAAATCGCGGTGCCACACCCGGGGCGAGAACTTCTTCTCGAAGTCCTCCCGGAACCAGCGACGGTAGGCCTCGTCGCGCAGCAGGTCGTTCCGGGCGAGTTCGTCCTGCAGATGGAGTGCGGCACGGCCCGATCCGAACTCCTCGAAGACGACGAGGTCGATGCCGTCGGAGTACACCTCGAAGGTCGTGGGCAGGTGCTGCCAGCGGAAGGCACCCTTGCCGATCTTGTTGGCGGCGAACGCGATCGGCGCGAAGATGCGGTTGACCCACCGTTCGGCCTTGGTGTCGGCCGCCGCGAGGACCGAGGCCTTCATCGGCTTGCGTCCGATGCCGGTGCTGGCCAGAGCGAAGAACGCGACGTCGTACTTGGTGTTCAGGTTCGGCACGGCCTGCAGGGTGCGACCGCGGCGGCGCAGGATCTTGTGCAGGCGGCGGAATTCCGACCATGAGGCGTGGGTCGACGGCAGCGTGCGCGAGCGATAACGGTCGCCGTCCATCTTGTCCCACGGGTTCGTCATGGTGGACACGCCGAGGAAGCCCGCGTCGAGGGCGTCCTCGACCCGCGCGTCGATGTCGGCGAGTTCGGCGCGGGTCGGCCGGTTCGCCGATTCAGTGGAGCGGCCGAGTCCCATCACCGAGGCGCGGACGTCCGAATGACCGACGAAGGCAGTCACGTTCGGTCCGAGTGGCAACGCGTTCAGCGCATCGACGTACTCGCGGGGGTCGGTCCAGGTCTTCGACTTCTCGAGCGCCGACAGGACGTGTTCGCGCGGGAGCGCCTCGACGCGACTGAACAGGTCGGCGGCGTCGACGGGCGGTACGAACACCGTCGAGATCGAGCAGTTGCCCATGAGCACCGTCGTGACACCGTGCCGCACCGACTCGGGCAGGCCTGGACCCACGAGCACTTCGGCGTCATAGTGGGTATGGGTGTCGACGAAGCCGGGCATGACCCAGCGGCCGTGCGCGTCGACGACCTCGGTGTCCGGACCTGCCGATAGTTCGTCGGGGGTTGCGGTGACGACGACACCGTCGCGAATGCCGAGGTTACGGACGACACCCGGAGCGCCCGTTCCGTCGAACCAGAGACCGCCCCGGACGATGACGTCGAAATCCCCATGATTGTGATCCACACCACTCATGGCGCGAGGGTAACACGAAGAAGAGGTCGCGCACTCTCTATATTCCCGGCCCCGAGCGTCTACGGTTCGGCCATGGATCTCGACACCACTCCGGCACTGCTCGTCGACCGCGACGTCCTCGATCGCAACATCGCGCGTATGGTGGCGTCCGCCCGCTCGAGGGGCATGTCGCTGCGACCCCACGCGAAGACGCACAAGTGCCTCGAGATCGCGCGTCGCCAACTCGATGCCGGGGCCCGGGGACTGACCGTCGCGACCGTCTCCGAAGCGGAAGTGTTCGCGGATGCGGGCTTCGACGACCTGTTCGTCGCGTACCCGCTGTGGGTCGACACGGCTCGCGGTGCCCGCCTGCGCGCTCTGACCGATCGGGTGCGGCTCACCATCGGAATCGACTCCGAGAGCGGCGCTCGGCAACTCGCCGACCACGCCGGCACGGCCATCGGTGTGCTCGTCGAGATCGACAGCGGTCACCACCGCACCGGCGTGCGGCCCGAGCAGGCCGGAACGGTGGCAAAGGCGGCTCGCAGTGCGGGTCTCGACGTGCGCGGTGTCTTCACTTTCCCCGGCCACTCGTATGCACTCGATGCTCCGGACAATGCTGCCCGGGACGAGGCCGGCGCACTGGCTACGGCTGCCGATTCTCTTCGCACTGCGGGGATCGACCCGTCCGTGATCAGCGGTGGGTCCTCGCCCACCGCCCTTCTCGACGTGCCCACAACCGCAACCGAATTGCGTCCCGGTGTGTACGTCTTCGGCGATGCCCAGCAACTCGAGCTGGGGGCGGCGGCCGAAGCCGACATCGCATTGACGGCACTCGCCACCGTCGTCTCGGCTCGCGACGAGGTCGTCGTCCTCGATGCGGGTTCGAAGGCGCTCGGCGCCGATCGGCCAGCCTGGGCCACCGGGTACGGACGCATCCTCGGCGAGCCCGATGCCCGCATCACCGCGTTGTCGGAGCATCACGCGACGGTGCACTGGCCGAACCCGTCGACCCGCCCGCATCTCGGGCAGAGGGTGCGGGTGATTCCCAACCACGTATGCAACGCCGTGAACCTCGCGGACGAGTTGATCGCGGTCTCCGGCGACGCTGTGGTCGAGCGATGGAAGGTCGCGGCACGAGGGTGCAACACGTGATTCCGAGCCAGTCCCCCACGATCACCTCGAACTCGGCGTGTAGGTCACGAACACGACACCGATCCGTCCCTCGCGCCGTTACGCTGCGTTGATGCCGCTGAACGCCGACCTTGCCGGACGCACCTTTCCGCCGACGTCCTATCTCGTCGGCCGGGAGAAGATCCGGGAATTCGCCCGCGCCGTCCGATCGACACATCGGATTCATTTCGACCCGGAGGCAGCCCGAGCCGCCGGCTTCACCGATGTCGTGGCTCCTACGACCTTCACCACCGTCGTCCAGAGTCCTTCGGTGACACAGCTTCTGGAGACGCCGGGTACCGGTCTCGAGCTGCACCGGGTGGTGCACGGGTCCGAGAAGGTCGAGCACCGGCGACCGATCGTGGCCGGCGACGATCTCACCACCACGCTCACCATCACGGAGGTCACCGAACGGGCCGGAAACCACATCCTGTCCACGGTCTGCGAGATCCGGGACGACACAGACGATCTGGTCGCGGTGGTCACTTCGACATTGCTTCACCGAGGAGACGGCGCATGACCCTCGGCACCGCACTACGATTCGACGAACTCGATGTCGGCGCGGTCATCGCGAAGACCGAGCTGACGGTGACCCGCAACGATCTGGTCCGCTACGCCGGAGCCTCGGGCGACTTCAACCCGATCCACTACGACGACACCGTCGCAGCCGGTGAGGGGCTCCCCGGCGTGCTCTGCCAGGGAATGCTCACCGCAGCCCTCGCCCTGCAGACCGTCACCGAGTGGCTCGGGGATCCCACCGCGGTGATCTCCTACGAGACACGGTTCACGCGACCCGTTGTGGTCGATCCGGTGCACGGGGCCGTCCTGTCGGTGTCTGCGAAGGTGAGCCACCTCGAGAAGGTGGAGCGCATCGCACGCATCGATCTCACGGTATCCGTCGGCGACCGGCGGGTGCTCGGCAAGACCCAGGTCCGGCTCGCGTTCTCGTCCTGACGCCGAGCGCCGGGAATTCGCCGACGGAACGGACCTCGGCACGAGAGAATCGGCCCATGCCACGGACACTTCTCGCGAGCTTGGTCGCCGCAGCAACAGCCGTGTATCTCGGGGCATGCGCGTCCCCGTCGAGCCCGTCCGTCGACGAGGGCCCCACCCGGGTGAGTACCGTCGCCGAGCCCTCGACGCCCGAAACGGGTACTCCGCGCGTGACCGGCACCGTCGCGTCCGGTCTCGACACTCCGTGGGGAGTTGCTTTTCTGCCCGGCGGTTCTGCCCTGGTGACCGAGCGCAACACCGGCCGGATCGTCGAGGTCAGCGAGGGCACGGCCCGCGAGGTGGGCCGCATCGACGACACGCGCGCACAGGGCGAAGCGGGACTGCTGGGGATCGCCGTCTCCCCGGCCTTCGACTCCGACCGATTCGTATACCTGTATGTCACCACCGAGAGCGACAACCGGGTACTGCGCACCACTTTCGACGGCACCGCCCTCGCGGAACCGGAGGTGATCCTCGACGGCATCCCGTCCGGCCGGATCCATGACGGTGGGCGGATGATCTTCGGCCCCGACGGGATGCTGTACGTCGCGACCGGCGAGGCGGGTGAGCGTGAACTCGCCCAGAATCCGGAATCGCTGGGCGGCAAAATTCTTCGTATCACCGGCGACGGCGAGCCCGCACCCGGCAACCCCGATCCGGCGTCGCCGGTGTTCTCGCTCGGCCACCGCAACGTGCAGGGACTCGCGTTCGACGGCCGGGGACGGTTGTGGGCGTCGGAGTTCGGGCAGAACGACGTCGACGAGTTGAATCTCGTGACGGCCGGCGCGAACTACGGCTGGCCCGAGGTCGAGGGGATCGGTGGCTCCGACGAATTCGTCGATCCGGTGCTCACCTGGCCGGTCTCGGAAGCGTCCCCGTCCGGGCTGGCGTGGTTCGACGGCAGCCTGTGGATGGCGGGTCTGCGTGGAGAACGGCTGTGGCGGATCGACGTCGGAGAGGGCGAGGCAGCGACCGCCACCGATTTCCTCGCCGGTGAATACGGGAGGTTGCGGACCGTCGTCGCCGCGCCCGACGGCTCGCTGTGGCTGACGACGTCCAACCGGGACGGTCGCGGCAGCCCGGCCGACGACGACGATCGCATACTCCGGGTCGAGATCTCCTGACGATCAGGGAACGAGAACGACCACCGTCTCGGCGACCAGCGCCGGACGCTCCCCGCCCTCGATCTCGATGGTGTATCCGACGACGAGGTTCGCGCCCTTGGCGGTGCGCTCGAGCGACTTGAACTCCGCACCGCCACGGATCCGCGAACCGACAGGGACCGGCGCGGGGTAGCGGACCTTGTTGCTGCCGTAGTTGACCTTCATCTTCAACCCTTCGAGGGAGAAGATCTGGGTGCCGAGGATCGGCAGCAGCGACAAGGTCAGGTAGCCATGGGCGATGGTCTTGCCGTACGGGCCGTCCTTGGCACGCTCGGGATCGACGTGGATCCACTGGTGATCGCCGGTGGCCTCGGCGAACAGGTCGATCCGCTTCTGGTCGATCTCGAGCCAGTCGCTGTAGCCGAGGTGCTCGCCGACGGCCTTCTCGACCTCGTCGATTCCGTTGAAAACCCGCATTGTTGCTCCTGTCGATATGTGGCGACGGTCAGAGACCGGCTCGTCTGAGTGTGACGCGATAGGTGTAGTGTTCGGGCAGAAAGTAACTCACCGACAGCTCGGTGGGCGCCCCGGCGTCGTTCGAGTACAGCCGGTCGACGCGCAGCAGCGGATGCCCCACGGCACAGTTCAGTTCCGTCGCCACCTGCTCGGTGGCGAGCGAGACCGTGATGGACTGTGCGGCTTCGACGATGGGACTGTCGAGATGGGGTTCGAGCAGGCCGATCATCGTGTTCCGGCTCGACGCGCCCACTTGCAGCTCCGGCGAATCGAGCACGTACGCCGCGACCTGCTCGGGCAGATGGACGGTGGTGAGCACGAACGGAATTCCGTCGTGCAGACGCTTGAACACCGCCGTGTACAGCACGTCGGTGTCGAGGCGGAGCCGGCTCGCGGCATCGATGTCGACTCCGCGCCGCAGCGGCGAGACGATCTGCATGACGGTATCGGCGGACAGAGCGAGCAGATCCTCGATCGAGCCGAGCTGACGCCGGTAGCGCCGGCCCGACTCGTTCGCGAAGGTGCCGCGTCCGGGCACGCGGTAGACGATGCCGTCGGCGACGAGATCCTGGAAGGCGCGGCGCACTGTCTGACGGCTCACCCCGTGTTCCTCGGCGAGTTCGGCTTCCGTCGGCAGCCGCGTACCGTCGCTGTACCGTCCCGCCTCCACGGCCTCCCGGAGCAGGCGCGCGAGTTGCGCGTAGGCCGGTTCCGTTTCCCGCACCTTGTAGTCCATGACGGACCGATCCTAGCGGCCGGTCGTCACAGTCCGCCGCGTGCGACGAGCTGGCTCGCGATGACGTTGCGCTGGATCTCGTTGGTGCCCTCCCCGACGATCATCAACGGTGCGTCGCGGAAGTAGCGCTCGACGTCGTACTCGGTGGAGTAGCCGTACCCGCCGTGGATGCGCACCGCGTTCAGGGCGATCTCCATCGCGATCTCCGAGCAGTACAGCTTGGCCATGCCGGCCTCCATGTCGCACCGCTCGCCGCTGTCGTACTTCTCCGCCGCGTAACGCGCCAACTGCCGGGCCGCGGTGAGCTTGGTGGCCATCTCCGCCAGATAGTTGCCGATGGACTGGTGCTTCCAGATCGGCTGGCCGAAGCTCTCGCGCTGCTGCGCGTAGGCGAGCGAATCCTCGAGCGCGGCGGTCGCGACACCGAGAGCACGCGAGGCGACCTGCAGGCGGCCGGTCTCGAGGCCCTTCATCATGTGGGCGAAGCCCTTGCCGGGCTCGCCGCCGAGGATCGCGTCGGCGGAGATGCGGTAATTGTCGAAGCTCAGCTCGCACGACTCGACGCCCTTGTAGCCGAGCTTGGGCAGGTCGCGCGAGACGGTCAGTCCCGGGCCGTGCTCGACGAGCACGACAGAGATGCCCTTGTGGCGCGGCTGGGCGGCCGGGTCGGTCTTGCACAGCAGCGCGATCAACCCCGAGCGACGGGCATTGGTGATCCACGTCTTGGCGCCGTTGATCACCAGCTCGTCGCCGTCCCGCTTGGCGACGGTGGTCATCGCCTGCAGGTCCGAACCGCCGCCGGGCTCGGTCAGCGCCATCGTGGCGCGGATCTCGCCGGTGGCGAGCTTGGGCAGGTACTTGCTCTTCTGCTCCTCGGTGCCGAACAGGGTCAGCAGCTTGGCGACGACGGTGTGCCCGCCCATCGCACCCGACAGCGACATCCACCCGCGGGCGAGTTCCTCGGTGACCTGCACGTAGCAGGGCATCGACACCGGCGATCCGCCGTATTCCTCCGGCACGGCGAGCCCGTAGATGCCGATCTGCTTCATCTGCTCGATCCACTTCTCGGGGTACTCGTTGGCGTGCTCGACCTCCTGCACCGACGGCTTGACCTCCCGATCGATGAAGTCGCGGACGGTCTTGACCAGAAAAGTCTCTTCGTCGTTCAGGTAGGTCACGGGCGATCCTTCGGTCGGGACGGGCCCCACGGACCCGGGAAACTTTGTACGGCCATTTTGTGGACGAAGTTCGGGCGTGTCAACGCGAAGGCCACCATTCGACGCCGTGATTGCAGAGTTTTCGCCGATACGAACGACTGCACCTTCCTATGAGCACGCCTCTCCACGGGGTGGCATGTCGCCAATAATGGCCGTACATTTAGCGCCGTCATTGCCGACCGAACTCCCCGAGGTCCCCGTGTCTTCCGAGCAACACCTCCGCCGGCGCGCCGTTCTCGTCGCCCCCGGCTCCGACGAACGCAAAGCCGGTAAGGCCCTCGCCTCCGCCGCCGACGAAGTGGTCCTCGACCTCGAGGACGCCGTCACGGCCGCGCAGAAGGACGCCGCCCGCGCACTCGTGGCTCCGCTGGTCCGCGAACACGGCGGCGAACGCACCGTCTCCGTGCGCATCAACGGCCGCGGCACCCCCTGGTTCGAGGACGATCTGCGCGCGTGCGCCGCGCTCGGCGATGCCCTCGCCTCGATCGTGATCCCCAAGGTCGAGAGCGCCGACGATCTCGTCGAGGCCGACCGCGTCCTCGGGACCGATTCGGCCGTCACGGTGCAGGCCCTCATCGAGACACCCGCCGGGGTCCAGCGCATCGACGAGATCGTCGCCGGACCCCGGGTGGCCGGCGTGATCATCGGTTACGCCGACCTCGGCGCCTCCCTGGGCCGCGCCCGCACCGCCGCCCCCGAGCACTGGCTCTACGTGCAGGACCGCGTGCTGCACGCCGCCCGGGCCGCCGGTGTCCAGGCCATCGACGGGCCGTTCCTCGGCATCGCCGACGACGACGCCTTCCGCCACTCGGCGCAGTGGGTCGCCGATCTCGGATTCGACGGCAAATGGGTCATCCACCCCGCGCAGATCACCTCCGCCGCAGCGGCCTTCACCCCCACGGACGATCAGGTGGATGCCGCCCGTAAGGTCCTCACCGCACTCGAGGACGCCGAGAACCGTGGCGCCGGAGCCGCTCAGCTCGACGGCCAGATGCTCGACGAGGCCGTCGCCGTCGCCGCCCGTCGCACCCTGTCGAAGATCGGAGCCTGACAACCATGACCACCTCGTACGTCGGCGGACCCTATTTCGACGAATTGACCGTCGGCCAGGTCTTCGACACCGCCCCCGCCGTGACACTCACCGACGGTCTCGCCGCCGCGCACCAGAGCATTCTCGGTGACCGCCTGCGTCTTCCGCTCGACAAGCACCTGTCCGCCGCCGTCGCGGGGGGCCCGGTCGCCCATGCCGGCTTCGTCACCGACATCGCGATCGGCCAGTCCACGCTCGTCACGCACCATGTCAAGGCCAACCTCTTCTACCGCGGCCTACGTTTCCGCCGCTTCCCGCACATCGGTGACACCCTCTACACCACCACCGAAGTGGTCGGGCTGAAGGAGAATTCGGCGAAGCCCGGCCGCAAGCCCACCGGTCTTGCGGCGCTGCGGATGAACACCGTCGACCAGGACGGCAACACCGTCCTCGACTTCTACCGCTGTGCGATGCTGCCGCTGAGCGAGAATCCCGACCCCGCACGCGTCGTGCACT
Organism: Rhodococcus sp. B50; assembly: GCF_013602415.1. Lineage (NCBI taxonomy): Bacteria > Bacillati > Actinomycetota > Actinomycetes > Mycobacteriales > Nocardiaceae > Rhodococcus > Rhodococcus sp. B50. The sequence continues at coordinate 4,510,917 of NZ_WPAG02000002.1, read as the reverse complement.
CCGACGACCTGTCGGCCATCGGCCCGCAGGACGAACCGCAGTGGTCGGCACCCGCCGACTGGGACCTCGACGTCTACCGGGCGAAGGTACCGGGCGACCACTTCGACAAGTCCCTCACCGGCGCCGTGCTGCAGTCCAGCGGCGACGTCGTCTCGAGCGCACCGGAACTCGCGCGCCTGAGCCTCAACATCGCGGCGACGCACCACGACGAGCGGGTCGGCGCGTCGGGTCGTCTCGTCTACGGCGGCCACACCATCGGACTGGCGTTCTCGCAGGCGACGCGCGCCCTGCCGAATCTCGTGACGGTGCTGGGCTGGAAGTCGTGCGACCACACCGGGCCGGTACAGGAGGGCGACACCCTCACCAGCGACCTGCACGTCGAATCGGCCGAACCCCTGGCCGAGGGTGGCGGCGTGCTGAACCTGCGGTCGCTCGTCTACGCACACCGCGGTGATGCCGAGCCGGCGCCCGTCCTGGATTGGCGGTTCACCGCGCTCATGGCCTGACGGCCCTGCTGCCGAGACCGACCTTGTGCGCGAAATCCTTTGGAACATCGCGCACAACGTCGGTTTCGTCGTTACCCTTCGCGGATCTCGTCCACCAACCCCCAGTCGAGTGCGCGGGAGGCGTCGAGAGGCGCGGCGGTGACGAACAGGTGCAGCGACCGCCACCTGCCGATCCGCCGCGGGATGCTGACCGTCCCGCCGGCCCCTGGGATGAGACCCATCGAGACCTCAGGGAGACGGAAGACGGTGCCGGAGGCGGCGACGACCCGTCCCGCGAAGGCCGGGATCTCGATACCCGCGCCGATGCAATGACCGTGCACTCGCACTTCCATGCGATCGGCGAGTTCGGCGACGAGACGTCCCGCTCCCCCGCGCGTGCGGATGAAATGCGCGAGGGTGATGTCCGGGGTGCGGCCGAACTCGTCGAGGTCGCCGCCGGCGCAGAACGACGATCCCGCCCCGTCGAGCACCACTCGTTCGACGCTGTCGTCGACAAGAGCGAGACGCAGCGCGTCCACGAGGGCATCGCGCAGCACCGTGCCGTAGGCGTTGCGTCGTTCGGGACGGTTGAGCGTGATGTGCAGGTCGTCGCCGTCCCGGGCGATCAGCACCGGCTCGTCCGAGGGCGGCGGCAGGGGGCGCGGGCCGCGTTCGGTGAGCCAGGCGGCGAACTCCGGTCCTCCCTGCAGGGTCGAATAGGCGAACGATTCGACGTCGATCGCGTCCGGTACCGCGAGCGTCTCCGACGCGCACACGACCTGCCGAGCGACGAGCGCCGCCTGTGGGTTCCTCGAGACCGCCTCGGCGAACTCCGCGATACTCGCGTCCGGGTCCGGAGTGTCCACCACCCCGCGAGACGAAGCCACCGGCGCGTACGTGACGTCGAGGGCGTCGATCAACGGACCGACTTCGGCGGGGATCTCGCGGGTCGCGCGGCCGACGAGGATCCGGTCGGCGAGTGCGGCCCGCTCGACCGCGCGCTCGATGTCGGGAATGTGCTCGTCGAGGTCGACGACCACCATCGGACGGTTCACGGCACCCCCGTCACCGAGAAGAGGCTCTCCCGCCCCGCCGTTCGCCAGGTCTGCAGCGGAAAGAGTCACCGCTCGTGCCGTATCCATGTGGTCCGTCCTTGTGCTCCACCAGGCCCCATCCGGCACGAAATGTAACATCACGGTCGTGGCCATCGACCTCGCGGCGGACCCGGTACGAGATTGGGCGGAGAGCGGAATTGCCTCTCTGACCGGCAGAGTCGACGGGCCCCCACTCCTCCCTCCCGGCCGTGCCACCACTGTCGCCCGCGAACGTTCCGCGTGGATCGCAGCGGCATCGGGTGGTGTCGTCGACGTCGACGGCGCGCGCCTGCTGTCCGAGCGTGCCGCGTTCACCGGTCATCGTCGCAGTGGAGCGGTGTCGGCCGGAGGTGCGTGCCGCCTGCTGCCGACGATCGACGGATGGGCGGCGGTCTCGTGCGCGCGTCCCGACGATCCGCTGCTGCTCGGCGCCCTGATCGGTGCGGAGATCCCCGACGATCCGTGGCCTGCCGTCGCCGACTGGCTCGTCGAACACACCGGATCAGAGCTGGCCGAGCGCGCCGAACTGCTCGGGATCGCGGCGGGCCCCGTCGAACACGGTGCGGCCGCTCCCCCGGCACCGTCGGAACCGCGCTCGGTCGACGGTCTGCTCGTCGTCGACTTCAGTGCCCTGTGGGCCGGGCCGTTGTGCGCGCACCTGCTCGGCCTCGCCGGTGCGCGCGTCGTCAAGGTCGAAACGCCGTCGCGGCCGGACGGTGCGCGTCGCGGCAATGTCGACTTCTACCGATTGCTGCACGGCGGGCACGAGTCCGTCGTGCTCGACCCGGACGATGCGACGCAGCGCAGTGAACTCGCGGAGTTGGTGGCAGCGGCCGACATCGTGATCGAGGCGTCGCGACCACGCGCACTCGCGGGTTTCGGCCTCGACGCCGCGAGGGCCGTGAACGAGGGCACCACGTGGATCTCGATCACCGCCCACGGACGCGATTCGCACCGCGTGGGTTTCGGTGACGACATCGCCGCCTCCGCCGGCCTGATCGCGTACGACGCGGAGGGTCCCGTCTTCGTCGGTGATGCGATCGCCGATCCGCTCACCGGTCTCACCGCCGCGGCGCTGGCGATGTCGGCTCCGCCCGACGGACGTGGAATGCTCTGGGACATCTCGATGTCCGCGGTCGTCGCGGCGACCCTCGACGAGCCGACAACCGTGTCCCGACCCGCCATTCGTGAAGGCGAGCAATGGGTGTTCCCGTCACCGTCCGGTGTCGTTCCGGTGGCCGAACCACGGAAACGCGACATTATCGGCGAGGCAGCCGAATCCGGACGGGACACCCGACGTGTCCTCACCGATCTGGGCATCCGGTCGTGACCATCCTCGTCGTACGGAACGTCGAGATCGACGGTGTCGGTGGGGCGGATGTTCTGATCCGCGACGGAGCTGTCGCGGCCGTTGCCCCGGAAACGCCCGTGCCTTCGTCCGCGGAGGTCGTCGACGGCGACGGAGGCGCGCTGCTTCCAGGACTCCACGACCACCACATCCACCTGCACGCCCTTGCGGCCGATCGTGCATCGGTCCGGTGCGGCCCGCCTGCCGTCCGAACCGCCGATGACCTCGCCCGCGCACTCGGAACCGCTCCCGGCGAGGGATGGGTCCGCGGTGTCGGGTACTCGGAAGACATTGCAGGCCTGTTGGATTCTGTTTCACTGGATGCGCTGCACGCCGACCGTCCGGTGCGCATCCAGCACCGGAGCGGCGCAGTGTGGTTCTTGAACTCTCCCGCCGCCGTACTCACGGGCCTCGCGACCGCCGACCACCCCGGCGTCGAACGCGACGAGAAGGGACACCCGACGGGGCGGGTGTGGCGCGCCGACACGTGGCTCCGCGACCGGCTACCGGACTCGGCCCCTCCGTCGCTCGCCGATGTGGGTGCCGAGCTGGCGTCCTACGGCATCACGGGCCTCACCGACGCGACACCCGACCTCACCCCGTCGACCCTGGAACACCTTCGCGCCTCCCATGTCGACGGGTCCGTCCCGCAACGCATCCGACTCCTCGGCGCGCCACTCGATTTCGCCGGATCCGGGACGTTCGCCGCGGGACCGTACAAGATCGTGCTGGCCGATTCCGGGCTACCCGACCTCGACCATCTCGCGACGACGATCCGCCGCGCCCACGATGCGGGCCGTGGCGTGGCGGTGCACTGCGTCAGCCGCGAGGCGTTCGCGATCCTGCTCGCCGTTCTCACCGAAGTGGGTACCGTGCCCGGCGACCGCATCGAACACGGCGCTCTCGTCCCGGCCGAATCGATCGACGACCTTCGATGCCACGGCCTACAGGTTGTCACCCAGCCGGGTTTCCTCGCCGACCGTGGCGATGCCTATCTGCGCGACGTGCCCGCAGGCGACCTGCCCGATCTCTACCGCTGTCGAAGTCTGTTCGACGCCGGAGTGCCGCTCGCGCTGTCGAGCGATGCACCGTACGGACCCGCAGATCCGTGGACGGTGATGTCCGCCGCGGTCACCCGCACGTGCCCCACCGGCGACGTCGTCGGGGCGGACGAACGTATCCCTGCCGCGACCGCGCTGGCCCGGTACCTGGCCCCGCTCGACAACCCCGGCGGAGCTGCTCGTCGTGTAGAGGGCGGGGCGCCGGCCGATCTCGTCCTGCTCGACCGTCCACTGGCCGGTGCCCTCGCCGCACCCACCGCCGACGCGGTCCGCGCGACCGTCATCGGCGGCCGCGTCGTCCACCACACCTGATCTGCTACGACTTCGGCTATCCGCCACAGCAATTTGCCGTAGCGGATAACCGGGACGGTAGCGGACACCGAACTCAGGGCACGGTCCACGTGTTGTCGCCCCGCAGCAACTGTTGCAGGTCGGCCGTGCCGGACTCCTGGGCGCTCCGCACCTGTGCGCGGGCGGCATCGTCGTAGGTCGTCCGCACGACCTGCCGGACGATTCCCGTGACGACGTAGCGAAGATCCTGATCCGACAGGCGCGACAGTGCATACGCGTACTCGGGGTCGTCGGTGTGCGCGTCGTGCACGACGATGTCGGCGGCATCCACCTCGGAGCGCTGCGCCACCCGCAGACCGAAACCTTTTCGGATGACGCACAGCTCGTCGTCGACTCCGAAGATGATCGGTTCGCCGTGCCGCAGCGGGATCAGGTGCGACGGCGCTTCGTCCTTGCGCAGCACGTCGAACGATCCGTCGTTGAAGATCGGGCAGTCCTGCAGGATCTCGACGAAGGCCGCACCGCGATGGTGTGCCGCCGCGCGCAGCACGTCCGTCAGCCCGGCGCGATCGGAGTCGAGAGCGCGCGCAACGAAGGACGCTTCGGCACCGAGCGCGAGCGACAGGGTGTTGAACGGAGCGTCGACCGAGCCCGCGGGCGACGACTTGGTGACCTTACCGACTTCCGAGGTCGGCGAATACTGTCCCTTGGTGAGACCGTAGATCCGGTTGTTGAACAACAGGATCCGCATGTTCACGTTGCGTCGCAGGGCGTGGACGAGATGGTTGCCGCCGATCGACAGGGCGTCGCCGTCACCGGTGACGACCCACACCGACAGATCCGGACGTGTGACCGCGAGTCCGGTCGCGAGCGTCGGCGCGCGTCCGTGGATCGAGTGCACACCGTAGGTGTCGAGATAGTAGGGGAACCGCGACGAGCATCCGATGCCGGACACGAACACGAGATTCTCACGCCGGACGCCCAATTCGGGCAGCAGGCTGCGGACCGTCGCGAGGATGACGTAGTCGCCGCAGCCCGGACACCACCGCACTTCCTGGTCGGACGTGTAGTCCTTCGCCTTCTGCGGGTCGTCCGTGCGGGGCACACCGTCGAGCGCGTCGATGTGCGGGCGGAGTCCGAGATCGTGGCCGAGGAGTCCGGTCATGCTCGTGCCCTCTCTGCTGTCGGGTCGAGTTTCGTCGAAGAGGCCACCGCGTCAGGTGTCCGGGACCGTTCGATGTCGGCCAGTGTCCCGGCGAACTCGGCTTCGATGGCGTCATGGAGTTCGTCGGCGCGGAACGCCATGCCGGACACCTTCGTCACCGGCTGGATGTCGGCATCGAACCGCGACCTGAGCAGGAACGACAGTTGCCCGAGGTTCATCTCGGGAACCAGGACTCGCCGGTAGCGACCGAGCACGTCCCCGAGATTCTTGTGCATCGGTGCGAGATGACGCAGGTGCGCTCGGGCCACCCGATGCTGGGCACGGCGGGCGCGGCGCACCGCCTCACCGATCGGACCGTACGACGAACCCCACCCGAGAACGAGCACCTCGGCGTCGCCGGTGGGGTCGTCGACCTCGAGGTCCGGGACGTCGATGCCGGCCACCCGCGCGACCCGCAGTCGGGTCATCAGCTCGTGGTTGGTGTGGTGGTACGAGATGTCGCCCGTACCGTCGGCCTTCTCGAGACCTCCGATCCGGTGCTCGCGACCTGCGGTTCCGGGAATCGCCCAGTCGCGCGCGAGAGTCTCGGGGTCGCGTGCGTAGGGCAGGTAGCCGGGGTCGTCGTCGTCCGGCGACTGTGCGAAGCGCGGGTCGATGCGCGGCAGGTCGTCGATGTCGGGGATCCGCCACGGTTCGGATCCGTTGGCGATCGCGCCGTCGGACAACAACATGACCGGCGTGCGGTAGGTGATCGCGATGCGCGCGGCCTCGAGTGCCGCGTCGAAGCAGTCGGCGGGCGACTGCGGGGCGACGATCGCGACGGGCGATTCGCCGTTGCGGCCGAACATCGCCTGCATCAGGTCGGCCTGTTCGGTCTTCGTCGGCAGTCCCGTGGACGGTCCACCGCGCTGGACGTCGACGACGATCAGCGGCAGTTCGGTCATCACCGCCAGACCGATGGCCTCGGATTGCAGGGCGATCCCCGGACCGGAGGTGCTGGTGACGCCGAGCGCCCCGCCGTAGGACGCGCCGATCGCGGCGCCGATGCCCGCGATCTCGTCCTCGGCCTGGAAGGTGTGCACACCGAAGCGTTCGAGCTTGCTCAGTTCGTGCAGGATGTCGGAGGCCGGGGTGATCGGATAGGTGCCGAGGAAGACGTCCATGCCCGCCGCGCGACCTGCGGCGACGAGGCCGTAGGCGAGCGCCGTGTTGCCGGTGATCTGCCGGTATGTCCCGGACGGCAGCGACGCGCGCGCCACTTCGTAGGTCGTGGCGAACGCTTCGGTGGTCTCCCCGTAGTTCCACCCGGCACGCAGGGCGAGAACATTCGCGTGGGCGATGTCGGGTTTCGACGCGAACTTACGCTCGAGGAACGTCTCGACCGGCGCGATCGGACGCCCGTACATCCACGACAGCACACCGAGCGCGAACATGTTCTTCGAGCGCTGCGCGTCCTTCTTGCCCACGCCGGCCGGTTCGACGGCACCGGCGGTGAGCGTGCTCATCGGCAGGGCGTGGACGGTCAGGTGTTCCACGGCGTCGGTGCCGAGCGGATCGGCGTCGTATCCCGCCTTGCTCAGATTCCGTTTGGTGAACTCGTCGCTGTTGACGATGACGGTGCCACCCCTGGGCAGGTCACCGACGTTGGCCTTGAAGGCCGCCGGATTCATCGCGACCAGGACGTCCGGCCGGTCGCCGGCGGTGAGGATGTCGTGATCGGCGATCTGGATCTGGAAGCTCGAGACTCCGGGCAGGGTGCCCTGCGGGGCCCGGATCTCGGCGGGGAAGTTGGGTTGTGTGGCCAGGTCGTTGCCGAAGGCCGCCGCCTCGGCGGTGAACCGGTCACCGGCGAGCTGCATGCCGTCGCCGGAGTCGCCGGCGATGCGGATGACGACCTGTTCGAGTTTCGCGCTCGACGCCATGCGCTCCATCGTGGCCCTCACGCGCGCATGTGCAACCGTTTCTCCCGAAAATTTTCTGCCGATCAGGAGCGGACGGTGTCCCCGATGAAGCTCAGCGCCTGAGGCCAGGACACGGCGTAGGCCTCGGCATTGACGGGATTGCCGTGCCGGTTGCGGGAGGAGAAACCGTGTTCGGCGCCGGGGTAGACGTGGGTGAGGGTCGCGCCGGTCTCCCGCTGTTGCAGCGTGGCCTGCAGGTTCCCGAAGGTCTCGGCGCTCATGATCGTGTCGGCCCCGGCGTGCAGCACCATGACGGGTGCAGCGACGCGACCTGCGTGGTCGACGGCGTCGAGCGTGTGGTTCGGGGCAGGCGGCACCGCGATCGACGGGTGATAGGCCACCACGTTCGCGACCCGCATGTCGCGGGCGCCGAGGATGAGGGCGAGACGACCGCCGAGGCACCACCCGATGACGCCGATCTTCTCGAGCCGGAGTTCGCCGAAGGCGTGGTCGAGCAGGATTGCCATCTCCGCGAGGCTCTTCTCGTCGTCGAGGCCGCCCATCAACTCCATGAGCTCGTCGCGCGAGGTGTCGTCGGCGCTCGGTCCGTGCCACGGATCCCATACGAGTGCGGTCACTCCGGTTCCGGCGATGTCGTGCGCGTACTCGCGGACCTGGGCGTCGATGCCGGTGATCATGGGTAGCAGCAGCATTCCTCCGGTGGCACCGCCGAGCGGCCTGGCCAGATAGGCGCGCAGGCCTGCGATGTGAACGAATTCTGCCTCGATGTCGGTCATCGACCGTCCTTCCACTTGCGTCGATTGTTCGTCATGATCTTCGTACGAAGTCGTCTCCCGGGCAGCGGATGCGCCCGTCGGCGCAGTTCACGCACCGCTCGTCCCACTCACCGAAAAAAAATGAGAACATCATTTCCGTTTTGCGGTATCGTTCCTCTCATGCACCGGCGGGTGGTCGGAGCACGGCAGACGGCACGCTCGAAAGGGATACAGGCAGATGGCTCGCACCGTATTGGTCAGTGGTGGCACCGGCGGCCTCGGCAGCGCCGTGACGAAACATCTCCTCGACACCGGATGGCGGGTCGTGGTGCCGTGGCTGGTCCGCGACGAGCTCGAGCGCGTGGGTACGCATCCGAATCTCCAGCTCGTGCAGGCCGACCTCTCCGACGAGCAGCAGCTCGAGGACGCCCTGAACTTGGCGTGCGACGATCCCGAGGCTCCCCTGTTCGGCGTCGTCAACCTCGTCGGCGGTTTCACGTCGGGGCCGCGGGTACACGAGACTCCGATCGAGGTGCTCGACTCCCAGCTCGACCTCAACCTGCGCACCGCCTATTCCGTCAGCCAGGCCGCACTGCCCCACCTGATCCGCCGCGGCGGTGGATCGATCGTCTGCATCTCCACCGCCGCGACGCTCAACCCCTTCCCCGGCGGCGCGTCCTACATCGCCTCCAAGGCTGCGGTCTCGGCGCTCGTCGAGACGATGGCGCTCGAGTACCGCGACGACCACATCCGCGTCAACGCGCTGCTGCCCGTCGTCATCGATACCCCGGCCAACCGCGCCGCGATGCCCGACGCCGACACGAGTCGCTGGTCGAAGCCGGCCGACATCGCGAAGGTCATCGAGTTCCTGATCTCCGATGCGGGCGCCTCCATCACCGGCGGCCTGATCCCCGTCACCAACGTCGGCTGAACTCAGACCGACTGGAGGCGGCCGAGTCTGGTCGCACGTTCGAACGCTCGCCGTTCTGCGTAGTTCATGCCGCCCCATACGCCGTGCGTCTCTCCGGTGCGCACGGCGTGCGCCAGGCATGCGTCGATCACCGGGCAGGAGCGACAGACCTCCTTCGCCTGCCGCTCGGCCCGGAGCACCGCACCGCGGCCGTCCTCGGGCTGAGGGAAGAACATCGCCGTGTCCACCCCGCGGCACCGCGCCGCGACCACCCAGTCGCGGTCACCGGATCCGTACATCGCCGCCTCCTTGCCCTCGGGCCATCGCGGACCCGCACTCGCCGAACGAGTATTTGTACGGCCATTTTTCGGTACCCGACGAGGATCGTCAATCGCTGAACAGCGCAGATCCATCAGAATCGACGATGGCAGTCGCTTCGGATACCTATAAGCACCGGACGCTATGGCCGCACATTTGACCAGCGGCCGACACGGAGCGGATCAGCCGACGATGCCGGCCTTCTTCAGGCCCGCAATCTGCTCGTCCGTGAGCCCGAGATCGGCGAGCACCGCGTCGGTGTGCTGACCGAGCCCCGGCACCGCACCCATCGGCAGTTCGACGTCGCGGAAGTTCATCGGCGGCAGGATGCCGCGCACCGGCCCCGCCTCCGTCTGCACCTCACGCCAGCGGTCGCGCGTCGCGAGCTGCGGGTGCTCGATGAGCCCGCGCAGATCCCGCAGCTGCGCGGCGGGAACACCGGAGTCCGCGAGCTTCTCGTCGAGCTCCGCGCTGGTGAACTGCTTCGTGGCCCGCGCGACCAGCGCATCGACTTCCTCGCGGTGACGCACCCGTTCGAGGTTGGTGGCGAAGCGCGGGTCGTCGCCCAGTTCGGGAATGCCGAGGACCTCGGTGAGCGTGCGCCAACCCCGATCGTTCTGGACGCCGATGAGGATCTCGCCGTCCGCGGTGGGGTACTTGTCGTACGGCGCGATCGACGTGTGCGACAGACCCATCCGCGGCACCTGCCGCCCCTGGTACATCTGCAGGTACATCGGGTAGCCGAGCCACTCGGCGGTCGCGTCGAACATCGACACGTCGATCGTCGCGCCGACGCCGGTGCGGTGCCGGCGCAGCAGCGCCGCCTGGATGGAGGTGAGCGCGTACATGCCCGCGGCGATGTCCGAGGTGGGGATGCCCGTCTTCACCGCCGTCTCGGGCGTACCGGTGATCGAGCACAGACCGGTCTCCGACTGCACGAGCATGTCGTAGGCCTTGCGGTCGCGCATGGGTCCGTCTGTGCCGTATCCCGACATGTTGACCACCACCAGTTCCGGGTGGTCCGCGCGCAGATCGTCGGCGCCGAGCCCGAGTCGCTCCACCGCGCCGGGGGCGAGATTCTGCAGGAAGACGTCGGCGCCGCGGATCAGCTTCTTCACCGCGTCGATACCCTCGGACGCCTTCAGGTCCACCGCGAACGATTCCTTGCCGCGGTTGAGCCAGACGAAGTGTGCGGCCAGGCCGTGCACGGCACCGTCGTAGGCGCGCGCGAAATCGCCGTCGCCGACGCGTTCGACCTTGACGACACGAGCTCCGAGGTCCGCGAGATGGCGCGTCGCGAGGGGCGCGGCGACCGCCTGCTCGAGGCTCACCACGGTGATGCCCTCCAGCGGCAGGCCGGCAGAAACCTCCACCCCACTCCGATTGGTTCCGTCGCTCGTCACCCTGGTGTCCTTTCGCGTCCGCGGTTCCCCATCCGGCGTCGCTGTATGTCTACCAGGACGAACAGGAACTCCTCAGTAATACCTCTGAGGTATCGATTCGCGTCCTATTGGGTATTGGACTGCAAAGCCGAGCCCTGACACTCTCTGCTGAGACGCAGACCACATTCCACCCGCCCCGTCGAGGGCGTAACAGACGGAGGGCGCATGAGTTCGTCCACACCTACCGATCAGGAGATCGCGAAGAAGGCCCGCAAGGCCGGCATCGCCTCCTTCATCGGCACCACCATCGAGTGGTACGACTTCTACATCTACGGCACGGCCGCCGCACTGGTGTTCGGCCAGGTCTTCTTCTCGGACGAACTCTCGAGCGGTGTCGCGACCCTCCTCGCGTTCGTCACCCTGTGGGCCGGCTTCCTCGCCCGTCCGCTCGGCGGCGTCATCTTCGGCCATCTCGGCGACCGGATCGGCCGCAAGAACACCCTCGTCATCACGCTCGTCATGATGGGCATCGCGACGGTGGGTATCGGTCTGCTCCCCACCTACGCGCAGATCGGAATGTGGGCGCCGGTCCTGCTGGTCTTCCTGCGCATCGTGCAGGGTGTCGCGGTCGGCGGCGAATGGGGTGGCGCTGTCCTCATCGCCAGCGAGAACGCACCCAAGGGCAAGGGAATTCTGTATTCGGCTTTCGCACAGCAGGGTTCGCCCGCCGGCAACCTGCTGTCGACGATGGCATTCTTCTTCCTCGCAGCACTGCCCACCCCGCAGTTCCTGATGTGGGGCTGGCGCATCCCGTTCCTGTTCTCGGCGCTGCTCGTCATCGTCGGCATGGTCATCCGGCTCAAGCTCGAAGAGTCGGATGCCATGAAAGCCGTTCTGGCACGCAAGAAGACCGTCAAGCTCCCGATCAAGGAAGTGCTGCGCAAGCACTGGGTCCTGGTCCTGCTCGGTGCCGGCGCGCTGCCCCTCGCCCAGGTGACCTATTTCAAGAACACCTTCGCATTGTCGTGGGCGACGAGCGAACTCGGTTACGAGCGTGGCACCTTCCTCGCGATCATCGCGATCGCCCTCGTCGTGCAGTTCATCGTGCAGCCCTTCGGTGCCGTCCTCGTGTCGAGGATCGACATGCGCAAGGCCATGCTCCTGATGATCGTCCCGGAGCTGTTCCTCATGCCCGCGATGTTCTACGCCATCCGCACCGAGACCTTCGCGGTCGCCGTGATCGGCATGTGTCTCGCGACGATTCCCCACTCGATGTTCTACGGCGCCATCGCCGGCATCCTGGCCCGCGCCTTCCCCGCGAACATCCGGTACTCGGGCCTGTCGCTGGCCTACCAGCTGTGCTCGCTGATCGTCGGTGGTGGCACCCCGGTGCTCGCGCAGTACCTGCTCAACTCGTCCGGCGACGTCACCGGCGTGGCCATCGCGGCCGGTTGTTACGCAGCGGTCTCCCTCGTGTGCACCCTGGCCCTGCTCAAGCGCACCGGGTACGACCCGAAGGCACCGTCGGTCGCCGAGCAGTCCGACGCCGAGGAACTTGCTCTCGAGCAGTCCGAGGCAGCCGAGCGCGAGCGTCGTACGCCGGTGACCGAGGACACCCCTCGCCCCGATGACACCCCCCGAGATCGCGTCCATGCATAGCGCGGATCCCTCGCATTCGGGGCCGGCCGGCGCAGTCGCCGGCCGGCCCCGGTCACTCCGGGGTCGGCAGTGCCTCTTCGGACAGACGGAGAACCTCCCGCAGGGCGGCACTGTCGTCGTCCTCCCGCCACACCAGCCGCACGTCGAGCGGCTCGGGATGGTCGGCGAGGGGGACGAACACGACCTCGGGGTTGATGACGTTCGCCGCGACCGACGAGACCGTCATCGAACATCCCACGCCGGCCGACACCAGGGCGATCAGCGACAGCGAGTCCGGGGCGCTCTGAACGATTCTGGGTGTGAACCCGACATCGTGGGCGAGCCGGAGCAGGAGTTCGCGCAACATCGATCCGGGTTCGGCGGGCAGCATCACCCAGGCCTCGTTCGCGAGATCCTCCAGCCGGACGCTCTCCCGGTCGGCCAGCGGGTGCTCTGTGGGCAGTGCCACGACGAGGTTCTCGCGGGCCACCACGCGCGTCGCGATACCCGGCGGGAAGAACAACAGCCGCACGATACCGATGTCGAGCCTCCCCGCTGCGAGCTTGTTGAGTGCCTCGCTCGCGTACGCCGAACTGTCGAGCACGAACTCGATGCCGGGATGGGTGCGCCGCACGAGTTTCGCCCAACGGCCTACCAAGTAGTGCGAGGACGAACCGGCGAAACCGATACGGACCCTGCCGGTCCGACCCGACCCCGCAGCAGTCACCGCCATCTCCGCCGATCGGCAGGCGTCGAGGATGTTCCGGGCCGGTTCCACGAGCGCCCGACCGCTCTCCGTCAACCGCACACTGCGGGTGTTGCGTTCGAAGAGTTCGGCTCCGAGCTCCTTCTCGAGTCTGCGGATCGTGCGGCTGAGCGGCGGTTGGGCCATATGCAGCCGCTGCGCCGCCCGACCGAAATGCAGCTCCTCCGCCACCGCCAGGAACGCTTTCACCTGCTGGATCTCCACTCGTCGATTATCACGCCTGCGGGCGCCGGACACCCGACACCGAATCACCGACCACACGGAGGACGACCGGTATGCCGGACAAACTCATGACCATGCGCGAGGCGATCGCCACCTATGTCGAGGACGGGATGACCGTTGCCCTCGAGGGCTTCTCGCATCTCATCCCGTTCGCCGCGGCGCACGAGATCATCCGGCAGGGCAGGCGCGACCTGACGCTGTGCCGCATGACCCCCGACATCATCTCCGACCAGCTCATCGCCGCCGACTGCGTATCGAAGCTCGTCGCGTCGTTCTTCGCGAGCGGCTCGGCCGGTTCGCTGTACGAGATCCGCCGGCGCATCGAGCACCACGACCCCGTCGCGCTGGAGGTCGAGGAGTACAGCCATTACGGCATGGTCTGCCGCTACCAGGCCGGCGCCGCGGGGCTGCCCTTCTTCCCCCTACGGTCCTATGCCGGCAGCGACCTGCCGAAGATCAACCCGAACATCCGGCTGGTCGAAGACCCCTTCGGCGGCGGCAGCGTGTACGTCGTCCCGCCGCTGAACCCGGACGTGACGATCATCCACGCCCAGCGCGCCGACCGCTCCGGCAACGTCCAGATCTGGGGCATCGCCGGTGTCCAGCAGGAAGCGGTCTATGCGGCGAAGAAGGCCATCGTGGTGGTAGAGGAGATCGTCGACGACGACGTGATCCGCTCCGACCCGAGCCGCACGCTCGTCCCGTCGCACGCCGTGGACGCGGTCGTGCTGTGCCCGCGCGGAGCGCACCCCTCCTACGCGCAGGGCTATTACGACCGTGACTGCGCGTTCTACCGTCGCTGGACCGCGATCAGCAAAGACCCCCAGCAGCTGCGCACGTGGCTGAAGGAATGGGTCCTCACCACCAACGATCACTCCGAATACCTCGAGAGATTGGGCGAGGACTACTGGGCCGACCTCGAGGTCGCCCCGCGCCCCTCCGGGACCGTCGATTACGGGAGCCGAAAGTGACTGCCACCGAAACCTTCTCCACCACCGAGCTGATCGTCTCCGTCGCCGCGCGGGCTCTGGCCGGAAAGGCCCGGGTCTTCGCCGGGGTGGGTCTGCCGACCCTCGCCGTCGATCTCGCCGCCCGCACGTCGAATCCCGACGTCGAGCTGATCTACGAATCCGGCGTCTGCGGCGCGCACCCCGAGGCGATGGCCGAGGGCATCGCCGACTCCGTCGTGGTCTCCGGCGCCGAATCCGTCGTGTCGATGGCATCCCTGTTCGGGTACGTGCTGCAGGGCGGCAACGTGGACGTCGGATTCCTCGGCGCGGCTCAGATCGACCGCTACGGCAGCCTCAACACCAGCGTCATCGGCGACTGGGACAAACCCACCGTGCGGCTGCCGGGCGGCGGCGGAGCCGTCGAGATCATGCCCAACGCGGGCGAGGTCTTCGTGATCATGCGACGCCACGATCCGAGCGCATTCCCCGCCGAACTGGACTTCTGCACGTCGCCGAGCCCGGTGCGCGCCCGCGAGGCCGGTGTCGGCATCATGCCGCGCGGCCGCGGGGTGACGAAGGTGTTCACGAGCCTGGGTGTGCTGTCCCGGAAGGACCCGTTCGACGAACTCGAACTGACCAGCATCCACCGCGGTGTCACGGTGGACGAGGTTCGCGCGGCGACCGGGTGGGATCTGAAGGTCTCCGACGACCTCACACGCACGGAGGATCCCACGGCCGAGGAGATCGATCTGCTGCGCAACGAGATCGACAAGGTCCGCCTGTATCTGCGGTGATCCCGCCGAGCCCGTCGACGTGACCGACGTGGCGGCTGGCAGGATGTCCGCAACGGACGACGCCCGGATCCTGCGAACCTGCGCGTCCCTGTGGTGCTCGGCGGACGGACCGCCGCGTGATGCGGGAAGGCGGCACGTCATGCACGCGAACGCGATCCACGACCTCGTGGACGGCACGGTCGTCGCGGCCGTGATGCCGTTGACCGCGGCGGATTCCGGCGCGGATCGGGGCGTCCCCGTCCTGACGCCCTTGACCGACCTCGCGCGCAGGCCGGTGGCCGGACGCGCTTCCGTCGCACTGGTCGACGAGCACGAGGTGTTCGCCGATCCCCCGACGGCCCTGCGCGGGATCGCCGCTGTGCGCGAGCGCGGATTCGCCGTGGCGGTACGCGTCGCGGACTCGGCGTCGCGCGCCACGGTGGTACTGGCCTTGGTGGAACCGGAGGTGGTCGTCGTACCGGCCGAGGCGTTCGTCGCATCCGACGTGCGGGCCGCCACGACCCTGCTGTCGTTGCGGGCACACTGCGAGCGCACGAACTCCGTCGTTCTCGCCGAGGGCGTCGACTCCGACCTGCATCGCCAGGCAGCCCTCGCCCACGGTATCGACTTCGGTTGCGGTGCAGCACTACACACTGCGGAGAGTGAGGCCGATCCTTCGTCGCCGAACGGCGGGTTGTTCCGTGAACCCACCTGGAGCGCACCGCTCGACGATGCGACCGCCACGCCCTTCCGCATCCTGTCGGCGGGGCGGGAACGCGTGCGGAGCGGCAAGGGCCTGCTGGTCTCCATGAGCGCCGACCTCGAGGTGCGAGCCGAGAAGGCCGGCCCCGACACGGTCGCCCTCGGCACCTTCCAGCACCACGACCATTTCACCGGAGCGGCGCGGAGACGCTGGATGTCGATGGCCGACACCCTCGCGCACGTCGCGGTCTTCGCGGTCGGCTTCGGCGCGAGCGTCTCGGGCCCGAACCTCGTCCGGATCGAGCCGCACGATCCACTCGTCGACGAGTGGAACGTCATCCTCCTGGGAGAGTCGTTCGCGTGCGCGCTCTCGGCCCTCGACCTGCACCGTCGAACGGCCGGCGGTGAGCGGGAGTTCGAGTACGTCGTCTCCTACGATCGCGGGGCCGTCGCCCGCGCGGCGCGCGCGACCCTGACCCGTCCCCGACCGGCACCCGTGGAGGCTCCGCCGTCGCCCTGAGCCGCGACCCGCGACCCGCGGATCATCCCTCGAAACGAGCCAGAATGCTGTGGGCGCACCGAATGACGGTGCCGCGGTCGTAGGACAGCACGTAGTGGAACTCGCGGTCGAGATCGGCTGCGTCGGTGTGCATGTCGAGCGCAGCCAGCACACACGCGAAGTGCGGTCCGAGGACGACGACGTTCCATTCGTCGACCATCGGATCGTCCGGGTCCAACGGCGCATGGTGTACTGCGGAGTCGACGTAGGGGTCGATTCCGACGCCGTAGATGCCGGTGTAGGCGACCTGTTCGGCGAGCTGCGCCCATCGTGCCCGTGAGGTCGGCGTGAAGTGCTCGGCGCGCTGGAAAGTGCCGAGGACGATCGTCTCCGGTCCGGCTCCCACCGCATTGGTCTCGAGCAGCTTGCTCATCGACACCAGCAGCCGCTTGAAACTGCGTGTGCGCCTGCGCCCTTCGGATGCCAAGGCGAAGGGGGTGAGCGCAGGATCGTCCGCGATAGCCGGACGGGGAAGCAACGACATGGGATCGACGACCGAATTCGATTGCGCGGCATCTCGGCGTGTCCCATGCACCGGATACAGCTTCCCCATACCGTATTCGGCGGCCAATCCGAGAGCGCGGCGGCGATGCAGCTCCGAATCGACGCCCTGCGCGATCACGACCGCATTGCTGGACTCGATGTAGGCCGCGACGGCGTGCGCGATCCTCGCCGTCGAGGCATCGGCGGCGCGGTCGATCAACGCGGGCGACGTGATGATCACATCCGGTTCGACGAGCGGCAGCAGCGCCAGCGCCTGGGCTCGCGCCCCCACACCGTCCACTGCGACGAGCATGCCCGCCGTGCGCGCTGCCGCAATGGTGCGCAGCGTTCTGGCGGGGCTCGCGATCAGCGCCTGCTCGGTGATCAGCACGACCGTCACCGGTTCCGGGCGATCATCGAGCACACCGAGTTCGTCGAGAGAATCGAGATCGACGGTGATCAGATGCGGAACCGCCGACTGGGAGTGCCTGCCGGCCCGCTGCCATTTGATCCGGTCGAGCACCGGCTTCTGGTGCATGGCCCGGGCGGTCTCACTCAACGCGGTCGCGTCGTGCAACGAGGAGCCTTCCGGTCCCCGCAGCTGCAGTTCGACGGCGGACAGGGCGCCGTTGTCGAGCCGGTGGATCGGGGCGAGCTCCGTCTCCACGACGAGGCCGCCGAACGCGGCCTCCGCGTCGGCGGCAGCGTCGGCAGGAACAGCGCTCATCGATTCAGCATCTCATTTCCGGGCACCGATCGTCCGCTCGGGCCGACGGAACAGACCCCTTCGAGCATTTCTGCAGCTCAGATCACCCGCGTTACCGAAAAGTAATCTTTCGTTATCGTTCCGTGATGGAACGGGTCGCTGCGAAGCGACCTCCGTCGGACAGTCTCTGTGCAAGCCCGACGCGAGTTCTCATCCCGACCCCGAGACGGCGATGGCCTGCTTCTCCCCAGCAGGCCGACCGCCTGCTTCGGATCCAGCCCGCACCGGACGGCACGAATCCACGCCGACAGGAGACCGCAATGAGCACACGCACGAGCACCCTGAACACCGTCGCACTGCGACGAGTCGACTCCGCTTCCGTCACCCGAGCACCGCGTTACCGCCTCGACGTCCACTCTCCGTCCCGTCGCTGCAGTGTCCTGCGCGCGAAGGGCGACCTCGACATGACCGCCCGAGCGGAGTTCGCCGCGACTCTCGGCGACCTCGCGCACTCGGGCGATCACGTCGTCGTCGACCTGTCCGAGGTGACCTTCATGTACTCCGAAGTCGCCTCGACGCTCGCCGATGCCGACCACATCCGCCCCGGCCTCTTCCACATCGTGGCACCCACACGCCAGGTGCGCATGCTGCTCGACATCCTCGCTCCCGGCCTCGACGTCACAGCCGATGCCGCACCCTGCGACGCGGGCACAGCACCCGCTGCCTGATCACAGCAAGGGACGCGTGACGGCGTCCGGCCGGCTCGCAGCCGACTGCTGTAGCAGTGCGCCCGCCACGTGCGCGCGCCGCAACACCTCGGACACGACTGCAGCATCGGATCCACCCACGACCGCGGCGACATGTGCGTGGGGACGCACCCCATAGGGTGGTGGTAAAGGCTTTTTCAAGCCCTCGGTTATCGGGTTCGGCAGCCCTTACACTCTGTCGGTGCTCAGCCCGTCCTTCCGCAAGGAACATCCTCGCGTGCGTTTCGTCCTCCATCTGGAAGACTTCGGTGACGCCCCAGCCTTGATCACCCAGCAGGAAACCGTCACCTACAGCCACCTGGCCGACCGAGTCCATCGGGCAACTGCCCGGCTGGGCAACACCCGCAGACTGGTGTTGATCGCAGGTGCCAACGAGATCGATGTACTTGTCGTCTACCTTGCAGCCCTACTCGCCGGACACCCGGTTCTGCTGGCGCCGGGCGACAACCCCGCCGCCCTGGAAGGCCTGATCGCCGCATACCGACCCGACGTGGTGGTGCGCAGTATCGACGGGACCGTGACGATCGAGGAACGGGGTGACGGTTCTGCGCATGTACTGCACCCCGACCTGGCGCTGCTACTGAGCACCTCCGGCTCGACGGGCTCCCCGAAACTCGTCCGCCTGTCCCATCGCAACGTGCAGTCCAATGCAGAGTCGATCGCGGAGTACCTCGACATCCGTAGTACCGACCGGGCAGTGACGACGCTGCCGATGCATTACTGCTACGGGCTCTCTGTCATCCACAGCCACCTACTGCGCGGAGCCGCAGTGATCCTCACGAGCCGCTCGGTGACCGACCCGGCGTTCTGGGAGCTGTTCCGAGACCACCGCGGCACCAGCTTCGCCGGCGTGCCCTACACGTTCGATCTGCTCGATCGGTTCGGATTCGACGAACTGGACCTACCCGACCTGCGCTACATCACCCAGGCCGGCGGTCGACTCTCACCGGATCGGGTCCGTGCCTATACGCAGTCGGGCCGTGAGCGGGGCTGGGATTTCTTCGTCATGTACGGGCAGACGGAGGCGACCGCACGGATGGCGTACCTGCCTCCGGAACTCGCCTCCGACTATCCGCAGTCGATCGGACGAGCTGTTCCCGGTGGATCCTTCCGGCTCGAGCCGATACCGGACGCTCCGGACGGCACCGGTGAACTGATCTACACGGGGCCGAACGTGATGCTCGGCTACGCGCACACGCCCGAGGATCTGGGTCTCGGGGACGTCCTCGAGGGTGAACTGCGGACCGGCGACCTCGCGCGGCAGATCGACGGCGGCGTGTACGAGGTGGTGGGCCGACGCAGCCGTTTCGTCAAGATCTTCGGGCTACGGATCGACCTGCAGCAGGTCGAGACGACCCTCGCCGAACAGGGACTGACGGCATGCTGTGTCGGCGGGACGGACGACATGATCGTGGCGGTCGAAGGCGCGAGCGATCTCGAGGCGATCCGGTCCGCGAGCGCACGGGCCTGCGGTCTTCCCGTCGCGGCCGTGCGGGTGTGTCTCGTCGACGAGCTTCCGCGGACCGGCACGGGCAAACCCGACCTTCGGGCAGTGGCCGAGCTCGTGCACCACGCGACGCCCGATTCACCCGAGGCAGAGAGCACCGTCGTGGACACGGCCGCCCTGCGGGCCCTGTATGCCGAGGTGCTGCACAGTGGGCAGGTCACCGACGACAGCTCGTTCGTGAGCCTGGGCGGCGACTCGCTGTCCTATGTGCAGATGTCTCTGCGGCTCGAGCGCATGCTCGGCTATCTACCCCAGAACTGGCACACCACCGCGATCAAGGATTTCGTGCCTACGCCCCGGCGACGATGGTGGCGGGCGGTCGAGACCAACGTGCTGCTCCGCGCTGTTGCGATCGTGCTGATCGTCGGTTCGCACATCCGGTTGTTCGGCGCGCTCGGCGGCGCGCATGTGCTGCTGGGGGTCGCCGGCTACAACTTCGCACGCTTTCATCTCGCCACTCCCCGTACCGAGCGGGTGCGACATGTCCTGGGCAGCGTCGCCCGGATTGCCGTACCCAGCATGGTCTGGCTCGGCGTCGTGATCGCACTGACCGGGGACTATCTCGTGACCAGTGCGTTGTTGCTCAACGGCATTCTCGGCCCCGACGGGTGGACGCCCGAATGGCGGTATTGGTTCATCGAAGCGATCGTGTACATCCTGCTCGTAGTCATCGCGGTGTTGTCCATCCCGCTCATCGACCGTGTTGAGCGCAGGCACTCGTTCTGGTTCGCGATGGCCTTGGTGGGTGTGGGTCTGCTCCCCCGCTACCGCGTGATCGAGCTCGGGGACGGCAACAATCTGATTCTGAGCGCGTCGATGGTCTTCTGGTTGTTCGCCCTGGGCTGGGCTGCCGCTACGTCGACGACCGTGTGGCACCGAATGATCGTCACGGCGGTGATCGCAGCCACGGTGCCCGGATACTTCTCGGGTGATCTCCAGCGAGAACTTCTCGTCATCGGTGGGCTGGGCCTGCTGGTGTGGCTCGAGTCCGTTCCCTGCCCACCTGTGCTGAGCCGAATCGCAGGGGTGCTGGCGAGCGCGTCGCTCTACATCTACCTGACGCACTTCCAGGTGTATCTGCCGTTGCGAGAGGACCATCCCTGGTTGGCGTTCGCCCTGTCGATTCTGGTCGGCATTCTCTTCTGGCAAGCCGTGACGGTCACCCTTGCCCTGCGTCGACGGGTCGCTGCTGCGCGGGCGAAATCCGATCCGAATCCGGCCGGTACCAGCAGTGGTTCGCCCCCGTCCCACCCTGCGGAGATGCCGGGGAGATCCCCGGTGGCGTGAACTGTCACTGCTACTGGTTCGAAGATCCCGGGACGCGTGGTGTGCACTCCTCGCCCCTGTGAACGACATCGATGAGATCACGTTGAAGCATGCGCCGACATGTCGGGCCGGTCACCACGGTGACCGGCCCGACATGTCTCGTGCTCGTCAGCGTGCCGGGCCACCGGTGATCAAGGCCCACACATCCCCGGCCTCACCGGCCGCGGCGAGCAGTTCGGCATCCCAGGATGAGACGGTGCCGAATTCGCTGCGCCACGACAGGATCCGGTTGGCATGTCGGTGCAGTTCGTGTTCCATCGTGAAACCGATTGCGCCGAGTGCCTGATGCGCGTTGCGGGCGACGATCGAGGCCGCGTGACCTGCGCACGACGCCGCAGCAGCGATCGCGAAACGCGTCGACGCGTCCCCGAATCCTCCTGCGAGAACGGCATCCACCGCCGCATCGGCGGCAGCGTGCGCGAGCGAGGCCTCGGTGGCGAGGTCGGCGACGAGTGCCTGCACGGCCTGGAACTTGCCCAGCGGGCGACCGAACTGCACACGCGCCGTAGTGTGTTCGACGACGAGCTCGAGGATCCGATCCATGGCGCCCGCGGAGGCGAGAGCCCGCGCGAGCGCACCACGGTAGCGGAACTCGTCGGCGACACCTGCCGGAACGTCCCGTCCGGAGAGCGCCGACAGATCGACACGCAGATGGTCGCGGGGCTCCGCCGCCAGATTCACGGCCTCGACGAGTTCGACGTCGCCGCGCGCGACCTCGGCGACCTGCCATCCCTGCGGCGACTCCCACAGAACGACGATGGAGTCCGCGAATCGGGCCCACGGCACGTGACGTGCCCGGCCATCGGCGTCGAGGACTGCCGCGGTACGCACACCCGGCGTGACGTCGAGCCCGACGGTCTCGAGCAACCACCCCGCGAGCAGGTCGTTCTCCGCGACCGGCACGGCAGCAGCCGCACCGCCGGTCGCTTCGAGCAGCAGAGCGGCCTCGCGCCACCCCGCGCCGCTTCCACCGCTCTCCTCCGAACCGGTCAGCCGATCGAGGCCGAGTTCGGTGAGGGTGGACCACAGGGCGCGATCGAGTTCGACGACCTCGCCGATGCGGTGGTCGTCACCCGAGGTGAACACCTCGGACAGCATCTGTGTGAAGTCGCGCAGTTCCGTCGACTGCAGTGCGTCCTGCCCGCTCATCTCATCCCCAATCCTCGTGCGATGACCCCGCGGAGGATTTCGCTCGTGCCGCCGCGCAGTGTGAAACCCGGTCGTTGCATGACGCCTGCCCGGACGAGCTCGGCCAGATGTGCGTCGGCCGCGGTGTATCCCGCGATCTCGTCGGCGAGATCGGCGAGATCACCCTCGGTCTTCGTGCCGAGCACCTTCACGACCGACGCCGCGAGCTCGGCGTTCTCGCCACGCTCGAGGGATTCGGAGACCGCGGTGGACATGCGATGCATTCCCGCGATGCGTCCGATGGTCGCTCCGATACGGGTGTCCGGTTCGACGCTGCCGTCGACGACACCGTGCACAAGGGACTCGAGCACCCCGAAGGTCGACAGGAAACGTTCGGGACCGCTGCGCTCGTAGCCGAGTTCGCTCGTCACCTGTTCCCAGCCGGCACCGATCTGCCCGAGCACCAGGTCGTCCGGGACGAAGACGTCGTCGAGCAGCACCTCGTTGAAGTGGTGGTCGCCGGACATCGACAGGATCGGGCGGATCGTCACACCCGGGGAGTCGAGCAGAACGATGAACTGGCTCAGCCCGTCGTGGCGGTGCGCCGGATCGAGCGGGGCCGAGCGGGCGAGGCCGAAGAAGGCGTCGGCGTGGTGCGCTCCCGACGTCCACAACTTGGTGCCGGAGATCCGCCACCCGCCGTCGACCCGGGTCGCCTTGGTTTTCACACTGGCGAGGTCGGATCCGGAGTCCGGCTCGGACATGCCGATGGCCCAGCAGATCTCACCCGCCGCGATGCCCGGCAGGAACCGCTGTTTCTGTTCCTCGGTGCCGTATTTCAGCAGCGACGGAGCGGCCTGGCGGTCGGCGACCCACTGAGCGGCGACCGGCGCTCCCACTGCGAGCAACTCCTCGGTGACGACGAACCGCTCCATGAAAGTTCTTCCGTGTCCGCCGTATTCGACAGGGATCGTCATGCCGACCCAGCCGCGGGCGGCCAGCGCCCGAGTGAACTCGGGGTTCCATCGCGTCAGCCAGGTATCGATACCCGGCGTGAACACTCCCGCGTCGATCTGTTCCTTCAGGAACGCCCGCACCTCGGCACGGAGTTCGGTCAGTGCCGGGTCGGGGGTGCCCGCCCTCGGCACGAGTCGTGCACTCATCGTGAATCTCCTTCTCCACCGGTGACGGTAGGACACAACAGCGCCAGCGACAGGTCCGCGTAACGTTCCGCGATCTCGTCCGGGGTGTCCGGTCCGGCAGGGTCGTACCAGTTGGCGATCGCAGAGACCATCGCCAGAATCGATCGGCGGCAATCGTCGGGATACTTCGTGGTGAAGACACCTTGTGCCACACCGCGATCGATGATGTCGCGGATTCGCTGCCGGCCGGCACGCCGGCGCTCCTCGTACAGGCGCGCACCCTCGGGTTCGAGGTTGCGCACCTCGGTGGCGATCATCCGCCCCTGCTCTGGGAACTGCGTGCGGAAGATGACGTTTCCCTTGACGAACGCGCGGATCTGCTCGACCGGATGGTCGCCGACGCGGGCGAGTTCGGCGTCGCAGACCGCGTCGTAGGTGTCGACGCCGTCGAGCAGGATCGCCAGCAGCAGATCCTGTTTGTTCTTGTAGTGGTAGTACAGCGCGGACAGGCTCACGCCTGCCTCCTGCGCGATCGTCCGGATCGACGACGAGCCGTATCCGTTGCGCACGAACTCCTTCCGGCCCGCCTCGATGAAGATGCGCTGTTTCGGCGACAGCACTCTCACGACAACGCTCCCGAATCGGCGTACTGCGCGATCAGCTCACCGAGCCGACCCTTGACCATCTTGCCCGTCGGCGTGCGCGGAAGTTCGTCGACGAACCGCACGTGCCGGGGGCACTTGAAACGCGAGAGGTGTTCTCGGCAGAACTCGATGATGTCGTCCTCGAGCTCGTCGGATCCGTCCACCTCAGGGACGAGCTGCACGAACGCTTCGACACGTTCACCGCGGTCCGCATCCGGCACACCGACCACCGCAACGTCGGCGATCGATGGGTGCAACGCGAGGACGTTCTCGATTTCCTGCGGATAGATGTTCACCCCACCAGAGATGATCGTGAACTTGTCGCGCCCGGTGAGGAACAGATAGTCGTCCTCGTCGAGATATCCGATGTCGCCGGTGGTGAACCAGTTCCCCTCGAAGGGATGCCGGGTGGACGCCGTCTTCTCCGGATCCTTGTGGTACTCGAACGAGAAGTCGTCCCGCTCGAAGTAGACGGTTCCGGTCTGCCCGGCAGGCAACCGACTTCCCCGCTCGTCGCAGATCCGCGCAAGGCCGAGAGTGCCCGGGCCGCCGGTCTTCCCGACCGTGCCGGGCTTGTCGAGCCACTCCTGCGGCGTGACGAGGGTGTTACCGATCGCCTCGGTCGCCGAGTAGTACTCGTAGACGATCTCGCCCCACCACCGCATGAGTTCCTGCTTGACTTCGACCGGGCACGGCGCGGCCGAATGCAGCGCACACCGCATCGACGACAGGTCGTAGCGCTCCCGGACCTCGCGCGGCAGTTTCAGCAGGCGCACGAAATGCGTGGGCACCCATTGGCTGTGGGTCACGCGGTAGCGCTCGATGCACTCGAGGCTGCGCTCGGGATCGAACCGGTCCATGAGCACGACCGTGCCGCCGAGCGCCTGCGTCGACACGCCGTACCGCAAGGGCGCGGCGTGGTAGATCGGCGCCGGAGACAGGTACACGGTGTTCTCGTCGAAACCGAACCGGCGCACTTGTTTCAGGAGAGGAGGACCGGGCTCGTCACCGACCTGAGCCCCGGAGAGAGCCGGCTTGATGCCCTTGGGGCGGCCGGTCGTGCCCGAGGAGTACAGCATGTCGCTGCCGCGAGGCTCGTCCGCCATCGGAGTGATCGGAAGACCCGCCACCTCCTCCTCGTACACCATGTGTCCGGGCACGACTCCCCCGAATGCGACGCGGTGCGCCACCTTCGGGGTGAGCGGCACGATCGCCTCGGCGAGGTCGGCGAGGGGTGACGAGACCACGAGCACCTTCGCGTCGCAGTCGTCGACGATGTACGCGGCCTCGACCGGAGCGAGGTGCGTGTTGACGAAGGTGACGTACACCCCCGACCTCACTGCACCCCAGTACAGTTCGAACGCCGTGGCGTCGTTGACGGTGACGACCGCGATGTGGTCGCCCTTCCCGACGTCGTGTGCGCGCAACCAGTGCGCGAACCGGACGGACGCGTCCTCGAGTTCCCGATAGGTGAGCGTCCGACCGGTCGCGGCCTCGTGCACCGCGGGCCGGTCCGGGGCGACAGCGGCGTGACGGCCCGGGTACATGCCTACAGCCCCAGATCCTTGGAGATGATCGTCTTCATGACTTCGCTGGTGCCACCGTAGATCCGGGTCACGCGGGTGTCGGCGTACAACCGGGCGATGGGGTACTCGGTGATGTAGCCGTAGCCGCCGTGCAGCTGCAGGCACTTGTCGATGACACGGCCGGAGACCTCGGTGCAGAACAGCTTCGCGCGGGCCGCATCCGCGACCGTCAGTTCCTTGCGGTCGAGCAGCTCGAGGCAGTGGTCGACGTAGACACGCGCGGCCTGCGTCTCGGCCGAGCACTCGGCGAGCACGAACTTCGTGTTCTGGAACGACGCGACCGGCTTGCCGAACACCTTGCGCTCCTTGGTGTATGCGATCGCGTGCGCGATGGCGGCCTCGGCGAAGCCGACCTGGTTCAGGGCGATGCTCAGACGCTCCTGGGGCAGGTTGTGGGTGAGGTACCCGAAGCCCGCGCCCTCCTCGCCGAGGAGGTTCTCGACCGGCACCTTCACATCGGTGTACGACAGTTCGGCGGTGTCCTGCTGGTGCAGGCCGATCTTGTCGAGCTTGCGGCCCACCGCGAAACCCTCGCTGTCGGTGGGCACCGCGATGATCGACAGTCCGCCGCGGCGGTTCTCGGGATCGAACGGACTGGTGCGGCACACCGTCAGGATGAGGTCGGCGGTGACGCCGCCGGTGATGAACGTCTTCGCACCGTTGATGATGTAGTGCTTGCCGTCCTCGGACAGCTTCGCCGAGGTGGCGATGTTCGCCAGGTCGGATCCGGTGCCCGGTTCGGTCATCGCGATCGCCGTCATGATCGAGCCGTCGGCAAAGCCGGGCAGCCAGCGCTGCTTCTGCTCCTCGGTGGCGTATTCGAGCAGGTACGGGAGGATCAGGCAGGCGTGCACCGTGTAGGAACCGAAGGAGACTCCTGCGCGGGCAACCTCTTCGAAGACGATCGTGTTGAACTTGAAGCTGGACTCGCCGCCTCCGCCGAACTCCTCGGGGACCTGGATCCCCAGGATGCCGAGTTCGCCCAGCCGACGGAAGAATTCGCGGGGCGGGCGACCCATCTCGTCCCATTCCTCGCGATGCGGCGCGACCTCACGTTCGATGAAGTCGCGCACCATCTTCCGGAACTGCTCGTGTTCTTCGGTGAAGATCGTCCGCTGCATGGCTTGTCCTCTGGAGTCGGGGGGATGGGGAGGTCAGTTGCCGGTGAAGTCGCCGGTGCGTCGTTCGAGGAACGCCGAGAGGGCTTCGCGGTGGTCCTCGCTGTGGTGCGAGAGGGCCTGGAGGGAGGCCGAGAGTTCGAGCAGCGTGTCGAGATCGACGCGCTGGCCCTCGCGCAACAGCTTCTTCGTCATGCGCAGTGCGTTCGGGGGGTTGACGGCGACACGCGCGGCGAGCGCGTTCGCGGCGTCGAGGAGCTGCTCAGGGTCGACGACCTGCGAGACCATGCCCCAGTCGAGTGCCGTCGCGGCATCGACACGATCACCGGTGAAGGCCATCTCGGCGGCGCGCGCCGCACCGATCGCGCGCGGCAGCAGCCAGGCGCCCCCGTCGCCGGGGATGATGCCGAGCTTGACGAAGCTCTCCGCGAAGAACGCCTTCGTCGAGGCGATCCGCATGTCGCACATCATCGCGAGGTCGCAACCGGCACCCACCGCGGGTCCGTTGACGGCGGCGATGATCGGGACCTCGCAGTGATAGATGGCGCGAGGCAGACGCTGGATGCCGCGGCGGTAACCCTCACGCAGCGCGTGGGGTGCACCGCCGAACATGCCGCGACGCTCGTCCATGTCCTTGACGTTGCCGCCGGCCGAGAAGGCCGATCCGGCGCCGGTAAGGATGACGACGCGGGTGTCGATGTCGCGGTTGGCCTCCTCGACGAGCTCGACCAAGCGGTCGACGACGTCGTCGCCGGAGATCGGGTTGCGCGCCTCCGGAAGATTGATCGTCCAGGTCACGACGTTGCCGTCGCGCGTGCTCAGTACGACGTCCTGCGAAGTTGCCATTGCGGTCGCGGTCCTTCCGGTAGCCAGTGTGGCTCGCACCATAATTAGGTCGAACGATCGTTCAAATTACGGGGTGCGCCGGATCCTGTAAAGGCCGCAGGGGGTCCTGACTCAGTCGGGCAGGCTCACGTTCGATTCGGCGATTCTTATGGCGACTTCCTCCGGGAAGATGTTCCGGAAGACGAACGGGTCGCGACCGAGCACCCAACCGGGTGCCAGAGCGGTCGCATACCGCTCGAAGTATCCGAGCTGCTTCCCGAACAACACGAGTTCCTCCGGAGTGGACGTATTCCACTTGCGTCCGAGCGAGACGAGCGCGCCGATCAGCTCACTGAGCCGCAACTCCCCCACGTCCTGACCGAGCAGCGGACCGAAGATCTCGGCGACCTGCCGTCCGACCGCCACGTCGTCGACGTCGAGGTCGGCGGCGACCCCGAGAGCCCGCACACTCTGCGCGACCGCCGTGAAGTCCCCGTCGAGCAGCGCGGCGCGGAACAACGCCCGCAGCAGAGAGCGCCACTTCTCGGGCAGTTCGCCGACGATGCCGAAGTCGAGCAGCGCCACGCGCCCGTCGTCGAGCAGCCAGAGATTGCCCGCGTGCACGTCGCCGTGGAACGGGCCGTGACACAGCACCGCCTCCATCCACACCTTCACGCCGCGGCGCACCAGCAGGGAGGTGTCGAGATCGTCCTGACCCGGCACCACCCGGTCGACCGGCTTGCCCTGCAGTCGCTCCATGCAGATCACCCGCGGCCCGCACCACTGCCAGTACACCTCGGGCACCGTGACGAAGGTGTTGTCACCGAAGGCGGAGATGTTGCGGCGGAAGCGATCCTGACGATCCGCTTCGACCGCCGCGTTGAGCTCGGTCATCGTCGCGTTGTAGAGATCGCGGATGATTCCCGGCGTGTTCGCGATGCGGAAGAACTCGAAGATCTGCAGCAACTTCGCGCCCATGTAGGCGGCCCGCAGATCGACGAGCATGCGGTGCGCGATCCCCGGTCGCTGCACCTTCACCACGGCCCGGCGGCCGTCGCGCAGCACGCACCCGTGCACCTGGGCGACCGACGCGGCGGCGAGCGGCACGTCGTCGAACGACTCGAACATCTCGTCGATGCGATGTCCGAGATCCTCCTCGATCACCGCGCGGGCCTGCGCGGAAGGGAAGGTGGGAACGTCGTCGAGCATGCGCAGGCACGCATCGGCGAGGGCGGCGGGGAACAATCCGGGCGACGACGCGATGAGCTGGCCCAGCTTCACGAAGGTCGGTCCGAGATGTTCGAAGGCATCGACGGTGCCGTGCGCGGCCGCTTCGACGACGCTGTGCTGCCGGGGCCGGACGGTCCACCACAGCACCGCCCACACCACGAAGGCGATCAGAACGGCGGCAACGACCACGGCCCGCCCGAGCTCGGCCGGCCCGAATCGGTCGAGCGCGGGTCGTTCGACGTCCAGGGCACCGGGTGGGAGGCCGTTCGCGTACGGGCCGACCGGTGCGGTGCAGTCGGGTCCGCTGCGGTTCTGTCCGTCGGATACGCCCTCGCGCAGCGTGTACTCGTGCACGATCTGTCCCCACTCCGTCCACCACGCGCTCACCTCGGCGCGACTTCGTGCACGGTACCTGCATCCGGCGCCTCGATCGAGACCCGGCAATTATCGCTGTCGTCTGTCGGTACCCCCGACTACTCTCTGACGGGTAGCGGATTCGGGTCCGACCAGCCGGGGGTATCGCGCTCATGACCGAACAACTGCTCGAAGAATCAGCCGGCTCGACATCGACGTCGACCGATTTCATGGAGCTCGCCGAGCCGTTCCGCCGAGAACTGCTCGCACACTGTTACCGCATGAGCGGGTCGCTGCACGATGCGGAAGACCTGGTCCAGGAGACCTACCTGCGCGCCTGGCGCGGCTACGAGAACTTCGGCGGCCGCTCCTCATTGCGCACGTGGCTGCACCGCATCGCCACCAATGTGTGCCTGACGGCGCTCGAGAGTCGCAGTCGCCGGCCGTTGCCCACCGGGCTCGGCGCGCCGAGTTCCGATCCCACCGAGGACCTGGTCACCCGTCCCGAGGTGCCCTGGCTCGAACCGTTACCCGTCGGGTACACCGCCGACGATCCGTCGGATCCCGCCACCATCGCCGCCTCCCGCGATTCCGTGCGTCTCGCGTTCGTCGCCGCCCTGCAGCATCTGTCCGCCCGCCAGCGGGCGGTCCTGCTGCTCCGCGAAGTCCTGCAATGGCGCGCCACCGAGGTCGCGGCCGCGCTCGACACGTCGACGGCCGCGGTCAACAGCCTCCTGCAGCGGGCGCGGGCACAGCTGAAGGACGCCCATGTCCGCGACGACGAGCTCGCCGAACCCGACAGCGCCGAGACCAAGGCGTTGCTGCAGCGCTGGGTCGACGGTTTCGAGAAGTACGACATCGACTCGCTCGTCGAGATGCTCACTCAGGACGCCGTCTGGGAGATGCCGCCGTTCGAGGGCTGGTACCAGGGCCCCGACGCGATCGTCACCCTCATCAAGAAGAACTGCCCCGCAAAGGGCCCCGGCGACCAGGTGCTGCTGCCCACCGTGGCGAACGGCCAACCGGCATTCGGGCTGTACATGCGGGGGGAGGACGGCCGCCACCACCCTTTCCAACTGCAAGTGCTCGACATCGTCGGCGGTAGAGTCACGCACGCCACCGTCTTCTTCTCCGACGACACCGCCGCGTTGTTCGCGCGATTCGGGCTGCCGGAGGACCCGGCAGCCCGCTGAACCGCACGGTCAGGCTTCGGCGGCGGCGCTCTCCTCGGCGTCCTCCGGTGCCCACGCCTGCGCCGCGGCCGACATGTCCATCCACATGACCTCCCAGACGTGACCGTCCAGGTCGAGGAAGGCCCGCTGGTGGGCGAAGTCCCCCATCTCCTCCTGTGCCTTCTGACCGCCGGACGTCGCCCACTCGCTACCACCCGCGGCAACGGCACCGTCCACGAGCGCATCGACGGCCTCGCGACTGTCGGCCGACACGCACAGCAGCGCCTCGCGGGCCTTCGTGGTGTCGCAGATGTCGTCGTTGATGAAGTCGCGGAAACGTGGCTTCTCGAGCAACATCACGTAGGTCTGCTCGTTGATCTCCAGGCACGCGGTGTTCTCGTCGCAGAACATGTCGTTGAAGATGAATCCGAGTTTGTCGAAGAATTCGCGGGAGGCGGCGACGTTCTCGACGGCGAGGTTGACGAACAGCATGCGCGACATGGTTTCTCCTGTGTTCGATCGTCCCCGTGCGGGACGCGGTGTGGATGTCACGGATACAGACCGAATACTCGGCGAGAACTCATCACCCACCCCGAAATCTCCTGGTACGACGTCTTCGTCACTGCTTCCCGAGCACCCATACCGGTCCCGTGATCAGCCAGATCACCGTGATCACGCCCAGGGTGGGGAAGATTCCGTACAGTGCCGAGGCCTGGTCGGTGTTCGCGACCGTCGATCCGAGCCCGAGAACGGTGCCCCGCTGATTCCGGCCGCGATCAGCCACCGCCCGAAGTCCGCACATTCCTTGCGGAAGGCAGGTGAAGCCGCCGACGGGGCCGTCGCAGTGTCCCGGGCCCGTGCGCTCGACCCGGATGTCGTCCTCATGGACATCCGTATGCCGCATGTCGACGGGATCGCTGCGACCCGCACCATCACTCGGGAGACGAGAGCCCGGGTGCTGGTGCTGACAAGCTTCGAGATCGACGAGTACGTCTTCGAGAGCCTGCGTGCCGGAGCAGCCGGATATCTCCTCGAGACCGCGTCGGCGGACGCCATGCTCGACGCGATCCGGGCGGTGCACGCGGGCGAGTCCGCACTCTCTCCGCAGATCACCCGAACGGTGATCGACGCATTCGTCTCCAACTCTCCTCGGCAGGAAGACCTTCCGGACGGACCGGATGTCGATGCCCTCACCGCTCGTGAGCAGGAGGGCTTCGCATGCCTCGGGGAGGGCCTGTCCAATCGCCAGATCGCAACCCGTCTCGTCATCGGCGAGAACACGGCGAAGACCCACGTCGCCCGGGTGCTCCACAAACTGGGTGTGCAATCGCGGATCCAGGCGGCCATCCTCGCCCGGGACATGTCCGGTCGCCGGCCCTAGGATCAGGGATGCACGAGGACTCGACAACCGACTCCGAAAGCGCGGGAAAGCAATGACCGGCAATTTCGATCACGACGACCTGCTGCTCAGCGACGCCGAACGCATGCACGCGTTGAACACGCTCGGCGAGCACTACGCCGCGGGCCGCCTCGACAGTGCCGAGTTCTACGAACGGTCCGGGGAGATATCTTCGGCGCGAACGTTTTCGGCGTTGTCCCCCTCCTTCCGAGGGTTGCCCGGCGGGGTGCCCCTCGAGCAGATCGACGGCCACATCCGGATGATCCCCGACGTCTCGGCCCCGGCGGTTCACCCCGCCGCATCTCCTGCAGCGCCGCAGTCGGCGGAGGACGAACTGGCGTCGCTCCGCGAACGCGGGAGCATGGTCGAGACACTGGACTGGATCATCATCGGCATCACCCTGGTGACCTTCCTCGTCCTGCAGATCGCCCTCGACTGGAGCTACGCGTGGATCGTGTGGCCGTCGCTGATCGTCACGCTCAGCGTTCCGCGTCTGATCCTGAAGTACAGCGACGACGACGAGAAGGTCTACGAGGAGCTGAAGAAATCGGAGGCCGCGGAACGGAAGAAGCGGCTCGAGGAGGCGTCGAAGCGGATCCGGGAACTGGAGGGTCGTCGCGGTCCGGAGACGCCGCAGAGCTGAGCCCACCGCCCCTGCGCCCGGGCGAACCACTCCCCGCCCGCGCTCCGCTGCGCCGTCCCTGATAGAAGCAAGGGATGGCTATCGAGACCGCACACTTCTCCGTCGACCGTCCGGGTCGTTTCATGGGCGTCGACATCGAGGTCGCCGACGACGCGTCGGTCTCGGTCACCCAACCTGTCGGGCCGCACCTGTTCGACCACCGCGGGCAGACGACCCTCGCCTCCGTCGGCGTCTTCACCGACTTCGCTGCGGGCGCACCCGCCGGCCTCGCCCGGTTCGCCGAGACCGGCGACCGGCCGCAAACCGTGTTGTCGCACCTGACGGCGACGCTCGCGCACCCCTTCCCCTCTTCGGGCACTCTCGTCGGCCGCGGCAGCAGCCTGTACTACGACGACTCGACCGCGGTGTCGCGCACCGACGTGCGCGACGAGCAGGGTGCTCTCGTCGCGCATCTGGTCGGGCGATCCGTCGTCGTCGGGCGCACACCGATGGAACTCGGGCCGGACGCGGCGGAGACCGTGCCGGAACGCGGCGAGCCGGAAGCGTGGTCCGACGCGGCCGTTCTGGCCGAGCTGCCCGGCGTCGACATCGTCACGGGCATCTCCACCGGTTCCCTTCCGCGCGGTCCCCTCGCCGGACTGCTCGGACTCGAGGTGACGGCTGCCGAGCGCGGCGTCGTGCAGGCCCGAGTGTCGCCGCTCGAGTGGATGGCCAACGTGATCGGTTCGGTGCAGGGCGGTGTGCTCGTGTCGATGGCGGAAGCCGTCACCGGCCTGGCGGCGCAGACCCTGACGGGTATCGGTCAGGACTATCGCGTGCTGGAGATCGGACTCGACTACCTCCGCTCGCCCGCTGCCCCCGGTCCCGTCATCGAACTGCGGTCCGAAGCGGTGCGGGCCGGACGGCGACTCGCGTCCTTCGAGACGACGCTGTGCGGCGCCGACGGCACCGTCTACGTGCGCGCACACGCCAACATCCAGCTGCTCGCCCGCGCATAGCGGGTCAACGTAGGTGTGGACCTCTGATCACGCTGCTCGGCGCGCGGCGGTGACGGCCGCCGCGCCGAGCCTCGGGAACCGGCCGTCGGAGATCGTGGTGAAGGTGTTGCCCATGCGGTTGGTGACGAAAGCGACCGACAGCCCGGTGTCCGGGTCGGCGAACGCTCCCGAGCCGCCGAATCCGAAGTGGCCGACCGAGCGCAGCGGCTGCTCGCGCAGCGCGACCCATCCGGGGTGGTAACCCAGCCGCCAGTTGGGCCGGATGCCGAGCACGTAGTCTCGCCGCCGCGTCTGCACTTCGAGCAACTGCTGGACGGTGTCCTCTTTCAGCAGGCGGACACCGTCGATTGCTCCCTCGTTCGCGATCGCCGCGTACATGCGAGCGAGAGCCCGGGCGGTGAACACACCGTTCCATCCCGGCATGACGGCGTCGTGCGCCGACGGACTGCGCATCAGCTCGTCGAACCCCTCTGCCATGCCCGCCTCGGCCAACCCTCGGACTCCCGGTGCGTGCGACAGCACTGCCGCTGATGTCGTCCACGGCGCCGGCAGGAAGTTGACCTTCGGGAACACCCGGGCGATGCGGTGTCGCTGGTCCTCGGGCACGTAGTACCAGAACTCGTCCATGCCGAGCGGCTCGGCGATCTCGGTGCGCACCAGTTCCTGGAAGGGCACCCCCGACACGCGCGACGCGACCTCGGCGACGAGGTTTCCGTAGGTGACGGCGTGATAGCCCGGCCCGTGGAATCGGCGGGGATCGGGCGGTGCGGCGGCCAGCGCGGCGGCCACCGACTCGGAGTCGAGCAGGCCCTCGCGGCCGGGCACGAGACCACGCGCCCTGTGCAGTCCGGCACGGTGCGACATGAGTTGCCGCAGCGTGATCGTCTCCTTGCCGGCCGCGGCGAACTCCGGCCAGTACTCGGCCACGGCGGCGTCGTAGTCGAGCAACCCGCGTTCGGCGAGGCGGTGCACCACCGTGCTGGCCACCCCCTTGCCGGTGGAGAACGACAGCACGACGGTGTCGCGCGTCCACCGCTTGTCGCGCGCAGCCCAGCCCGCCCAGATGTCGAGCACGGGTTCGCCGTGTAGGTAGCACGCGAGAGCGCCACCACCCTGGCTCGGCTTGTAGAACATGCGGAAGAACAGATCCGCGACGGGCATGAAGCGGGGATCCACCAACATCTGTGTCGACGGGGTCGCCGCGGGCGGCTCCGCCGTGGAACCTTCGGTCATGTGCCCGATGCTAGGAGCCTGCGTCCGGCCGCGTGCGTGTTCTCCCACTTCCACAGATATCTGCACGTCGGTGTCTGCACGCCGGGCGAATCGAGTGTAAGGATGTGAGGCATGACCCTCGCGCAGAACTCGGAGATCCGCTCCGGCATCGACCTCGGACACGTCGACGAGCGGGTCCGCCCTCAGGACGACCTGTTCGAACACGTCAACGGCCGGTGGCTGGCCGAACACGAGATTCCTGCCGATCGCGCACTCGACGGCGCGTTCCGCACCCTCGCCGACAAGGCCGAGGTCGACGTCCGGACCATCATCGAGGAGGCCGCGGCGTCCGGCGCCGAACCGGGCACCGACGCCCAGAAGATCGGCGACCTGTACACCTCGTTCATGGACACCGCGGCGATCGAGGCCGCCGGTCTCGACCCGATCCGTGCCGAACTCCGAGCCGTATCCGACGCTGCCGACCGTGCTGCGTTCGCGGCGGTGCTCGGACGCCTGCAGCGCGCCGGCGTGACGGGCGCGCTCGCGCACTACGTCGACACCGATTCGAAGAATTCCGAGCGGTATCTCGTGCACGTCTCGCAGGGCGGGCTCGGCCTGCCCGACGAGTCGTACTACCGCGAGGACCGCTACGCCGAGATCCGTGAGCAGTACACCGCACACATCGGCCGGATGTTCGCGCTCGCCGACCTCCCCTACGACGCGGCGAAGGTGGTCGCGCTCGAGACGAAGCTGGCCGCAGGCCACTGGGACGTGGTCAAGCGTCGCGACGCCGACCTGAGCTACAACCTGCTCACCCTCGACTCGCTGCTCACCGAACTCCCGCAGTTCGACTGGGCGGGGTGGATCACCGCGACCGGCGCGACCACCGAACAGTGGGCCGAGATCGTGGTGCGCCAGCCGAGCTTCCTCGAGACGTTCGCCGCGCTGTGGGCCGACGAGGACCTCGACGACTGGAAGGCGTGGGCCGTGTGGCGGGTTCTGCGCGCGCGGGCCCCGTATCTGTCCGATGCCTTCGTCGGGGAGAACTTCGCCTTCTACGGCCGCACGCTCACCGGTACGCAGGAGATCCGCGACCGCTGGAAGCGCGGTGTGTCGCTCGTGCAGGACCTGCTCGGTGAGGCGGTCGGCAAGCTCTACGTCGAACGGCACTTCCCCGCCGAGGCGAAGACGCGGATGCAGGTGCTCGTCGACAATCTCACCGAGGCGTACCGGCAGTCCATCACCGACCTCGAATGGATGAGTCCGGCCACGCGTGAGGCCGCCCTGCGCAAGCTCGAGAAGTTCACACCCAAGGTGGGTTATCCCGACACCTGGCGCGACTACTCCGCCGTCACGATCGCACCCGACGACGTGGTGGGCAACTACCGCAGCGGGTACGCCGCCGAGTACGACCGCGATCTCGGCAAGCTCGGTGGTCCGGTGGATCGCGGCGAGTGGTTCATGACGCCCCAGACCGTCAACGCCTACTACAACCCGGGGATGAACGAGATCGTCTTCCCCGCAACGATTCTCCAGCCTCCGTTCTTCGACCTGCATGCCGACGACGCCGCGAATTACGGCGGCATCGGCGCGGTCATCGGACACGAGATCGGTCACGGCTTCGACGATCAGGGTGCGAAGTACGACGGCGACGGCAACCTGGAGAACTGGTGGACCGATTCGGACCGCGAGGAATTCGGCAAGCGCACCGCGGCACTCATCGCGCAGTACGACGGGTTCGAGCCGAAAGCCCTTCCCGGACAGCGCGTCAACGGCAGTTTCACGATCGGCGAGAACATCGGAGATCTGGGTGGTCTGTCGATCGCGTTGAAGGCCTACGAGATCGCGCTCGGCGGTAGGCCTGCGCCGGTCATCGACGGCCTGACCGGATTGCAGCGCGTGTTCTTCGGGTGGGCTCAGGTGTGGCGCACGAAGGTTCGCGACGAGGAGGCGTCACGTCGGCTCGCGGTCGATCCGCATTCGCCGCCGGAGTTCCGCTGCAACGGCGTGATCCGCAACATCGACGCGTTCTACGACGCGTTCGACGTCCACGAAGGCGACGGACTGTATCTCGACCCCTCGGAGCGCGTGCGCATCTGGTAGCTCCACGAACGACACTGCCCCGACGCGGAATACGTCGGGGCAGTGCTCGTTTCAGGCTTCGTTCACAGGCCGTCGTGCACCGGATCAGCCCAGGTGAGAGCTGGGCACGGGAACGCCGCGCGCGTGGAACCACGGGATCGGATCGATCTTGGCGCCACCCGGCTGCCACACCTCGTAGTGCAGGTGCGGGCCGGTGGACTGGCCGCGGTTGCCCATCGTGGCGATCTGCTGGCCGGCGCGGACGTGCTGGCCGACCGACACGAGGGACTGGTCGATGTGGCCGTACACGCCGGTCGTGCCGTCGTCCTGGGCGATGCGCACCCACAGGCCGAAGCCCGAGGCCGGACCGGACTCGATCACGACACCGTCGGTGACCGAGACGATGGGGGTGCCGATCGCGTTGGCGACGTCGATGCCGTTGTGGTTGGTGCCCCAGCGCGGGCCGTAGCCCGAGGTGAGAGTGCCGGCGGCCGGGAATGCGAGGGCAGGACGACGAGCGGCTTCTTCGCGAGCTGCCTGTTCGGCGGCTTCGCGGGCGATCCGCTCGGCGTCGGCCCGCTGTGCCGCTTCCTGGGCAGCGATCGCCTCGGCGACGCGCTGCGCTTCCCGCTCGGCGGCGCGGTTCAGCTTTTCGGTGTAGTGCGACGCATCGACATCGGCAACCTTCAGCACCTGGGGTGCCGTGGACAGGTTCTCGCCGGCACCGGTCCATGCCGCACCGGACTCGGCGCGGATCTGGTCGCCCGCGGCGTTCGCGACCGTCGTGCCACCGACCGTCACTGCGCTCGCAAGGACCGCGACGGCCATCCACCTGCCGGTACGTGCTGCACGGCGACGGATGTCGGTGGTTGCTCGGATGGGAGTGGATTCAGGATTTCGGCTCACAACAGTTCCTCTGGGACAGGCCCTCGGTAACGATAGGGTCACGATTCCATCACAGAGTACTTCGATGTTTGACGATGCCAGCGTGTCGAGTTGACAGAAAACCGACCGGTACCGGACAAAAACTGCCCGTTTCGCCCCACTCGAGTCACAGGGACAACATCGCTCTCACCTGTTCGGGGTGGAACCGCGGCAAACAGTGAGCGACGTCATGTCACAGGCTGCCCGTAGGTCACCCCGATATGGGGTATGCGAGGTGGTTATCGCACCGCGAAACGCAAGCCGAAATTGTCGAATGTAGCGGGCAACGGACGCGCCGGATCGGGCTTCACGTCCGACACCACGGTGAAGTCCGCGGAGCGGAGCAGACAGGCGAGGAAGGTGCTCGCCGTGAAGAGGACGATGCTGCGTCCGGGGCACACCGTCGGGCCGGCACTGAACGGCACGAGCGCCGGATAGCGTTCGGCTCGACCGTCCAGCCAGATCTCGGGTTCGAAGGTGTCGGCGAACGGTAGGTCGTCGGCGCGATGGAAGGCCGAGGAGAGGATCACGAAACCCGTCCCCGAAGGGATGGTCGTGGTACCTCCTGCGCCGTCGCTCCACGTGGTCTCCTCCACGGAGTCCCGGAGGATCACGGGAGTGGTCGGCCACAGCCGGGTCGTATCCAGCACGCAGGCCCGCAGGTACTCGTAGACCTGCGGTGTCCCGGCTTCGGTTCCCGTCAGTTCGGACTCGACGCGCAGGCGCTGCTCGGAGTGGGTGGACAGTACGGCGAGGGTGCGGGCGCCGACCATGCCCGCGGCATCGAACGCGAACAGCCAGTGCGGCATCTGCCCGATCGGGTCCACGGACGCCGGTGCTGCGAGATCTCGGACCACCCCTGCCAGGCTTTCGGAGGGAGCCGCAGTGACGTGGCGGTGCAGGTTCTGGGTGAATCGATCGCGCAGGCGGTGCCGAAGGGGATGCGCGAACGACCAGTTCCCGTTCGAGCGCAGCGTCCACAGCTGGTCGGTGATGCCCTCGTCGTCACGAGCGGCGTCGCCGAACGCGAGTCGCCGGACCAGCCGCCACCAGGCCCGCACGAAATCCGGGGCGTCGAGTTCACCGCGCGACCTCGCCTGATCGAGCAGCCCCTGCGCTT
Organism: Rhodococcus sp. B50; assembly: GCF_013602415.1. Taxonomy (NCBI): domain Bacteria; kingdom Bacillati; phylum Actinomycetota; class Actinomycetes; order Mycobacteriales; family Nocardiaceae; genus Rhodococcus; species Rhodococcus sp. B50. The sequence goes on along the minus strand of NZ_WPAG02000002.1, from coordinate 4,472,210 downwards.
CCTGCTCGATCACGGGGACCCACTCGCTCGCGAGGCGGTGCAGGGCGTGTTCCGGTTCGAGCACCGACTCGTTGAAGGCACGCCGCTGGGCGCGGATGTCACCTCGGGAGATGAGCACACCGTTGGGCTGGAACGGGCTGAGCGCAGCCATCTTCTCCTTGTTGGCCGCGGTGAACGACGCCGTGTCGGTGCGCAGGATCCGATCCACATCGTCCGACGTCAGGACGAGCGCGAGCGTGCGTCCGGGGATCGGCACGACGAGCGGCCCGTCACCGTGCCGCTTACGCAGATCCGCGACCAAGCGGACCACGCGAGCGTCCGATTGGTTCTTCTCGAGCAACTTCATGGCCCAACGTCGCCGAGCGATCGGTCCCACCGCGACGAACGGCACGGCCACCTGTCCCAGGAGCCGAACGGCGTCGGTGGGCGAAACGGTCGCGGTCGTTGCAGGCACAGGTGCTCCCGGCGTCGAGGGGACAGGACCTATGGAGAATCCCCCACACGACCGCGTTCAAACGCGGGGAGCGACCTTCCGGAGCCACGGAGGGCCGAGGACATGCACCCGGTTCAGTACGAGTAGTCCTCACCGCTCGCGCGCACGGTGACGTCGGACAGACCGATACCCCACGGTCGGTCGATGACGCGGACCACGGCGTTCGCGAGGTCCTCGGGCTGATGAGCTCGCCGAATTCGTACCGGTGATTTCCCGTCGGCTCGAACGTCGTCACCTTGATCCTGCCCTCGAACTCGATACGCAGTGAGTCCGGCGGGACGGTGACGGCCGCCTCGGCGGCGCTGCAGACCCTGGGGGAAAACCCATCCTCAGACGAACGAATGTTCGCCTTCCGTCACCGTTCGGTTCGGCGCTTTTCGTCGATTTCGGAAGGATATCGACATCGTGCAGCCTATTTCCCAGTAGCAAAAGAAGAGTCGTCGACGACGCGGCGACTCGGAGCGAACGAGCACGAAGTTGACGCGGTGCTGTGGGTCACATATCGTCTCGGACGCCGACCGAACGATCGCTTGGCAATAATCTTCGACAGGAAGGGCCTCATGGCTACCCATTCGGGTTCCCGAGCGAAGGACGCGCCTCTCGACGAGTCCGTGCACGCTGCGCGTCTCCAGTCACGCCGACCCGCCCGCAAGGCCGCTTTCGCTGCCGCGGTGTCGACCTCCCTCGAGTGGTACGACTTCTTCATCTACGCCACTGCCGCGGCATTGGTGTTCAACACCACGTTCTTCGCCACCGACAGTGAAGTGGTCGCAGCACTCAACTCGTTCGCGACGGTCGCTGTCGGATTCATCGCTCGTCCGATCGGTGGAATCGTCTCGGGCCACTTCGGTGACAAATACGGTCGCAAGCCCGTTCTGGTAGCCGCCATTCTGATCATGGGTGTCGCGACGACACTGATCGGATTCGTGCCGAACACCTCGATCGCTTGGCTCGCACCAGCGATGCTCGTACTCCTGCGTATCTGCCAGGGCCTGGCGGTCGGAGCCCAGTGGGGTGGCGCAGTTCTACTGGCCACCGAATACGCTCCCGCAAACCGACGCGGCTTCTACGGCAGCTTCGCCCAGCTCGGCATCCCGATCGGCGTGGTCGTGGGAAATGCCGTCTTCCTCGTGATGGCCTGGGCGGTCTCTCCCGAAGCATTCACCTCGTGGGGATGGCGGGTGCCGTTCTGGATCAGCCTCTTCATGCTCGTCGTCGCATTCGTGATCCATCGCTACCTCGAGGAAACCCCCGAGTTCCAGCAAGTAGAAGCCAAACTCGCGCAAGCGCCGGCGCAGCGCCGCTCCCCCATCCTCGAGGTCCTACGCCACAACAGCGGCACGGTCCTCATGGCCGGAGGCACCTATCTCGTCGGTATCGTCATGTTCTACATCACCATCACCGGCTCGGTGCAGGTGGCGACCACCGACCTCGGCATCGCGCGCTCCGATGTCCTGACGATCATCCTGATCGCCGCCGGCGTGCTCGTGCCGATGGTTCCCCTGACCGCGTACCTGTCGGATCTGTACGGCCGCAAGCTCATCTACGGAATCGGCATCGTCGGTATGGGACTGTGGGCGGTACCGATGTGGCTTCTCATCGGGTCCTCCACGCCGGAGAACATCTGGCCGCTGGCCGTCGCCTTGATCGTCTCGTGCGTGGTCATGTCATTCCAGACCGGTCCGCAGGCCGCGTTGTTCTCCGAACTCTTCCCGCCCGAAATCCGCTATTCCGGAGCGTCACTCGGTTACCAGGCCGCAGCGATCCTCGGTGGCATGGCACCCATGGCGATGGTTGCACTGATCAACGGCGACGTGGCGAACTTCTGGCGGGTCGGCATGATGAACGTAGCGCTCGCAGTGTTCGCCCTCATCTGTCTGGTGGCCCTCGCTCGCCGACGCCGCTGACCCTCCCGACCCCTTGGAGTAGTCATGTATCCCGGTGCATATCTGGACACCACACCGAACAAGCCGGCCGCGATCATGGCCGGAACAGGCGACACGGTCTCCTTCGCCGAACTCGATTCCAATTCGATTCGCGTCGCCCGCCACCTGCAGACGCTGGGACTGCGGCGCGGAGACCATCTGGCGGTATTGTCCACCAACAACCTGCGCGTGTTCGATATCTATTGGGCTGCCATGCGGTCAGGTTTGTACATCACCATGGTGAATTGGCATCTCACCCCTGCCGAAGCGGCATACATCGTCACCGACTGTGGCGCGAGGGCCGTCGTCGTCGACGCGGCATTGGCGGAGATCGCCGACGCCTTGGTGCCGTTGATCCCGACCACGACGCACCGACTCTCCTTCGGAGGCGCAGTTGCCGGATTCTCCGACCTGGACGTAGCGGCGGCCGGCGAATCCGATGCACCTCTCGACGACCAACCGCGCGGGACCGACATGCTGTACTCGTCCGGCACCACCGGTCGACCGAAGGGCATCAAACCTGCACTGCCCGAGCGACAGGTCCACGAACCCGGTGACACGATGACGGCGATGAACGCCGAGGTGTGGAACGTCGACTCCGACACCGTCTATCTGTCGCCCGCTCCGCTGTACCACGCCGCACCGCTGCGCACGTGCGCGGCGGTTCAGGCCCTCGGCGGCACGGTTGTCGTGATGGATCGCTTCGACGCCGAGAAGGCACTCGAGTACATCGAGCGGTATCAGGTCACCTACAGCCAGTGGGTGCCCACCATGTTCGTACGCATGCTCAAGCTTCCCGAGCAGGTGCGAGGCCGCTACGACGTGTCGAGTCTGCGGGTTGCGGTGCACGCTGCAGCGCCCTGCCCGGTCGAGGTCAAACGGCAGATGATCGCATGGTGGGGCCCGATACTCTCGGAGTACTACTCCTCCACGGAACTCAACGGATTGACGATCGTCGATACCGAACAATGGCTGCGCAAGCCCGGAACGGTGGGACGGCCTGTTCTCGGTGCCGTTCACATCTGCGGGGAGAACGGGACGGAACTGCCGACCGGAGAGATCGGCACCATCTATTTCGAGCGCGAGACGCTGCCGTTCGAGTACCACAACGCCCCGGAGAAGACGCGCGACGCCCAGCACCCGGATCACCCCACCTGGACGACTACGGGAGATGTCGGTTATCTCGACGAGGACGGTTACCTGTTCCTGACCGACCGAGGCTCGTTTCTCATCATCTCGGGTGGAGTCAACATCTATCCACAAGAAATCGAGAATGTTCTCGTCGAACACCCGAAGGTGCTCGACGCGGGAGTGATCGGAGTGCCGGACGCCGAGATGGGCGAGGTCGTCACCGCGGTGGTGCAACCCGGCACCGGCGTCGTCGGCGACGAGACCCTCGCCGACGAACTCAGCGCCTACCTGCAGCAACGTATCGCCAAGTACAAGATTCCCCGTCGGATCGTCTTCACCGACGATCTGCCGCGGACCCCAACCGGCAAGTTGGTGAAACGAACCCTGCAGGAGCACTTCGCTTCAGCGTCGGCATGAGTAGTCGCCCCCGCCCCTCCGGACAGGCAACTCCGGAAGACGGACTCCGTCCGGTGGTCTCCGCGGGGGCGACTACGCTGACACCGGTTTCAGCAGGAAGGGCGGATCCAGCATGTGCGCAGCAAAGTCGGATTCGGTGAGTGCGGGTAACGGTCGGCAGGCGATCCTCGACTCCGCGCTGCGCCACATGAACGAGCGGGGGTACCACGGAACGTCCATGCGCGACATCGCCCGAGGGGCGGACATCACCGTGGCTTCGATCTATCACCACTTCGCGTCCAAGCAGGAGATCCTGCAGGACATCATGGTCCGTGCATTGCACGACGCGATTTCCATGACCCGCGGTGCGTTGCTGCGGGCGGGCGGCACCCCCGAAGCCCAACTGCAGACCCTGGTACGCGCCTGGGTCATGTTCCACACCACCCGCCAGCTCGACGCTCTGGTGGGGGCAACCGAGATGCGAAGTCTCGACGAGGCGGGGCGCCGGCTCATCGTCGCCTTACGGGACGAACAGGAAGGGCTGTTCCGTGACGTGATCGACCGAGGCGTCGAAGAGGGCGCTTTTGCCGTGCGGTACCCGAGAGACGCGGTTCGCGCGATCGTGAACATGGGCCAGTCGGTGTGCACGTGGTGGCGGGCCGACGGACCGCTGACACCCGACGAGTTGGCGCATCGATACGCAGATCTCGCGTTGGCGATGGTGCAGAGGGAGCCCGTGCACCCCCTCCCCTAGTTCGTTCGTCGAATGTCTACTTTTGCGGACTACCCCGCGTGTGGCCCGAGTCATAGCTTTGCCTTCTATCACTCACGCCACCGACAAAGGGAGTGCCGCATGAGCCGGTTGAAGTTCGGAACCTTCCTCGCCCCGATCCACGAGCCAGGACAGAATCCCACGTTGCTCCTGCAGCGTGATCTGGAACTGGTGCAGTATCTCGAGCAGCTAGGGTACGACGAGGCGTGGTTCGGCGAGCACCACTCGGCCGGCGCCGAGATCTACGCGTCGCCCGAGATCATGATTGCCGCCGCAGGGGAACGCACGAGCCGGATCAAGCTCGGCACGGGCGTCACGTCGGTCTCGTATCACAACCCGTTGTGGGCGGCCGAACGAATGGTCATGCTCGATCACCTCACCCGAGGCCGAGTGTTGTTCGGACTGGGCCCCGGTTCTCTGCCCACAGATGCAGCGATGCTCGGTCTGTCGCAGATCGACACCCGCGAATTGCTTGCGGAGAACACCGACATCATCATGCGGTTGCTCCGAGGCGAGACCGTTTCCGCCAAGACGCGTACGCACGAACTGTTCGACGCCAAGATCCAGATGGCACCGTATTCGGACCCGCTCTTCGACGTCGTAGTGGCTGCGATCGCCTCTCCGACCGGTGCGCGTCTGGCCGGCAAGTACGGAATCGGTCTGCTCTCCATCGCGGCAACGTTGACCGCCGACGGTTTCAGTGCTCTGCAACATCATTGGGGCCTGCTCGAGGAATTCGCCGCCCAGGCCGGCCGCAGCGACGAAGTGGACCGGTCCACGTGGCGCCTGGTCGGCCCGTTCCATATCGCCGAGACCAAGGAACAGGCGTACAAGGACGTCGAGCACGGAATCGAGTACTGGTTCAACTATCTCCAGCACGTAGCCGCCTTCCCTCAGATGGACGTCCGGGGCACGAACAAGCACGAGATGATCGACTTCATCAACACCTCGGGCATCGGCGTCATCGGCACCGCAGAGGAAGCGCGCGGACAGGTGCAGCGTCTGATCGACCAGTCCGGAGGATTCGGTACCCTGCTCCTCCAGGGACACGACTGGGCCGACCCGCAGGCCACACGTCGCTCCTACGAATTGTTCGCGCAGGATGTCATGCCGTACTTCCAAGGCCAAGCGCAGCCGATGATCGACGCCGCCGAGCGCGCGCAGGCGGTTCGTGAGGGGCAAGCCGCCGAACACGTCAAGGCCGTCGAGCACATGACCAAGAAGTACGAAGCAGAGCTCGGCCGCGGATGACGACGGCGGACATCGACGCACAACGCGATCTGCCGGAATCGGAGAGCTTCGGCACCCTGTTCGAGCGCGTGACGGTGATGCACTCGACCGATCGGTGGGCTGCGACCGCGAACGACCTGTCCACGGTCCTGGGCCGTCCCAAGTTCTCCGATGCAACCGGTTGGGCCACATGGGATGTCCTCAGCATCTCCGACGAGTCCGAGGGGCCGGCGTGGTCTCTGCTCGCCCGCACCGCCGACCTCACGGCCACCGTCGAACGAGCCCGATCACTCGGGTGGGACGTCGGCGACGTTTCCCGCGGTGGTCACGAGGTTCGAGTGCCGCTGAGGTCCCCGAACGGATTGAGCGTCATCGCCTACACACCCGCGTCGGCTTCATGATCGCGGTGCTGCGCATGTGACTTTCGGTCGCGGCGCAGCACCGCGATTGCCAGTTCCGACCGATTGCGGTGGCCCGTCACGTCGAAGATCCGGCTGATGTACTTCTTGATCGACAGCTCCGACAGGGACAATCTCTCGGCGATCTCGGCGTTGCTCAACCCGTGACCGACCAACTCTGCGACGTCGAGCTGACGCCGAGTGAGGTTCCCCAACGGATCCACCGATTCCTCGGTTATCGCGATCGTCGCTGTCCGCGAGCGCAAGTGGCGTGCAAGCACACGCATCGCGATCAGATCGGACCTGTCCCATGAACGCACCTTGTCGAACATTCCGACCAGTGCTTGGCCATCGGCGAGCGGCAGGTGGATGGCGGAGGCGGTTCCGATATCGTTCGGGCGCAGATAGTCGACGACATAGGAGTGTTGCGGCGAAGGCAGTTTCGGCAATTCGTCCAGGGTCGCAAATCCACAGGAGGACAGCACTCGGCGAGACCGAGGCAACGCGAAGACGTCCTTGTCCTGCCATCGATCTCGGTAAGCGGTGAGCAGCGGTGCTGCCGCGCCGGTCAGTACGGGAGCCGGATCATCGAAGATCTCCGCGTATGTTCTCCCGTGGAAGAACGTGACATCCCGTACACCGAAGTGGGTGGATATCGCACACACCATGGCTTCCTTGAAAGCCTTTCCACCCCGGGCCTCTTCGCATTGCTCCAGCACCGCCAGAATCCCCAGTGCCTGCTTTCTCGAGAGTTCGTCGTGCCATGCCCGCGGTTCCATCATCGCCGCCTACCCGGTGACGCCGGGCTCGTCCTCGGTTTCGGTGGTGTGGTTCGCGCGGATCGTCAGCACTGTGAGCAGGCCGACCAAGGCCAGGGTGATGACGAAGAACGACGGGGCCAAGATGTTCCCGGTCCGTTCGACGAGCCAGACGGCGAAGAACGGTGCGGTGCCGCCGGCGATGATGACTCCGAGATTCCATCCCATGGCGACACCGGTGTACCGGGAGCGCTTGTCGAAGAGCTGAGGGAGCAGCGTGTAGGCACCCACCTGTGTGGCAACAGAATTCATCATGATCACGATGAACGCGACCGCCGCGATGAACAAGCTGTGCTGCATGATGCCCATCATCGGATAGGTGAGCACCACGAAACCGACGAATCCCAGAGTCATCAGCCGGTTCAGTCCGATGCGATCGCCGAGCAGACCCCCGAGCGGCATGCTCAGCGCTGCGATGCCGATGGCCAGCGTGGTCACCCAGTAGACGGGTGCCGTGTCGTATCCGAGTTGCTTGGAAAGGTGGATTGCCATGTAGGTCAAGCCGATGTATGCGGTTCCGTTGACCGCAGCGCTGATCGCAGTGGCCTGGAGAAGTGCTCGCGGTTGTTTCCGGAAAACCGATCCGACCGGACTGTGGGCTGCCTCGGCGCTTTCCGAGACGTCGTGGGTCTCCGAGACGCGGGTCCGGACCCACAGGCAGAACAATGTGAGAGGCAGGGCGAGAAGGAACGGGATGCGCCATCCCCACGATTCCATCTGCACGTCCGTGGTGAGGGCCGACACGATTCCTGCCACGGCCGCAGCGAGTGCGAAACCACCCGTGGAACCGAGTGGCGTGAACGATCCGTAAGTGGCTTTGAGATGGCGCGGTGTCGATTCCGAGATGAAGGTTGCGGACCCTCCCACCTCACCACCGGCCGAGAAACCTTGGATCACCCGGACGAGGACGAGAAGGACGGTTGCCCAGATCCCGATCTGCGCAGGGGTCGGAAGCAGACCCATTGCCGTGCTGCCGACACCCATGCAGACCAGCGTGGCCATCAACGCCTTCTTGCGGCCGAAGCGATCACCGATATGGCCGAACACGATTCCGCCCAACGGCCGAACCAGGTACGCCGTTCCGAACACCGCCAATGCCGACAGCAGCGACGTCACCGGATCGTCGCTCGGGAAGAACATGGGAGCGATGACGACTGCCATGTAGCCGTAGAGACTGAAATCGTAGTACTCGATCAGCGTGCCGACACCGCCGGCGAGGGCAGCTCTGCGCGACTTCCGTCGATCCTGATCCGTCGTGGTCCGCGAGGAGCGAGCTCCCACGTCTTGTGCGGTCATGTGTCGGACCCTCCAGATTGAAGTGTGATCCAGGTCATTGCCGGTGATCGTTGTCCGCCTAACGATCGATTGTCAACCTCAATCATCAACTTCGAACGTTTTACCTGTTCAAACCGGCGATATCTGCAGTAAAGTTGATATTGACAAACGATCGTTCGGTTGTAAGCATGCAGGGAGCGGAGAAATCGGGTCTCCGCTTCGCTACGCCGGCACGCCGGAGAACCACGCAGCGGGTGACGTACTCGTACACAGTCGAGGTGAAGAATGGTGAACCGAATGGATGCAGCCATATCCCCATGGACGAAGCACTACCCGGCGTCCGTGTCTCCCGACCTGACCGGATCGTTCCCGACGATGCTCGATGCATGGAACGAGCACGCGGCCGGACGCCCCCACGACCCCGCGGTGCACTACTTCGACGCCACGTTGTCGTTCGCGGATATCGACGGTGCAGCCGACGCGCTGGCTGCTGCTCTGCACGACAAAGGAGTGACAGCGGGCGACCGAGTCGCGATCTACCTGCAGAACGATCCGCAATGGCTGGTCGCGCTCCTGGCCGCGTGGAAGTTGCGCGCGGTCCCTGTCGCGGTCAATCCGATGCTGCGCGCCGGAGAACTCCTCCACATCCTCACGGACTCCGGCGCGGTGGCCTTGATCTGCCTGGACGAGCTCTACGAATCGGTGGTCGCCGACATCCGACCTCGCACGCCACTGCACACCGTAGTGACCACCCACCCCCTCGACATGACTCCGAACGCGACCATGCCGGCCGCGATCGAACCGCACGTGCCGCCGCGCAAGGTCTTCGCCGACACATCGGACTGGCGATCGTCGATGGCCGAGTATCGCGATCGCCGCCCGACGCCCACAGAGTGCAGCTCGAGTGATATCGCTTCGCTCACTTACACTTCCGGAACAACAGGGCGTTCCAAGGGTGCGATGAACCTGCACAGCGCGATGGTGCACAGTTCCACGGTGTACACGCGGTGGTGGGATCTGCGGCCCGAACGCGACGTCATCATCGGCCTCGCACCGGTATTCCACATCACCGGGCTCGTTGCCGGTTTCGGTGTGCACATCGTCAGCGGCGCCCCGCTCGTGCTACTGCACCGATTCGACGCCGAAGCAACACTGCGGGCCGTGGAACGCCGGCGAGGAACCTTCATGATCGGCGCGAGCACCGCATTCATTGCGTTGACCAACCATCCCTGCCTTCGCGAGGTCGACGTCTCCTCGCTGACCAAGACGCCTTCCGGGGGAGCGCCCGTCAGTCAGGCGCTCGTCGATCGGATCCGCGCCGCCTCGGGATGGACCCTGCGCGGTGCCTACGGTATGACCGAGACGACGTCTCCGACGCACCTCGGGCCGCCCGACATCGATCCTCCGACGGATCCGGAAAGCGGTGCCTTGTCCGTCGGAGTCCCCGTTCCCGGCGCGCAGATCCGCATCGTCGACCCGGTCGACGGGCGGGACGTCGACCCGGGTGAGGCCGGTGAGATCGTCGTTGCCGGACCGATGGTGGTCCCGGGCTACTGGCAACTACCGGAAGAATCCGCCCACGCCATCCGCGACGGATGGTTGCATACCGGCGACCTCGGCAAGATGACCGAGGACGGATGGCTGTTCGTGGTGGACCGGATCAAAGACCTGATCAATGCAGGTGGATACAAGGTCGTACCGCGTGATGTCGAAGACGTTCTCTACCAGCATCCCGCCGTGCGAGAAGCCTCCGTGGTGGGAGTTCCGGACGAGTATCGCGGCGAGACCGTCCGAGCGTTCGTTTCCCTCGTCCCCGGTGCGACAGCCCGGGAAGAGGAATTGATCGCGTTCTGCCGGGACCGGATGGCCGCCTACAAGTATCCGCGTTCCGTGGTCGTTCTCGACGAACTGCCCAAGAACGCCAGTGGCAAACTACTGCGCCGGGAGCTGCGCAATGGGTGAGTCGAAGTCCGGTCCCCCCGACCGCGGCAGAGAGCCTGCGCGCCTGCAAACAGAAGTCGCAACCGGCCGCGAGAATATTCTCAATTCAGCGGTCGAGAACTTCCAACGTCTCGGTTACCACGGCACCTCCGTGCGGGACATCGCTCGGGACGCGGGCATCACCCCGGCCTCGATCTACCACCACTTCGCCTCCAAGCAGATCATTCTCCAGGAGATCATGGAGAAGGTCCTCGGCGACGTCATCTCGTTGACGCGAGCAGCTGTACTACGCGCCGGCGAAACCCCGGTGTCGCAACTCGAGGCACTCGTGCGGACCTGGGTCCTGTTCCACACGAGCCGGCGCGCGGAAGCACTGATCGGCGCGTCGGAGATCCGCAGTCTCGACGACGTGGGACATCGGCTGGTGATCACCCTGCGCGACCACCAGGAGCAACTGTTCCACGAGGTCATCGACCGCGGGGTCGCCGATGGTTCGTTCACCACTCCGTACCCGCGCGAGGCTGCGCGAGCCATCATCAACATGGGGTACTCCATCGCGAGCTGGTACCGCCCCGGTGGTGAACTCTCCCCCGACGAACTGGCCGATCGTTATGCCGCGCTTGCGCTCGGAACCGCCGGCGCCGACCTCGCCGACACCACGCCTGCGAGCCACCCCCTCAGCCGACCGACTCCGTATCCGACTCCCACTGCCGAAAGGCCGAACACATGAGTGTGCCCACGAAGCCGAACACGACGCAGAACATTCCTCCGCCGGTCGTCACCGCATCCACTCTCGACGGCGCACGAGTGCGTCCCTGGCTTTCCGAGAGCGAAACCGGAACCATCGGAGAGCAACTCACGACACGATTGATCGCAGGTGGACGCTCCAACCCGACCTACGAACTCACCGACGGCAGCCACCGATGGATTCTCCGCAGACCTCCGCTCGGACACGTGCTGGCCACGGCGCACGACATGGGCCGTGAATACCGGGCCCTCACCGCCTTACGCGACAGCGCCGTCCCGGTCCCCCGAACGGTCGGGCTGTGTGAGGACATCGCGGTCATCGGCGCCCCCTTCTACGTCATGGACAAGCTCGAAGGAATCACGCTCCGCACGGCGGAGGACACCGCACGACTCACTCCGAGCCAACGGTCCGCACTGGCGCACTCGATGATCGACACGCTCGTCGCCCTGCACGAGATCGACCCCTCCGAGGTCGGGCTCGACGACTGGGGACGCCCCGACGGCTATCTCGAACGACAACTCGGCCGGTGGCAACGACAGTGGAACTCGTCCATGACCGCGCCCCGCAAGGAGGTCGACGAGTTGCACTCCCGGCTCCTGGCATCGATGCCGGAGAGCCGGCATCCCGGAATCGTGCACGGCGACTTCAAGATCGACAATCTCATGGTCGATGCCTCCGACCCGGCCCATATTCTGGGTGTCCTGGACTGGGAGATGTCGACGCTCGGAGACACGCTCACCGATCTCGGCATCCTGTGTTCGTTCTGGGATCATGAAGGTGAGTTCCACAACCCCATCACCGCGGGTGCGACAGCACTACCGGGCTTTCCCACACGTGACGACCTCGTGCACGCCTACGCGAAGGCCCGAGGAATCGACGTATCCGGGATCGATTGGTACCTGGTGTTCGCGGACTTCAAGATCGCAGTAATCCTCGAAGGTATTCATGCCCGTCACCTACAGGGACATACCGAAGGCGACGGCTTCGACGACATCGGCGACATGGTCGGCCCGCTGCTCGAGCGCGCTCTGGAGCGAGCATCGCTCTCGTCGCTTCCGGGCCTGGCCGGCTGATCCACTCTGCCGCACAATTCATCTCGTCCCATCGGGCACTCATCACAAGGATTGGCATGACTTCTCACCTCAGCGCCCTCAGGTCCGCGCCTCTCGACTCCGACTCGCTCGACCTTCGCCCCTCCGCCAAGGCTCTCGAGCTTCGCGACAAGCTCGTCGACTTCATGCACGGCCATGTCTTCCCCGCCGAGCACTCGTACGAGGAGTACCGCCGGCAGGCCGGACCCGACGATCACACCTTGCCGCCCGTGGTCGAGGAACTCAAGAAGGAGGCCCGCGCCCGCGGTCTGTGGAATCTCTTTCTCCCCGCGGAATCCGGCATCGGCCAGCTCGACTACGCTTCCCTCGCCGAAGTCACCGGATGGAGTCTGCACCTGGCACCCGAAGCGACCAACGGTCAGGCACCCGACACAGGAAACATGGAACTACTTCATCTGTTCGGTACCGATACGCAGAAGAAGCAGTGGCTCGAACCACTTCTCGACGGAGAGATCCGATCGGCGTTCTCCATGACCGAGGTGAACGTCGCGAGTTCCGACGCCACCAACATCGAAACCCGCATCGAACGCGACGGCGACCACTACGTCATCAACGGACGCAAGTGGTGGACCAGCGGGGCCGCAGACCCGCGATGCAAAGTCCTGATCGTCATGGGTAAGACCGATCCCACGGCACCGGCACATCGCCAGCAATCCATGGTTCTCGTCCCTATCGACACACCCGGTGTCACCGTCGTGCGCGATGTTCCCGTCTTCGGACGTTACGACCAGCACGGCCACTGCGAAGTCGTCTACGACGACGTCCGCGTCCCGGTCGAGAACATCCTCGGAGAAGAGGGCGCCGGCTTCGCGGTCGCGCAGGCTCGGCTGGGCCCGGGACGCATCCATCACTGCATGCGCGCGCTCGGCGCCTCGGAACGCGCTCTCGCCCTGATGACGGCCCGTGCCCAGTCGCGTGTCGCGTTCGGAAAGCCGCTCGCCGACCAAGGGGTCGTGCAGCAGCAGATCGCCGAATCACGCATTGCCCTCGACCAAGCGCGTCTGCTGTGCCAGCTCGCCGCCAAGACGATCGACGAGCACGGCAACAAGGCTGCAGCACCCTACGTGTCCGCAGCGAAGGTGGCGGTCCCCCGGGTCGCTCTCGAGGTCATCGATCGTGCCATCCAGGTACACGGTGGTGCAGGGGTCAGCGACGATGTCCCACTTGCCGCGATGTACGGCTGGCACCGGGCGATGCGGATCTTCGACGGACCCGACGAAGTGCATGTCCGCACGATCGCCAAGACCGAGCTCCGCAAGTACCCGAGGTAGGTCTCACAGAGAAAGATTGCCGACGAAGGGACTTACTGTGCCGACCCTGACTACCACCGTCGAAGAACTCGCCGCATTCGGACAACATGACTTCGGTTGTACCGATTGGATGAGGATCGAGCAGCAGCGCGTCGACACCTTCGCCGACGCCACGGACGATCACCAGTGGATCCACGTCGATCCGCAACTGGCGTCCTCCGGCCCGTTAGGATCCACCATCGCTCACGGATACCTCACGCTCTCGCTGGTGCCCCGCTTGCTCGACCAGCTTCTGACGATCTCCGATCAGGTACGCGGCACCAACTACGGCATGGACCGCGTACGGTTCACGAGCCCTGTGCCCGTCGGCTCGGAAATCCGTCTGGCAGCGCATCTGACGGAGGCACGCGTCCGTGGCGACGGCGGAGTCCGGTACAGGATCGCCGTCCGTGTCGAACTTCGTGGTCAGGAAAGACCTGCCATGGTCGGGGAGTCGATCTATCTCGCGTACGCAGCGTGAGACCACCGACGTGAGACCCCGACATGAGACCCCCACATGAGACCCCCGACGTGAGACCCCGGACAAGAACAGATGAGTCCCTGACCAGCACCCTGGAGTGAGCTATGCGAGCGTTCGAACTCGGCGATTACACCGGCCCTGGCGGCCTGACCCTCACGAAGGTCGAAACTCCGCGTCCCGGTGACGGCGAAGTCCTGCTGGATGTGAAGGCCGTGGGTGTGAACTTTCCCGACCTGCTGATGACGAAGGGCCTGTATCAGCACAGGCCCGAGCTTCCGGTGGTCCCGGGTTGTGAGATCGCAGGCACGGTTGTCGATGCACCGGCCGGCTCGGGATGGCAGGCCGGCGACCGTGCTGCCGCATTCGTCTGGCAGGGCGGGTTCGCCGAACACGCTGTGGTGCCGGTGAACTCGCTCGTGCCGATTCCGGAGTCGGTGAGCTTCGAAACCGCCGCGGCCATGGTCGTCAACTACCACACCGTGCATTTCGCACTGTCTCGACGAGGCCGTCTCACACCCGGTGAGACCGTTCTCGTCATGGGAGCCGCCGGTGGAATCGGCACAGCCGCCATCCAGGTCGCAAAAGGCCTCGGGGCGAGAGTGGTCGCCGGGGTGTCCGCTGCGCATCGCGCCCACATCGCCGAATCCGCGGGAGCCGACGAAACCGTCGTCCTGGAAGCGGGATTCGCATCGACGATCCGGGAGATGACCGGCGGGCGCGGCGTCGACGTGGTGCTCGATCCCGTCGGTGATTGGTTGTTCGACGAAGCCGTTCGGAGTCTCGCTCCCGAAGGACGCCTGCTCGTCGTGGGCTTCGCCGCAGGAAAGATCCCCGCTATCAAGGTCAATCGGCTCCTGCTGCGAAACATCGGTGTCGTCGGTGCCGCTTTCGGAGCCTTCCTCGAGGTCGATCCCCGGCTGATGAAAGAACAGGCGGAGTCCTTGGATCGAATGATCGCCGCCGGTGTGGTGAATCCGTATGTCGGGGCTCGATTCGAATTCGAGGATCTACCTCGTGCACTGGAATGCCTCGACCGCGGGGAGATCGAAGGCAAGGCGGTCGTACTCACGGGATAGCCGCTCCTCGCTGCCGGGAAGTCGACAGACGGGCGGAAGCCTCTCACAAGACGGTGTGCGTTCCGAACTGCCGCCCGTGGTAGGTCAACGGCTCAGCGCTACTGTCGGTTTCGACTTCCGTTACGGCGCCGACGAGAATCTCGTGATCACCACCGGGGAGTATCGAATCGAGCCGGCAGGACAACCAGATCGCCGACCCATCGAGTCGAGGGATCGCATTGTGCCGTTGCCACGGCATCTCCGCGAACTTGTCGTCACCCTTGGTCGCGAATCGCATCGCGATGTGTTGTTGATGTGCGCCGAGGACGTTCACTCCGAATCGTCCGGCGCGTTTGATCGTCGACAAGCTCTCGGACGTTGTCGCCATCGCCACCGCGATCAACAAGGGGTCGACCGAAAGCGACATCACCGCGCTCACCGTCGTGCCGTGGGGACGCTCGTCGTCCATCGCTGTGACGACTGTGACCGGTGCGCACATGTGCGCCATCGCTTCTCTGAAATCGGCGGGCAGGTCGGTCGTGGTGCCGGCCGAGATCGGTATGGTCATGAGTGATCGTTCTCCTGGGACGAGGGATACGGTGTGCAGCGCCGTTCAGGCAACATCGCGGTGGGTGTCGGTGATGGAAGCCCACAGATCCGAATGACGAATCACCGGCAGGTCCCAGTGCCCGACCTCGCTCGTATCCGCGTCACGGCGCGGATCTCTTCGCGAAACCAGCGAAGTGAACGCGACCGGCCACCCCTGTGGGTCACCCGCACGCCGGGCGCACAGATGCCCGGCCTGTGCGATCAGCCGCGCTCTGTCGGGTCGATCCGCATCCGTAGCAAGGACCGGAACCACATGCCCGGGTCGGGTGAACGAGGCCGGGGTGGCCCGACGATCCGCCAACGTTCGAAGGGTGACTGCACGGTCGTGCGCGGAGATCCCGGTTGTAACGCCCTCGGCCGCATCGACCGCCACGCACATCCGGCCCCCGAAAGTGGTGCCTGCTTCCCAGGTCATCGGCGGAAGGCACAGGCGATGAGCATATGGCTCGGTCACGGTGACGCAGATGAATCCGCTGCCGTCACGGATCATTTCGGCCACCGAGTGTACCGACGCCGTCCCGGCCAGGATCATCATCCCGATTCCGGTGCCGTCGACGTCGTCGAGGGCGATCACGGGCCGACCGGCCTGCAGCGCTTCGAGTGCTACGTCGATGGCCACAACGCGAGTGCGGGTGCGAGTGATGCTCATCGCCATTGCCTGTCAGCCGGCCAGTCCGGTCGCGGACCAGAACGTTTCGAACGAGGAGGGCACGAGATCGTTGCCACGGACGACCTTGCCGTCGATGAAACGGTGGCCCATCACCATGGTGATATCCAGTTCGTGCTTACCGAGCTTGCGGTACGCGCGAATCTTGGCGACCACGAGTTCGTCGTCGATCACGTCGCAACCGATCACCTCGTTCGCCGAGGCGTCGAGCTTGGCCAGTACACCGAGGCCCTCCAAGAACTCCGCCTTGGTGTAGACGCGTTGTGTGCCGTCGAAGGTGAATCCCGCCCACGTCATCGAGTCGTCGTAGAGGTTCAACAGCGGTCCGGGATCGCCCTGGTCCGCAGCGGCGAAGGCCTTGGTGAGCGCGTCGGCGTTCTGCTGGGTCATCGAAACTACCTTTCGATCGGGATCGTGGTGCCGGTGTGTTCGCTATCACTTTCTCTCCGTGCTCGGCGGCAGGGAACCGTCCGACTACGTGGTTTCGTACCGGCATGGGACGCGGGTGGACTCCTGCAGCGTTTTGCCTGCTGAATGCCGGTGATGCGTCATCGAGCCGGGTATATGTGGAGTACCGGCAGTGCGCCGTCGACACATCCTGACCCCCTTGGTTGCACACCGTGGTTCAAGACGGCGATAGTGATGTACGTCTCAGAGCGGAGGTAACGGTGTGAACGTCGACGAATGGTCGGAGATCCGCCGGTGTCACGCCGAGGGCGAGTCCATCAAGGGCGTCGCCCAGCGACTCGGCATCTCGAGGAACACCGTGCGCAGAGCGCTGTCGATGTCGGAGCCCCCGAGCGACCACCGTCGCCTCAAAGGATCGGCAGCAGATGACGCCGATGTGCATATCCGTAATGCACTCCACCAGTCCCCGGACATCTCGATCGCCGAAGTGGCCAGGCGGATCGAGTGGAAGCACTCGCGCACACTTCTTGCGCGCAAGGTCAATCACCTCAGATCCGAGATGAAGGACTCCGCAAGTGGATGGACCGGAACGGGGTTGCCTCAACAACCCACCAGCTTCGTCGGCCGCCATGCCGAATTGCGGGAATTGCGCCGGCTGCTCGGCGATCATCGACTGGTCTCGATTGTCGGCCCCGGAGGGATCGGGAAGACCCGGCTGTCGGTACAAGCAGCGGCAGAATTCCGCAGAGCCTTTCCCGACGGGGTCCGCTTCGTCGAGTACGCCTCTCTCCGAAGCGAAAACCTGTTGAGTCAGACGATCTGCGATCGACTCGGGCTGGAGACGCGCGACGACCCCGGCAGCTCCGCCGACGATGTTCTGATCGAGCACCTGCGGAACCGCAGAATCCTGCTGGTACTCGACAATTGCGAGCATCTCGTCGAAGGAACCGCCACCCTCGTCAGCCGGCTCGTCCAGGAGACCGCAAATCTACGAATCCTCGTCACGTCTCGCGAGTATCTCGCGGTTCCCGGCGAGTACATTTTCCATCTGGCACCACTACCCACCGACGGGGATATCACTTCGGGCGCGATCGAACTGTTCGCCCGCCGGGCCGACTCCGCGCTGTCCGGGTTCGAACTCGACGATTCGAATATCCCCGCGGTCCGGAGGATCTGCGAACGCCTGGACGGTCTGCCTCTGGCAATAGAACTGGCCTGCACCCGTCTGAATGTGCTCTCGGTCGAAGAACTCGCCGATCTGCTCGACAGACGCCTGTCGATGCTCACGGTGTCCGCACGCGGACGCAGCCCGCGGCACCGTAGTCTCCAAGCCACCATCGATTGGAGCTACGAACTGTGTTCGGATACCGAGCGCGCACTCTGGTGCCGCGCATCGGTGCTGGCAGACAGCTTCGACCTCGGAACGGCCCTGGCCGTGTGTTCCGGCGACTCGTTGTCCGACGACGAGATCCTGGATTCGATCGCCTCACTGGTAGCGAAGTCGGTGATCGTGCGCGTGACATCCGACGGTGGTGTTCGATTCCGCCTGCTCGAATCGATGCGCGAATACGGCTGGGGAAAACTGACTTCCAGCGAACGACACGACGCCAACGCGCGCCTGCTCGAGTACTGCGCACAACTGATCGAAGAGTCGACGGCCCGCTGGTACGGCCCCGAACAGCCGGCAAAGGCAACCGCAGTCTCGGTCAACCGCGGCAATATCAGAGCCGCTCTGCACTCTGCGATGAGCGATACGACCGATCATGCACTCGGGCATCGTGCCGCCGAGACACTGGGATCGTCGCGTTTCCTCTGGGCGTGCGGGGTATCGGTGCGTGAGCATCGTATGTGGTTGACGCAGGCACTCGATCTCCCCGGGATATCCAAGGAAGCGAAAGGTCGCATTCTCACTGTTCTCGCCTTGGTGCAGACACTTCAGGGCGACCGGGACGCTGCGGACTTCACCTTACGTCGAGCACGCGAGATCACCGGAAACCAGCACGATCCGGTGACCGGAGCATTCGCTGTTCATATCGCCGGCCTGCGCGACTTCTTCGCCGGGCGAGCAGATTCGGCTCTGACGAGTCTCGACGAGGCCGAGCGGAGTTATCAGCAGCACGGCTGCAGTCCGGACTTCGTTTCGATGCTGCAGATACATCGCGGCATGCTGTTGTGTTCGACGTCGGATACCGGCGCCGCAGCGGACCAGTTCCGCAAGGTCTTCGCCAGGACCGAAAGCGTCGGCGAGTCCTGGTTCCACTCCTATGCAACATACGGGCTCGGACACGTCGCGCTGCTCGAAGGCGACTGTGACACCGCCGAAGGACTGGCGCGGCAGGCTCTGCAGATCCAGCGAAAGTTCGGTGACACCATAGGAAAAACAGTTATGGCGGACCTTCTGGGCTGGGCGTTTGCGGAGCAGGGGGATGGAGACCGGGCCGCAGTCGTGCTCGGCGCGGCCTCCTCCATGTGGGGCTCGATCGGCCGGCAACTCTACGGTGCCGAGCACTGGGGCACGCTGCGAGAGAAGGCCGTCAACCACTCGCGCACGCACATCGGCCCTTCGCACTTCGACGCGGCGTGGGCACGGGGACAAGCGATGTCGACGCGCGAGCTGCTCGACTTCATCTTCGACGAAGGCGAAGGGTCCGCATCCTCGCAGACCGTCTCGGACAGCACCCGTGTCGACGCGCCGGCCGGTGTCGATCCGGGCAGCCGGGAGTGCCTGTCTCCCCGCGAGCGTGAAGTGGCCGAACTGGTCGCCCAGGGCCTCACGAACAAGCAGATTGCCGAGAAACTGGTGCTGTCCCCCCGAACGGTGGAGGGTCATGTCGAGCATCTACTGCGCAAACTGGGCCTGTCCCGGCGCGCGGAAGTGGCCCGAGCGCTCGGCTGACGAGCCGATAGACCTGTGGCGGCCGCTCTATCGAGATGTCGCGCTGTCCGGGCCGCGAACCGGCCCGGACAGTGCAACGAGCGTGGACCGGTGATCAGCTCTGCCGGTAACCGGGCAGGATCGCCGAAGCTGCATCACTCAGCGTCATCCGATCGATGAGGGCATGCTGCGTGGCTACGGCCGCGTCACGCACACACCGTCCCAGTGCACTGGGGTTGCGAACTGTCGCGCTGCCGGCCCAGCGGTGGGCGAACATGACCACATCACCGGCGACCTCCTGGACCCAGGTCGCCGCCTGACGCAGACGCGCATGCTGTTCGTCGGTGAGCGGCAGGCCCGCAGCAGCCGTCTGCTCCGCGTCACCGAACACTTCGTAGACATAGGAACGAGCTGCCCTGTACAACGCTTCGTGCCGCGCGAATTCGATTTTGAACACGTCGGAATCGCCCACGAAACCGTCGTATCCCGGACGGACCTTGGCAGCGACGAGATGCGAGATCTCCTGTAACGCACGCTCGGCCAGCCCGAGAGCGACCGGAGCGTGCCCGCCGACACCGATCCCCAGAAGTCCGAGTTTGTAGACGGCCTCGGGCCGGACGGGCACGGTGGAGAAGGTGCTCATCGTGAACCGCTCGGGCACGAACCGATCCGTGACCTGATAGTCGTACGAGCCGGTACCGACCATACCCATGACGTCCCAGTTACCCAGGAATTCCACCTGGTCCCGAGGAACCCACGCGATGCGGGCCTCGGGCTGACCGTCGGCGTCGACGACGGGGTTGCCCTGGTCGTCGTGGACGACGAATCCGGCACCGATAAAGGAAGCGTGGGCGGATCCGCTGGCGAACTGGAAGCGTCCGCTGACCCGATACCCGCCTTCGACCCTGACGCCCTTCCCTGTCGGGACGATCATGCCCGCGGTGACGGCCTTGTCGGGTCCGGCGAACATCTCCCGCGCGCCCTCGGCATTCGTGTACCCGACCGCGACACCGGTGCTGCACGAGTTGGCCATGAACGCCCAGCCCGTGGAACCGTCGGCGCGGGTGATCTCCTGGACCACCTTGAATGCGCTGACGATATCGAGGCCGGCCCCGCCGTATTCCTCGGGTACGAGAATCCAGAAGAGACCGGAGTCCGCAAGCGCTTCGTAGACCGGCCGGGTAATGGTGGCCTGCGCTTCGATGGCAGTAGCCTCGGCCTCGATGACCTTCGCAACCTGCCGTGCCCGAGCAAGATACTCGGCGCCGCGCGCTTCCTGTGTGTCTACCGATGCCTCCGCGATCGCAGTCATCTCGGACTCCCTTCCATGCAGCCCGGCGGGCTACTACATATGACGGGAATCACAATGGCCGGTGCTCGCCGTCGACACACCGTGACAACCACGTGGTCCACTACCCGATCCACTTCCGCAGTCGTCGACCACTGACATTCCGGGGTCGGGATGTGTCATCGCGCCCGGACTACCACTGCCACACACCGTGGAAGAGCCCGTCCCGGAGTCGTGCGTCCACTCTGGGAGGGGTCTCAGGAGAAGGTCGCCTTGATCTCGTTCTTCAGCACCTTCCCCACCTTCGAGCGGGGCAGGTCGGACCGGACCACGACCTGCTTGGGTGCCTTGACCGAGCCGATGCGAGCCTTGACAAAGGCCGTAAGTTCGTCGGGGTCGACCTCGGCTCCCGGTTGTGGCTGCACGACCGCGACCACCCGTTCGCCCCACTTCTCGTCGGGCAGACCGATCACCGCACAGTCCTGAACCTCCGGGTGGGCCAGAATCGCCTGTTCCACCTCGATCGAGTACACGTTGAAGCCGCCGGTGATGATCATGTCCTTGGCCCGATCGACGATGAACAGCAGACCCGAATCGTCCAGGTACCCGATGTCGCCGGTGTGGTGCCAACCGAACCGGCTCACCTCCTCGGTGGCCTCGGGGTTCTTGTAGTAGCCGGCCATCACGAGGGACGAGCGCACCACGATCTCGCCGCGCTCCCCGTGCGGCAGTAGCTCACCGCCCTGACCCATGACCGCGACGGTCACGAGCGGCGTCGGCCGGCCGGCCGACATCAGGACCTCCTCGGCGATCGAGCCGTCGGGCCGGCGGTGCTCGTCGGGGGGAAGCACTGAAATCATCATCGGTGCCTCGGTCTGCCCGAAGAGCTGGGCCATCGGCCCGATCCGTTCGAGCGCTTCGGCGAGCCGCGTGGGACTCATCGGGGCGGCGCCGTACCAGAAGCAGTGCAGGCTCGACAGATCCGTCGAGTCCAAGGCGGGATGCGCGAGGACCATGTAGATCAGGGTCGGAGGCAGGAAGGTGTGAGTGACGCGATGCGCCGGCACCAGTTCGAGGAACCGCCCCACATCGGGGCTGCGCATGATGACGATCTCGCCGCCGGCGGCCAGCACCGGAAAACACAGCACGCCCGCGGCGTGGGTGAGGGGCGCGAGCGCGAGATAGACCGGTCGCTCGCCGCGACCGGGGAACGGATAGCTCATGAGCGTGAGCGCGGTCATCGTCTCGAGATTCGTACCGGTGAGCATCACACCCTTGGGTCTGCCCGTGGTGCCGCCCGTGCCGACGATCATCGCGAGATCCTCGGGAGCGTGCCGGTCGACCGGATCCGCGGAACCTCGAGCTGTGGAGATGAACTCTTCCCACCCCAGAGACCCGTCGGCGGGTTCTCCGTCGAGCTGCACCCAGGTGTGGATCGCGGGAAGGTCGGTGCGGAACCGTTCGACGAGTTCGCGATAGCCCGAGGCGTACAGCAGTACCTCGCAGTCGAACCGGTCGAGCAGTTCACGGTTCTCGGCCGCCTCGTTACGGGGGTTGATGGGGCACCACACGGTCCCGGCCCGGCTGATGCCGAAGACGCACGCGAACGCGCGTGGATCGTTGCCGGACAGCACCGCGATCTTCCCGCCCGGACGCACTCCGCGCGCGTCCAGTGCGCGGGCGACATCGTCGGCCACCGACTGCGCGGTGGCGTACGACCAGCTGTCACCGTCCGTGGTGAAGCACGGCCGGTCCGGTCCGAGCGACGCCCCCTTGTCGAGATAGTCGACGATCCGCATCGAACCCTCCCGGTGATCCGGCTCGGATCTCAGTAGTCCTGCACGGTGAGAACCGGTTTCGATATCAGGCCGAAATTGCGCAGCACACCGATCAGCTCGTGGTGACCGAATGCCTGGCAGGCGCTGGCGAAGCCGACCTGCTTCGGGGGTTGCTGCACCAGCCAGTTCGCGGAGAACGCCTGGAGCAGCCCGGTCTGCTTGTAGTTGCTGTTGCCGTGGATGACGCAGTGTGCGCGCGCCAGCGGGCCGGAGGCGTGCACCGAGTCCAGGGACTTGTTGACCCGCGGATTCTCGCGGGGCGGCATGACGTTCATGACCTGCCGCGCGGTCGCGGTGAGGGCTTCGTCGCGATCCTCCGGAGACATGTCCTTGGTCGCTTCGAGCGCCTGTGCGACGATCTGCGGAACACCGTGCATCAGAGCAGCATTGAAGACACCACCCTGCGCCTTCACATTCGCGACACGCGGGTCACGACGGAACCATACCGGGTGCGAGGTGCCACCCCAGGGCAGCGACTGGGCCAGTTCGTGCTGCCCCGGCACGACGAGTGGGACGAGACCCTGAGTGGGGTCGAACGGAACGTAGTCGTTCTGTTCGAGGTAGTGCGCGGCCGAGGTGGCGGCGTTGACGAGAATCGTGCGCGTGGACGCGATGGTCGGGCTGCCGCCCCAGAACACTGCGATGTCGAGTGTGTCGAGTCCCGGTGTCTCCAGGCACAATTGAGCGGCGATCTCACCGACGGTGTACATCTGCGCGGTTCCGGGCGCGAGCAGCAGGCCCGCAGCAGCGAAGTCGGCGCCGTACTGCTCGTCGCACGTGATGAGCCAGTCCTGCTCGCCGGTGGTGTCGGTGTAGTGTGCGCCGGCAGCGAGACATGCCCGGACCACTTCGTTCCCGAGCGCGGAAAACGGTCCGACGGTGTTCAGGACGACGGCCGCCCCACGGAAGAGATCGGTCAGTGCCTCGACGGTGTGTTCGACCTGCACCACCTCGAAGTCGGCCGTCTCGACACCGGGTACGTGTGCACGGAGGGACTCGTCGAGCTTGTCCTTGTCGCGACCGGCGGCGATGAAGGGAATGCGGAACTCGCGCAGGTATTCACAGACGAGTCGCCCGGTGTAGCCCGAGGCGCCGTAGACGATGACGCGACGTGTGGTCGGTGCGCTCACAGGCTTCCCCTCACATTCCCATGCCACCGTCGACCGGAAGGCCGGCACCGGTGACGAATCGTGCTGCGTCGGAAGCGAGGAACACGACTGCGTCGGCGATGTCCTCGACCGTCCCGAGCCGGCCGGACGGGGTCTGGTCGACGACAGCGGCGACCGCTTCGTCGGGTGAGCCGAACAGGCCGATCGTGGCCATGTCGTTTGCCAGTCCGGCACCCATCGCGGTCGGGACGAGCCCCGGGTAGACGCAGTTGATGCGGACACCGTAGCCGAGCTTTCCGCTCTCCATCGCGGCGACCCGCGTGAGGCGGTCGACGGCCGATTTGGTAGCCGAGTAGACGGAGATTCCTGGGAATGCGATCGTCGCAGCGACCGAGGCGACGTTCACGATCGAGCCGCCGTCGCCTGCGGCTCCGCCCGGACGCATCGCGCGCAGCCCGTGTTTGAGTCCGAGCGTGGTGCCGAGGACGTTCACCTCGAGCATGCGGCGGATGTCGTCGGGCGAGACCTCGGTGATCAGTCCTGTGATCTCGATGCCTGCGTTGTTCACGAGGATGTCCAACCCGCCGACGGCTGCGATCGTCTCGGTGACAGCGCGTTCCCAGTCGGCCTCCGAGGTGACGTCCAGGCGGGTGAAGGCGTGCTTGCGACCGCCGTCGTCAGTGGGGAGATCGGCCGCGACCCGTTCGCCGCTGTCCTGAATGTCGGCGACCACGACGCTCGCCCCGGCCGAGGCCAGTGCGCGGGCCATTCCTTCACCGAGGCCCTGGGCCCCGCCTGTGACGAGGGCTCGGCGCCCGGTGAGATCGAACACCGTCATCGAATGGCCTCCTGAAGTCTGCGGTTCGGAGGAACAGGGTTCGCGTGGGCCGACGAGATGCCCCGCACCGCCGTGCAAGGCGGCTCGGAAATGTGGTCCAGGTCACAGGATCTGTGAAATCTTGACGGCTGTCAAGAGGACGCCGGACGATCGCCCTGCCCACGCGCTCTGTCCAGCCCGGTCGGTGTCATGAACTCGCCGGCGCACCTACACTGGCGAACGATGAACCATTCGGCAGCTCCCGCCGACCGGTCGCTCCGAAGCCGGCAGAACAGGTACGACGAACGTCGCACCCAGCTCGCCGAGTCCGCCCTGGCAACACTCGGCGAACTCGGTTATGCACGAACGTCCTTGCGGGAGATCGCCCAGAACTCCCCGTTCTCGCACGGTGTCGTGCACTACTACTTCAAGGACAAGACCGATCTGATCCTGCACTGCGTGCGCTACTACAAGACACGATGCGTGACGCGATACGACGAGGTGATCGAGAGCGCGACGACCGCCGACGAACTCCGTCGCGGTTTCGCCGGCAAGGTCGCCGAGACACTCCGGGACGAAGCCCCGATGCACCGTCTCTGGTACGACCTGCGCAACCAGTCGATGTTCGACCCTTCTCTGCGGGAAGATGTTTCGTCGATCGACAACGGTTTGCGCGACATGATCGACCGCGTACTCACGCGCTACGCGGAACTGTCGGACACGACACTGCGGTACGACCCCGATACCGCCTACGCGATACTCGACGGTCTGTTCGTCGCGGCCCTCGTCGCGCACCTCACCGAACGTGAGAAGACTGCGATCGCCGGATCCTCGACGAGGGACTCCACGGGTACGGTTCCGGATAGATTGCGCGACACGCTGTTCGACATGCTGCCCGACTTCGCAGTTTCCCGTCGGGGTCGTCGCTCGAACACCGTCCGCAACTCGCGCACGTAGATATCGGAACCTCGAGCATCGGGAAGTGCCCGCCCTCCGACTCCCCGCTGCGCCCTACTTACCGCGCGAGAGCACCTTGTCGGCCGCATCCCAATGGGCGTCGGCGATCCACAATCGCGCGAACGCGTCGACCGCTTCCTCTGTACTTGCGCCGTTCACGACACGCTTGATCGACGCGGAGGACGGATTGGCGAGGGCACGGCCGAGAGTGCGCCATCCTTCGTCGAAGGTCTCCCGCGGGATCACCTTGTCGACGAGTCCGATACGTTCGGCCTCCTCGGCGCGGAGGATGTCGCCGGCACCGGCGAGCATGAGAGCCCGCCCCCGCCCGACCAGTGATGCCAGCCGTTCGGCACCGCCCCAGGCCGGCATGATCGCCAGCGACACCTGGTTGAAGCCGATCCTGATGTCGTCCGCCGCGATGCGGATGTCGGCGGCGACGGCCACCTCGGCACCGCCGCCGAGTGCGTGCCCGTTGAGCGCAGCGACGACGGGAGCCGGGAAACCCGCGATCCGGTCGCATACTGTGCGCATCTGCCGGGCCATGTCTGCGGCCTGTTCGTGGGTGCGGAGCTTGGCGAGTTCCTTGAGATCGCCGCCGGAGACGAAGGCGCGGTCGCCCCCACCACGGATCACCAGCGCACGCGCCTGCGCCTGCTCGGCTTCGTCGAGCACCTTCTCGAGTTGGTCCATCGTCTCGGGGGCGATGGCGTTGCGCGCGTGCGGGCGATCGATGGTGACGACGGCGAGTCCGTCGTCGAGCTCCAGCTCCACCATGGTCTGCTCTCCGAACTGATATTGGAATTCTACTTTTAGGAGAATACCATCTCCACAACCGGCCGAGGCCGGACTGCACCGGTCGCGCCGCGACGAACGGCGGCGTGACGCCATCCCGGACACTGGAGCTTTCAGATGCGGCAGATCCCCTCCGAACTGGTCGAACGCTACGAGAGCGAAGGGTGGTGGACACGCGAGACGATCGGCGACATGCTCGCCGGCGGGCTGAAAGCCGCGCCGGACGTCGAGTTCCGCATCCACTCCGGTATCCGCCCGTGGTCGGGCACGGTGAGCGAGGTCGAGCAGATCGCCCGGCGCCTCGCGGCCGGTCTGCACCGCCGCGGCGTCGGCCCCGGCGACGTGGTGGCCTTCCAGCTCCCCAACTGGATGGAGGCGGCGGCCGTCTTCTGGGCCTCGTCCTTCCTGGGCGCGACCGTCGTGCCGATCGTCCACTTCTACGGCCCGAAGGAGCTCGGGTACATCCTGCGCGAGTCGACCCCCAAGGTGTTCGTGTGCGCCGAGAAGTTCGGCTACACCGAGTACCGGCCCGAACTGTGCGCCGACGTCCCGATCGTCGGCGTCGTCGGACGCGACTTCGACGATCTGCTGGACGACAGCCCCTTCGAGGGCGTGCTCCCCGTCGACCCCTCGCAGCCCGCGCTGCTGGCGTTCACGTCCGGCACCACGAGCGACCCGAAGGGCGTGATCCATACGCACCGGACGCTCGGTTTCGAGACGAGGCAGCTCTCCGAGCGGTATCCCGCCGACCGAGGGTCGCAGCTGACGGGCGCACCGGTCGGTCATTTCATCGGCATGGTCAACGCTTTCCTCATCCCGATCCTCGACCACTCCCCCATCAATCTGCTCGACGTCTGGGATCCGGCCCGCGCGATCGAACTCATGGAGAGCGACGGCCTCGTGATCGGCGGCGGCGCGACGTATTTCATCACGAGCCTGCTCGATCACCCGAACTTCGATCCGGACCGGCACCTGCGGTACATGAAGTACGCCGGACTCGGCGGGTCGACCGTGCCCGCCGCGGTCACCCGCCGACTCGACGATCTCGGCATCACGGTCTTCCGCGCCTACGGCAGCACAGAGCACCCGTCGATCACGAGTTCACTCGTCACCGATCCGGTGGACAAGCGCCTGTTCACCGACGGCAACGCATGCCCGGGTGTCGAGATCCGCATCGCCGACGACGGTGAGATCCTCAGCCGCGGACCGGACCTGTGCATGGGGTACACGAACCCGGAACTCACGGCCCGTGCGTTCGACGAGGACGGCTGGTACCACACCGGGGACGTCGCGATCGTCGACGAGGACGGCTTCCTGACGATCACCGACCGCAAGGCCGACTTCATCATCCGCGGAGGCGAGAACATCAGCGCTCTCGAGGTCGAGGAAGTGCTCCTGACCCTGCCCGCGGTGGCCGAGGCCGCCGTCGTGTCGGCGCCGGACGATCGCCTCGGCGAGCATGCCGCCGCGGTCCTGCGTCTGCGGCCCGGGCACGCGATGCCGACGCTCGCGGACGTCCGCGCGCACTTCGGCCAGGCAGGTATCGCCAAGCAGAAGTGGCCGGAGGAATTGCACCGCGTCGACGACTTCCCGCGCACGGCCAGCGGGAAGATCCAGAAGTTCCGCGTGCGCCAGGATATTGCGACCGCCCAACTATGAGAATAGTATTCTCTCAACAGGAGAAGGAGGATTCAATGCCCGCGAAAGAATTGCCGTACCCGTTGTTCGATGCGGACAACCACCTGTACGAGACCGAGGAAGCTCTCACCAAATTCCTCCCGGACAAGTACAAAGGTGCCATCAAATACGTGCAGGTCGACGGCCGCACGAAGATCGCGATACGTGGCCAGATCAGTGAGTACATCCCCAACCCGACCTTCGAGGTCGTCGCCCGCCCGGGCGCGATGGAGGACTACTTCAAGAACGGCAATCCCGAGGGCAAGAGCAAGCGGGAGATCTTCGGAAAGCCGATGAAGTCGATCCCGGCCTTCCGTGATCCCGCCGCGCGCCTCGAGCTCATGGACGAGCTCCAGATCGACCGCACCCTGATGTTCCCGACGCTGGCCAGCCTCGTCGAGGAGCGCATGCGCGACAACCCCGAGCTGATCCACGCGGTCGTCCACTCGCTCAACCAGTGGCTGTACGAGACGTGGTCCTTCAACTACAAGGACCGCATCTTCACCGTTCCCGTCATCAGCCTCCCCATCGTCGAGAAGGCGATCGAGGAGCTGGAGTGGTGCGTCGAGCGCGGTGCGAAGGCCATCCTCGTGCGCCCCGCACCGGTCCCCGGCTACAAGGGGCCGCGCTCGTTCGCTCTCCCCGAGTTCGACCCGTTCTGGAAGCGCGTCGTCGAGCTGGACGTGCTGGTCACCCAGCACTCCTCGGACAGCGGCTACGCGCGGTACAACCAGGACTGGGAAGGCTCCTCCGACGAGATGCTCCCGTTCGTCACCAACGCCTTCCGCATGGTCAGCGAGTGGCGCCCCATCCAGGACGCGGTGGCGTCATGGGTATGCCACGGAGCTCTCTTCCGTTTCCCGGAACTGCGGATCGCCGTCATCGAGAACGGCGCGTCCTGGCTCCCGCACGTCCTCCAGACCCTCACCGACGTCTACAAGAAGGCACCCGAGGGCTTCGGCATGCAGGACCCGGTCGCCGCCATCAAGAAGAGCATCCACGTCAGTCCCTTCTGGGAAGAGGATTTCAGCAAGCTCACCGCCCTCATCGGCGCCGAGCGCGTGCTGTTCGGTTCCGACTACCCGCACCCCGAGGGCCTGGCCGAGCCGACCACCTACATCGATCACATCCAGCACCTGCCCTTCGAGGACCAGAAGCTGGTCATGGGCGGCAATCTCGCAAGGCTCCTGAAGGTATGAGCTGGCGGACCATCCCCGAGATGGTCCTCAGCGCCGGCGACCGCTTCGGTGATGCCGAAGCGGTCGTCGACGGGGACCTCCGGATCTCCTTCACCGATCTCACCGATCGAATCCGCCGTGCCGCCGGAGCGTTCGCCGACGCAGGTATCGGCAAAGGTGATCGAGTGGCGATCTGGGCTCCCAACTCCGCGGCGTGGATCGTCGCGGCTTTCGGGCTCCTCACCGCGGGCGGCGTGCTCGTCCCGGTGAACACTCGCTACCGCGAGGACGAGGCGGGTGACATCATCCGTCGCAGCGGAGCGAAGCTGGCCCTTGTGCAGGACGGCTTCCTCGACCAGGAGTACGCGGTGCCGGCCGGCATCCCGCGGATCGATCTCGCGTCCGGCTTCCTCGACAGCGGACGTCCCTTCGTACACGACATCGACGGTGAGGACATCGCCGACATCATGTACACCTCGGGCACCACCGGGCGCCCCAAGGGCGTGATGATGAACCACCTGCAGACGCTGCGGATGTTCACCGAATGGTGCGATCTGGCCGATCTGCGGCGCGGCGACCGCTATCTGCTCGTCAACCCGTTCTTCCACATGTTCGGCTACAAAGCGGGTCTCGTCGCGTCGTTCATCCGGGGCGCCACGATGATTCCCGTCCCGGTCTTCGAGACGGACACCGTGCTCGACCTGATCGAGCGGGAGAGTGTGACCATGCTGCCCGGTCCGCCCACGCTCTACCACTCGCTCCTCGCAGCGCAGCAACACCGGACTCACGATCTGTCGTCGCTGCGTGCCGCCGTGACCGGCTCCGCCGACATCCCGGTCGATCTGATCCGGCGGATCCGGAGCGAGTTGCCGTTCCGGACGATCATGACGGGATACGGACTCAGCGAGGCCGGCACCGCGACCGCCTCCCGTCGTGGCGATACCTTCGAGCAGATCGCGACGACCGTCGGAAAACCCTGCGACGGAGTGGAAGTGAGCATCGCGGACGACGGCGAGGTCCTCATCCGCGGATACAACGTGATGCAGGGTTATTTCGACGATCCGCAAGCCACCGCAGACACCGTCGATGCCGAAGGGTGGCTCCACACCGGCGATCTCGGCGAGATCGACGCCGACGGTCACCTCCGGATCATCGGACGCAAGAAGGACATGTTCGTCGTCGGCGGGTTCAACGCCTATCCCGCCGAGATCGAAGGTTTCCTGCTCGAGCACCCGGCCGTCGACCAGGTGGCCGTGATCGGGATACCCGACGAACGACTCGGCCAGGTGGGCAAGGCATTCGTCGTCTCGGGCGATCCCGTCCCTGCCGAGGAACTGATCGCCTGGAGCCGCACGCGCATGGCGGGATTCAAGGTCCCCCGCGTCGTCGAGTACATCGACGCGCTGCCTCTCAACGCGACCGGCAAGGTCGTCAAGGAACTACTCCGTTGACGACGAACCGGTCCGTCGACACCGACACATCCCACAGACACCGACACATCCCACATCAGACAGGAGTTCCGTCATGACCGACGAAGCTGCGATGCTCGATTTCGCCGTCAAGTGGCGGCACTGGAACGGCGGGCCCGACGAGGACATCTGGGTCACGTTCGGGATCACTCCGGACGAATACTTCCACCGCTTGCGTGGTCTGCTGACCAAGCACCGGTGGAACCGGTTCGAACCGCACATCCTCGAGCAACTCGTGCACATCTGTGACGAGCGGCTCCACACCGTCGACCTCGGCTCCGCAGCGGGCCGACGTGACCGGGCGCGGTACGCCTCGTCGGCGCACCCGCTCAGCAAAATGTCCGCCTGATCCCGGCCCCGAGGAATCTTCGCCGGCATCGGTTTCACGGCCCTTCCACCCGGGTACGCGACGGGGCACCGATCTCGATCTCTCGATCGAAGGGAACGACCGTGGATACCGGTTCCGTCAACCCGACGCCGGAGGCCTCGACTGTGCCCCCGGAGCAGGTGCGACGCGCCATCGGCGCGTCGGCCATGGGTAATTTCACCGAGTGGTTCGACTACGGCGTCTACGCCTACACGGCCACCTATATCGCCGATTCGTTCTTCCCCGGCGACCTCGAGTCCGCGACACTGCTCACGCTGGGTGTCTTCGCAGTCTCCTTCGTCATGCGTCCGCTGGGCGGTTTCGTATGGGGTCCGCTCGGCGACCGGTTGGGGCGCCGCCAGATCCTGGCACTGACCATCCTGCTGATGGGTGGTTCGACGGTGCTGCTCGGTGCGGTTCCGTCGTACGAATCGATCGGGTTCTGGGCGCCTGCGCTGCTTGTACTGTTGCGCATGGTCCAGGGCTTCTCCACCGGTGGTGAATACGGCGGGGCGGCAACCTTCATGGCCGAATACTCCCCCGACCGCAAACGAGGCTTCTACGGCAGTTTCCTCGAATTCGGCACGCTGGGCGGCTTCTCGGCCGGGGCGTTCCTCGTCCTGATGATCGATCTGCTGTCGACGGACGCGTTCATGGCCACGTGGGGCTGGCGTCTTCCGTTCTTCGTCGCCGGCCCGCTCGCGCTCGTCGGCCTCTACCTGCGTTCGAAGCTCGACGAGACGCCCGTCTTCAAGGAGCTCGAGCTTGCGCACGAGGAGGAGAGCAGCATCGGCGCCGAGTTCAAGGACCTGATCACCAGGTACTGGCGGCCGATCGTCAAGCTGATGGGTCTGGTCATCGCGCTGAACGTGTGCAACTACACGCTGTTGAGTTACATGCCTACCTATCTCGAGAACCGGATCGGACTGACGAGCACGGCGTCCCTGGTTCTGGTGTTGATGGGCCAGCTCGCGATGATGGCGGTCATCCCGTTCGCCGGCGCGTTGTCGGACCGAATCGGTCGCAAGCCGCTCTGGGCGGCCTCGCTGGCGGGCCTGTTCGTTCTCGCCGTCCCGATGTACATGCTGATGTCCGTGGGCTTCGGTTGGGCGGTCGTCGCGTTCACCGTCCTCGGCCTGCTGTACGTGATGCAGTTGTCGACCATCTCGGCGACCTTCCCCGCGATGTTCCCCACGCACGTTCGGTTCGCCGGTTTCGCGATCTCCTACAACTTGTCGACGTCGATTTTCGGTGGCACGGCACCGGCGATCAACGAATGGTTGGTGGAACGGACCGGGAACGATCTCGTCCCGGCCTTCTACATGATGGGCGCGTGCGTGGTGGGTCTCGTCGCGCTCTATTTCGTGGCGGAGACGGCAGGCGCATCGCTGCGCGGGCGCGGTATCCCGGGTGTCGACACCCGAGCGCACCCCACCGCCCTGTCCCGCAGCTGACACTGCCCTGTCGCACGATGACGCAGAGCCTGTCACAGGCGGGAAGCGGATGTCGCGGGTCGCGTACCGTCCCGATCCACAGGTGATGCACGACGAATGGTCATGGTCGCGGCGGCCGCCAGCAGGGCGGTCGCCGCGCCGATCAGCATTCCGGTGAGGAATCCGTTCTCCGAGGGGATCACGGTTCCCGCGAAGTCGACACTCATCTGCGCCAGCACCACTCCCGCGACCGCGGCCGATGCCGTCCCTCCGACCGAACGCAACAGGGTGTTGACGCTGTTGGCGGACGAGATCTGCGTCGGCGGAACCGCTCCCATGATCAACGTGGGGATCGCGCCGTACGCCAGTCCGATTCCCGCGGCGATGACGCACGTGATCACCATCAGTCCCCAGGTCGACCCCATCAGGAACACCGACGAGGCGTACGAGACGGCGATCATCAGACACCCGACGCACAGGGTCGCGCGGGGGCCACGGAGGGTCGTCAGGCGAGCTCCCACCGGGGAGATCGCCATCATCAACAGTCCGGCGGGCGCGCACCACAAGCCCATGACCACCATCGACTGCCCCAGCCCGTATCCCGTTGCTTCGGGCAACATCCGGATCTGGGGAACCAGCAACGCCTGAAAGTACATCGAGAAGCCGATGAGGGTCGCGACGATGTTGGTGACCAGAACCCGGTTTCCCCTCGCGACACGGAGATCGACGAGCGGTGCCGCGGATCTCAGTTCCCACCTTCCCCACACCACGAAGACGACGATCGACACGGCGAACAGGGTCAGCACGGTCGCGCTGGTCCAGCCCCAGTCGCCACCCTTCGAGATCGCCAGTAGTCCGGTGACCAGGGCCAGCGAGAGACCGAGTGCGCCGAAGACGTCGAACCGGCCCGCCTCCGACGGCACCGGCGTGTCCCGCACGAGCCATGCGATGAGGACCGCGACGAGCACGCTGAGAAAACCGACTCCCCAGAACAACATTCGCCAGCTCGTGAACTGGATGACGGCCGCTGCGAGAGGCAACCCGAGCGCTCCCCCGATCCCCAGGGAAGAACTCATCAACGCGATGGCCGATCCGAGACGCGCGGGCGGCACGAGGGAACGCAGCGCACTGATGCCCAACGGAACGATTCCGAAACCGGCACCCTGGAGCGCACGCCCGATGAGCATGGGCGCCAGGGACGAGGACATCGCACAGAGGAACGAGCCGACGACGAGCGGTATCGTGCACACCAGCAGCATCCGCCGCGCGCCGTACATGTCACCCAGCCGCCCCGTCACGGGTGTCGCGACGGCACCCGAGAGCAGTGTCACCGTGACCACCCACGACGCATTGGACGGGCTGGTCCCCAGTAGCGCCGGCAGTTCACCGAGCAGTGGGATGACCAGCGTCGACATCACCGTGGTGACGATGCCCGCGAACACCAGTACCCAGATCGTCCGGCCGGCGAAGCCCGTCGTCGATGTTCCGTCCACCCTGGATTCTCCTGATTCGATCGTTCGTGGGAGCGGGACGGCCCCGGGGACTCCACCCCGGGACCGTGCCGATGTCAGTCCTCGATCCAGATCTCTTCGGGGAGTGGCGATCCGAGGGTGTACATCTCGATGCCCCGCACCTCGGGTGACGCCATCACCGAAGGAGCCGCCGCGATGTAGAAGACCGCCGGGGTGAGTTCGACGATCCGCTGTTCGGCCTCGGCGTAGACGTCCTTGCGTTCGTCCGTCGACTCCGAGAGGCGACCTCGATCGAGCGCGGCATCGAGCTCGGGATCCGCGACGCCGGTGAAGTTGCCCGGCGACCTGCTGTGGAAGGCCGTCCACAGGGTGTAGTCGGGATCCTGCACCGCGGCGGAGGACACCATCATGTCGAAGTCGCGGGCGTTCGACCGGGCCGTGGCCTGCGCGTAGTCGGGCACCTCGACCTGGACGTCGACATTGTCGAAGGCGCTCAACTGCGCCTGGACGGTCTCACCCGTGGTCCGTGTGTCGGTTGTCGGATACGACAGGAAGGTGAAGGCCACGGGCTTGCCCTCGGCAGCGAGTTCGTCGAACAATCTCCGGGCTTCCTCGGCGTTCGCCGTGGGCCAGTCCACATCCGTATAGAGCGGCGAGCTCTCGGCGAACAACGAGGTCGGCACGACGCCGTCACCGTTGTAGACGACGCTGTTGAGGCCGTCGAGATCGAGGGCGAGGGCCACTGCGCGTCGTGCGCGTTCGTCGTCGAAGGGTGCGCGACGGAGGTTGAGGGCGAGGGTCTGGCCACCACCGACCTCGGTCACCATGGTCTGCAACCCGGCGGCGTCCGCCTTGGCGAGATTCGACCAGTTCGCTTCGAGCGACAGGTCGGCAGCCCCGGTCGTCACGGCGTTGAGCCGCTGAGCGCCGTCCGAGACACCGCGCACGACCAGCCGGTCGAGATACGGCTTCGGGGCGTCCCAGTACTCGGGGTTCTTCTCGAAGGTCATCTCTGCCTGCCGGGTCCAGTTCACCAACGTGAACGGTCCGGCTCCGACGGGATTCGCGTCGAACTCGGCCTGGCCCTTCTGCAGAGCGGTGGGAGATGCGATCCAGTTGAGCGCATTGGCGATCACGCCCTGCGCAAAGTGCGGATTGGGTTCGGCGAGTGTGATCTTCAAGGTTCCGGGATCGATCACCTCGTAGCCGGTGATCTGCGCGGCCTGCCTGATACCGCTCGAACCGGTCGCCGGTTCGGCGATCCGCTTCCAGTTGTACTCGACGGCGGCTGCGTCGAGGGGTGTTCCGTCCGTGAAGGTCACGTTCGGCCGCAGTGTGAGGGTGAAGGTGCGACCTCCGTCGTCGGTCGTGAACCCCGTGGCGAGGCCGTACTCGACCTCGAGCGTCGTCGGGTCGTTGGTCAGCAACGTCCCGTACAACGCGTTGCCCACGATCGGGTGGTGTGCCCACGTGTTGGACAGTCCTCCCGGGTCGAGGGTGCGGGGCTCGCTCAGCTGAAGTGCGACGAGTTCACCGCCCGCGACGGGATCGCCCGCCGCGGTGGTCTCACTCGCGTCTGCGGTGTCGCCACCGCCGCAACCGGACAGCAGGAGAACGCCGGCGCAGGCCGCCGCGACCCCCCTGGCGAGATGTCGCTTTCCGAACATGCGTCACCTTTCGAACACCGAACCCGGATACGGACCGGCCCTGCAGCACACAGGTACTGCAGGGCCGAGAAAGGAAGATCAGGAGGAACGTGCGGTCGCGGCGAAGGAGGCCTGGCGGGCGGCGGCTTCCCGGACCGCTTCACTGCGCGTCATGGATGTCATGTCCCGCCACGCCTGTTGCAGTTGTTCCCCGACGAGATGGGTCGGCCCGTCGGCCAGATTGTCGAGCGCCTCGGCGACGACGGACGCGGGCGTCGCGAGGCCGGGAACGGCGGCGTCGAGGCTGTCGATCGCGCCGCGGGCGAAGAGGAGTCGACGCAGTGCCGGGGTATCGGTGCGGCCCCCCACGAGGGACAGGACGTCGACGCCGTGAGGCTTCAGCTCGGACCACAGCCCTTCGGCCATCACCATGTCGAACGCCTTGGAGGCACCGTAGGCCACCATGTTCGCCCCACCGCGCAGACCGGCGGCGGACGACATGAGGATCAGTGCTCCCTTTCCCCGCTCGACCATGCCGTGTGCGAAGTGATGGCACACACGCATGTTCGTGATGCAGTTGCGCTGGACGCGTCCGACGGCGGTCTCGACCGGATTATCAAGGAAGGGCTGGAAATTCGGATCTGCGCCCGCGCAGTACACGACGGTGCCGATCTCGAGATCGGCCGTACCCTCCGTGATGACCTCCATTGCGTCGGGAGCGGACAGGTCGACCGCCAGGA
Source organism: Rhodococcus sp. B50 (assembly GCF_013602415.1). NCBI lineage: Bacteria > Bacillati > Actinomycetota > Actinomycetes > Mycobacteriales > Nocardiaceae > Rhodococcus > Rhodococcus sp. B50. The sequence goes on along the minus strand of NZ_WPAG02000002.1, from coordinate 4,435,801 downwards.
TCCTCGTCTCCGCGTCGCCGCCCGAACGGATCTCGGTGGCGACCTCCTCGAGTGCCTCGGGCCGGCGGGAGAGCAGGACGACGTTCAGCCCGCGTGCAGCGAACGTCCGCGCGAACTCTGCGCCCACCCCCTCCGATGCCCCGAGGATCAGCGCCCACGGGCCGTATCGATCGGCGAACTCTGCAGGATCGGTCATCGAATGATCCTTCCGTCCGTCAGGCGTCCGCACCGGCACCGGCACCGACGGCGGCGGGTTCGGGAAGATCGCGTCCGGTCACGGACGGGAGCGGGAAATGGCAGGCTGCGTACTGGCCCGGACGGACCTCACGCATCTCGGGTTCCTCTTCGGCACAACGGTCCTGGGCCATCGGGCAGCGGGTGCGGAAGCGGCAGCCCGTGGGAGGCGCGAGCGGCGACGGCACGTCGCCGGCCAGGGGCGGTCCGGCAAAACCCTTCTCCGGGTCGGTCAGCGGCACCGAATCGAGCAGCGCGCGCGTGTAGGGATGCGCCGGGTCGTCGTACATCTCGATGGAGTCACCGAATTCGCAGACCTTGCCCAGGTACATGACCATGACCTTGTCGCTCACCGTGCGCACCACACCGAGATCGTGGGCGATGAACACGACGGTGAGATCGAACTCCGCCTTGAGTTCCTCGATCAGGTTGAGGATCTGCGCCTGCACCGACACGTCGAGCGCCGAGACCGGTTCGTCGCAGATGAGCAGCCGGGGGTTCAGGGCGAGCGCTCGCGCGATGGCGACACGCTGTGCCTGACCACCCGAGAGCTGACGAGGCAGCATGCCGGCGAATCGCTCGCCGGGCAGACCGACCTGTTCGAGGACCGACACCGATGTCGTTGCTCGTTCCTTCGCAGGTGTTTTCGCGACCGTCAGGCCTTCGACGACGATGTCGGCGACCGACCGGCGCGGATTGAGCGAGGCGACCGGGTCCTGGAAGATCATCTGCATGTCGCGCCGGAGGGAGCGCATGCGTTTCTCGCTCGCCTCCTCGATCCACTCGTCGCCGAACCGGATACGGCCGGCGGTGATGCGGTCCAGGCGCAGCACCGCACGACCGGTCGTCGACTTGCCGCACCCGGATTCGCCGACGATGCCGAGGGTTTCACCGGGCAGGATGTCGAAACTGATCTTCGAAACCGCCTGCACCGTGCCGTTGTCGGTGGGGTACTCGACCACCAGGTCCTGCACACTGAGCAGGGCCTCGTCGCCGCGCAGATGAGTGGCACCACTACCGGCCATGGGATTCACCTCCGGAAACGGCCCCGACCGGAACGGTCACCGGGCTCAGACACGCAACGTGATGATCGACGCCCACCGACTCGAGCGGGGGCGGCATGGTGTGGCATTCGTCCGACGCGTGGGTGCAGCGTGGCGCGAACCGGCACCCCTCGGGCGGTGAGGTCGGGTCGGGCAGCGACCCGCCGATCACCCGCAACGGCGCGTGCCGCACGTGGTCGATCGTCGGGGTCGCCCCGAGCAGTGCATGGGTGTAGCGGTGCATCGGCTGCTCGAACACCTCACGGGTGGAACCGACCTCTGCGAGCCGTCCGGCGTACATCACCGACACCCGGTCGGTTCGACCGGCGACCACCGCGAGGTCGTGACTGATGAGCATCATCGACATGCCGCGGTCGCGCTGGACGCGCCGCAGCAGGTCGAGGATCTGGCGCTGGATCGTCACGTCCAGGGCGGTCGTCGGCTCGTCGGCGATGAGCAGATCCGGTTCGCACGCCAGCGCGATCGCGATCATCACGCGCTGGCGCATGCCACCGGACATCTCGTGGGGATAATTGCGGAGGCGCCGTTCCGGGTCGGGGACGCCCACCTCCTCGAGGAGTTTCAGCGCCCGCGTGTGTGCCTCGGACCTGCTGACGCCGAGGTGCTGGCGCATCCCCTCGGTGAGCTGTCGCTCGACCCGGACGACCGGGTTGAGCGAACGACCCGGATCCTGGAAGACCATCGCGATCTGTTTGCCCCAGATCTCCCGCTTCTCCTTCTTGGTCAGGGCCAGCAGGTCGCGGCCCTGGAAGGTCACCGATCCGGATCGGCCCGAGCGGGGCGGCATGAGCCCCATGATGGCCCGGGCCATCACCGACTTTCCGGAGCCCGACTCGCCGACGATACCCAGCGCCTGTCCGGAGTCCAGATCGAGCGACACGTCGTCCACTGCGCGGACGGTGCCTCGCGGCGTGCCGATGTAGGCACGGAGATTTCTCACTTCGAGAATCGGCTGAGTGGTCACGGCGAGCCGGCCCCTTCCGTCTTGTCGGCTGTATCGGCTAGTTGTTGCTGAGCCAGAACTCGGCCGGGATCGGCGATCCGAGGGTGTAGAGCTGCACGCCCTGCAGATCCTTCGAGTAGGCGACCGACGGGGTGGCCCGGACGTACCATAGACCCACCACTTGATCGGCGAGGCGCTGCTGAACGACGTCGTACGCTTCCTTGCGTTCCTCGACGGTCGCGCCGAACCGGCCACGTTCGAGAGCTGCGTCGAGCTCGGGATCGTTGACACCGGTGAAGTTGCCGGTGGACGTGGAGTCGAACGCGATCGACAGCGGGAAGTCGGGGTCCTGCGTGATGGACGACGAGATGACCATGTCGAAGTCACGCGCGCCGTTCCGTGCCGTGAGCGTCGGGAAGTCGAGCACCTCGACCTTCATGTCCACATTGTCGAAAGCGGCGAGCTGAGCCTGGATCGCCTCACCGAGCGAGCGGCTCTCGGTGGTGGGGTACGACAGGTAGGTGAACGAGACGGGCTTGCCTTCGGCCGCGAGTTCGTCGAACAGCTTCTGTGCTTCCTCGGCGTTCGTCTCCGAGAGCTTGATGTCGGAGTAGTACGGCGAGCTCTCCGGGAACAGCGTGTGGGGCACCTCGCCCTCACCGTTGTAGACCACGGTGTTCAGCGCGTCGAGGTCGACCGCCAGCGACACGGCGCGGCGTGCGCGCTCGTCGTCGAAGGGAGCCCTGCGGAAGTTCATCGCGACGAACTGCCCACCGCCGGTCTCGGTCACCTGGGTAGCCAGGCCGGCGCCCTCGGCACGGTTGAGGCTGGTCCAGCTCGACTCCATGGACAGGTCGGCTGCACCGGTCGATGCGGCGTTGATCCGCTGGTTGTAGTCGGCGACCGTCCGGATGGTGAGGCGGTCGAGGTAGGGCTTCGGTGCGTCCCAGTAGGATTCGTTCTTCTCGAGTTCGACCGCATCCTGGCGGGTCCAGCTGACGAGGGTGAACGGTCCCGCGCCGATCGGGTTCTCGTCGAACGCCTGCTGCCCCTGCTCGAGGGCGGCCGGCGATGCGATCCAGTTCAGCGCACCGGCCACGATGGCCTGGGCGAACTGCGGATTGGGTTCGACCATCGTCACGCGCAGGGTGGCCGGGTCGACGACCTCGGTGGACTCGATCTGGACGGCCTGACGGATCGTCGTCGAGGCGAGCGCGGGATCCTTGAGACGGTCCCAGTTGAACTTCACCGCGGCGGCGTCGAGCGGCGTGCCGTCGCTGAACTTCAGGTCCGGTCGCAGCGTGAGCGTGAAGGTCTTCCCGTTGTCCTCGGTCGAGAAGTCCGTCGCCATGCGGTATTCGACGTCGAAGGTGTCGTTGTTCGTGATCATCAGCTCGCCGTAGAGAGCGTTGCCCAGCACCGGCTGATGAGCCCAGGTATTGGACAGCGCGGCCGGATCGAGCGAACGGGGTTCACCGGCCTGGAGGACGGTGGCGGAACCACCCGCCACGGGATCGCCGACCGCCGCGGTGTCCTGGGCCGAGGCGGTGTCGGAACCGCCCGATCCGCAGGCCCCGAGGACCAGTACGGCGGAACAGGCCACGGCGACCGCCGCGAACATTCTTCTACGTCGAATCATTGTCGACCTTTCATCGGGAAGTTCTGAGTACGAGCGCTTCCGGGGCTTTCAGTCGTGCAGGGTGCGGTCGTACTTGGTGCGGAGGTGGTCGCCGACCTGATTGAGGGCGAACACCGTGAAGAAGATGACGAGTGCCGGTACGAACACCAGGTGCGGCGACGTGGCGAGGGCGTCCTTGCCGTCGTTGATCATTCCGCCCCAGCTGGGCTGCGGCGGCGGGATGCCCAGGCCGAGGAAGCTCAACGATCCCTCCGCGACGATGAGCGCCGCGATCACGATGGGCATGTACGACGCGAGGGGCGCGAGGACGTTGGGCATGATCTCCCGGAACAGGATCCGCCCGCTGCCGGCACCCATGTTCTTCGCGGCCCTGACGAACTCACGCGACGACCAGGCGAGGGTGTTCGCTCGCGACAGGCGGATGAACGACGGGATCGCCAGCAGGCCCAGCCCGAAGAGGATGGTCCGCACGCTCGGGGTAAGGATCGAGGCGAGGGCCAGGAGCAGGATCAGCGGCGGGAAGGCGAGCATCGCGTCGGCCAGCAGCGAGATCACGGCGTCGACACGCTTGCCGAAGTAGCCGGCGATCATGCCGAAGAACGATCCGATCAGGAAGCCGACGAGACCGGCGACGGCGCCGATGACGAGGGAGACCTGGGCGCCGTAGACGACGCGGGACAGGATCGACCTGCCGAGGGTGTCGGTTCCCAGGAGAGTGTCGAGGGAGTCGAGGTTCGGAGGCGTCCGCGGTGGCCCGACCGGAACGCTGTACTGCGCCAGCGGAAGCACGCTTGCGAAGATCGCGGCACCGATGATGAGCACCAGCCACACGATCGACAGGTAGACCAGCACCGAGCGGGTCTTCTTGGCCGCGGGTACCTTCGGCAGATCCTGGGTGGCCGACTCGACCCGCTGTGCGTCGTCCTTCTTCTCGAGCGCGACCTGCGTCATGCTCCGACCACCTTCCTGACCCGCGGGTCGATGACTTGGTAGCTGAGGTCGACGAGGGTGTTGATGCCCACGTAGACGACGGCGATGAAGACCACGACCCCCTGCACCATGATCACGTCGCGGGAGGTGATCGAGGAGGCGACGAGCTGACCCAGACCCGGGAGGCCGAACAGGGTCTCGACGATCACCGTGCCACCGATGAGACGGCCGAGGTTGATACCGGCGACGGTGATGAGGGAGAACGACGAGGGCCTCAGTGCGTGCCGGAACATCACGTACCAGGAGGGCATCCCCTTGGCCCGGGCCGCGGCGATGAAATCCTCACGGAGTGTGCCGATGAGGTCGGTACGGAGCAGGCGGTGGAAGGCCGCGATCTCGGTGAGAGCGATGGCGAGCGCCGGGAGCATCGCGCTGCGCAAGTTGTCGCCGAGACCTTCGCCGATCCGGGACCAGCCCATCACCGGGAAGATCTGGAGCTTGATCGCGAGGAAGTAGATCAGGACGGGGCCGGCGATGAAGGCGGGCACCGAGAGGAAGACGGCCGACAGGGCGTTCATGCCGCGGTCGACGGCGCTACCCGGACGGGACGCGGAGATCACACCCATGACGAGTGCGACCATCAGTGCGATCAGCAGACCCATCGCGGCGAGCTGGAGCGTGACCGGCAGCCGTTCGGCGATGGCCTCGCTCACGGATTGACCCGTCAGCGGCGAGGTTCCGAGATCGCCCCGGACCGCGTCGGACAACCACCCGAAGTACTGGCTCAGGAACGGCGCGTCGAGGCCGAGCTTGGCGTTCAGTTCGGCGACCGCCTGGGGAGTTGCGTTCTCCCCCAGGATGACCTGGGCGACGGAGCCGGGCGCGAGACCGAGCAGGCCGACGACCGCGATGGTCACCAGCAGGACCACCAGCAGGCTGCGGCCCACCTTTTTCGAAACTGTGAGAAACATCCGACTCAACTTTCGTCGTACTACCGAGGCCGTGGATCACGGCGACGCAGAACACGAGCAGAGTGCACTACCTGTGATGCCCCACACATTAGAGCCTCTCCGCGTCCGCGGCAATAAGGATTACAGAAAAGACGAATGGAATTTCCAATTATTCAGAACGGCAATCTTGCAATGCTGCAAGATATTCGAGATTCGAGACGGAAAGGGGCGTCGGGCCGGCTCGTATGCACGACGAGGACCCGTGCACCGGACGGGTGCACGGGCCCTCACCGAACAGCGATGCCGGGTGGAGATACGGATCAGCCCCCGGGGCCCTCCAGGATCGTCACGGCGGCAACAGCCGTCGGCCCTCCGACATTGTGCGCGAGACCTGTTCGCGCTCCGTCGACCTGATTGACCGCCTGTCCACGGAGCTGCTCGAACAACTCCACACACTGGGCGACACCGGTCGCGCCCGGCGGATGCCCCTTCGTGTTCAGACCGCCACTGGGATTGACCGGCAGCGACCCACCGATCTCGGTGACTCCCGCCTCGAGAAGCTTGGAACCCTCGAAGCGTTCGGCGAATCCGAGATCCTCGTAACTGATGATCTCGATTCCGGTGAAGTAGTCGTGGATCTCGGCGACGTCGATGTCCCCCGGCGACAGGCCCGCGGTGCCGAACGCCTGTTTCGCCGCGCGCCGCGTCGCCGCGAAGGAGGTGAGATCGCGCTTGTGCTGGTGCATCACGGCGTCGAAACCCAGACCGGTGCCGCGGATCCACACAGGCCTGTCGGTGTAGCGGTCGACGACGTCGTCCGCCACCAGGATCAGTGCGGCTGCACCGTCGCTCTGCGGTGCACAGTCGTAGACGCCGAACGGTGTCACCACCGTGTCGGCGGCCAGCACCTCCTCCACCGACAGCTCGAATCGGCGGCATGCCTTGGGATTGTTCAGAGCGTTACGGTGGTTCTTCACCGCGACCATCGCCATGTGTTCACGGGTGGCCGGCGACTCGTACAGATAGCGACGCATGTGCAGCGCGAATCCCGCCTGTGCGAGACCGAGCGGGAAATCCCACGCCATGTCGCGCGTCATGGATTCCCACTCCCAGAGCATGCCCTTCGAGGCCGTCTCCCGGAGTTTGTCGGCACCCATCACGAGTGCGACGTCGCACGCCCCCGATGCGATGCCGTAGACGGCGTTGCGGATCGCATCGTGTCCGGTCGCGCAGGAGTTCTCGACCCGCGTCACCGGAACGTCGTGCAGACCCAGGGTGTCGGCGAGGATCCCGGACGGGAAACCGTCCGTCGTCCCCATCGATCCGAACCACGCCGCATCGATGTCCGACTTCCGCACGCCCTTGTCGACGCTCGCCGCGCATTCGGCGAAGGCCATCGGAAGCAGGTCCCGGATGCCCAGGGCGAAATGTTCGGCGAAGGGTGTCATTCCTGCGCCGACGATCGCGACCTTTCTCATGCCGCTTCCTCCTCGTCCACGGGATCCGAATCGGGTTCGAAGGCGTATCCGTAGTCGGGGACACCCGAACGTACCGCGATGCGGCGAAGCACCAGACGTCCCCGGTCACCGATGTCGACGCTGCCGGCGACGGTGCCGGTGACCCGCACCAGGGCACGCACTCCGACACCGTCGAGGTCGACGACGACGAGCGAGTACGGGGTGCGCAGACCCGGCACCGGCACGTGCACGGTGACCTCGGTGTAGACCGTCCCGGTGCGCGGCAGTTCGACGAAGGTGTACTCGGTGTCGAGCGAGCCGTCCTCGTCGACCCTGTAGCGCGGCGGGAAGTCGACCTGGTCGCTGTCGAGGAAACGGCCACCCTCCCATCGCACCTTGGCTTCGAAGGCCCGCTCGTAGGCCGCCAGCGAGATCGGGATCTCGCCGGGCAGGGTCTGTGCCGAATCGAGCACGGGCCGTGCCGGTCTCTCCCGACGACGGACCTCGGCCGTCCCCTCCGCGACGGTCAGCCCCGACAGGCTGGCCTGTTCGACTCCGACGAGAGGTCCGGTGAGACCGGCCTCCGCCATCGCGGCCAGCGCGAAGAGCGCCGAACTCGCGCCCGTCGTGGGCAGATCCGCGGTCTGCGTGGCCGCGAGCGAGGCCGCGTGCTGCGCCGAGACCCCCGCCACGACGGCCGGGGTGTCCACCCAGGCCGTCGCGAGCGAGGCGAGATAGCCCCGCTTCCGGAGCAGTCTCGGGTCCCCGTAGTCGTGGATGTCGCCGGAGGCGTTCCGCGTACGTACGGGCAGGCTGCGCGACACGCGTGCGGCGGTGCGCACCTGCAGCCCGTGGTCGGAGGTGAGGGCCGCCGCGGCACCGGCCGAGTTCAGGTCGACCCCGATGACCAGTGTCCGTGGTCGCGCCGAGCCGAGGGCGTCCAGCGTCGCCGGCGCACCCCCGAGCCGCTCGATCACCTCGAGTTCGGGATCGAGTCCGAGTCCTGCAAGCAGAACCGCGGCGTTGCTGCTCTCGGTCAGCGGTAGATCCCGGCCGACGAGGACGACGTACTCGACGGATCCGCCCGCTTCGAGCGCGGCGCGGCCCGCCTCGACGGCGAGGGTGACGGCGTCCTCGTCGTCACCGGCGATCCTGGCGTCGTGAGTACCCCAGCACGGCAGGTACGTTCCGATCGATGCGATGTAAGGCATTGGCCCTCCCTGAACCGGGTGCAGCCCCCGACTAGGTGACTGCGCCCGCTGTCTTGAGCTCGATGATTCGCTCCCAGTCCAGACCGAGCTCCTGCAGGATCTCCTCGGTCTGGGCGGCGAACTCGGGTGCCGGCCCGGTCTGCGGCGGCGTCACGTCGAACTGCACCGGATTGGCGACGAGTTCGAGTTCCCCTGCTTTGACCAGATATTCGTTGTCGCGAACCTGCGGGTCGCTCGCGACCTGCAGCGAGTCCTGGACCGGTGCCCACGGCCCGGCGAGCGTGCCGAACCGCTGGACCCATTCCGCGAGCGGGCGGCTGCCGATGACCTCGCGGAGGATCTCGACGGCATCCGCGGTGTTCGCTGCGATCGACGCGGCGTCCGCGAAGCGCGGATCGTCGATGAGTTCGGGGCGGTCGATGTGTTTGCACACGTCGGCCCAGAACCGTGCGGGCTGCAGCATCACGAACGAGATGTAGCGTCCGTCCGCCGTGCCGTAGACACCCGAGAGCGGGTTCGTCGGTGCTCCGTGGCCACCGGCCTTCGGTGCTTCCATGTGCTGCCCGAGATGCGCGGACAGTGCGATCGTGTGGCCCATCGCCCACACCCCGCTGCTGAGCAGCGAGACGTCGACCACCGAGGGTTCGCCCGTACGTTCACGCTTGAACAACGCCGCCGCGATACCGCCGGCGAGGTTCGTGCCGGAGATCGTGTCGCCGAAGGCGGGTCCGGGAGGCGCGATCATCCCCTCGATGCCGGGCGGGGTGAGCGTGGCGGCGACACCGGCGCGCGCCCAGAAGGCCGTCATGTCGTATCCGCCCTTGCCGGACTCGACACCGCGCGGGCCGAGCGCACTCCCCCGCGCGTAGACGATCTTCGGGTTGACCGCGCGGATGTCGTCGACGTCGATCTGCAGCTTGGTCCGCACTTTGGGCAGGAAGCTGGTGAGGAAGACGTCGGCGGTGCGCACGAGCTCGAGCAGCACCTCCCGGCCCTCGGGGATCGAGATGTCCAGACCGAGGCTGCGCTTGCCGCGGTTGGCGTGCTCGACGTTGGGGTTCGGATCGCCTTCGACGCGAAGGGTTCCCGTCTGCCGCAGGCCGCGCTGCGGGTCGCCGGTCACCGCGTGTTCGATCTTGACGACGTCGGCGCCCCACTCCGCGAGCACCGCGCCCGCGGAGGGAACGAAACCGTACATCGCGACCTCGACGACGCGGACGCCGTCGAGCGGCTTCACGAGGTCACCGCCTTGGAGAACGCCTTGAGCTGCTGGAACTCCTCGAGTCCGGCCCTGCCCATCTCACGGCCGATGCCGGACTGCTTGTAGCCACCGAACGGCACGTCGGGGCTGAAGTAGTTGCCGCCGTTGACCGAGAAGGTACCGGTGCGGATGCGGCGACCGATGGCGATGCCGCGCTCCTCGTCGGCGGTGAGCACACCGCCCGACAGACCGTACTTGGAGTTGTTGGCGATCCGCACTGCATCGTCGTCGTCGTCGAACGGGATGACGGCGAGGACCGGCCCGAAGACCTCTTCCTGCGCGATCTCGCTGTCCGGGTCGACGTTCGCGAGCAGGGTGGGCTTGTAGAACCAGCCCGGATCGACCTTCTCGCCACCGGTGACGAGGGTCGCGCCGTCGGCGACAGCGCGCTCCACCATGCCGTGGATCTTCTCGCGCTGCTTCTCGCTGATGACCGGGCCCATGTAGATCTTCGGGTTCGACGGATCACCGTAGGGCACGTGCTGCATCATCCCGGCGACCTGCGCGACGATCTCGTCGTGCTGGTCGCGGGGGACGAGCAGACGCGTGGTCAGAGCGCAGCCCTGACCGGCGTGCGAGCAGATGCTGAAGGCGGCGAACTGCGCGGCGGTCGCGAAGTCGGCATCCTCGAGAACGATGAGCGCCGACTTACCGCCGAGTTCGAGGAAGACCTTCTTGAGCGAATCCGCGGCCGCAGCCATGATCTTCTTGCCCACGGGGGTCGAGCCGGTGAAGGTGACGACGTCGACGTCCGGGTGGGTGGTCATGAGCTCGCCGGGCGCGACCTGCGACGACGAGATGATGTTGACGACACCGGCCGGGATGTCGGTGTGCTCGGCGATGATCTCGGCGAGGGCCTGGGTGACGAGCGGGGTGTCGGGTGCGCCCTTGAGCACCACCGTGCAGCCCGCGGCGAGCGCGGCCGGCAGCTTCGCCATGGCCAATTGGGTCGGGTAGTTGTAGGCGACGATCGCGGCGACGACGCCGGCCGCTTCCTTCTCCACCCAGCGCCGGTGCGGCTGGCCCCGGAACTCGATGTCGCCGAGGTCCTCCGTGAACTCGGTGTTCCGCAGGAGGTCGGCGTAGTACTTCACGATCTCGAGCGGCGCATCGACCTGGTTGCCGTGGGTGAGGATGCGCGGGGCGCCGACCTCGGCGATCGTCAGCTCGCGCAGTTCCTCGACGTTGTCGCGCAGGGCCTTGTAGAGCTGGTCGAGGCACTTGATCCGGAACTCGACGTCGGTCGACCAGGTGGTCGTGTCGAATGCGCGTCGCGCTGCACGGATAGCGGCCTCGGCCTCCTCGACACCGGCGTCGGGGGCGTGACCCACAAGTTCACCGGTCGCCGGATTGTAGGAAGCGAAGGTGCGCTCGGCGGTGACGAGCTTCCCGTCGATCAGCAGCCGCTTCGTCACTCCGGTGGTCGCGGCGTCGGCCACCGCGGTGGCTCCGTTCTCCTGCACTGACATCCCGTCTCCTCGCATCGTATGGAAATCGCATTCTCAGATCAGAGAATAAATCTGTTCGACTTTCGAGAACTCTAGCAAGGAGCAGTCCGGTGGGGTAGCCCCAGAAGTGATCCCCACCACTCGACAGTGGCTCACATGGGCGAATTCTCCGGGTCTTGCGGCCTCCAATCAGCCGAGAGTATGGTTCTCGCAACCGGAAGGGAGATTCTTGTGATCAGCACTACAGCCCTCAGCCCAGCACTGGGTGTAGAAGTCACCGGATTGGATGACCTCAACGACGACCGTGTGGTCGCGCAGCTGCTCGAAGCACTCAAATGGCGTGGCGTACTTCTCGTGCGCGGTATCGACCTGGACGATGAGGCCCAGCTCGCCTTCAGCCGCAAGCTCGGCAAGGTCGTCATGCCGGCGCCGGGTCAGGAGATCTTCACGGTCTCGCTGGACCCCGCCAAGACGCCCTCGGCCGAGTACCTCAAGGGCACGTTCCACTGGCACATCGACGACACCACCAACGAGGTGCCGGCGAAGGCCACCACGCTCACCGCTCGCCACGTTGCAATGGTCGGTGGCGGAACGGAATTCGCCAGCACCTACGCCGCCTACGAGAATCTTCCCGACCACGAGAAGAAGCGGTACGAGGGTCTGCGCGTCGTGCACAGCTTCGAGGCCGCCCAGCGTCTGGTCTATCCCGACCCCACCGAGGAGCAGGTCGCGCGCTGGCGTGCACTCGCGCCCCGCGAGTCCTCCCTGGTCTGGGAGCGCCGCGACGGACGACGCTCCCTCGTCATCGGGGCCACGGCCGATCACATCGTCGGCATGCGTCCCGAGGAGAGCCGCGAACTCCTCGACGAACTGCTCGCGTGGACCACACAGGAGCGCTTCAGCTACTCGCACGAATGGGAGGTCGGTGACCTCGTCGTGTGGGACAACACCGGCATGCTGCACCGCGCACTCCCCTACGACCCGTCGTCGGAACGACTGATGCGGCGCACCACGATCGTCGGTGACGAACCGTGGCAGTGAAGACAGCAGTAGTCACCGGCGGCAGTTCCGGAATCGGCAAGGCGATCGCCGAGCGTCTGCGCAAGGACGGCCACCAGGTCGCGGTGCTCGATCTCAATCCTTCCGGTGAGGAGCTCGAGTACAAGGTCGACGTCTCCGACCGCGCGCAGGTCGACGATGCCTTCGCCCGGATCCGCGAACAACTCGGCCCCGTCACGATCCTCGTCAACGGCGCGGGTCTCGAGCTCTACAAGCGTTTCCACAACATCGACTACGCGACCTGGCAGAAGGTCGTCGACGTCAACCTCGGTGGCGTCTTCCACTGCGTGCAGGCCGCGCTGCCCGACATGCTCGAGGCCGGCTGGGGACGCATCGTCAACATCTCGTCGTCGAGTGCACAGTCGGGTCAGCAGTTCATGACCGCCTACGTCTCCTCCAAGGCCGGCGTCAATGGACTCACCAAATCGCTTGCGCTGGAATATGGCCCGTCCGGAATCACGGTCAACGCCGTACCCCCGGGCTTCGTCGAGACCCCCATGCTGCACCGCTCGGCCGAGAAGGGCCTCCTCGGCGGCACCATCGACGAACACATCCAGCGCACACCCGTCCGCCGAGTCGGACGACCCGAGGACATCGCCGCCGCCTGTTCCTTCCTGATCTCCGAGGAGGCCGGATACATCACCGGCCAGATCCTCGGAGTCAACGGCGGACGCAACACCTGATCCACCCACTCCGCCGAAACACGATCGAAAGGACAAACCAGTGGGACGTGTCGAAGGCAAGGTCGCGTTCGTCACCGGCGCGGCGCGCGGCCAGGGCCGCAGCCACGCGGTCAAGCTCGCGTCCGAGGGTGCCGACATCATCGCTGTCGACATCTGCACGGATATCGACTCGATGGGGTACTCCATGGCCACGCCGGAGGACCTCGAGGAAACCGTCCGGCTCGTCGAGAAGGAAGGCCGCCGGATCGTCGCGATCCAGGCCGACGTCCGTGACGCAGCGCAGATGGACGACGCTGTGGCGCGGGGTGTCGCCGAGTTCGGCAAGCTCGACGTCGTCGTCGCACAGGCCGGTGTCGCCGGCATGAAGGGCGAGCCCCAGACCCAGGCCTGGACCGACGTGGTCAACACCAACCTCGTGGGCACGATGAACGCCGTCCACGCCGCCCTGCCGCACCTGAAGGCAGGCGCCTCCATCATCGCCACCGGTTCCACGGCGGCGCTGATGGACGTGTCGAAGGTCGATCAGCCCGGCAAGGATCTCGGCGGCGTCGCCTACGTGTTCTCCAAGCGGGCACTGTCCCAGTTCATCGACACGCTCGCGACCCATCTCGCGCCGCGCATGATCCGCGCGAACGTTCTGCACCCCACCAACTGCAACACCGACATGCTGCAGAGCGAACCGATGTACCGCTCCTTCCGCCCCGACCTCGAGCATCCCAGGCGCGAGGACGCGGAGCCCGCCTTCGGTGTGCAGCAGGCCATGCCGATCCCGTACATCGAACCCGAGGATTCGAGCAACATGGTGCTCTTCCTCGCGTCCGACGAATCGCGCTACGTGACCGGCATGCAGATGCGCGTCGACGGCGGCGGCTACCTCAAGTGGTACGACTACCACATCTGACCGTTCGATCGTGGCGGGCAGCCCCCGTACACGACAGGACGTTGCCGGACCGGACCAGTACACATCATCGACCGGGAGGAACACCGTGGAGGTCAGAGTCGACCCCGAACGCTGCCAGGGCCACACCCTGTGTGCCATGGCCGCACCCGAAGTATTCGAACTGAGCGACATCGACGGCCACGCCACCGCAATCGTGGAGGACGTGCCCGCGCATCTCGAGGAGAACGTGCGCGAAGCAGCCCGGTCCTGCCCCGAGCAGGCCATCGAGATCTCCTGACCACCAACGTTTCGACAGCCCCGATCGAAGCGTCAGAGAGGACAGTCATGAGCGTCGACGACGTCGTTGCCGACACATCCCACCGCACTCCGGTCTACCAGTTCGACCGGCACGCACCCGACTACCGCGACAACTTCCTTCCGATCACGGAAGAGATGCAGTCGAAATGCCCGATGGCCTGGTCGGACACCCACGGCGGCCACTGGGTCGCCGCGGGCAGCGACGAGGTGTTCAACCTCGTCCGCTCGCCGAACGTCTCCAACGACCACGACATCAAGGGTGTCCGAAAAGGCTACAAGGGCATCATGATTCCGACGGCCGAGCGCGCTTCCGGCGTGCGCGGCGGAATCCTGGAGATGGACGACCCCGAGCACCGGGAGTTCCGCGCCCTGCTCAACCCCTACCTCTCCCCGGCGGCGATCAAGAAGTGGATCCCGATCATCGACGAGGTCGTGCGCGCGAGCCTCGACGAGAAGATCGAGAGCGGACGGATCGACTTCGTCGACGATCTCGCGAACATCGTGCCGGCCGTCATCACCCTGGCCATGCTCGGTGTCCCCATCAAGAAGTGGGAGGTGTACTGCGAGCCCGTTCACGCCGCGATCTACACCCCGCCGGACTCCCCGGACGTCGCCCGCGTCAGCGAACTGCATCGCAACATGGGCATCGACCTGATCACGAACCTGTTCGAGATCCGCGAGAATCCCCGCCCCGGTCTGATCAACGCGATCGCCGACGTCGAGGTGCTCGGCGAGAAGCCCGACGACATGGAGCTTCTCGGCATCCTCAGCCTGCTGATCGGCGGTGGCTTCGACACCACCACAGCACTGACCTCGCACGCATTCGAGTGGCTGAGTCAGAACCCCGACGAGCGCGAGCGTCTCAGCAACGAACGCGACAGCCTGCTCGACAGCGCCACCGAGGAGTTCCTGCGGTACTTCACCCCGTCGCCGGGCGACGGTCGCACGTTCTCCACCGATTGCGAGTTCAAGGGCACGCAGTTCAAGGAGGGCGAGCGTCTGTGGCTGTCGTGGGCGATGGCCAACCGCGATCCCGAGCTGTTCGACGACCCCAACTCGATCGATCTCGAGCGGAAGGGCAACCGCCACTTCAGTTTCGGACTGGGTGTCCACCGATGCATCGGGTCGAACCTGGCACGCACGGTGTTCAAGCGGATGCTGCTCGCCGTTCTCGACCGGATGCCCGACTACACGTGCGATCCGGAGACGACGGTGCACTACGACTCCATCGGCGTCATCCAGGGCATGCGGCACCTCCCGGCGACGTTCACGCCCGGCAAGCGCCTCGGCGCCGGCCTCGACGAGACGTTGGAGAAGTTGCAGGTCCAGATCGACGAGCAGGAACTCGCGGCACCCATCACCGCCGCCAAGTAACACCGCTCGAACGTGCACCAGGAGTGAGGAAGGCCGGTATCGGTGGCTGAGACGACAGTGGTCGAACGGGAGACGGGCGATGCCCCGGTGAAGGTGTCCGGACGCCCCCTCCCCCAACTGACCCTGCAGAACAAGTTCTTCTGGACCTCCGGCGAGGACGGCCGGTTGCGGATCCAGGAATGCGAGTCGTGCTCGGCTCTCATCCATCCGCCGCAACCGGTCTGCCGGTACTGCCGGGAGAAGCAGATGGGTGTGCGCGTCGTCTCCGGCTACGCGACGCTCATCGGGTTCACCGTCAACCACCGTTTCGGTCTACCCGGCCTTCCTCCCCCGTTCGTC
This sequence comes from Rhodococcus sp. B50, assembly GCF_013602415.1. Taxonomy (NCBI): domain Bacteria; kingdom Bacillati; phylum Actinomycetota; class Actinomycetes; order Mycobacteriales; family Nocardiaceae; genus Rhodococcus; species Rhodococcus sp. B50. The sequence continues at coordinate 4,420,011 of NZ_WPAG02000002.1, read as the reverse complement.
ATCGCGCAGGTCGCACTCGAGGAGGATTCCCGGGTGCGGTTGACCACCAATGCGGTCGAATGCGATGCCGAGCAACTCGAACTCGGCATGCGCATGGAGGTCGTCTTCCATCGGGACGGCGACGTCTGGCTGCCGCTCTTCCGTCCGGCAGCGGAGCAGGGAGCACCTGCTCCGCTGCCCGTGGACGAGATCGAACCGGAACAGATCCGCCTCCACATCCGCCCGCCCGCGAGTCCGGACAAGTTCGAGGACAAGGTCGCCATCACCGGTATCGGTATGTCCGACATCGGGCGGCGTCTCATGGTCGACCCCGTCTCTCTCACCGTGCAGGCGTGCGAACGCGCCGTCGCCGACGCCGGCTTGACGATGGACGACATCGACGGCCTGTCGACCTATCCCGGCGCCGGCCCGATCATCGGTTTCGGCGAAGGCGGTGTCGCCGCCGTCGAATCCGCTCTCGGTCTGCGTCCCACCTGGTTCAACGGCGGCATCGAGACCCCCGGACCCAGCGGATCGGTGATCGCCGCGATGCTCGCCGTCGCGAGCGGTCTCGCCCGGCACGTACTGTGCTACCGCACCCTGTGGGAGTCGACCTACAACGAACTCGTCAAGGTCGGGCAGATCACGCCGCCCGGCGGACGCACCCCCAGTTGGATGGTGCCCTTCGGCGGTATCTCCGCCGCGCACACCCTCGCTCAGAACGCCCAGCGGCACTTCCACCGCTACGGCACCACCCGCGAGACGCTCGGCTGGATCGCGCTGAACCAGCGCGCGAACGCCGCACTCAATCCGGGCGCGATCTACCGCGACCCCCTGACCATGGACGACTATCTGTCGGCCCGGCCCGTGACCACCCCGTTCGGCCTGTACGACTGCGACGTGCCGTGCGACGGCGCAGTCGCCGTCATCGTCTCCGCTGCGGACACCGTGAAGGACCTGCCCGGACCGGCCGTCCGTGTGGAGGCCGTCGGCACCCAGATCGTCGAACGCATCGAGTGGGATCAGAGCACGCTCACCCATGAACCGCAGGTCCTCGGACCGGCCGCCCATCTGTGGACCCGCACGTCGCTGCGACCCGAGGATGTCGACGTCGCACAGCTCTACGACGGCTTCACCTTCAACGCGCTGTCGTGGATCGAGGCCCTCGGCTTCTGCGGGATCGGCGAGGCGAAGGACTTCCTCGACGGCGGGAAGAACATCGCCCGCGACGGCATCCTCCCCCTCAACACCCACGGCGGGCAGCTCTCGCACGGCCGCACCCACGGAATGGGCCTCGTCCACGAAGCGGTCACCCAGCTGCGCGGCGAGGCCGGCGACCGCCAGGTGCGCGACGCCCGCGTCGCCGTGGTCAGCAGCGGCGGGCTCACTCCCGGCAGTGCGATGCTGCTGCGGAGCGACACATGAGCACTGCCCGCACACAGTCCTCACCGATCGAGGAGGCTCACATCGGCGGCGCGGGAGACGACTCACCCGTAGCCCGCGTCGTCGATGTCGAGGGCATCCCGATGTCCGCTCTGGTCGCCGAAGCACCCGAACCGCGCGCCGTGATCGTGGCGTTGCACGGTGGTGCCGCCCGCGCGGCCTACTGGGACTGCCCCGGCCACCCCGAGCTGTCGATGATGCGCGAGGCCGTGGCGCACGGTTTCACTGTGATCGCCCCGGATCGTCCCGGCTACGGCGAGTCGCGACCGCACCGTGAGGAGCTGGGTGCTCCGGATGTGCGTGTCGATCTCGCCTACCGCACCGTCGACGCCCTGCTCGGCACGTCACCCCGCGGTGCGGGCCTGTTCCTGTGGGGTCATTCGGTCGGGAGCGAGCTCACGGTACGCATGGCGGTCGAGAACCGGCACGAGGAGATCCTGGGCGTCGAACTGTCCGGCACCGGGCGCGAGCACCACGCCCTCGCCGCAGGCATTCTCGGCACCCGCGAGCGGTACGCGAACGCCCGCGGTGTCGGTGAACTGCTGTGGACTCCCGCCGATCTGTACCCGCCGGACATCGTCGGCGGTGCCGTGATCGCCGCGCGCACGCCCGACTACGAGGCCGACGTCACCGCCGGCTGGCCGACCGTCGACTTCCCTGCCCTCGCCGCACAGGTCCGAGTGCCTGTGCACTTCACCGCCGCCGAACACGAGAAGGTCTGGCGCAACGACGCGCAGGCACTCGAGGACGTCGCTGAGATGTTCACGGCGGCACCGGGTGTGACCTTGCACCTTCATCCCGGAGGTGGACACAATCTCAGCATCGGTTACGCCGGCCCGGCCTACCACCGGACGGTGTTCGCATTCGTCGACGAGTGCATCGCACACCGGGAGGCACCGCCCCTATGACGTCCAATCCCCGATCGGAGGCACTGTGATGCGTGTCGGATTCATCGGACTCGGAAGCCAGGGTGGGCCGATGGCCCGCCGAATCGTCGAGTCGGGTTACGAGACGACGCTCTGGGCCCGCCGCCCGGAATCGCTTGCTCCCTATGCCGATACGGCGGCGAAGTATGCGCAGTCACCTGCGGAACTCGCCGCGGTCAGCGACCTCGTCTGCCTGTGCGTAGTCGACGACGACGACGTTCGGCAGGTGATCACCGGCGAGAACGGCATCCTCGAGGGGATGAACGAGGGCGGCGTCATCGCGGTGCACAGCACGATCCATCCGGACACCTGCCGCGAACTGGCAGCGGCCGCACGCGAACGCGGTGTGTCGCTCGTCGACGCTCCGGTCAGCGGCGGCGGAATGGGCGCTGCCGCAGGCACCCTGCTCGTGATGGTCGGCGGCGACAGCGATGTCGTGGAGCGGTGCCGGCCGGTGTTCTCCACCTACGGCAATCCGGTGGTACACCTCGGGGACACCGGAGCGGGGCTGGTCACCAAGCTCCTCAACAACCTGTTGTTCACGGCGAACCTGGTGCTCGCCGAGAACACCCTGGCGCTCGGTGCGGAACTCGGCGTAGATCCTGCCCGTCTCGGTGAGGTCGTCTCGCACGGCTCCGCGAACAGCTTCGCGCTCGGACGCGTGGTGTCGGCCGGGGGCAGCCTCGACCGGATCGGCGGGCACGCCGGTGAGCTGCTGAAGAAGGACGTGAGCCTCGTGGCCGGTCTTGCCGCAACAGCCGGGATCCCCGAGGGGGTCACCTTCACCACGGCCGACGCGAGCCTCGAGAAGATGGGACACCCGCGATGAGTCGCGTGCACTTCGTCGGCGCCGGACGCATGGGGTTGCCCATGATCGAGCGACTGGTCGAGGGCGGACACGACGTGCACGTGCTTGCGCGGCACGATGATGCTCGGGCGGCCGTGGAGAAGATCAGCGCGGTCGCGGTCGGCGACATCACCGGTATCGGCATCGACGCCGAACTCGTCGTCGTCTGCGTGTTCACCGACGAGCAGGTACGGCAGGTGTGCCTCGACGGCGGTGTGCTCGGACGGATGCCGCGAGGTTCGACCCTCGTCGTCCACACCACGATCAGCCCGCGCACCGTGGAGACACTGGCTGCCGCGGCCGAGCCGTACGGAGTCGCGGTGATCGACGCGGCCGTCAGCGGCGGTCCGCACGACATCGCGGCCGGTGCGCTGACGTTGTTCCTCGGCGGGACGGACGACGCTGTCGCCGCCGTGACGCCGGTGCTGAAGAGCTACGGTGATCCCGTCCTGCACGTCGGCACTCCCGGGAGCGGGCAGAAGGTCAAGCTGGTCAACAACGCCCTGTTCGCGGCGGAGATCGGCCTGCTCGCCGAGGCGGCCGAGCTGGGCCGTCAGCTCGGAGTCGACGAGGCGGCACTGTTCTCCGCTCTCCCCCACGGCAGTTCGTCGTGCAAGGTCATGGGGAACATCGCCATGCGTGGATCGGTGTCGGAATTTCGCAGCGCTGTCGGTGAATTCCTGACCAAGGATGTAGCGGTGGTGCGCGCCGCCGTGTCGGAGCTCGGAGGAGACCTCGGGGTCCTCGACACGGCCATCGACGCACACACCCGGTAGGCGGTCCGGCGAGGCGTCCCGGGTGGTGGCCCCGCTCCACTGCGCGGGACGCCGTCCGCACCGAACGCCTCACCGCACTTGCACACCTGGCGGACACAAACCGACTGTCGGGCAGGGTGTTTCTGTCCGTGCGGTGCGCACATACTCGAGCCGCAGATTCTCATCGATCGAAAGGTTATGTCGTGGAAGGTCTGAAGGACAAGATCGTGCTGGTCGCCGGTGCCGCGACCGGTCTGGGTGCCGACTCCGCCCGCCGCCTCGCCCGTGAGGGCGCCCGCGTGGTGGTCGGCGACCTGAACTACGAAGGCGCCGAACGCACGGCTACCACCATCACCGAAACCGGTGGTACCGCGGTGGCGGCGCAGTTCGACATCTCGGACGACGAATCCGTGCGGGCGCTGGTCGCGAAGACCGTCGAGACGTACGGCGGGCTCGATGCCGTCCACATCAATGCCGGCGACATGGGCGCCGTCACGAAGGACACCGACGTCGTCGACATCGACCTGGAGATCTGGGACCGGACGGTCGCCGTGAATCTGCGCGGCCACATGCTCGTCACCCGCCACAGCGTCCCGAAACTGCTCGAGCGCGGGGGCGGCGCGATCGTCTACACCTCGTCCATCGCCTCGTTCACCGGCGACCCGCAGCGTCCTGCCTATTCGGCGACGAAGGCGGCCATCAACGCGCTCGCGCGGCACGTGGCCTCACGCTGGGGACGGGAAGGTATCCGGGCGAACGCGGTGACACCGGGACTGATCCTCACCGACGAGATCCGGAACGGAGCGGCACCGGAACTGCTGGCCGGCATGCTCGCGCGCACGCGCAGCACTCGGCTCGGTGAAGCCGCGGACATCTCGAGCATGGTCGCCTATCTGATGTCCGACGACGGATCGTGGATCAACGGGCAGGTGGTCAACGTGGACGGCGGCACCGTGCTGCGGTGACGTACTGCAGCCGCAGTTTGTGATGTCTTCGAGCGTAGTGACATAGGCGTGCTCGGGTTTGGTGCATGCGCCGCCATAGCGACCAACGCCAGATGTGTGCGGGCGAATGACGGACCGGGTCGACGATGCGGTTGAACAGTCGTCGGATCTCGTTGACAGAGAAAGAAATCAGCAGTGCATGCCGACCCTCGGGTGGTGGGTTCGGTGCGGCGGTGTCCGCTTCGGAACCGGTAACGCAGCCCCTTTTTCTGCGTCGCGGCGCAGGATCGTCAGGAAGGCGGCTGCGGCCATCGACAAGGTGATGTGGCGGTACCAGGCGGTGTAACCGCGGACCTGATAGTGATCCAGGCCGGTCTCGTTCTTCGCGGTCTGGAAGCACTCCTCGATCGCCCACCGACTGCCCGCTACCCGGACGAGTTCGTCGAGCGTGGTGTCGGCGGCCCCGAAGCAGATGTAGTAGGCGATCTGCTCCGGGTCGGTCCGCGAGCGACGGGCCAAAAGCCAATGACCCCGGCCCCGTTCGCGCAGCGGCCGGATCGGGGCGGCGGCCCAATCGTAGATCCGGGGACCATGCGCACCGTCGCCGCAACTCATCGGTTGCCAGACCGACTCGTCGAGGTCGGCGATCACGCTGTGGGCGCGGCGGCGCTGCAGCCGCATCGTGACCACCATCTGCGACTTCGGTACCGCCAACACGTGTGCCACCCCGCGGGATTCGAGCCACAGGCGCAGCTGGCCGGCCTGCCCGTAGGCCTCGTCGGCGGTGACCCAGCCGAACGGGAGGCCGGCATCGAGCGCACGTTCGATCATCGACTGGGCCAGTTCGGGTTTCGTCGAAAACTCGATGCTGTCGTCGATGCCGGCGTCCCGGCACCGCTGCCGGTCGTCGGTCCAGGACTTGGGCAGATACAACTCCCGGTCGATCAACGCCCGACCCGTCAGCGAGGCGTACGCCAGGAACACCCCGACCTGCGAGTTCTCGATCCGTCCCGCAGTACCGGAGTACTGTCGGGCCACCCCGGCGGATGTGCTGCCCTTCTTCAGAAAACCGGTTTCGTCGATGATCAACACCCCGGCGGTCTCGTCGCCGATCGTCTGGGCCACAATCTCCCGCACATCATCACGCAGCCCGTCGCAGTCCCAGGCATAGAAGTTCAGCAGCCGCTGCATCCCGTCCGGGGTGGCATCCCCGGCCGCCTCGGCCAGGGTCCAGCCGTTCTTGCGTTCGAGCTCACCGAGCAATCCCCGGATGTAGGCGACCATCCGCCGCCGCGACTCCACCCGGGAGAACCGCGGCGCGAACCGGCCACAGAACGCCGCGAACCCCGACGACCACTGCTGCACCTCCACCTGCATCACACAAGATCAACTACCAGACGGGCCGCCGGATCACAAACTGCGGCTGCAGTATGACGGACACGGTTCAGCGCATCGCCCGGGTGACGACGATGCTCTTGACCCGGTCGAGAATCGATTCGGTGACTGCTGCCTCGACGAGATCCATACCGCCGAGCCAACCCGGAATCGTCACTTCGGGCCGTGGACGACGCACCGTCGTTGCGATCGCCCGTGCGACGTCGTCGGCCTCGGACGTGGGAATCACCGACCCCAGCGTGAAACGCTTCGTCATGTCGGTTCGCACCGCGGCCGGGAGCACGGTGGAGACGGTGACACCGGAGCCACGGATCTCCGCACGGACCGCCCGCGAGAGCGCCCCGACTGCGAACTTCGTCGCACAATAGGTCGCCATCTGCGGTGTGGTGATCTTGGCCGCCATCGACGCGAGATTGACGACATGTCCCTGTCGTCGCTCGACCATGCCGGGCAGAACGAGACGCATGCCGTGCACCACACCGAGCAGATTGACGCCGATCTCGTCGGCGTGGCCGGAGATCGGCAGGTCCAGGAACGCCCCGGTCTGCATGACACCGGCATTGTTGACGAGCATGTCGATCGGACCGTCCGTCTGCACACGATCGAGGAACGCACCGAAGCAGGCCGCGTCGGTCACGTCGAGTCGGGCACCGCGAACACCCAACTCGTCGGCGGTGCGGACTACGCCTTCCTCGTCGACATCTCCGATCCACACCCGCGCGCCGAGTCGAGTGAGCCGAGCGGCCGTCGCGCGCCCGATTCCCTGCGCACCCCCGGTGACGACCACGACCGCGTTCTCGAGCGAGATCACGCCAGGTCCGTCCCGAGCCGGTCCCGGAGAGCGAAATGTGCGATCGGCGCGATCGTGCCGTTCGAGTGCGTCAGCAGCGCCCGGCCGAGGTAGACGCCGGGAACCAACTCGACGACCTCGTCGCGGGTGCGTGCGATCGGGAACGTCCGGACCGAGGGGTTACCGAACTCCGGAACACCGTAATCGAGTGCCCGCACCCGGATGTGCGGCGCGATCGCCGCCGTCTGCAGCGAGTGCCGGAAGTGGAATCCTTCGATCACCCTGCGGTCCGAACGGAACGAACGGTATCCCGCGGCGATCACGAGAAAGATCGGCTGCGAGAACCTCACGAGCCGGTTGAAGCCGGTGCCCGACGACATGTCGAACGTCTTCCCGAGCCAGGTGGGATGGATCTTGATCAGCAGCGACCCCAGTTTCGTTTCGGGGGTGCCCCACATCGATCCCATGATGAGTCCCTCGAGCGCTCCGTCCATGACCTCGGGTGGGCGGCCCTGCGCCCACAACGTCGCGATCTCGGGACGCCGATCCTCACGCGCGAGACGTTCGAGGAGTTCCCACGTCTCCTTGCGTGCCACTGCCGGCGAGTGCTCGGCCAGGCTTCGCAGTTCGGTGAGAAGAGCGCCGACGTGCTGGTCGGTGTGGTTCGTATGAGCGGATGGTGAGGGCACGAGTAGCTCCCGGGCTCGCCGAATAATTTGGCATGATTCTGTACCAGATAACCGAGGAGGTCAAGGATGAGACGATGGCGTCCATGTCCACGACATCCGGCCAGAACTACCGCGGTGTTCCGGCTGCCGAACGAGCGCAGCAACGTAAGGACCGGCTGATCGACGCCGCGCTGGATCTGATGGGAGACGGCGTGTGGCGTGCTGCCACGGTCGACGCGCTCTGCACACGAGCAGGACTCAACAAGCGCTACTTCTACGAGAGCTTCTCGAGCCTCGACGACGTGGCGCGGGCCGTCGTCGACTCCGTCGCCGCGACCGTCGCGGCGGCCGCGCTGTCCGCGTTCTCGGCCCACTCCCCCGAAGAAGATCTCGCATCTCGTGCGCACGCCACACTCGACGCGGTGATTCGGAGTCTGGTCGAGGATCCACGCAAGGCACACACCCTCTTCGGCCCGGTCTCCGCCTCGCTCGGCACCCTCGAACACCGCGCACACGCGCTCGACGGATTGACCGCGCTCCTCGTCGAGCACGCGCGCACGATCCACGACGTGGCGCTCGAAGCGGACAGCCTCGCGACGATCGCTCCCGCCTTCCTGGTCGGTGGCACAGGGGAAGCGGTACTCGCCTGGCTCCGCGAACCCGGGCACGGCAGCATCGAGCGATTGATCGACGACATCACCACGCTGTGGCTGCTGGTGGGCAACGGTGCCGCGACGGCTGCACGAGAGCGGATGACGACGGAGCCGGAGAGATGACGGCGGAGCCGTGGGAATGACGGCGGAGCCGTGGACCGAAGTCAGTCTTCCAGCGACACCCCGTGAGCCCGCTCGAGGTACCGGACCACCGCAGTCTGGTCGACGCCCGGCTCGAGCGCCTCGACAGCGGCGTTCCACACCTTCCCGATCGCCTCGCCCAGCACAGGGCTGATGCCCTGATCGTGTGCGAGGTCGAGGGCGATCCCGACGTCCTTACGCATCAACGCCGCCGCGAAACCGGAATCGAAAGTGCGTGAGAGCACGAACTTCTCGTACTTCGTCTCGGTGGCCTGATTGCGGCCGCTGCCGGCATTGAAGACCGAGAGCAGGGTCGCCGGGTCGATGCCGAACTTCTTCCCCACCAGCAGGGCTTCCGCCGCGACGAGCACGTTGTTCGCCGCGAGGAGATTGTTCAGCGCCTTGGCGGCATGACCCGATCCGACGGGTCCGACGCGAATGATCTCGCTGCCAGTCTCCTGCAGCAGCGGCGTCACCCCGTCGACCACGGCGGCGTCACCGCCGGCCATCACAGCGAGGGTGCCCTGTTCGGCGCGCGCGACACCGCCGCTCACGGGGGCGTCGACGACGCGCACGCCCTTCTCCTCAGCGATCTCGGCGAGACGTTGCGTACGGGTCGGCACACTCGATCCCATGTCGACGATGACCGAACCCGGCCGCAGATGGTGCAGCAGACCGTCCTCGGACAACACGACCGAGTCGACGATGTCGCTCGTGGGCAGCACCAGGACGACCACGTCACAGTCGGCGAAGTCCTCGGAGCCGCGGGCACCGACCGCGGTGGGGTTCTCGTCGACGAACTGCTGCTGGGCGGCAGGATCGGCGTCGCGCACGATCAGGCTCCGGCCACCGCGGACGAAGTTCCGGGCTATGGGACGTCCCATAGCGCCGAGGCCGATATGACCTACGGTCCTGAGGGTCACCGGCGCACTCGAATCGCTCATGCGCCCGCCTCCGCCGTCTCATCGTCCTGCAGAGGACCGAGTTCGTCGACGAGGACCTGCTGCACGACGCGCATCGCCGCGATGCCCGCGGGGCATCCGACGTACGCCGTCGCGTGAACGACCGTCTCGGAGATCTCCCTGCGCGACAATCCGTTCCGTATTCCGGTCCGCACATGGGTGGCGAGTTCGTTGTGCTGTCCGAGGGCGATCAGGAGCGAGATGGTCACGAGCGACCGGTCGCGGCGTTCGAGACCGTCCCGGGTCCACACGCCACCCCAGACGAATTCGCTGACGTACTCCTGCAGTCCCTCACCGTCGGTGCCGGCATTGCGCGACAGCGCGGCGTCGACGTATTCGTCCCCGAGGACCTCGCGGCGCACCGCGAGCCCCGAGTCGAGGACCGTCCGGTGCGCCGCACGCACGGTATCGTCGAGCCCGACCTGTGTTGTCATCATTGCCCTTTCACATCCGCGACGAATCGAGTTTGACGGTCACGCATTTGACCTGACCGTAGTGATGCAGCGCCTCGACGCCCTTCTCCCGGCCGTAACCGCTGTTCTTCCAACCCCCGAACGGGGTCTGCACCGAGGCCGTGGACCAGGTGTTGACGAAGACCTGCCCGGCGCGTATCCGTCCGCTCACCGTCAAGGCTCGGGAGACGTCCCTCGTCCATACTCCGGCGACGAGTCCGTAGTCGGAGTCGTTCGCGATCTCCACGGCGTCGTCGGTGGTGTCGAACGGGATCACGACGAGGACCGGACCGAAAATCTCCTCCCGGGCGATCCGCATCGCGTTGTCCACCCCGGTATAGACGGTGGGATCGACGAAGAATCCCCCTGTCCGTTCTGCGATCGCAGAGACCCGCCCACCGGTTTCGACGCGCACACCTTCGGACTCGGCGATCTCGAAGTACTCCTGCACCTTCTCGAACTGGCTGCGAGTGATGATCGGTCCCATGTCGGTACCCACCCGGATCGCCTCGACCTTCTCGACGAGTCGGCGCACCAATTCGTCGTGCACCTCGCGCTGCACGAGTAGCCGGGTTCCTGCAGAACACACCTGCCCGGCGTTCGAGGTGAAGGCCTGGACAGCACCGGCGACCGCGGCGTCGAGGTCGGCGTCGGCGAAGACGATGTTCGCCGACTTGCCACCGAGTTCGAGAGTGAGCGGCACGATCCGCTCGGCAGCGATACCGCCGATGACCCGGCCGGTGGGAACCGAACCGGTGAACGCCACCTTGGCGATCTCCGGATGGTGGACGAGTGCGGCACCGGCCTCCCCGCCGGTGCCGAGGACGACGCCGAACGTGCCGGGCGGGAATCCGACGTCGCTCGCGAGTTGCGCGAGACGCACGCTCGACGCCGAGGTGTACTCGGACGGTTTGAGAACCACCGTGTTTCCCGCAGCCAACGCCGGTGCGCAGGCGCGCGCCGACTGATTGAGCGGAAGGTTCCAGGGAGTGACCACACCGATGACGCCGAACGGCTCACGGACGGTGTAGACGTGCTGGTCCGGGGCGACGTCGAGAGTCTCCCCCGCGGGCATGCCCACGAGACCGCCGTAGAACTCGAAGTACGTGGCCGAGTTCTCCACTTCGGCGAGGGCGACCTTCGACGGTTTACCCGTCTCGCTCGTCTCGAGGGCCGCCAGGTTGTCCACGTCCTCGCGCATCGCCCGGGCCAGGTCGACGAGCATCCGTCCGCGCGCGAGCGCGGGGATCCGCAACCATGCCGGTCCGGCGGCAACCGCCGCACGCACCGCTGCATCGACGTCCGCTGCGGTACCCCTCGCGACGTGCCGCACCGTACGACCGGTCGCGGGGTCGGTGGCATCGAGATAGTCGCCGCTGCTCGGTGCTACGGACTTGCCGTCGATCCAATGGTCGAGTCTGTCCATGATGTCGCCTTCCGCGAGGAGTCCGATGGTTCTCAGGACGAGTGCGCTGCAGCCGGTTCCACCGTCTCGGGTGTGTGGGGAGAACCCATCGGCGGCAACGCTTCCGGATCGAACATCTCACGTCGCTGGTGAAGGAAATCGTGCGGGTACCCCATCGAGACCGCAGACACCTCGTCGAGACGTGTGATCTGTGCGGGATCGAGCTGCAACGTGAGTGCTCCCAGGTTGTCGCGCAACTGGTCGGACGTGCGGGCGCCGACCGAGATCATCAGTCCGCGGTGCCGCACCCATGCCAGCGCAACCTGTGCGCTGGAGGTACCGAGTTCGTCGGCGATCTCCTTCGTGACGTCGAGGACGTTGCGCATCTTCTCGGGGAAGCGCGCCATGGCCTCGTCGGTGTGGTCGCGAGCGAGTGCGCCTCGCGCCAGGGGGCTCCACGCGCACACCGAGAGGCCGAGACCGTCGGCCATCGGCAGGAGTTCACGCTCCGGGGTGCGAGCGAGCAGCGAGTACTCGAGTTGCAGGGCGCAGAAGGAGGTCCACCCCCGGAGCTCCGCGATGGCGTCCGAACGCGCGATCACCCATGCGGGCGTGTTCGAGACGCCGATGGACAGCACCTTGCCCGACCGCACCAGATCGTCGAGCGCGCGCAGCGTTTCCTCGGCGGGCGTGCACCGGTCCCACGCGTGGACCCACAGTACGTCGAGATGGTCGGTACCGAGCCGGCGCAGACTGGTCTCGACGCTGCGGCGCAGGCTCTTGCGGTTGCTGCCACCGGAGTTCACGTCACGAGGGTCGGTGGGCAGGGTGTATTTCGTGCTCACCACCACCTCGTCGCGCTCGGAGGCGATGAACCGGCCGAGGATCTCTTCGCTCGCCCCGTTGGTGTAATTGTTCGCGGTGTCGACGAAGTTGCCTCCCGCGGCGCGGTAGTCGTCGTACACACGGCGGGAGGTCTCCTCGTCGGCGCCGAAACCCCATTCGGTACCGAAGGTCATCGCACCGAGACACAGTTCGCTCACCCGGATGCCCGACGATCCGAGCACGCGCTGGGCCATGGTGCCGTCATAAGGCTCAGGCATCGTCGTCCACCACCCAGTTGACGAAGCGGTGCAGCGGATACATGCCGTCGTGCGGGCCGCCCATGCTGCCCTTCAACGCGCTGCCCAGACGAACGATGCGCTGCACGCCCGCGGTGGCGAGCCGGTCGCGGATCTCCGCCTTGCGGTGGAACGGGTAGACGCCGACGGTCTGGGTGGCCACGGTAGCGTAGGAGGCGGCCTCGTCCAGCGTCGAGATCGGGAGGACGTTGACGGTCTTGTTGGTCGGATGGAAGTCGACCATCTCCGGTGAACGCACCACCAGACCGCTGCCGTCGGGCTTGCCCCACACCTTGTAATCCGGTTCGAGGAAACGCATTCCCTCGACGGCGTCGCGGATCTCGGCGTCGGGCTTCGGTCCGATAGCCTCGGCGAAGTCCCGGTCCACGCCGAGTCGTTCGTGCAGTAGTGCGCAGAACCGGTCGATCTGCTCGTCGTCACCCTCGACGCAGATGTGCCGCGCTGCGAGGCACGCGTCCTGGTTGAAGATGGTCGCGTCGAGGGCGGCCAGTTCGGCGACCTCGCGCAGGGTCTCGTCGGATTCGAAGGCCTCGCGGCCGACGATCGACATCGACACCTTGGGGTCGAAGGAGATCAACTGGAAACCCGGTCCGGCATAGCGGGCGGCGTTCTCGATCGCCGAGCCGCCACCCCATGCGACGAGCTTGTCGAAGTACTGGGAGCGGTAGAGGATGTTCTCGACCTTCTCGTCGCCGCCGCGCCAGTACACGGCGGACATCGACCGGAGCACCGGATGGCCGGGGGCGATGTCGGCCATGGTGCGCAGCACCGCGACGGTGGTGAACGGGTCGGCCGAGGGCATCTTGAACAGGTTGACGCCCTTGGTGAGTGCGGCATCGGCGATGGTGGTCATCGCCGCACTCGGCGAGTTCCCGGCCATCATGTGGACCAGGCGCGGCGGGAAGGCGCGGACCCGGCTCACGTTGCCGTTCGGATCCGTGCGCTCGGCCCAGCCGTCGAGCACGTCGAGGCCACCGAAGGTGCGCTCGAGCCGGTATTCGAGGGCCTGCCGGGTGAGGAACTGCCCCGGCCGGGCGAAGGTGTTCTCGATGATCCGGCGGGGAAGGGCGCTCACCTGGACCGTCATCTCGAGGGATTCCTGGAGGTATTCGTTCTTCTCCAGGGTCAGGTACTGCGCGGTCTCCACGAGGAAGTCGATGATCTCGGAGACCGGGACGTCGAATGCCGGCCCGACCTCCGAACGAGGCGCGAACAGACCGTTGTATTCGAGCTTCGGGGTGACGAAGGGGACGCCGAAGTCGCGGGAGAGGTATTCGCTGTCCTCACCCCAGACGATCTCGCCGCGGACGAAGTGCGGGACCTTGATCCGGGTCCGGGCAGGTGCAGTGGTGGTCATCTATTCTCCCGAGAGTCCGCGGACGTAGGCGTCCATCGTTCCGGCACAGGTGATCTTGTCGTCGTCGCCGAGGTCGGAGTAGCGGACGATGTTCGGCAGCACGGTCTCGCCGGGCCGGCCGCACGGGCACGTTCCGAGATCGACGGTGATCCTGTCGCCGGAGATCGTTCCGCCCCACCGTCCGTCGACGGTGGTGTCGACGAAGGCGGCACGTCCTTCGACGATGTTTCCGTCGGGTTCGGCGAGGGCGCTTCCGTCCTTGGTGAGGACGAACAGCACGATCTCGTCCGGCACGTGGTAGCGACCCTCCTCGGGGCACTTGAACATGCGGTTGTTGAGTTCCTGCATCGAGTAGTAGTGCAGGAAGCGCTCCGGGACGATGTTGAGCAGCCGGTAGATCTGTTCCTGGTAGTCGGCAGGAAGGTTCGTACCCTTCAGACCGCCGCCGCTGGTGAGCGCGTTGTTGCCGGTGATGTCGCCCTCGCGGACACCCTTTTCTCGCAGAATTTCGCAGAGCCGGAACAGTTGCGGGAACTGGGAACTGAAGAGGATGTCCTCGGACCGGCGCGCGATGATCTGGTCGGCGAAGTGGTGCAGCCGCCGATCCTGCTGAGCGGCGCGCTCGGCGGATTCGGCCTCGAAGCGTGCGATGTCGTCGGGTGCGGCGGTGCCGTCGGCCATCGCCCGTCGCATGGCCGACAGCTTGGCCATGTAGCGGTGGAATCCCTCGGCGGGTGCCCCCTCGAACAGCGGGAGGGCGTCCGGACGGGAGAACTCGCGGATGATCAGGTCGCGCACGCCGTTGTGCTGGGTCTGGCCGGTCTCGGGACCCACCGGGATGACGTGCCACCGCTTCTCCGGCGGCAGACCGAGCGCGGTGAAGCAGTCCAGCAGGTTCTGCTTGTTGACCTCGAGATCGCGCGGGGATTTGTTGAGGAAGGAACCCTTGCCGCTGGTTCCGCTGGAACTCGACACCATGTGGCCGGCCTGCTCGAGGGCGGCGATCCAGCCGTCGACGTCGGTGACCTCCGAGACGTCGACGTCGTCGACAGGGTGGCTCGACAACGAACCGAGCCAGCGGTTCATCTGCTCCCATCGGCCTTTCGCGATGAGCGTCTCGGGATAGCTCTTGTAGGTGGTGTGCGGAAAGAGCAGGGGGATCATGTCCTCACGCGAGCGGATCTCCTCGATGCCCTGGTCGGCGGCGCGCTGGGCGAGCACGGGGACCTGGTCGCGCCGTTCCTGGAAGTACGCGTTCAGCGTCGCGGCAATGTCTTTCTGCAGGGTTGTTTCTGTCATGTGAGTCCTCCGGCCCTCTGGGTACGGAACATCGATAACTTGACTGGGAGGTATAGATAAAGAAGTGCCATAACCATACCCGCCGGGAAAGTTTCGTGTCCAGACCCGGAACGATTTGGCACACTTCCCTCATGACCCCGACCCGCAGCGAGAAGGACACTCGACGCCGTGGTGGACGGCCCACCAGGGAGGAAGCGAGCCGACTCGACGACGCGGTACGCGAGTCCGCGCTCCGACTGTTCCTCGAGAACGGTTACGAGGGCACGACGATGAACGCCATCGCCGCGGCGGCCGGCACCACGAAACCGTCGCTGTATGCGCGCTTCCCGGCCAAGGAGGACGTCTTCCGGTCCGTCCTCGGTTGGGCCATGCAGCGCACCGACTGGCCCACCCCCGAACCCGAGATCCCCGACTACGACGATCTCGGGGACGCACTGACCGCCGTCGCGGAGGCCGCCGTCCGGCGCGCCCTCGACCCGTCGATGATCAAACTCCAGCAGGTCGCCATCGCCTACGCCTCGCGCTATCCGGACATCGCCCGGAAGGCGCTCGGACCCGGCTACTGGCCACGCAGAAAGCAGGTCGCAGACCTGCTCCGCCGCCACGCGGCGACGGGAAGCATCGTCGCCGACGATCCCGACACGCTCGCGGAACTGTTCCTGGCCATGGCGTCCGGTGGTCCCGCACGTCTGGCCTCGTTCGGGATCGTGCGTGGGGCCGAGGACGTCGACGCCCACGTCCGGGCGGTCGTGAATCTGTTCCTGCGCGGCCTACGTCCGGACTGACGCGCGTCCCGCTCCCGAAATGATCGACGCGACCACACCACCGTCGACGAGCACATCGGTGCCGTTGACGAAACTCGCCTCGTCGGACAACAGGAATGCGACGACGGCGGCGAGTTCCTCGGCACGGCCCGTGCGGCCGAGCGGCGTCGCCCGCACCATCTCGCCCATCGACTCGTTGTGGTCCGCCTCCTGCCGGCCCTGCGGAGTGTCGATGATGCCCGGCGACACGGAGCATGCGCGGGCACCGGCCGCCCCGAGCCGCACGGCTTCGTCGCGCGCGAACTGCTGCACACCGTATTTCGCCCATGCATAGGCGACGCCGGGATGTTCGATCGCCTCCCCCACGACCTCCCGGAGACGGTCGAGGAAGTCCTCGGCGAGTGGGTCCGCGAGCACGGCGGTCTCTTCCGGCGACGGCTGCATCCGCCCGATGTTCGGTGCCATCGAGGCGAAGTAGACCGACGCGGTGCCCGCGGTCGCGAGTGGACGCAGCACCCGGGCGAGCCGCGCGGTTCCGACCAGGTCGACGGCGAAGATACGTCGCCAGTCGGCCATGGTCGGCGAGATGCCCGCGGCGTGCGCGACCGATCGCAGGGTCCCGAGTTCCGTCACGCGCGCAGCCAGTCGCTCGAGCCCGTCGACGTCGGTGACATCGAGGACGAACGGTTCGACTCGCGTCCGGCCCCCACCCAACTCGTCGACGGCGGCACCGACGGCGTCGGCGTCCAGATCGACGAGCAACAACGCGTCGACGGTACCGACCATGCGCTGAGCACACGCGTATCCCATTCCGCGACCGGCTCCGGTCGCGATCCCCACCGTGGTCATGACATGCAGTCCTCTCGGATCATCAGGACGCCGCCCAGCACCGTGACAGTCCGGATTCGGCGGTGCGGGTGACGAGTTCGACGAGCACGCCCCGTCGGCTGCGGGCGAATGCGAAGAACATACCGCCGTCCGGCAGCGCGCGGGTGGCCTCGACGGCGAATCCTTCCTTCTCGAGAAGATGGCAGTCCGACTCGACGTCGTCCGACCAGTAGCCGAGGTGGTGGATACCGGAGGTCGCAGCCCACAGGGGTGTGTCGGGCACGGCCGAGACGATCTCGATCCGCGGTTCGGTGACCGAATAGGAGCACTGCAGATCGACGATCCGGTCGCCGTCCGGCAGCGTCACGTCGACGGCTCCGCCCACCTGCGGTCCCCACTCGTATCCGAGCAGCGCCGAGAGTTCGTCGCGGGCGGCGCGCGGGTCGTCGGTGACGATCCCGAGGTGGAAGAGGTCTTCGGCCTTCATGTTCTGCGCCTCCGGAGGTAGGTGTTCCAATTGCTCTTCGGTCGTGCAAGAATGAGATTCTTGGTATCGAGATAGATATTCTCACCGATGGAAGGGAGGCGCAATGGCCTGGGACTTCGAAACCGAGCCCGAGTACCAGAAGAAGCTGGACTGGGCCGATGCGTTCGTGCGCGAGGAGGTCGAGCCGCTCGATCTCGTATGGGAACACGAACAGTTCGTCCCTCTCGACGGACTCCGCCGCAAGGCCATCGACCCCCTCAAGGAGAAGGTCCGCGCGGAGGGCCTGTGGGCCACCCATCTCGGCCCCGAACTCGGCGGCCAGGGATACGGACAGCTCAAGCTGGCGTTGCTCAACGAGATCCTCGGGCGCTCGTCGTGGGCACCGATCGTGTTCGGTTGTCAGGCACCCGATACCGGTAACGCCGAGATCATCGCCCACTTCGGCACTCCCGAGCAGAAGGAGCGCTACCTGCAGCCCCTGCTCGACGGCGAGGTGTTCTCCTCGTATTCGATGACCGAACCGCAGGGTGGTGCCGATCCCGCCCAGTTCCGTTGCCGTGCGGTCAAGGACGGCGACCACTGGGTGATCGACGGATGGAAGTTCTTCTCCTCCAACGCCCGGACGGCCGAGTTCCTCATCGTCATGGTCGTGACGGATCCCGACGTCCCCGTGTACAAGGGCACGTCGATGTTCCTCGTCCCCACCGACACCCCGGGCGTGAACATCGTGCGCAACGTCGGCCTCTACGGGGAACCGATGAACGACGGCACCCACGCGCTCATCCACTACGACAACGTGCGTGTGCCCGCCGACGCGCTCCTCGGCGAGGAGGGTCAGGCGTTCGCCGCCGCGCAGGTGCGACTCGGTGGCGGTCGCATCCACCATGCGATGCGCACCATCGGCCTCGCCCAGAAGGCGCTGGACATGATGTGTGAGCGCGCCCTGAGCCGCGAGACGGCCGGCAGCCGCCTCGCCGACAAGCAGGCCGTGCAGGGCTACATCGCCGACTCCTACGCGCAGCTCGCACAGTTCCGCCTGTTCGTGCTCAACACCGCGTGGAAGATCGACAAGTACAACGACTACAAGAAGGTCCGCAAGGACATCGCGACGGCGAAGATCATCATGCCCACCGTGCTCCACGACATCGCATGGCGCGCCATGCAGGTGCACGGTGCGCTCGGCGTCACCAACGAGATGCCGTTCTTCAAGATGATCCACGGGGCCGCGGTGATGGGTCTGGCCGACGGGCCGACCGAGGTCCACAAGACCACCGTCGCCAAGCAGGTCCTGCGCGACTACAGCCCCGTCGACGACATGTGGCCGTCGGAGTGGATCCCGAAGAAGCAGGAAGAAGCCCGGAAGAAGTACGCCGACTACATCGAACTCGAAGTGGGGAACCTGTGATCGACACCGAGCGTCTCGCCGAATGGATGGACGAGCAGGGCCTGCCCGGCAAGGGCGCGCCGCTCGACGCGAAATACCTCTCCGGCGGTACACAGAACGAGATCTACAAGCTCACGCGCGACGACTTCACGTGCGTCATTCGCATCCCTCCGGCCGGTGCGCCGGCCGACCGTGACAGCGGGATCATGCGCGAATGGCGCATCATCCAGGGACTGGACGGAACCGACGTCCCACACACGAAAGCCGTTGCCGCATGCGAGGACATGTCCGTCCTCGGCCGTTCCTTCTACCTCATGGGCCACGTCGACGGATGGTCGCCGATGGACCATCGCGGCACCTGGCCCGCACCCTTCGACACCGATCTCGACGCCCGCGCCGGCCTGGCCTACCAGCTCGCCGAGGGCATCGCCCTGCTGTCGAAGGTGGATTGGAAGGCGCAGGGCCTGCAGGATCTGGGACGCCCCGAGGGCTTCCACGACCGGCAGGTGAGCCGGTGGACCCGTTTCTTCGAACGGATCAAGGCCCGCGAGATCGAGGGCATGGACGTCGCGACGAAGTGGCTCGAGACCCACCGTCCGCTCGACTACATCCCGGGTCTGATGCACGGCGACTACCAGTTCGCCAACGTGATGTTCGAGCACGGCGCCCCCGCGAAGCTCGCGGCACTCGTCGACTGGGAGATGGGCACCGTCGGCGACCCGAAGCTCGACCTCGGCTGGATGCTCATGAACTGGCCCGAGGACACGAGCGCGAACGAGGACAGTGCGGTCAGCTACGTCGACCTCACCGGAATGCCCGGTCGTGCGCAGATGCTCGCGCACTACGCCGAGGTCTCCGGCCGCCAGGTCGACGACATCGACTACTACCTGATCCTCGCCAAGTGGAAGCTCGCCATCGTCCTCGAACAGGGCTTCCAGCGGGCCGGCGACGATCCCAAGCTGCAGTCCTACGGACCGGTCATCACCAATCTCATGAAGTCGGCTGCCGATCTCGCCGAGTCGACGGACTACAAGGGCTGAAGGGGTCTGCGATGACAACTGTCGTGGAAGGACTGGTGGAGGAACGGCACGGACCGGTGCTCGTCCTCCGCATCGACCGGCCCGAGGCGCGTAATGCCCTCAACGGCGCCGTGATCCGAGGTATAGGTGCCGCAGCTCTCCGGGCCGAAGCGGATCCGGAGATCCGGGCGATCGTGCTCACCGGCACGGGCGACCGGGCGTTCTGCGCCGGCATGGACCTCCGTGCATTCGCAGAAGGTGAGGACATCGGCACCGACTCCGACGAAGCCGCCGGATATGCACGACTGTCCAAGGGCGAACTCACCGTTCCCGTCATCGGCGCCGCCAACGGCAGCGCCGTCGGCGGCGGGCTCGAACTTCTCCTCGGTGCCGACATCATCGTGGCGTCCTCGGAGGCGAAGTTCGGTCTACCGGAGGTGAAGCGCGGCCTCTTCCCTGCCGGTGGCGGCACCGCCATCGGCACCCGCATCCCGGTCGGGGCAGCGCTCGAACTGACCCTGATGGGCGACACGATCCCGGCGCAGCGCGGCTACGAACTCGGACTGATCAACGCGGTGGTCGCGCCCGGCGAGGTGCTGAATACCGCACTCGACTACGCACGGCGGGTCGCGGCGAACGCCCCGCTCGGCCTGTCGGCGGTGAAAGAACTCGTCCGGCTGACCCAAGCCGATCCCGAGCGCGCCGGCGAGCGACTCTCGCATTGGCAGTCGGTCGTCTTCACCAGCAACGACGCCAAGGAAGGCGCCACCGCGTTCATGGAGAAGCGGGCGCCGGTCTGGCAGGGGCAGTGACCGCCCCGGCAGAGCCGACGAGCACCGTTCGCGCCGTCGTCTGCACCGAATACGGGGAACCCGAATCCCTGCGGATGGAGTCGCGGCCGTCATCCCCACTCGCGCCCGGGCAGGTCCGGGTGCGAGTGGGGGCAGCGGCGGTGAACTTCCCCGACGTCCTTCTCGTGGCGAACAAGTACCAGATCAGCGTGCCGCCACCCTTTGTTCCGGGCAGTGAGTACGCGGGTACCGTCGTCGAGATCGCGGACGATGCGAACGGAATATCGGTCGGCGACCGCGTCACCGGCACCGGACTGGTCGGAGCGTTCGCCGACGAGGTGGTCGCTCCCACGACGTCCCTGAAGAAGACCCCGGACGGGATCGACGACCGGACCGCCGCGTCCTTCGGAGTGGCGCACCGGACGGCCTATCACACACTCCGGTCGGTGGCGTGCCTACAGCCGGGTGAGCAACTCGTCGTGCTCGGAGCCGGTGGTGGAGTCGGTCTGGCGGCCGTGCAACTCGGTGTGGCACTGGGCGCGTCGGTCACAGCAGTCGCCTCGTCGGCCGACAAGCTCGCGGTCGCGTCGTCCTACGGTGCCGCGCACACGATCGACCACCGGACGAGCGACCTGCGTTCAGCCCTGAAGAGCGCGCTGCCGGAGGGAGCCGACGTCGTCGTCGATCCGGTGGGTGGTGAGCTCTCGGAGCCGGCGCTCCGGTCGCTCGCCCGCGGGGGACGCTTCGTCACCATCGGGTACGCGTCCGGATCGATTCCCCGCATCCCATTGAATCTCGTTCTGGTCAAGGGGATCCGGATCATGGGTTTCCAGTTCCAGGATCTCGATCCGGAGGAGTACCGGCGGAACGAGGCAGAACTCGTGGAACTGCTCGTCTCCGGCACGGCGGTTCCGCACGTCGGCGCGGACTATTCTCTCGAGGACGCCGCGCGGGCGCTTCGTCACGTCGCCGACGGACGAGCGGTCGGGAAGGTCGTCATCGATATGACCCGTTGACCGCCCTCGCGCGCCGAACCGAGCCCTACCCGTCCTACACGCCGAGCGAACCCCGGTTCGGCGCGCCGGGATCGGCACGCGACTCGATTCTCCTGTGGAACTGAGACTGTGGCCCCGGCCTCCGAAACCGGAGGCCGGGGCCACGGTCGTTCGAGCGGTACTCAGGCCATGGAGACGAGGTGGCCGCGCATGCGGAGCGCGTCGGCACCTCCGGTGCGGAACGATTCGGTGACGCCGACCGCGGTCGCCGGTGCTGCGGCAGCGGCGAGGGCATGCGACTTGAAGACCTGGGCCGCGCGGCTCAGCCGATGCTGCAGCGGCACGATGCGCGAGTCGAGTTCGGAAGGGACCGTCTCACCCCACAGCGCGACCGTGGTGGGACCGTCCGAGATCGCCTCGAGCACACCGTTTCGTATCCGTTCGTCGGAGGCATAGAGATCGCCTGCGACGGCGACCATATCGGGCATCGGGCCGTAGGTCGCAGAGCTCAGAGCAGACTCGAGGTCGACCGCCTTGGTAGCACCGAGGATCTCGAACGGACGCAGATCGGAACTCTGCGGAACGACGACCACCACTTCCCAACCTGCTGCAACCTGGTCGTACAGCCATCCGCCGGTGTAGCGAACGGCGTCCGCTACACGAGGAGCGACGAGCGCGACCCTTCTTCTCAGGATGTGACGGCGGGCATGAGCTGTTGCTCGAGCGACTGTATGAAGTCCTCGAATATTGCGGTCAGTGGGAGCGAACGATCGAGCAGCCATGAGGTTTCCATTCCATTCAGGAAAGCGACGATCTCCACCGCTTTGACGGCTGGGTCCACATCCGTTCGGTATCGCCCGGCGTGTTGTCCACGCCGGATGCCGGCTTCGACCGCGTCGAGAGCCGCTTGATACCGCCCGAGTAGGCGATCGTGCAGAGGAGCATCCGGTTCCAGGTTCTCGATGAGAAGCACCGCATACATTCCGACCAGTTCGGGCGACTCCTCGAAACGCTTCGGGAGTTTCCTGAGCTGATCGACGAGATCTCCCGTCCGATCCACACGAGCGTCGTCGTCGTTGTCGCGGGCGTCGAGCACCGCGTGCAACAACTGGTCCTTCGACTCGAAGTGGTGCAGCAACCCTGCCGGGGTCAATCCTGCTTCCCGGGCGATCTGGGCGAGGCTCGTGCTCCGCCACCCGTTCCGCGCCAGAAACCGCTGGGCGACGCTGAGAATCAGCTCCCTGCGATCCTCACCTCTGGCGAGGAGAGTGTCGTATGCACGTTGGGACAAAGCCCCTCACTTCGTTGAAGAAGAACAACCTACTGAACGCACATTAGGTCATTTTCCCGAGTGTGACAAGGGTCTCATCACATATATGTTTCCGCCTGGATCACATCAGTTCGACGACGGTCGCATTGGCAGTGCCCCCGCCCTCGCACATCGTCTGAAGGCCGAAGCGAAGGCCCTGATCACGCATGTGATGGATCATCCGGGTCATCAACACCGCACCCGAACCGCCGAGCGGATGACCGAGCGCGATCGCCCCGCCGAGCGGATTCATCTTCTCCGGATCGGCTCCCGTCTCGGCCAGCCACGCCAGCGGCACCGACGCGAAGGCCTCGTTCACTTCGAAGACACCGACCTCTCCCAAGGCGATACCCGCCTTCGCGAGGGCCTTCTCCGTCGCGGGGATGGGTCCGGTCAGCATGAGTACGGGGTCGGCACCGGCGACCACACCCGCCCGGTACCGGACCAGCGGGGTGAGCCCGAGCTCACGGGCCTTCTCCGGCGTCGTGACCAGCAGTGCGGCCGCACCGTCGGAGATCTGCGACGAATTGCCGGCGTGGATGACACCGTCCTCGTCGAAGGCCGGTTTCAGTCCGGCCAGCTTCTCGACGGTCGACCCCCGCCGCACCCCTTCGTCCACCGACACCACACCCGCGTCGGTCGGCACCGGAACGATCTGCGCGTCGAACGCACCGCGGTCCAGCGCGTCGGCGGCCCGCTCGTGCGAGAGCACCGAGAACTCGTCGAGGCGGGTACGGGAGAAGCCCCACTTGCGGGCGATCTTCTCGGCCGAGATGCCCTGGTTGAACGAGAAACCGTCGTAGCGGGCCAGTGCCTTCGGCCCGTACGGCTGCCCCGAGGCGCGCGCCGAACCCAGCGGCACGCGGCTCATCACCTCGACGCCGCCGGCAACGACCACATCCTGCTGCCCGGACATCACCGCCTGCGCGGCGAAGTCGAGCGCCTGCTGGCTCGATCCGCACGCCCGGTTGATCGTGGTGCCCGGGATCGACTCGGGCCAGCCGGCCGCGAGAACCGAGTACCGGCCGATGTTGCTCGACTGGTCTCCCACCTGCGAGACACAGCCCCACACGACGTCGTCGACGACCGCCGGATCGATCCCCGCGCGCTCGGCGAGCGCCTGCAGGACGTGCGCCGACAGATCCGCCGGATGCTCGCCCGCCAATCCCCCGTTGCGCTTGCCGACCGGGGTGCGGACGGCCTCGACGATGACTGCTTCACGCATGTACTTCTTCTCCACTCGTAGTCTGTGGTTCCGGATTCAGCGCCCACCTGCCGGTGAAGTGGGCCTCGCGTTTCTCCGCGAAGGCCCGGAACGCCTCGGGCGCATCGACGGTTCCGAAGTTGACCGCTTGAGCACGCGCCTCACCGGCGAGGGCATCCCGCAGGCCGCGGTCGACGGCTTCGTTGAGCAATGCCTTGGTCTGTGCCAGAGCGACGGGTGGCCCGGCCGCCAGCCGAGCACAGAGATCACCGACGAACGCGTCGATGCCCTCTTCGGATTCCACCCAGGTCACCAGGCCGAGTCGGTGTGCCTCGTCGGCGTCGACGGCCTCGGCCAGCAACGCCAGTCGTTTCGCCTGCTGCAGACCGACGAGCCTCGGCAGCAACCAGGTACCGCCGAGATCGGGTGACAGTCCCCTTTTCACGAAGATCTGCGAGAAGGTCGAGCGCGGTGTCGCGACCACCAGGTCGCATCCCAGCGCCAGGTTCCAGCCGGCGCCGTAGGCGACGCCGTCGACCTTCGCGACGGTGGGGACGGGCAGTTCGTGCAGTAGCAACGCGACATCCGTGAGCTTCCGCAGCTTGCGCAACGGGTGCGCGACAGCGGGGTTCGCGATATCGGCGCCCGAGCAGAACGCGCCGGCCGCGCCGGTGACGACGAGGACTCGCACGCCCGGGTCATCGGCGGTGTCGACGAGCACGTCGTGCAGCTCCTGCCACAGCGGACCGTCGATCGCGTTCTTGCGATGCGGCCGGTTCAACGTGAGGGTCCGGACCCCGTCGCGGTCGTCGACGAGGAGGGTGTCGGCGCTCATCCGGTCGCCTCCCTACCGGGTGCGCGGTATGCGGGGCCGATCGCGCCGGATTCACGCAGCCGCGCGATCTCGTCGCGGGTGATCCCGAAGTCCTGCAACACCGCGTCGGTGTGCTCGCCGAGCCCCGGTACCGCACCCATGGGCAGTTCGAACCCCGCGACGACCGGCGGGGGAAGCAACGCCTCGATCGGACCGTTGGGGGTCGCGACTTCGCGCCAGCGGTCGCGGGCCTGCAGCTGCGGATGTGCGATCACGTCGCTGGGCAGGTTGTACCGCGAATTGCCGATACCGGCCTCGTCGGCGATCTTCTGGATGTGTGTGAGAGGATGCCGGGCGCACCACTGCGCGATGGCCTCGTCGAGCACGGCGCGGTGTTCGCAGCGACCGGCGTTGGAGCGGAAGCGCTCGTCGTCGGCGAGGTCGTCGCGTTCGATGATCTCCCGTGCGAGTCGCTGCCATTCCCGGTCGTTGGTGGTGCCGAGCACGACCACCTGCTCGTCCGCGGTGCGGTACGACCCGTAGGGCGAGACGGCCGGCGACGACATGCCCAGCGGCTGCTGATTCACCCCGGAATAACGCGTGTAGGTCAGCGGATATCCCATGAGCTCGGTCATCGTGTCGAACAGACTCACGGACACCTTCGACAGGCTTCCGCCACGGCCCCGGTGCCGCTCCTTGCCGCACAGCAGGGCGAGGATCGACACGGCCGAGTACAGGCCGGTGGTGATGTCGGCAACGGGCGGCCCGGGTTTTGCGGGCATGTCGGGATAACCGGTGACCGCGCACGCACCCGATTCGGCCTGGACGAGAAGGTCGTAGGCGCGTTTGTGGGAAAGCGGGCCACCCGGACCGTAGCCGTCGATCTCGACCGCGATCAGTTCGGGATAACGTTCCTCGAGCTGGTCGGGTGAGAGCCCGAGTCGCGCCGTCGCGCCCGGCGCGAGATTCGACACCAGGGCGTCGGAGCGCTCGAGGATCCGGTGCAGCACCGCGAGACCGTCGTCCGATTTCAGGTCGAGCGTGACCGATTCCTTGCCGCGGTTGGCCCACACGAAGTGGGCTGCCATGCCACCGACGACGTCGTCGTAGTCGCGCGCGAAGTCACCACCGCGGGGATTCTCGATCTTGATGACCCGCGCGCCGAAGTCCGCGAGCGTACGCGTGCACATCGGTGCCGACACGGCCTGCTCGAGGGTGACGACGGTGACGCCCGCGAGCGGGCCGTCGGAGCCCACAGAACCTGTTGTCACCGTCTCGGTCATCACATCACCATGCCGCCGTCGACCGGCAGCACCTGCCCGGTGACGAACGACGCCGCGTCCGTGGCCAGGAAGACGAACGCTCCGGCGACCTCTTCCGGAGACGCCCAGCGGCGCAGAGGAATGCGGTTCAGCATAGTGGCCGCGAACTTCTCGTCGGTGCGGATCGTCTCCGTCATGGGCGTCGCGGCGAGGGGGGCCAGCGCGTTGACGAGGATGTTCTTGCGGGCCAGTTCGCGGGCGAGTGACTTGGTGATCCCGATGATCCCCGCCTTGGCCGCGGAGTAGTTCACCTGCCCGAGCGTGCCGGTGATGCCCGCCGAGGAGGTCACGTTGATGATGCGCCCCTTGCCGTCGGTGGCAAGGAAGGGCAGCGCCGCCTGCGAGCAGTTGAAGGCGCCGAGCACGTGGATGTCGTGGATGCGCTGGAACGATTCGACAGTGGTGGCAGCGAACATCGCCGGGTCGGTGACACCTGCATTGTTGACGAGAATGTGGAGCACACCCTCGGTCAGACCGGCTGCACGCGCCATCGCGGCGTCGGCCGCCTCCCGGTCGCGGACGTCGAGCGCGGCGCTGTCGGCCTTACCGCCGCTAACCGAAATCCGTTCGGCCACAGCAGCTGCGGCGTCACCGTTCACGTCGGTGACGAGAACGGCCGCACCGGCCGCCGCGAGAGCTTCGGCGACGGCCGAGCCGATACCGCCGGCCGCGCCGGTCACCACGGCCGAGCGCCCGGTGAGATCGAAGAGTGAATTGTTCACGGCCATCAGTAGCTCCTCGGCAGTCCCAAAGTGTGTGAGCTCAGGAA
The DNA here is from genome assembly GCF_013602415.1 of Rhodococcus sp. B50. Taxonomy (NCBI): domain Bacteria; kingdom Bacillati; phylum Actinomycetota; class Actinomycetes; order Mycobacteriales; family Nocardiaceae; genus Rhodococcus; species Rhodococcus sp. B50. Next base: position 4,393,167 of record NZ_WPAG02000002.1, on the reverse strand, counting down.
ATTCAGGATCATCTCCTGGCTGATCGGTGCAATGCGCATCACGCGCGCTTCGCGGAAGTACCGCGAGACGTTGTATTCCTCCGAATAACCCATACCGCCGTGTGTCTGCAGCGCCCGGTCGGCGGCGGTGAATCCCGCATCGGCACAGAGATATTTGGCGGTGTTCGCTTCCCGTCCACACGGCTTGCCGTTGTCGTACAGCCAGGTCGCCTTGCGCAGGACGAGTTCGGCGGCGTCGAGGTGGGCGAGCGAATCGGCGAGGGGGAACTGTATTCCCTGGTTCATGCCGATCGGGCGGCCGAACACCTCACGTTCGTTGCCGTACTTGACGGCCTTGTCGAGCGCCACGCGACCGATGCCGAGCGCCTCGGCGGCGATGAGCATGCGTTCGGGGTTGAGTCCGTCGAGCAGATACTCGAAACCCCTCCCCTCCTCGCCCACGCGGTCCTCCACCGGCACCCGCAGGTCGTCGATGAACAGTTCGTTCGACGTGACGGCGTTGCGCCCCATCTTGCGGATGGGTCGGATGTCGACGCGACTGCGGTCGAGGTCGGTGAGGAACAACGTCATACCGTCGGTCTTCTTCTCGACCTCGTCGTACCGCTGGGTGCGGGTCAACAGCAGGATCTTCTCGGATTCCTGCGCCTTCGAGATCCACACCTTGCGGCCGTTGACGACGTAGTGGTCGCCGTCCCGCCGGGCGAAGGTCGTGATCCGCGAGGTGTCGAGTCCTGCACCGGGTTCGGTGACACCGAAGCAGACGTGCAGGTCGCCGTTCACGATGCGCGGCAGTGTGCGGGCCTTGAGTTCGTCGGAACCGTGCTTGACCACCGGCTGCATGCCGAAGATGTTGAGGTGGATCGAGCTCGCGGCGTTCATGCCGCCACCCGATCGGGCGACCTCCTCGAGGAGCAGGGTGGCCTCGGTGATGCCGTATCCGTGGCCGCCGTACTCCTCGGGCATGGTGATACCGAGCCAGCCCCCGTCCGCCATGGCCTTGTAGAACTCTGCCGGGAACTCGTGGGCGAGGTCCTTCTCCATCCAGTACTGGTCGTCGAACCTCTTCGTCAGCTCGGCCACCGACTTGCGGATGAGCTCCTGATCCTCACTGAGTTCGAAACTCATTCCGCTCACCGTCGGCACCTCCGGCCCTGTCGGCGGGACTGCAGGTCGTCGAGGTTCATAAGAATCCCTTTCGTGTCGGTCAGTCGGAGGCGGGAAGCGGCTTCGCGGCCTTGAGAGTCATGGGGAGACCGCCGTAGCCGAGTTCCCCGGACCCCGAGGAGGTGCACAGCACCTCGACCGTGTCGTCCGCGTCGACATAGCGCTTGCCGAGGACGGTGACAGCGTCGCCGGCCGACGGTTCGGGTCGGCCCGGAGGGGCCGGAATCATCGGGACGCCACCGCATGTGAGCTCCTGAGCATCCCCGGCCGGTGCGCGGACGACAACGACCCTCGTGGAACCTTCGGCGGCGGCGAGCTGCACTCCTGGACGAAGTGGTGCGGGTGTGGTCACGACGTACCTCTCTTTCGATCGCTCGACGGACGAGCGCGACCCGGGTGGCTCGTAGATGGAAACTATCCTCTCTTTTCTGGAGAATCAACCTTCGCGCAAGACCGCGCGTATGGACGAAAGTCGCGTCGCGCCCACACCCCCATCGGGAGAACGAATCGGCGCGCACTCCACACACGGAGTCCCTACCAGCAAAAACGGGACATTTCTCGCGGAACGTTGACTATCCGGCGCGGACGTGGAAATCTATCGATCAGAAATGAGAATGCAATTCTCTCGAACAGGGAGGAGGTTGATGTGGCACTGCTATCCCCGCTGCCGGCGGAACTCTGGGACGAGGACGTCGACGCAGCACTGAAAGGCCTGATGCCCCGGCACATGAGGAACCCGGAGCAAGCCGGCACCGCGATGGCGACGCTCGTCCACCATCCGGAGTTGACCAAGGCCTTTCTCGGTTTCAGCGTGCACCTGCTGTTCCGGTCCACACTCCCGGCCCGGCTGCGCGAACTGGTGATCCTGCGGGTCGCCGCGTTGCACGACTGCTCGTACGAGCGTGAGCACCACGTCGAGATCGCAGGTACCGAAGCCGGCCTCACGCCGGACGAGATCGCCGCGGCCCTCGACGGGTCGGCCGAGGATCCTTTCGAACAGCGTCTGCTCGACTCCGTTCGGGAATTGACCGAGACCTCGCGTCTGTCCGAGGAGACCTGGACAGCGCTCTCGGAGCATCTCACCACCAAACAACTGATGGATCTCATCTTCACCGTAGGTGGCTACAGCCTGATGGCCATGGCCTACAACACCTTCGGTATCGAGTTCGAAGACGAAAGGTAGAGCCTTGCCCCACTTCACCAAACCGGCCGAGGGAAGCTGGACCGAGAGTTTCCCCGGGCTCGATACTGCCCCGGTCGACTACACAGACTCGATCGACCCCGCCTTCTTCGAAGCCGAACGCGACGCGATCTTCAAGCGCACCTGGCTCTACGTCGGTCGCGTCGAGCAGCTTCCCCGCGTCGGCAGCTACTTCACGAAGGAACTGCCTTCGGCCGGCCCCGGCACCTCGCTGATCATCGTCAAGGGCAACGACGGCGTCGTCCGCGCATTCCACAACGTCTGCCGCCATCGCGGGAACAAGCTGGTGTGGAACGACTTCCCCAACGAGGAGACGGCCGGTAGCTGCAAGCAGTTCACCTGCAAGTACCACGCCTGGCGCTACAGCCTCGAAGGCGAACTGACCTTCGTGCAGCAGGAGGGCGAGTTCTTCGACCTCGACAAGAAGGACTACGGACTCAAGGACGTCCGCTGCGAGGTCTGGGAAGGGTTCATCTACATCAACCTCGACGCCGACGCGATTCCGCTCGTCGACTACCTCGGCGACTTCGCCAAGGAACTCGAAGGCTATCCCTTCGACAAGATGACCGAGGTCTACAGCTACCGCAGCGAGATCAACGCCAACTGGAAGCTGTTCATCGACGCCTTCGCCGAGTTCTACCATGCCCCGATCCTGCACATGAAGCAGGCGGTCAAGGACGAGGCCGAGAAGCTCGCCGGCTACGGCTACGAGGCCCTGCACTACGACATCAAGTCCCCGCACTCGATGATCTCCTCCTGGGGTGGCATGGCGCCGCCGAAGGACCTCGAGATGGTCAAGCCCATCGAGCGCGTCCTGCGCTCCGGATTGTTCGGTCCCTGGGACAAGCCCGACATCGAGGGTCTCGACACTCTGCCGAAGGCCCTCAACCCGGCCAACTTCCACAGCTGGGGCCAGGACAGCTTCGAGTTCTTCCCGAACATGACGCTGCTGATCTGGCAGCCGGGCTGGTACCTCACCTACAACTACTGGCCGACCGCGGTCGACAAGCACGTCTTCGAGGCGAGCCTCTACTTCGTTCCGCCGAAGAACGCTCGCGAGCGCCTCGCCCACGAACTCGCGGCGGTGACCTTCAAGGAGTACGCCCTCCAGGACGCGAACACCCTGGAAGCGACCCAGACCATGATCGGCACCCGCGCAGTGACCGAGTTCCCCCTCTGCGACCAGGAAGTACTTCTGCGCCACCTGCACAAGACCGTCGCCGACTACGTCAAGGAGCACCAGCAGCGATGACCACCACCGAGACGCGGCTGCCCGCCGAATTCGCCGACCTCGAGCCCTACGCGGACTGGGCGCTGGCCACCGAGCCCGAGCGCTACGCGAAGCGACTGGCCTCGACCATGCCGGAGATGCAGCGGTTCTACGATGCCGCATTCGCCCGCCTCGAGGACGCCATCACCTACCTCGACAAGTTCGATCTCGACGACCTCGACGACGACGCGCGTGCTCTCATGCACGTGATGCAGTCGCTGGTCATGGTGTCCTTCCCGGTCGAGGTGTGGAAGCAACCGCGCGTTCCCGACAGCGGTGCGGCCTGGGCCGAGATCACCAGGGAGCCGGTGGTCTGATGCCTTCCGTCGGGGCACTCCGGCGATGAACGCACTTCGCGCCCGTACTCGAACCTTCCGGGGTTCGAGTACGGGCGCGTCGTCGTTTCCATACTTCGACGGCTTCCGCATTCAAGATCGAAAACAGATCGACCACGATCGTCACGTGATCGATCACAAGTCCGAAATGCACGAAACATCCCCTCGCGCCGGACTTTCCAACCCGTGGTTGGATGTGCGGCGAGACACGGCTTCGAGCGCGGGACGGCCGCGGGACGAGGCCGAACTCTGCACCAGCCCACAGCCTGCCCCGGGAGGAACCATGACCGACATCGAGACGAAGAACTTCTTCACCGATCCGGAACTCGTCGAGGACCCGTACCCTTATTACGACGCCCTGCGCGAGGGATGCCCGGTCAGGCGCGAACCCCACCACAACGTCATGATGGTCACCGGATACGAAGAGGCGATCCAGGTCCTGAGCGACGAGCAGACGTTCTCGTCGTGCATCTCGGTGACCGGTCCCTTCTCCGGGCTGCCGGCCTGCCCCGAGAGCGACGACATCACCGACTTCATCGAGGAGCATCGTCCCTCGCTGCCGATGAACGACCAGCTCCCCACGATGGACCCCCCTCAGCACACCGACCATCGCGGCCTGCTGATGCGGCTCATCACCCCCAAGCGCCTCAAGGAGAACGAGGCCTTCATCGAGCGCATCGCCGACCGGCTCCTCGACGACCTCCTGGTCCGCGGTGAGGGCGACTACATCACCGGCTTCGCCGCGCCGTTCGCGATGCTCGTCATCGCCGACCTGCTGGGCGTCCCGGAGAGCGACCACCAGGAGTTCATCGAGGGCCTGAACATCCAGGTGGAGAAGGGTTTCTCGCTCGGCAGCACCGAGGGTGAGGCCCTGAAGCTCAACCCCCTCGAGTTCCTGTACAAGAAGTTCGGTGCGTACATCGAGGACCGCCGCGCGAACCCCACCGACGACGTGCTGACGGGCCTCGCCACCGCGACCTTCCCCGACGGCACCCTGCCGCCCGTCGACGACGTCCTCCGCATCGCGGCGAACGTGTTCTCCGCGGGCCAGGAGACCACCGTACGCCTGTTGAGCTCCGCGCTGCGGATCATCGCCGAGCAGCCGGAGCTCCAGAAGACCCTACGGGACGAGCCCGACCGCATCCCGAACTTCATCGAGGAGACGTTGCGCTTCGAGAGCCCGATCAAGGGCGACTTCCGGCTCGCGAAGACGCCGACCGCCGTCGGCGGGGTCGACGTGTCTCCCGGCACGATCATGATGCTGGTCAACGGTGCCGCCAATCGCGACCCGCGTCAGTTCTCCGATCCGAACGAGTTCGACCTCGATCGCCGGAACGCCCGCACCCACATCGCGTTCGGTCGCGGCGTGCACTCGTGCCCGGGTGCCCCCCTCGCCCGCACCGAAGGACGCGTGGGCATCCAGCGCCTGCTCGAGCGCACCAGCGAGATCCGGATCTCCGAGAAGGTGCACGGCCCCGAGGACGACCGGAAGTTCGGCTACCTGCCGACCTTCATCCTGCGCGGCCTGCTCGCACTGCACCTCGAGTACACGCCGGCGGAGGGTGAGTCGAAGTGAAGGTCTTCGTCGACGACGACGCCTGTCGCGGACACGGGGTCTGCCTCGCCGCCTGTCCGGAGGTCTTCGATCTGAGCGACGGCGGGTACGCCGTCACGCTCGTGTCCGAGGTCCCGGCCGAGCATGAGGAGTCCGTGCGGGAGGCCGCAGCGGGTTGCCCCGAGAGGGCGATCCGGCTCGACTGAGTCACCGCTCGAAGCTGCACATCGGCGTCGGTCCGGTCCGAAAGGTCCGGACCGACGCCCTTTTTCGTTCTGTCCACCGAGGGTCGATTGACGTCGTCCGGGTTGTATGAAAACCTCATAATCAAGATAGAGAGTGACATTCTCGCAATGTGTCGCTCTCCGATGAAAGGACGAGCGATGCTGACTCTGAAGGCAGCCGGACTGCTCGACGTCGACACGGGCGAGATCGTCCGTCCGGGAATCATCCGCGTCGACGGCGAGCGCATCGTCGGAGTGGGCGGAACACCTGAAGGTGACGTCATCGACCTCGGCGATCTCATTCTCATGCCCGGCCTGATGGACATGGAGGTCAACCTCCTGATGGGCGGGCGGGGCGAGAAACCCGTCTACTCGACGGTCCAGGACGACCCGCCCCTGCGCATGCTGCGCGCCGTCGGAAATGCCCGCCGCACCCTGCGCGCGGGCTTCACGACCGTCCGCAATCTCGGCCTGTTCGTCAAGACCGGCGGATACCTCCTCGACGTGGCCCTCGGAAAGGCCATCGACAAGGGCTGGGTGGACGGTCCACGAATCGTCCCTGCCGGCCACGCCATCACCCCCACCGGCGGCCATCTCGATCCGACGATGTTCGCGGCGTTCGCCCCCGGAATCCTCGACCTGACGATCGAGGAAGGCATCGCCAACGGAGTGGACGAAGTCCGCAAGGCGGTGCGCTACCAGATCAAGCACGGCGCCCAGCTGATCAAGGTGTGCGTCTCGGGTGGCGTCATGTCGATGACCGGGTCCGCAGGAGCACAGCACTACTCCGACGAGGAATTGCGCGCGATCGTCGACGAGGCACACCGCCGCGGTATGAAGGTCGCCTCGCACACGCACGGCGCCGAGGCCGTGCGGCACGCGGTCGAAGCCGGAATCGACTGCATCGAACACGGGTTCCTCATCGACGACGACGCGATCGACCTGATGGTCGAGCGCGGTACGTGGCTGGTGCCCACCACCCGCCTCGCCGACGCCATGGACACCTCCCACGCGCCGCCGGAACTCCAGGCCAAGGCCGCCGAAATGTTCCCGAAGGCCCGCACCTCCGTTCTCGCGGCATACAAGGCCGGCGTGAAGATCGCGGTCGGCACCGACGCACCGGCCATCCCCCACGGCAAGAACGCCGACGAGATCGTCGCACTCGTCGATCGCGGACTTCCTCATCTCGCGGTGATCCAGGCCGCGACCATCAATGCGGCAGAACTCATCGGCGTCGACGACCGCGGTCGCCTCGCCGAAGGTCTGCTCGCCGACATCATCGCCGTCCCCGGCGATCCCACCGAAGACATCACCGTCACCCAGAACGTGCGGTTCGTGATGAAAGGCGGAAAGGTCTATGTCCACAACTGACCGTTCGATCACCGACGATCTCGTCGAGATCAACCAGCTGCTCGCCCGCTACGCAGTGAACATGACGAAGAACGACGTCGAGGGCGTCGTCTCGGTGTTCACCCCCGACGGCACCTACAGCGCATTCGGCGACGCATTCCCGCTCGACCGGTTCCCCGAGCTCGTCGCGGCCGCACCGAAGGGCCTGTTCATGACGGGCACGGCCCTCATCGACATCGACGGCGATACCGCGACCGGCACCCAGCCGTTGTGCTTCGTCGAGCATTCCACCCACGACATGCGGATCGGCTACTACAACGACACCTACGTCCGCACGGCCGACGGCTGGCGTCTGCGCACCCGCGCAATGACCTTCATCCGCCGCAGCGGAACCCACGACTCCGGCATCCCCCACGCCTTCGAACCGGCATGAACATCACCGAGTTCAGGACCGCCGTCCGCGCCTGGCTCGACGAGAACGATCTGACCCCCGGCCCGGATCACTCGTTCGACGCCCAGGTCGAACAACTCGCTCGCGTGCGACGGGAACTCTTCGACGCGGGCTGGATGCGCTACGGCTGGCCCGAGGAGGTCGGCGGGCTCGGCGGCGACGCCGTCCTGCGTGCCGTGCTCGGCGAAGAGGTCGCGACGCGCGATCTCGCAGAACCGGGCATCTATTCGATGATCGAGGTACTGGCACCCACCATGATCTCCTACGCGCGACCCGAGCTCGCGGCGGAGATGGTGCCGAAACTGTTGCGCGGCGAAGAACAGTGGTGCCAGGGCTTCTCGGAGCCCGGATCGGGCAGCGACCTCGCGTCGCTGTCCACCCGGGCCGAACAGCGCGGCGACGACTGGGTGATCAACGGGCAGAAGGTCTGGACGTCGCTCGCGCAGTTCGCCTCCCGCTGCGTGCTGCTCACCCGAACGGCACCGGGACACAAGGGCATCACCGCCTTCTTCGTCGACATGGACACCCCGGGCATCACCGTCCGACCGCTGCGCACGATGCACGGCGTCGACGAGTTCGCCGAGGTGTACTTCGACGACGTGGTCGTTCCGGCCGACCGGATGCTGGGCAATCCCGGTGACGGCTGGAAGCTCGCGATGGATCTGCTGCCGCACGAACGATCGACGTGCTTCTGGCACCGCATCGCCTATCTGTTCACGCGGCTGGATCGACTTGTGGACGAGACGGATTCGGCGGCCGACGACGAACTCGGTGCGGCCTACCTCGCACTGCACACCGTGCGGTGCCGGTCGCTCGCGACCCAGCAGCGACTCGCGTCGGGCGCACCGCTCGGTCCCGAGACGTCGGTCGACAAGATCCTCCTCGCGACCGCCGAACAGCAGTTGTTCGACACCGCCCGAGATCTGCTGCCCGGCGTGCTCGAACTGTCCGACGTCGAATGGCGGACCGAATTCCTGTATTCCCGTGCGGCGACGATCTACGGCGGCACGGCCGAGATCCAACGCAACATCGTCGCGCGCCGACTTCTCGATCTGGGGGCGGAGTGACGACCTACAGCACTGCATCGGCGCCGGATTCGGATCTCGGCCTGCTCGAGGACGCACTGCGCAAGACCATGGAGAGCACAACCGGTGCCGCTCTCGACACGGCCCTGATCGACCTGGGCTGGCACGACATGCTCACCGAGATGCCCGAGGACACCATCCCCATGGTGTTCCGGTTGCTCGGCGAGACCGGCGCTCATGCTCCGGTGATCAACGACGTCGTGCTCGTCGATGCGGGTCGCGCAGCCGGTGGGGTCGTCCCGCTCCCCTACACCGGTGGACGGTGGATCGAATGGGCGCGCGAGGACCGGGGCACCACCGCCCTCGACGCCGAACTGCCGATCGCGACAGCCCGTTCGGGTGATCCCGTGCCGGTCGCCGCGGCGCGTCGCGCACTCGGCTGGTGGCTGGTCGGAACGAGCCGGGCGATGCTCGATCTGGCCCGCACACACGCTCTCGACCGCACCCAGTTCGGCAAGCCGATCGCCGGGTTCCAAGCCGTGCGGCACCGGCTCGCCGAGACATACGTCGCCGTCGAGGGAGCAGAAGCCACCCTACGTGCAGCCACCGACGAGCTCGGTTCCCTGCTGGCGAAGGCCGCCGCCGGCCGTGCGGCGATCATTGCCGCACGGCACTGCCAGCAGGTCCTCGGTGGGATCGGTTTCACCGCCGAGCACGACCTGCATCGGCATATCAAGCGCGCGCTGGTGCTCGACGGCCTGCTCGGCAGTTCACGCGAACTGACCCGCGAGGCCGGCGCGATCATCCGGTCCGAGGGCTCGGCTCCGCGCCTGGTCCACCTCTGACGCCTGGTCCGGTCCGACGTCAGCCCTCGACGACCACCCGGAACTCGTCGAGGGCACTGTCGGTCGCGTCGGGCACGTTCATCCCGGCGCCCACACCGCTGCGGAGATAGTCGACGACCGCCTGGTCGAGTCGCTCCCCCGGCACGACCGCGGGGATACCCGGCGGGTACGGCGTGAGCTGTTCCGCCGCGACACGACCGGCAGCACGGTCGGCAGCGACCATCTCGGTCCGGCCGAAGAAGGCATCGCGCGGGGACATCACCGATTCGAGCTGCAGTTCGTCCGGGCTCGGCAGGTCGATCCTCGGAGGCGGATCGAAGGACTCTGCCACCCGAGACAGTGCCTCGAGCGATTCGACGAGCCGGTCGGCGGTGTCCTCATTGTCTGCCATCGACATCGTGGCGAGGATTCTGCGGTGGTCGGTCATGCCGACATCGACGTGACAGTGCTCGCGCAACCAGTCGGCGCACTGGTATCCGGAGACCCCGAGTTCGTCGAGGTCCATGAGGATCTGCAGGCGGTCCAGGTCGTGGGAGGCCTCGTCGCCGAGCAGGCGTTCGTCGAGCACCGCGATCCCCTCGATCCGGTCGATGCGGTCCCTCGTGGTCCGCGCCAGATCGAGGGCCGCGCCGAGCAGTTCTGTGCCGCGCTCGACCATCTGCCGCCGCCATCCGTCGATCGCCGAGTAGATCAGCACATTCGGACTGGTGGTCATGAGCAGGTCGGCGCAGGCCGACAGGTGCGCGGCGTCGACGAGGTCGCCCTGGACGTGATACACCGAGCCCTGCTCGAAACCGGCGCCCATCTTGTGCACACTGACCACACAGATATCGGCTCCGGCGTCCATCGCCCAGGTCGGCAGGTCGTCGTGAAACGGCAGGTGTGCACCCCACGCCTCGTCGACGATGAGCGGCTTTCCGCGTTCGTGGCAGACGTCGGCAATACCCGCGATGTCGGCACACGTCCCGTACGGGCTGGGACTGACGATCAGCGCTCCTGCTGCGTCGGGATACTCGTCCCACATCTCGCGGACCTGCTGTGGCGACGGCGGATGGGAGAAGTGCATCTCCTCGTCCCACTGCGGTGTGATCCAGCGCGGAGTGACGCCGCTGAAGATCAGTCCCGCGACGATCGACTTGTGCGAGTCGCGGCCGAGCAGCAGGCCGCCCGGATCGTTGCCGGCAACCGCCATCATGGCGGCCTTGACCGACAGGGAGCTTCCGCAGGTCGAGAAGAAGGCCTGCTCGGCCCCGACCGCGTCGGCCATGAGTTCTTCGGCTCTGCTCAGATATCCGTTGCGCGAGAGCCGGTCGTCGAGGCCGCCCGAGGCGAGGACATCCGCGCGAAACGGATCTCGTCCGAGCACCTTCGCGACACGTTCGTCGACGCCACGGCCCTGCCGGTGTCCCGGCGGGGAGAAGCCGTAGCGATCGAGCCGGTGGTACTGCTCGAGAGCGTCGAGCAACGGAGCTTCCGACTGGTCCATGCCGGTCGGTTACCCGGACCTGCGATCGGCAATCAGTGGGACCCGTTCTTCGCCGGGTCGGGGTGGTTGGAGAACCACAGGCTCTCCTCGACGAGGCGACAACTCTTCCACCCCTCCGAGGTGCGCACGACCTCGTGGTGATAGTTGCCCCCGCAATAGGTCAGGCCGTCGACACCGGGGAGTTGCATCGGGTTGTAGAACATCGCCCGCACCGTCGCCCGGTCGCCGTCGAGGTCCACCTCGATGTTGGTGATGAAATGCTGCGACATCGGCAGGTACGACAGAGCCTTCTGCAGCTGTGTGAGCACGTCGTCCCTCGGTCCCGGCGGATACCCCACCGAGCTGTAATCGAGATGGGCATCCTCGGTGAAGACCGATGTCATCTTCCTCCAGTCCTTGGTGTCCACCGCCGTCGCATAGCGGTAGAGGAGTTCGGTGATGGCGTACTTGTCGCACAGCTCGTCGGGCGTCATGAGGCTCCTTCGACTTCGTCCGGAATTTCATTCTTTCAGAAGAGAACCACCTTTCCAAGACCCCCTGTTCTGGTGCATGATCCGTATATGGGACAACTTGACTCTCTTCACGATCTGAGCGGGAAAACCGCTGTCGTCACAGGTGGTTCACGCGGCATCGGCCGCGCCATCGCCCAGATCCTCGCCGAACACGGCGCCGACGTCGTCGTCGCCTCCCGCAAGTTCGATGCGTGCGAACTCGCCGCGAAGGAGATCGAGGCATCGACCGGCAGCACGGTGCTGCCCGTCGCCTGTCACGTCGGGCAATGGGACGACTGCAATGCACTCGTCGACACGACACTCGACCACTTCGGCCGCTTCGACATCCTCGTCAACAATGCCGGAATGTCACCGCTCTACCAGGATCTCGAAACCATCACCGAAGAGCTGTACGACAAGACCTTCGGAGTGAATCTCAAAGGCCCGTTCCGGCTCGCGGTCCGCGCCGGCAAGTACATGGCGGAGAACGACGGAGGGTCGATCGTCAACATCGGTACCGCAGGGTCGCTGACGGCGAGTGTGCGCGAACTCCCCTATGCATGCGCGAAAGCAGGCCTGAACGCCCTCACTGTCGGGCTGGCCGAGGCCTACGCACCGAAAGTGCGTGTCAATTCGATCCTTCCGGGCCCGTTCCGCACCGACCTGTCGAAGGCGTGGGCTCCGCCGGAAGACGAAGAGGCGTCCTTCGTTCCGCTGCGACGCATGGGCCGGCCGGAGGAGGTCGCGCCGCTCGCACTCCATCTGGCCAGCGACGCCTCGAGTTTCACCACGGGAGCGATCATCCGCGTCGACGGCGGCGTCACCCGCAAGGTCTGAGACATAGGTGTGGGTCCGGCCCCGTCAGCCGGGGTCGGACCCACACGTCGTGCGCTGTCCATCCGCGGACAGATTCGTCATCCGCGACCGCAATCGCCGCGGCGGAAAGCGAGAACGGTAGCGGATTCCCTTGCGTGCTAGCGGATGTTGTCCTTCATCTCGTCGAGATTCATCAGCACCGGCCACCCGCTGTCGCTCAGGGCGTTTCCGTGGCCCGTCTGATGAATGTCGAAGACCGACTGGATCGCGGCGTAGAAGCCCTGCACGTCGAGGGTCTGGTTGACCGCCCGCTTGGCCTGCCGCAGCCCGAACGGATGCATCGTCGCGATCTGCTCGGCCAGTGCCCGCACTTCGGTGTCGAGATCGGCGCGCGGCACGACACGGTTCACCATGCCCGTCTTCTCGGCCTCCTCCGCAGTGACCGGCCGGCCGGTGAAAAGGATCTCCTTGGCCTTACGCGGTCCGAGTTCCCAGGTGTGACCGTGGTATTCGACCCCACCGATGCCCATGAGGACCACGGGGTCGGAGAACGATGCGTCGTCGGCCGCGACGATGAGATCGCACGGCCAGCACAGCAGGAGTCCACCGGAGATGCACCTGCCCTGCACCGCGGCGATGGACGGCTTCGGGATATTGCGCCACCTCAGCGAATACTCGAGATAGCGGCGGGACTCGTTGCGGTAGATCATCTCGAGGGTGATCTTGTCGGGAACCGGCTCCCCGCTGCGGAGGTCGTGCCCGGCCGAGAAGTGCTTGCCCTCGGCGCGGAGCACGATCACGGAGACCTCCGGATCGTCGCCCGCCCTGGTCCACGCGGCGTCGAGTTCGTCGAGCAGAGAACCATTCTGGGCGTTGGCCACCTCGGGACGGTTCAGCGTGATCGTCGCGATCCGGTCGGCGACGTCGTAGAGGATGTAGCTTTCAGCCACGGGGCAGCCCCAGCACGCGTTCGGCGATGATGTTGCGCTGGATCTCCGACGTGCCACCCGCGATGGTGCCGGCGAAGCTCCGCACGAACCTCTCGAACCAGCTCGACGAGAAGTTGTCGAGATTCCACGGCACGTATGCCGACGTCGACGCGGGATGGACGAGACCGTCCGGCCCGGCCGCGTCGAGGGCGTGTTCGGCGGCGGACTGGACCGCTTCGGAACCGAGGAGCTTGAGCACCGACAGAGCCGGGACATCCTGCGCTCCGCGAGATTCGCGGACGAGCGCGGCCGAACCGAGCAACTTGAGCGCCTGGTGATCCATCACGAGGGTGGCGTAGCGATCGCGGTCGAGCACCGTGCGGGGTCGGAAGTCCTCGACGAGATCCTGCAGCCTGTCGGCGAAACTGAGCCACAGCAGGGTGCGTTCGTGCCCGAGCGAACCGTTCGCGACCGACCAGCCGCCGTTCAACTCGCCGATGAGGTTCCCGGCGGGCACACGAACGTCGGTGAAGAACACCTCGTTGAAATCGCGGTCGTCGCCGTCGGCGACCGACGGAAACGGCCTGCGGACGACGCCGGGCAGGTCGGTGGGGATGAGCAGGACACTGATCCCCTTGTGCTTCGGTGCATCCGGATCGGTGCGGACGAAGGTCAGCAGTACATCGGCGTCGTGGGCGCCGGAAGTCCACACCTTCTGACCGTTGACGACGAAGTGGTCGCCGTCGAGGACCGCCCGGGTCCGCAAGGAGGCGAGGTCGGATCCCGCGCCGGGCTCGCTCATTCCGAGGGCTGCGGTGATCTCTGCACGGAGTATGGGCACCGCCCAGCGCTGCTTCTGCTCCTCCGTGCCGAAGGACAGCAGCGAGGCTGCGATGATGCCGAGGCCCTGCGGGTTGAAGCTGTGGTAGATCCGCCGCTTCGACAGTTCCTCGAGGTGGACGTACTGCTGGAGGATCGTCGCGTTGCGGCCGCCGAATTCGGGCGGATTGCCGGGCAGCAGCCAACCATGGTCGAACTGGACTCGCTGCCAACGGCGTGCCCATTCGGGGACGTCGGCGCTCGATCGGGCGCGGACGGTGGCCTCGGACGGATCGGGCAGATGCTCGTCGAGGAAGGCCACGAACTCGGCGCGGAACTCTTCGACGTCGGAATCAAACGAGAGTTGCACGGTACTCCTCGGCGATCAGTGCGCGGTGGTCCGCGGCGGAGCCGAGCATGTGCTCCCCCGCCCGGGCACGCTTGAGCGCGAATTGCAGGTCGTTCTCCCAGGTGAAGCCCATAGCGCCGAACAACTGCAGACCGCTACGGAAGACCGTCGACTGGCATTCTCCTGCAGCGGCTTTGGCCATGGAGGCGGCGAGGCGACGGCGCGGGTCGTCCTCTGCGATCGTCAGTGCTGCGAAATACGCGAGTGCGCGGGCGCGTTCGACGGCGACATGCATGTCGGCGGCGCGATGTTTGACGGCCTGGAACGATCCGATCGGCACACCGAACTGCTGCCGGTTGCGCACGTGGTCGAGCGCGAGATCCACGATGCGACGGCAGGCGCCGACCATGGTGACGGCGAGACCGGCAAGAGCGACGTGCCGCGCCTTCTCCACATCGACGTCGGTGTCCGGGTCCGCATCGACCCGCACGTCGTCGAACACGATGTCGGCCAGGTGCAGGACCGGGTCGAAGGCGGACGTGCGGTGGGCCGACACCTGATCGGCCCGAACGGTGAACACACCGGCCTCGGTGACGACGGCGATGTCGTCGGCGCGGTCGCCGTCGAGCACCCGGTGCGCTGTGCCGCGGAGCAGCCAGCCGTCGGCGTCACGCACAGCGGAGATGCCCTCGTACACGGCTGCGCCCGCACGATCGGGTCGGGTCCGGCCGGCGACGAGCGGGGCGAACTGTGTGGTGGTGGCGAGGAAAGGGGTGGGGTCGGTTGCCCGGCCGAGTTCCTCCAGGACGATCGCGAGCTCCACCGCAGCCTCGGACTCGACCAGTTCCGTCCAGCCCAGGCCCACATACGTCTTCCACAACGGTGCCGGATCGGCTCCGTTGTCGACGACAGTGCGGACGAGTGTCGACGGGCATTCCTTCGCCGTCACTTCCCGGACGGTCTTCTGCCACAACTGCTGATCGGAGTCGAACTCGAAAAGCATTCCGACTTGCCTCCTTCCTGGCGCTGAGCCTGGGGTACTCGATGAGAATAACATTCTCTTTTCAAGATAGTAATAGTCTCGAATCGGTGCGGGAAATGGAAGGACAGTCCCGCAATGCGTCCCTACCCTCCGGTACAGTGCCCCTATGTCCACCCCACGCGACACAGGGCGATTCCGGCAGTGACGGGCCCCAGCGAAGAACCAGCCTGGAAGCAACGCGCAGTCGAGCGCTCCATCCGGACCGCCAAACTGCGCGCCGAGCAGCGCGTCCAGCGCTTCCTCGACGCCGCGCAGGCGATCATCACGGAAAAGGGCAGCACCGACTTCACCGTCCAGGAGGTCGTCGACCGCTCCAAGCAGTCGCTTCGCAGCTTCTACCTGCAGTTCGACGGTAAGCACGAGTTGCTGCTCGCCCTCTTCGAGGACGCCCTGAGCCGCTCCGCCGACCAGATCCGCGCCGCTGCCGCCGGCGAGAAGGCTCCTCTCGATCAGCTGCGCGTCGCGGTGGAGTTGCTGTTCGAGTCGTCCCGGCCCGATCCCACGGCCCAGCGACCGCTGTTCACCGACTTCGCTCCCCAGCTGCTGCTCACCCACCCCGCAGAGGTGAAGGTCGCGCACGCGCCCATGCTCGCGCTGTTCACGGAGCTGATGGAGAAGGTCGATGCCGAAGGCAGCCTGCGCGAGGGATTGAACCCGAAGCGGATGGCTGCCATGACGATGCAGACCGTGATGTTCATCGCTCAGTCCAGCGGAGGGGACGACAACACGAACCGCCCCATCACGTCCGACGAGGTCTGGAACTTCTGCTCGCAGGGATTCGCCGCCTCGTAGAGAGAACCCCATTCTCAAATCGGAGTAGTTCACTTACACTCGGTTCGTGACCGAGTTGTGGAACGACCTCCTCGCCTGTCTCGACCTGCGCTCGTCCCCTCGGGACGAGGAGCACCCCGAGTCGGTGGTGTTCGAGGGCAGCAATCAGCACCTCGAATACCACCGGCTCTTCGGCGGTCAGCTGCTCGGCCAGTTCGTGCGCGCCGCCGAGCTGACCTGCCCCGAGAAGAGCATCAAGTCCCTGCACACCGTCTTCGCTCGCGAAGGACGCGCCGACGAGCCCGTCCGCTACGAGACCACCCGCCTGCACGAGGGCCGGACCTTCGCCACGCTGACAGCGGTCGCCCGTCAATCGAAGGGCGTGCTCGCCACCGCGTCGGTGTCCCTCCACGTCGGTGAGGACGGCCCCGAGGTCCAGACCGTGGCATCCGTGCCGCCGGTGTTCGACGAGAGCACGCGCACCGAGTTCTCGTTGATCCCGTGGGAGACCCGTACGACGACCGATCTCGAGGACCGCGGGGTCTCGACCCCCGAGTTCGAGATGTGGATGCGCACCCCCCGAGTCGACGAGACGTATCCGCCGGCGCTCGCCGCCTACGCCACCGACCTCAACCTGATCGGCACCGCACTGCTCGCCGTTGACGGCTTCGACCACACCGGCAACGGAACGGCGTTCACATCGGCGGTCACCTCGCACAACCTGTGGTTCCACCGCCCGTTCCGCAGCGACGACTGGCTGCTGCTGCGTCAGCACAGCCCCCTCGTGGCCCACGGACGGTGCTTCGGCCGCGGCGACCTGCTCACCGAGAAGGGTTCTCTCGTCGCCTCTTTCGCTCAGGAAGCCCTGCTGCGCCTGCCCTGACGGTTCTTCTCCCACGACCACCGATCGAGATCGAGGTGTCATGCAACGACAGTCCGCCCCCGACAACGCCGTCGTCGACATCTCGACGCCTCGCCCTCTGCGGGTGGTGCAGTGGGCGACCGGGACGATCGGCACTCGCGCCCTGCGCGCGGTGATCGATCATCCCTCGCTCGAACTCGTCGGCGTGTACGTGCACAGCGACGACAAGGCCGGCCGCGACGCGGGCGAGCTGTGCGGACGCGACCCGATCGGTGTGCGCGCCACCAGCAACGCCGACGAGATCATCGAACTCGGGGCGGACTGCGTGCTGTACATGCCACTGCTGTTCGATCTCGACGAAGTGTGCCGAATTCTCGCCTCCGGCACCGATATCGTCACCACCCGCGGTGAGTTCCACCGACCGGCGGGTATGGATCCGGTGGTGCGCGAGGCCGTGGCGGCCGCGTGCGCACTCGGCGGTACGTCGATCCACAGCACCGGCAGCAGCCCCGGTTTCGTCACCGAGGCCGTTCCGCTCGTGCTCACATCCATCCAGCGGAGACTGGACCATCTCGCGATCGACGAGTACGCCGATCTCTCCCAGCGGAACTCGCCCGGAATCCTGTTCGACGTCATGGGATTCGGCGGTGATGCCGGCGAGTTCGCGGACGCCCGGCTCGCCCACGTGGAATCGAACTTCGGACCGTCGCTGGCCGCCCTCGCCGACGCACTCGGCCTGACCCTCGACACCATCCACACCACGGGCGAACTCGCCACGGCACGGTCCACGGTCACCATCGCCGCCGGCACGATCGAAGCAGGAACGGTGGCCGCGCAACGCATCACGGTCTCCGGTATCCGCGACGGCCGGGAATTGATGCGGTTCCGGCCCACCTGGTACTGCACCGATCAACTCGATGCCGACTGGGATCTGCATGCCACCGGATGGCACATCACCGTCGACGGCGACGCACCCCTCGACATCGACATGCGTTTCCCCATCCCGCTCGAGCGAATGAGCGAGATCTCGCCGTCGTACACCGCCAATCGTGCGGTGAACTCGATCGCGGCGGTGTGCGCGGCGCAGCCTGGGATCCGGACGACCGTCGAACTCCCGCTCGTCGTCCCGGTTCTGGCCTGAGACGACGAACGTTGACGCGGTGAAACGGGATAGGCGCCGGTTACAGCGGTAGCGAACCCCGTTTCACCGCGCGAACATCACGACTGCGCGGATACGCACACACCCTCGACGAGGCGCGCGGCCGCCGAATACGGATCGTCGCGACCCTCCGCGACTGCCTCTGCAAGCGCATCCAGCTCCGAGTGATCGCGCAGGAGGGTGTGTGCCAGCGACAGGATCTGGCTGCGGGCCCTCGCAGCGCGACGCTCGGCCGTGTCGGCCCGTTGATGCGCCTCGATCGCGTCGACGAGGTCGTCGACGCCCTGGCCGGTCGCCGCGACGAGCTTGAGGATCGGGACCTTCACGTCTCCACGGAGATCGCGCACGGTCTGATCGGCGCCCTCGCGATCGGCCTTGTTGACGACGATGAGGTCGGCGACCTCGAGCAGTCCGGCCTTGGCGGCCTGGACGGCGTCTCCCCCACCGGGATTGAGGATGACGACGGTGGGTTCGGCGACCGAGGCGATCTCGATCTCCGACTGCCCCACACCCACGGATTCGAGCAGGATCACGTCGTAGCCGAGTGCCGCGAGCAGCCGTATCGACGCCGGGACGGCGGCCGCGAGTCCGCCGAGATGTCCGCGGGATGCCACCGAACGGACGAACACGCCCGAGTCCCCGACATGCGCGGCCATGCGGATGCGGTCGCCGAGCAACGCACCTCCGCTGTAGGGCGACGACGGGTCGACGGCCAGCACCGCGACCCGCAGTCCCCGTTCGCGGTAGGCGGTGGTGAGCGCCCCGACGGTGGTGGACTTGCCGGCGCCGGGTGGGCCGGTGAATCCGACGACGCGCGCGCGGGCAGGTTCGAGCAGCGCGAGCACCTCGTTCCGGCGCGGCCCCTCGACGAGAGTCAGCAATCGACCCGCGGCACGCGGGGAGCCCCCGCGTGCCGCGTCGATCAGTTCACCGATGTTCACGGCGTATCCCGGTTCACGGTGCCGGCACCTCGATCACGACGGCCGAACCCATGCCACCACCCGCGCACATCGACGCGACACCGATGCCACCGCCGCGGCGGCGCAGTTCGTGAGTGAGAGTGACGAGCATGCGGGCGCCGGTCGCGGCGACCGGATGGCCGAGCGAGCAACCGCTGCCGCTGACGTTGACCTTCTCGGGGTCGATGTCGAGCAGCTTGATGCACGCGACGCACTGCGCGGCGAACGCCTCGTTGATCTCGAACAGGTCGACATCGCAGAAGGTGAGTCCGGCACGGCGGAGCGCCTTCGGGATCGCCTCGACCGGCGCGAGTCCGGTGATGGCCGGGTCGACGCCCACCGATGCCCACGACAGGACCCTGCCGAGCGCGGGCAGACCGAGATCACTGCTGGCGATGGCCAGTGCGGCCGCAGCGTCGTTGCCTCCGCAGGCATTACCGGCGGTGATGCTGAAGCCCTCGATTTCCGGATGCAGCACCTTCAGGGACGCGAGCTTCTCGAGGCTCGTCTCCCGGCGCGGATGCTCATCGGTGTCGAACAGGCCGTGCGGGGTGTCGATCGGGACGATCTCCTCCTTGAAGCGGCCCTCGTCGATGGCCCGGATCGCGACCTGGTGCGAACGCAGCGCCCACGCGTCCATCTCCTCGCGGCTGACACCGGCCTTCACCGCGGCATTCCAGCCGACGGTGATGGACATGTCGCGGTTGGGGGCCTCGGGGCTGTCGGGGTGGCTGGGCGACATCCACGGCACCCACTCCTCACCCTTCCGGATGAGCGACCGCGGCGAGGTGGAGGCGGAGTTCACGCCACCCGCGATCACGATGCGGTCCATGCCCGAGCGGATGCTCGCGGCAGCGGACTGCACGGTCGACAGGCTCGCCGCGCAGTGCCGGTTCTGCGCGAGACCGGGCACGTGGGTCAGGCCGGCGGTGAGGGCCGCGTGCCGGGCGATCACACCGCCGCCGTACAGGCCCTCACCGAGGATCACGTCGTCGATGAGGCTCGGGTCGAGGTCCTCGGCGGTCGCGGAGACGATGTGCTCCGCGAGGGCGAAGGCATCGGTGTCGCGCAGCGTGCCCTTGACGGCGGTGCCGATCGGGGTGCGCAGGGCGGAAACGATCACGGCATCAGGCATGGGTGGCCTCCAGTTCGGCGAGAAGGGTGCGACGCAAGAGCTTTCCGGTCTCGGTCTTGGGGAGTTCGTCCCGGAAGACGATGTTGTCGGGGGTCTTCGAGGAACGTAGGCGTTCCTTGACCCACCGGCGGATCTCGTCCGGATCACCGTCGCCGACGAGGACGGCGACGATGCGCTGTCCCCACTCGGCATCGGACACACCGATGACGGCGGCCTCGACGATGCCCGGATGGGAGAGCAGGACGTCCTCGATCTCGGCGGGGGCGATGTTCTCGCCGCCGCGGATGATCGTGTCGTCGGAGCGGCCCTCGACGTACAGATATCCGTCGACGTCGAGCCGGCCGAGATCGCGGGTGGAGAACCATCCTTCGGCGTCGAGGACGCTGCGGTTGCCGTATTCGCCCGAAATCTGTTCGCCGCGGACGAAGATCAGGCCGGTCTCGCCGACCGGGACGGGTTCGCCCTCCCCGGAACGGATCTCGATCTCGATCCCGGGGAGCGGCCGGCCCACCGAACCGAGGCGGTCGCGGACGTCGGGATCGTCGGAGGTGAAGGCCGTGCGGTGGTCGTCGGGCCCGAGAACCGCGACCGACGACGCGGTTTCGGTGAGACCGTAGGCGTTGACGAAACCGGTGTCGGGGAAGGCCCGCAGCGCATGCTCGAGGACCGGGCGGGGCGTGCGCGACCCGCCGTAGGCGAGACTCGCCAGCGTCGGCGTGTCGGCCGTGTCGTCGCCGAGGGCGGTCACGATGCGGGCGAGCATCGTCGGGACGAGCATCGCGTGGGTGACGCGTTCGCGCCGTACCGTCTCGAGCCACACCTGAGGGTCGAAGGCAGGCAGGTACACCACCCGGCGACCGGTGTAGAAGTTCGACAGCAGGTTGGTCAGACCGGCGATGTGGTACGGCGGGACCGACACGAGCGAGGCGTCGGTCTCGGCGGCCGAACCGAACTCCATCGTGTTGAGCACGTAGGCGAGCAGGTGCCGGTGCCGGAGGATCGCGGGCTTCGGATCCGAGGTGGTGCCACTCGTGTAGATGATCGCGGCGACCGTGTCGCCGTCCCATTGCGGTTCGAGTGGCGGTTCGGGATCGCCCGTGGCATAGGAGTCGTCGACGAGGGCGTCGAGGTCCTCCTGTTCGAGCACGAGGGCGCCGGGGTGCTTGGCCTTCAGCGCGTTCAACTGCTGGTCGCCGAGGCGATAGTTGAGCGGCACGAAGGGAACCCCGGCCAGCGCCGAACCGAACAGCGCCACCGGATACGCGAGATGGTTGGACCCCAGGTAGAGCACCGCCGGATGATCCCGGAACTGCGCGGCGGCACGACGTGCGAGGGCGTCGAGACCGGCAGCGGTGAGGGTCCGGTTCCCGACGGTCGCAACTGCTCGCTCGCCGGTGCTTGCGGCCATTTCTAGAATCATGCTTAGGTTCATGAGAACATTATTCTCACAGACAGAGAGCTTTACTTTCAAGAGCTCGAGTTTCGAAGGAGGCAGCATGCAGGTAGCAGGAAGCTCCGCGATCGTCGTCGGCGGCACGGGTGGCCTCGGACAGGCCACCGTCCGGCGTCTCCACGAGGCAGGGGCGAAGGTCGTCGTCGCCGACGTCAACGACGACAAGGGCAAGGAACTCGAGGAGGAACTCGGTGTGCGGTACGTGCGCACCGACGCCGGCAGTGAGGAGTCCGTCTCGGCCGCGATCGCCGAAGCGGAATCGCTCGCACCGCTGCGCATCTCCGTGGACTGCCATGGCGGTCCGGCGGGGGGCGGACGCCTCGTGGGCAAGGACGGCAGCCCGATGGCGCTCGAGGCCTTCACCAAGACCATCGAGTCGTACCTGACGTCGACCTTCAACGTCATGCGTCTGGCCGCTGCCGCGATCGCCAAGCAGGACCCCTTCGACGACGAGGGCTCGCGCGGCGTCATCGTCAACACCGCCTCCATCGCCGGCTACGAGGGCCAGATCGGGCAGCTCCCCTACTCCGCTGCCAAGGGTGGCGTGATCGGCATGACGCTCGTCGCGGCGCGCGACCTGTCGCCGCTCGGTATCCGCGTCAACACCATCGCCCCGGGCACCATCCTCACTCCGGCCTACGGCAAGGCCGGCGATCAGCTCGAGGCGTACTGGGGTCCGCAGGTCCCTCATCCCAAGCGCATGGGCCGTCCCGCCGAGTACGCGACGCTCGTCGCCTCCATCGTCGAGAACGACTACCTCAACGGTGAGGTCATCCGTCTCGACGGCGCGCTGAGGTTCCCGCCGAAGTGAAGCCACTCGCCGGAAAGGTCGCGTTCGTCGCCGGTGCCAGTCGTGGCATCGGCGCGGCGATCGCCGTCGCCCTTGCCGAGGCGGGGGCCGCGGTGGCGGTCGCAGCGCGATCGGAGCAGGAAGGCAAGCTGCCCGGCACCATCGGTTCGGTCGCCGAGCGGATCACCGGTGCCGGTGGACGGGCACTCGCGGTGCCGTGCGATGTCACGGACGAGCAGTCCGTCGACGCCGCGATCGCAGCGACGGTCGCCGAATTCGGCGGACTCGACATCCTCGTCGCGAACGCCGGGGTGCTGTGGATGGGACCGATCGAGACGACCCCTGTGAAACGCTGGCAGCTCTGCCTCGACGTCAATCTCACGGGCGTGTTCACCGTGACCAAGGCGGCGATCCCGCACATCCGCGAGCGCGGCGGCGGGTCGCTGATCGCGGTGACCACCAGTGGCGTGGGGATGACGGATCGCGGTTCGAACGCCTACTGGGTCTCCAAGGCCGCGGTCGAACGGCTCTATGTCGGGCTCGCCGCCGACCTGAGATCCGACAACATCGCGGTCAACTGCCTCGCGCCGTCGCGCGTCGTCCTTACCGAAGGGTGGACCGCCGGCGGCGGCGGACGCGAGATCCCACCCGAGATGGTCGAACCGCCGGAGACGATGGGCGCCGCCGCAGTGCTGCTCGCGCAGCAGGATGCGAATGGAATCTCCGGCACGGTGCAACGCTCGGAGAGCCTCGTGTCCGCGAGGGGATGAGGTCCCGCATGAAGGGAGGCCCGGCGCCGGGCCTCCCTTCATGTTTCCGAGTGCGCGAACCCGACCCGACGGCTCAGCGGCCGAAGCGCGCGACGAGCCGTCCGGTCACCTCGTTGCGCCGGAGACGTTCCAGCCCGGCACCGATCTCCTCGAAGCCGATCTCGGTGTATGCGGGTTCGATCTCGCGTTTCACGAACAGTTCGTACACCTCCTCGATGTCCTCGACGGTCCCTCCGAGTGAACCCACGAGCGTCTTGCCGAGGATCGTCGGGGTCCTGACGGTGAACGTCGGGAGTCCCAGACCGACCTGCACCACGGTGCCGCCCCTGGCGATGGCGTCGATCGCCTTCTGTGTGGTGTCGAATCCCGCATAGTCGACCACCAGGTCGAATCCCCGACCCGCCCATTCGGCTGCGTCCCGCACGACATCCGTCGCACCGGCCTGCCGGGCGAGATCCCAGACCGCCTCCTTCGTCTCCGCCACGTGCACCTCGGCGCCGGCCAGCACAGCCGCGCGGGTACCGATCTGCCCCAGACCGCCGTATCCGATCACGCCGACCTTCACCCCCGCCGAGGCACGACCGGCTTTGATCATGGCGTGGTATGAGGTCATTCCCGCATCGGTCGCGAGGGCGGCCAGCGACAGATCCAGCCCGTCGGGCACCCGGGCGAGATCTCGGGCATCGGCGACAAGCTTGTCGGCGAACCCACCGTGGGCGAACATGCCGAGCGGTGGCCGCACCCCCGAGGTACAGACGCCGACGACGTCACCGATCTTCCAGCCCTCCACACCGTCACCCAACGCGCTGACGACGCCGGCGTTCTCGTGCCCCTGCGTCATGGGGAGGAACGGCATGGTCGACTCTCCGACCTCCATGTACATCAGGTCGCTGTGGCACAGTCCGGCCGCCGCGACGTCGATCACCACCTCACCCGGCCCGGGTTCCGGTTCCGGCACCTCGTTCAACGCGATCGGCCGTCCGGACCCTTCGAATTGCCATGCCCTCATAGCTACACCGACCTCACAACTTCGCTCCTTCGATCCCGCCCCTTGCGGGTTCGATACCTGCGACATTACTGTTCTCACAAACCGGAACAGCATTCTTGGAAAGAAGATCATCAAAATGTGCACAAGGAACACGGATCGGCCTCGGCGACGGACTCGACGAGACCTCGCCCGGATCCAGAAGATCGTCGACGAGCAGGGAATCGCAGCGCCGGTGACGGCACGGAAGTAACCAGCACATTCCGATCGAGAAGGAACACGATGACAGACACTCCCCAGTTGAGCGGCAAGGTCGCCATCGTCACCGGTGCCGGCGGCGGGATCGGCCGGGCCTACTCCTGCGGCCTCGCCGAGGCCGGAGCGGCAGTCGTCCTCGCGGACGTCAACCTCGCATCCGCTCAGGCCGCGGCGGACGAACTCGCGGCGGACGGTCACCGTGTCCTGGCCGTCGGAGTCGACGTCCGCGACGAGGCCGGCACGGCCGAGATGGCCGCGACCGCCGCCGAGCACTTCGGATCGGTCGACATCCTGGTCAACAATGCGGGACTGATGGCCGAGGTCGTCGGCGAAGGATCCCTCACGACGATGGAACTCGACCTGTGGAACCGCACCCTCGCCGTCAACCTGACCGGCCCGCTCCTGTGCACCCGCGCCGTGGTGCCGTACATGAAGGAGCGCGGCTACGGCAAGATCGTCAATCAGTCCTCGAGCGGCGCGTTCATGGCCGCGCAGGCCTACGGCATCACCAAACTCGGTCTCGTGAGCATGACGGTCTCGCTGTCACGCGAGTTGGCGCCGTTCGGTATTCGTGTGAACGCGATCGCTCCCGGCATGGTCAACACCGAGGCCGGTTCGATCGCGTCGCCGCCCGAGCTCAAGGAGATGGTCAAGCACGCCATCCCGTTCCCCTTCGGTGAGCCCGAGGAACTGATCCCCGGTCTGCTGTACCTCGTGTCGTCCGGCAGCGACTGGGTCACCGGCCATACCCTCAACATCGACGGTGGCTGGGTCGTCCGGGTCTGAAACTCCCGTACACCAACCCTTCTCACAGACAGGACCACGAATGAAGCACTACCTGCTCGTCGAGTCGTACCCGTCCCATCCCGAGCGGCTGGAGGAGTTCAACAGGTGGTACGACGAGGTGCACATCCCCGAAGTGGTGGGCCTCGACGGATTCGTCGGCGCCACACGACTGTCCCCCGCCGACGCGGACGGCGGCCCGTCGGTCACCCTGTACGAACTCGAGGGTGATCCCGCGGCGGCCAAGGCCAACGTCCACGCCGCGGCGGCAGCAAAGCAGCTGAACATGTCGGACTCGCTCAGCTACGGCCCGATCCCGAAGATGCGGATCATGGAAGTGAAGTCGGAATACACCAAACCTCGCTCCTGATCGGGAGACGAAACCGTAGGGCCGCTGCCGAGATTCGGCAGCGGCCCTACGAGCGTTCCAGGGAGAGTGCGGTGTCCAGGGCCGAGCACTGCTCGTCGAAGAACCCGCGCGCGACACCCGTGCGCGAGGCCACCGAATCGAAGCCGTGGAACGCTCCGTCGACGATGTGGAGAGCACACGGGACACCCGCTGCCCGCAACCGTTCCGCGTATGCGCGGTCCTCGTCGAGGAACAGATCGTGCGTGCCCACCCCGATCCAGGCCGGGGGCAGACCCGACAGATCGGTTCGACGCGCCGGCACCGCGACCTCCGGATCGGCCACGTCCAGATAGCTCGTCCAACCGAAACGGTTGCTGCACACATCCCACATCCGGGTGTGCGCGGGACCGTCGCCGGTGCGATCGTCCAGCATCGGATAGGCCAGAAGTTGGAAGGCCGGCGCCGGTAATTCCCTGTCCCGGATCAGAAAAGCGAGTGCCGCAGCCAGACCTGCTCCCGCACTCGCGCCTCCGACCGCGATACGTGTCGGATCGACTTCCGGCCGGCTCCGCAGCCACTCGTAGGCGCGCAGGCAGTCCTCGAGCGGAGTCGGATAGGGATGTTCGGGTGCAAGGCGGTAGTCCACCGAGGCAACGGCAATACCGAGCCGATCGGCGAACCGCCGGCACAGCGCGTCGTCCTGCGCGGCCCGGCCGAAGACGTACCCGCCGCCGTGGATCCACAGCAGAGCCGCACCGGGTTCAGCCCCCACAGAGGCCGGAGCACCGAACCAGCGGACGGACACTCCCGGTTCGAAGACATACACGTCCGGGTCGGTGCCCCGGATCGCGCGGGTGAGCATGCGCATCACCGGCAACGACCTCGGGGTCACCGCACGACGTGGGGCGAGCAGCGCCACTGCCCGCAGATCGGGATGAAAGCTCGACAGCGAGCGCAGCCGTCCGATCACCCGGTTTCTCCGCTCACGACTTCCCTGCAGTCATCCTCGCGATGTTCGCACGGAAGTCGTCGCTCTGGAAGGTCATCTCCTCGGCACTCATCGCGTAGTCCAGCGTCGCGAGCACCGCGCGTTCCAGGTGGATGTTGAGCAGGCGCTTGGTGGCCTCCACTGCCTTCTGCGGTTGTTCCACGAGACGCTTGGCGCAGGCGAGTGCCTCGGCCAGCGGGTCGGCCACGACGTGGTTCGCCAAACCGAGTTCGCGCGCCCGCTCCGCGGGGATCCGCTCCCCGAAGAAGGCGAACTCCTTCGCCTGCAACAGGCTGATCTGCAGCGGCCAGGTCAGCGGACCGCCGTCGGCCGCGACCAGCCCAACCTGCACGTGCGGATCGGCAAGATAGGTGCCCTCCCCCATGTAGACCACGTCGCTGAGCGCGACCAGGCTGCACCCGAGTCCCACCGCGGGGCCGTTGACAGCGGCCACCACGGGGACCCGGCAGCGCGCCATGCCGAGGACGATCTCGCGGCCGTCGGCGATGGTCTTGGCGCGCAGTTCCGCGTCCTGCCCCAGTTCGGCCAGATAATCGAGATCGCCGCCGGCCGAGAATGCCTTGCCGGCCCCCGTGATCACCGCGGCGCGGACCTCACGGTCGGCACTCAACTGCGGCCACAGCCGGGCCAGTCCCGCATGCAGTGAGTCGTTGACCGCGTTGTATTTCGACGGCCGGTTGAGTGTGATGATCCGCAGCGGCCCTTCGGCGCGGACCTCGATCTCGTCGGTCATGCCGTACATGTCAGACCCCCAATCCGAGGATGCGCGAAGCGATGATGTTCTTCTGGATCTGCGACGTGCCGCCCATCACGGACTGCGCGCGGCTGTACATGTAGGAGCCGAGCAGCTCCTCGTCGCGGCTGCCGGCCACTGCCAGGGCCGCGTGTCCGACCGACTGGTCGACCCAGGTCATGAGCAGCTTGTCGAGCGAACCCTCCGAACCGTGCGACACGCCGTCGAGCTGCTCGGACAGTCGCCGGCGCACGTGCAGGCGCAGCATCTCCGACTGCACCGCGGCCCACGCCAGATCCTGTGGGACCGGACCGTCGACGCGCTTCGCCAGCTGACGCACGAGCTTGCCGTAGCGCGCGGCGAATCCGAGAGTGGACGGTTCACGCTCGTGGCCGACGACGGTCATCGCGACCCGCCATCCCTCTCCCGGCGCACCGACCATGCGGCTCGCCGGCACGCGGGCACCGTCGAACAGCACCTGGCCGAATTCCTTGGTGACGCCACTGATCATCTTCAGCGGGCGCTGTTCGATGCCGTCCTGGTGCATCGAGACGATGAAAGCCGAGATACCGCGGTGCCGCGGCGCATCCGGTTCGGTGCGGGCGAGCAGCAGACACCAGTCGGCGACATCGGAATAGCTCGTCCAGACCTTGTGGCCGTGGATGACGTACTCGTCGCCGTCGCGGGTCGCGGTGGTGGTGAGCGACGCGAGGTCGGAACCGGCGCCGGGCTCGCTGAATCCCTGACACCACCGTTCGGTGCCGTCGATCATGCCGGGCAGGAACCGTTCGCACAGTTCATCGCTCGCGTGATGACCGAGACCCACCACGAGATAACCCAGGCTCGGCCGGGGTGGGCACCCGGCGATCGCGAGTTCCTCGTCGAGGATCACGTCGTAGACGGGCGGAAGATCCTGCCCGCCGTACTTCTTCGGCCACGACAGACCGAAGAATCCTGCGCTGTAGAGCGCCTGATGCCATTCGCCCTGCCGCGCCCAGTACTCGTCACCCGAGGTAGGGAATTTTCCGGCCTGATCGGCGAGCCAGGTCCGCAGCCGGGCGCGGAATGCGGCTTCTTCCGGCGAGTCACGAAAGTCCAAGGTCGATCTCCTCCAGCCTCACGGGGAACAGTTCGGTGGACGTCAAGGCCCGCCGCAGGTACACGTGCTCGATGCACTCCCAGGTGTTGCCGATCCCGCCGTGCACCTGAACGGCGGTCTCGCAGACGGTGCGCGCGGCGCGCGCGGTGTAGATCTTGGCGATGCGCGCAGCGCGGATCGCTTCCTCGGGCGTCAGTTCGTCGACGGCCCAGGCGGCGTGCCGGAGCACACTGATCGAACCTTCGACGAGCGCTTCGCTCTCGGCCAGCATGTGTGCGACCGCCTGGTACGACCCGATCGTATTGCCGTACTGCTCACGGATCTTCGCGTAGTCGACGGCTACCGCCTGCGCACCCCGGGACACGCCGACGAGGTCCGCGCATGTGACGACCAGCGCGAGAGCATACGCACGGTCGGCGTTCTCGGCGGAGAGTTCTCCGAGTGTCTCGTCCGGTTCGGAGAACGCCGCGAACGAGCGGGTCAAATCCGCACCGGGTGAGGGCTCCCCGACGGCCGCCACCGACACCGTCCGGTCCCGGAGCACGAGAGCGCGATCCAGACCGTGCGCGTCGAAAGCGTCGGCACCGACGGCGATGGCACGAGTCGGCTGGTCGTCGGAGAAGTGCCGGTGCAGGTCGTCGGCGAGCACCGGCCCGAAGAACGGGACGTCGACGAGCCCTCGTCCGAATTCCTCTGCGACGAGGGCGACCTCGACTCCCGATGCACCGTCGGAGCGCAGGGAGCGCCAACCGGTCGACGCGACGGTCTTCTCCAGCCGTGCGCGACGGGCCGCGTCGTCCAGATCCGACACCGAGCGGGCACCCAGATCGTCGGCCAGTTTGGCGGCGGCGTCGCGCAACTGCTGTTGTTCAATGGTCAGACGTACGTCCATGGCGCTCCTCGAGTTGTCGGCGCAAGACCTTGCCGGACGGCAGGCGGGGAATGTCGGGCACGAAGATCACGCGTCCCGGTCGCTTGTACGACGCGAGTCGTTCGGCCACATAGGCGGAGATGTCGTCGGGATCGAGCGTCGCGGTGGTGGTGATCGCCGCGACGACCGTCTCGCCCGCCGCGCCGTTCTTCGTTCCGAAGACGGCGCAGTCGGCGATGTCCGGATGGCCGTGCAGCACGGCCTCGACTTCGGCAGGGGCGACCTGGAATCCGTTGACCTTGATCATGTCCTTGGCCCGGTCGGTGATCCGCAGCCGGCCGTCGGCGTCGACCGAGCCCACATCGCCGGTGCGGTACCAGCCGTCCGAGAACGCCGCGGCGGTTGCATCGTCGGGCAGGTAACCCGCCATGGCCGACGCCGAGCGCACCTGGATCTCGCCGGTCTCCCCGGCCGCGACCTCACGATCGGTACCGAGCGCGACGACCCGGAGCTCGACACCCGGGACGGGCCGGCCGACGCTGTCGAGGCGGGCGTCGTCCACCGGATTGCAGGTGATGACAGGTACCTCGCTGGCCCCATAGGCGGGCAACCAGGTCACTCCTGTACGCCGGGTGACGGTCTCCGCAACGCTCACGGTGACGGGCGTGGCGCCCCACATGATGTAGCGCAGCGACGACAGGTCGAACGATTCGAGCTGCGGGTGCGAGGCGATCGCGAGGGCGATCGGCGCGACGGCCATCTCGACGGTGATCCGGTCCCGTTCGATACAGCTCAGCATCGCGTCGAGGTCGAACCGCCGGTGCAGCCGCATCCATCCGCCTGCGTCGAGCACGGTGGCGATGTTGAGCAGGCCGAGGATGTGTGAGGGCGGGGTGACGATCTGGAGCCGGTCGTCCGCAGTCAGGTCGAGGGCCCGGCGCCAGTGCGCCACGGCCGCGGCGAACGACGAGTGCGTGTGCCGCACGGCCTTGGGTAGTCCGGTGGTTCCGGAGCTGAACACCAGCAGAGCGTCGGCATCGGGGTCCACGAGGGCCGTCGTGAAGTCACCGTCGTGGGAGTCGATCGGATCGTCGAGGTCGAGCATCGGCATCGCGTCGGCGAGGACGGGGTTGTCGCCGATCGCGAAGGCCGGTTCTGTCAGGCGCAGGGCGTGCTCGACCTCGGCGCTCTTCCAGGCCGGGCTCAGCAGGACCACGACGGCGCCGAGCTTCCCGATGGCCCGGTAGGCCATCACGAATTCGGGGCGGTTCGACGACATGAGTGCCACACGGTCGCCGGGGCCGACTCCGCGGTCGGCCAGGGCACGAGCGACTCCGCAGGTGAGCGCCTCGAGTTCCGCGAGGGTGTACTCGCGGTCTTCGAAGGCCAGCACGGCGGGCTCTGTCATGGCGCTCTCTCGCTTCGCAGCAATACCGGTCGAGAGGTCTTGCTCTCCTGAATGAGAATAGTACTCTCGTTCTTGCAGAACATTGATACCAGGAGGAGACGGTCCATGGCGAGACCACCTTTGTTTCAGCGCGCGACCGTGACCCGGATCGTGAAGGAGACCGACGACGCCCGCACCTACGTGCTCGATCCCCTCGACGGGCCCTTCACCTACAAGTCAGGGCAGTTCTGCACCTTCAAGGTGAAGGTCGACGGCACCGACCTGTACCGCTCGTACTCGATGTCGAGCGCCCCCGAGACCGACACCGAGATGATGACCACCGTCAAGCGGGTGGCCGGAGGTGCCGTCTCGAACTGGCTGCACGACAACATCGCGGAAGGCGACGAGGTCGAGATCACCCGACCGGCAGGAACTTTCCTGCTCCGCGAGGCAGCGGGTCCGGTACTCGGTTTCGCCGGCGGAAGCGGTATCACGCCGATCCTGTCGCTCGCCAAGAGTGCACTCGCGACGACCGACCGGCCGGTGCGACTGCTGATCGCCGACCGTGACCGCGCGTCCGCGATCTTCGCGAGCCTCACCGACGAACTCGTCGCCCGGCACGCGGGTCGCCTCGAGGTGGTGCGGCACTTCGACGACGAGAGCGGACTGCTCACCCCCGACGCCGTGCAGGCCTTCGTGGGATCCGATGGTGGCGCCGACAGCTACCTGTGCGGGCCGGAAGCATTCATGGACATGGTCGAGGCCGCGCTCCCCGGCCCCGGCAACATCTACAGCGAACGTTTCGGCAGCGCAGCCGAACCGATCAAGCCCGAGGACGCCCAGGACGACACTGCCCCCGCGACGAGCGGTGAGGTGAAGGGCACCGTGTCGATCCGCCTCGGCAACCAGCGCGCGTCGGTCCCCCGGCACGCCGGCGAGACACTGCTCGAGAGTGCCCGTCGCGCGGGACTGGCGCCGCCGTTCTCGTGCGAGGCCGGCAACTGCGCGACCTGCATCGCCCAGATCACCCACGGCAGCGCGACGATGCGCGTCAACGACGCGCTGTCCGAAGAAGAGATCGCCGACGGCTACATCCTCACCTGCCAGGGCGTGCCCGACAGCGAGGACATCAAGGTCAAGTACGTCTGATCGTCACCGGTAGGACAGGGCGGCCGAGCGCGCCACCCTGCGCCCCACCTCGATCGGCGACGACGGTCGACCGCGCAGGAAAGCCGCCAACGTTCCGTTGTAGGCGGTGAGTACGTCGTCGGCGAGATCCTGCGCTTTCGGTCCCGCCACCGGCTTCGAGAGGTGCAGGAGCCGCTCGGCGAGCAGGTCGCTGTCCGCTGCGAGCACCTCACCGATCTCGTCCGTCGGTTCGGGGAACTCCGTCGCGGTCGCGAGGAAGGCGCACCAGCGGGCGGGCGATTCCGCGCTGTCACGGAACGACGCGAGGGCGTCGAAGATCGCCAGTAGGCGTCCCATGTCGTCGTCCGCGTCGACCACGTGCCGGTCCCACACCGTGCGCCACTCGGCCGACCGGACCCTCAGCGCTTCGGCGACCAGCGCTTCCTTGCTCCCGAAATGCGTGTACAGGGACGCCGCGGACGCTTCGGCCCGGCGCAGCAGGTCGTCGACAGGCGTTGCCCGGATCCCCCGATCGAAGAGCATCTCCTCGGCGGCCCGGAGCAGACGGGCGCGAGCGGGTCGACGAGCCGTGGTCATGCCCACACTGTAACGCTCGTTCTGATAGAACGATCGTGCCGGAGTAGAGTAACGATCGTTCTGGTCTTCGACTCGTCCGGGGGACGCGATGCAGTCACTGGTCATCGCTGGCACGGCACTGATCGCGACCACCTACGGGCTGGCGCGCTTCGGGTACGGACTCTTCCTGCCCCAGTTCACCGACTCGTTCGGGATGGGCTCGACGGTGGCCGGCGCCATCCAGGCAGGCAGCTTCCTCTCGTACTGTGTCGCTGCGGTCATCGCGTCGAGGAGCAGCGGACGCCCGCGTCTCGTCGTGGCCTGCGCCGGAGCAACGGCGGCCATCGGTGCGCTGGGCGTGGCCGCGTCGACGCACACGGTCGTCTTCGCGCTGAGTGTGGTGGTCGCCGGAGCCGGGTCCGGATTCGCCACTCCCGGTCTCGTGACGCTCGTCGAACGCAATATCGCTCCCGGCCGGCAGGAGAGCGCGCAGACGATCGTCAATTCGGGAACCGGGGTGGGCCTCGTCGCCGCCGGGGCACTGGTCTTCGCCACCGCAGGTCAGTGGCGTGTGGGATGGGTCATCATCGCGGTCCTCACCGCCGGGGTCGCTCTCGCCGTCCTCCGCACCGACCGGCAACCGGCCGGCCGAGGGGATCCCGCACACACCACGCCCGTGCGGCTCGGTGAACTGTCCCCGTTGGTCCGCCCTCTCGTCGCAGCGGTACTGGCCGGGGCCTCGAGCGCGGCGATATGGACATTCGGCCGGTCCGTCATGAGCGACGGGACCGGCGGAGAGACCTACTCGGTTCTCGCGTGGATGGTCCTGGGCGCCTTCGGGGTGCTGGGGGCGACCGCGGGCCGGATCGTGCAGACCTGGAACCTGCCGGTCGCATGGACGCTCACGACCACCGCCATGTCCGCGGCCACCGTTCTGCTGGGCCTGCTTCCCGGCTCACCGATCCCCGCCTACGTCTCCGTCGCCCTGTTCGGCGCGAGCTACATCGCCATGAGCGGGGTGCTCATCGTGTGGGCCGTACGCTCGGTGTCCGAGCGTGCAGCCGAAGGCACCGTCGCGTTGTTCATCGCCCTCGCCGCCGGCCAGGCGGCCGGATCGGTCGTCTTCGGAGCCCTGCTGGGTTCGACGTCCACCGCGGCGACCTTCGTCGCGGCGGGTGTGGTCGGACTCCTCGCGGTGGTGCCGGCGGTGTCGCTCCGCCGTTCCCGCGCTCTCACGCTTGTCGGTCGGTGATCACGAGGAGCCAATCCTCGTCCCCACCCGCGTTGGGTCCCGGCGTCGAGACCTCGCCGTTCTCGTCGGGAGTCGCCGGCCGCCGAGGGCCGGTCGCGTCGGCGGGATCGACCCACTCGAGGGTCGCCGCCTCCGGCACCAGGGCAGGATCGAGCCGGATCGTGCGCTGCGTCGGAACGTAGACGACGGCGAGTGCACCGTCGGGTGTCCGGGCCGCGGTGACATAGTCGTCGTCCAGGACGTCGACCATCTCGTCACTCGTTCGGCGAGTGCCGCGACCTGCGACGACCAGGGGTTCGTCGACGTCGGGGACGAGCTCCCACCACGGCCACGACTGCCACAGTTCGCGTATCGCTCGCAGTTGCGCGACGGCGGGCGTGTCCAAGCGGGCCTCCCATCCCGGCAGGAACTCCCAGTCGTCGGAACCCCGGAACTCCCCGGGTGAGCCGGAGGTCAACGCCCACAGCACCTGACGCCGCAGGGTCTCGTCGGTGGTCGGCGCCGTGTCCTCCTGGTTGTTCTCGCCTTCGTAGTTGCCCTCCGAGAACAGTGCGGGTCGCGGGTCGCGGGTTCCGTCGGCACGCTCGTAGGCCTGCAGGACCGCTTGATAGGTCGGCGCGTAGGTGTAGACGAAGTTCCAGTCCACGATCGGTTCCCAGAACGGATGATCCGTGGACAGCAGCTTGTCCCAACCCAGCTGGATCGTGAACGGCGCGTCGGAACCCGCGTCGCGGATCCCGTCGAGCATCGCGCGCAGCACAAGGTCCGATTCGGCACCGGCCGCGAGATCGTCGGCCTCCGGCGAGTAGTCCCCGCCGGTCATCCAGACGATGTTGGGGAACTGCGAGTACCGCTGGGCGAACCTCCGGCCGTATTCGAACGCCTCCTCCGGGGTGGTCGAGGCGAACACGTGGGCGAGATTCCATCCGTCCATCGGGTAGAGGAAGACC
Organism: Rhodococcus sp. B50; assembly: GCF_013602415.1. Lineage (NCBI taxonomy): Bacteria > Bacillati > Actinomycetota > Actinomycetes > Mycobacteriales > Nocardiaceae > Rhodococcus > Rhodococcus sp. B50. The sequence continues at coordinate 4,358,536 of NZ_WPAG02000002.1, read as the reverse complement.
GTGTTCCCGTGGCGGCACGCGATCCGGAGGTAGTCGTCGACGCGCGACCAGTACGCCTCGTTCCATCGGGTGATATCGCCGTCGACGAACGGTTCGATGCCGTCGAAAGTGGCACCTTCGTAGCTCGGTCCGCCGTTCACGGGGACGACGATGGCCGACATGATCGACGCGTCGAACCCGTTGGTCTCGCGGTCGGCGAAGTACAGCTCGGCCTGCTCGGGCGACCAGTCGGCCATACCCGACCACGGCGAATCACCGCGAACGAGGACGGGATCGCCGTACTGGTCCTCGAAGTGACGACCGTCGGCGCTGACGGACGAGACGAAGCGGTGGTCGGCGGCGTCGCATTCCGCATCCACTGCAGGAACGTTCGTCGGTTGTTGCTGGTCTCCGGCATCAGAACAGGCCGCGACCAGAAGTAACACCATCACGAGGACCGCTCGTCTCATCGTCACCCCCACCGCAGCCGTGGTACGTCCAGGCTACGGAGGGGGCGCCGGTCGCGAGTGGGATCACCGAACCTGCGGACGGATCAGGCAGGTCCCACGGTCACCGATGCGTCGGTGTGCTCGCCCAGTTTCGGGGGTGGTCCGTACTGCGGTTCATACCCGTCCACCCGGATCGGGCTCCCCACCAGACGGTAATCACCGGCGGTGACGATCATCTCGGGAGTCGCATGGAGCGCGTCGGGCAGCGACCGGACCGCGGCAGCCGGGACCCCGAGCGGCCGGAGGCGGGCTTCCCAGCCGGCAGCGGTGTCATGCGAGAGTGCCTCGGTGACCACCGCGAGCACCTCGTCGCGTCGCTGTGCGCGTTCGGCCATGGTCGGGAACCCGTCGATCCCTGCCTCGGCGGCGAAGATCCGCCAGAAACCGTCGTGTGTGACGAACAGCGCGAGCGTGCCCTCTGCGGTCGGGAACAGTTGGGCAGGAACGTAATACGAGTGTGCTCCGTTCGGCATGCGCCGCGGCTCGGTTCCCTCGTTCAGGTACGCCGAGGCACGGTAGTTGAGCTGCGACAGCATGACGTCGCGCAGCGACACGTCGACCTGACCGCCACGACCGGACACGATCTGTGCGAGCAGGCCGAGCGCCGCGGTCATGCCCGTCGAGTTGTCGGCCGCCGAGTAACCGGGCAGCATCGGCGGGCCGTCGGGGTCGCCCGTCAGCGCTGCGACACCGGTCTGGGCCTGGACGACGTAATCGAAAGCCGGATCGTCGCCACCGTCGAGCCCGTAACCCGTGATCGCGACACAGACGATCTTGTCGTTCCACCTGCGCAGGGCATCGTAGGTCAGGCCGAACTTCCGGATGGCCGACGGCTTGAGATTGACCAGCAGCGCGTGGGATTCGGAAGCCAGCTCACCGAGGCGGCGCACGCCGTCGTCGGTGGTCAGGTCGAGGCAGATGCTGCGCTTGCCGCGGTTGAGGCTGGCGAAGTACGCGTCGCTCACCTGGCGGGAGAGATCCCCGGTGGGCGGTTCGATCTTCGTGACTTCGGCTCCGAGATCGGCCAGCAGCATCGTCGCGTAGGGGCCGGCGAGGATGTGGCCGACCTCGAGGATCCTGATCCCCGCGAGCGGGCCTTCCGTCACCGCAGTTCCTTCACGAGCTCGGCGACGACCTCGCGGGTGCGGTACTTCGACGCGACCAGCTCGTCGCGGGTGTCGCCGATCGGCAGCAGCCGCATCGACAGGTCGGTGACCCCGGCCTGCTCGTAGCGTCGGAAACCGGCGAGGATCGCGTCCTCGTCGCCGACGATGGCCATGTCGCCGATGTCCTTCGCCTGACCGTGCTCGAGGAGCCGCTGGTAGTTGGGCGAGATCTCCGCCTCGGCGAGAATGCGATTGGCGCGCTCGCGGGCGACGTCGACCTCCGAGGGTGCACACAGGCAGACCGGCACACCGGCGACGATCCGCGGTTTCGGCTTACCCGCCTCCTCCGCGGCCTTGGTGATGCGCGGGGCGATGTGTTCGGCGATGGCGCGTTCGTCGGCCATCCACAGCACGGTGCCGTCGCCGAGTTCGCCGGCGATCTTCAGCATGACCGGACCGAGCGCCGCGACGAGGACCGGCATGGGCGCAACGGGCGCGATGTCGAGGGGGTTGTGGACCGTGAAGGTGTCGTTCTCGACGTCGATCGAACCCGGCAGGTCGCGCGCGGCGTTCAGCACCTCGAGATAGTCGCGCGTGTACTTGGCGGGCTTGTCGTAGGGCAGGCCGAGCATGTCCTGCACGATCCAGTGGTGCGACGGGCCGACGCCGAGGGCGAGGCGGCCGCCGAGCGCGGCATGCGTCGACAGCGACTGCCGCACCAGGTGGACCGGATGCTGCGCCTGCAGAGGCACGACGGCCGTACCGATCTCGATACGGGACGTTCTCGTCCCCATCAGGGCGACAGCCGTCAATGCGTCGAAGTCGGTGGGGATCTGCGGGACCCACACGGTGTCGAGGTCGGCCGATTCTGCCCACTCGACGTCCTTCAGCATGCGGTCGACCTTGCGGTTGGTATCACCCTGTTCCGGGCCGACCATCACTCCGATACGCACGATTCCTCCAGGTTCCCGAGCTCGATGATGTGTGATGCGGGTCAGGACGCGTCCGGCGTCCCGGTCAACTTGCGGATCTCGCTGACCAGCACGTCCAGCGGTGTGCTCGTGGGGAACACCGCCGCGGCACCCGCATCGAGTAGTTTCGGCACGTCGCCCTGGGGGATCGTTCCGCCGACGATGACATCGATGTCGCCGGCGTCGGCAGCGCGCAGGCCCTCGACGACCTTGGTGGTGAGTGCGATGTGCGCACCCGACAGGATGCTCAGACCGACCACCGCCACGTCCTCCTGCACGGCGATCGAGACGATGTCCTCGACCTTCTGGCGGATTCCGGTGTAGACGACCTCGAAGCCCGCGTCGCGCAACGCACGCGCGACGATCTTCGCCCCGCGGTCGTGTCCGTCGAGTCCGGGCTTGGCGACGAGAATGCGGGCGGTCATCAGAACACCACCGGCTGCTGGAACTCGCCCCACACGTTCTTCAGCGTGGAGACCATCTCTCCGACGGTGCAATACGCGTTGGCGCAATCGATCAGGGAATGCATGAGATTGTCGGTTCCTTCCGCTGCGCGGGACAGGGCCGCGAGTGTGGTGCGCACCGCGTCGGGGTCGCGTTCGGCCTTGACCTTCGCGAGTCGCTTCAGCTGCATCTCGCGGCCTTCGGCGTCGAGTTCGTAGGTGGAGATCTCGGGCTGGGGTTCGTCGGAGACGAACTTGTTCACACCGACCACCGGCCGGTCGCCGTTCTCGATCTCCTGGTGGATCTTGTAGGCCTCGTCGGCGATGAGGCCCTGCAGGTAGCCGTCCTCGATCGCGCGGACCATACCGCCGTGTTCTTCGAGATCGGCCATGATCTCGACGATGCGCTCCTCGGTCGCGTCGGTGAGCGCCTCGACGAAGTACGACCCGCCGAGGGGGTCGGCGACGCGGGTCACACCGGTCTCGTACGCGAGGATCTGCTGCGTGCGCAGCGCGAGGGTCGCCGATTCCTCACTGGGCAGGGCGAACGGTTCGTCCCAGGCCGCGGTGAACATCGACTGCACGCCGCCGAGCACCGACGCCATGGACTCGTAGGCGACGCGCACGAGATTGTTCTGTGCCTGCGGCGCATACAGCGACGCCCCACCGGCGACACACCCGAAGCGGAACATCGACGCCTTGTCGGTGGTGGCGCCGTAGCGTTCGCGCACGATCGTCGCCCAACGACGTCGTCCGGCACGGTATTTGGCGATCTCCTCGAAGAAGTCACCGTGGGTGTAGAAGAAGAACGAGATCTGCGGGGCGAACTGATCGATGGTCATCCGTCCGCGTTCGACCACGGTGTCGCAGTAGGTGACACCGTCGGCGAGGGTGAACGCCATCTCCTGCACCGCGTTCGCGCCGGCGTCGCGGAAGTGGGCTCCGGCCACCGAGATCGCGTTGAAGCGCGGCACTTCCGCGGCACAGAACTCGATGGTGTCGGCGATGAGGCGGAGCGACGGCTCGGGCGGCCAGATCCACGTGCCGCGGGAGGCGTACTCCTTGAGGATGTCGTTCTGGATGGTACCGGTGAGCTTCTCGCGCGGTACCCCCTTCTTCTCCGCGGCGGCGACGTAGAACGCCAGCAGGATCGCGGCGGTGCCGTTGATGGTGAAGCTCGTACTGATCTTGTCGAGCGGGATGCCGTCGAACAGCACCTCGGCATCGGCGAGCGTGTCGACGGCGACGCCGACGCGGCCCACCTCCTCGCCGACCTCGGGGTCGTCGGAGTCGTAGCCGCACTGGGTCGGCAGATCGAGCGCGACCGACAGTCCGGTGCCGCCTTGGTCGAGCAGGTAGCGATAGCGGCGGTTGGACTCCTCCGCAGTGCCGAACCCGGAGTACTGACGAAACGTCCACAACCGGCCCCGGTAGCCGTTGGAGAAGTTCCCGCGCGTGAAGGGGAAGCTTCCCGGCGCCGGCGGTTCGGTAGCACGGTCGCCCGGCCCGTAGACAGGCTCGAGCGGGATACCCGACGAGGTTTCTGCGAAGTCGTTCACACCGGATACATTACTTGCAGAAAAAGAGAATGCCAATATCATTGGCGAGAACAGAGCTGAATACCCGAAGTCGACCAGGGAGAACGATGTCGAGCCAGAATGCCCTCAGCGACCGCACCATGGTCATCTCCGGCGCGAGCCGCGGTATCGGACTGGCCATCGCGGTCGCCGCTGCCCGTCGGGGCGCGAACGTGGTACTCCTGGCCAAGACCGCCGAGCCCCACCCGAAATTGAAGGGAACGGTGCACACCGCCGTCGCCGACATCGAGGCCGCCGGCGGCAAGGCCGTCGCGGTGGTGGGCGACGTCCGGAAGGAGGACGATGTCCGGCGGGCCGTCGACACGGCGGTGGAACGGTTCGGCGGCGTCGACATCTGCGTGAACAACGCCAGCGCCATCGCCACCGAACCCACCGAATCCCTGTCGGTGAAGAAGTACGACCTGATGCAGGAGATCAACTGCCGCGGAACGTTCCTGCTCTCCAAGGCGGCATTGCCGCACCTGCGGGATTCCTCGAACCCGCACATCCTCACCATCGCCCCACCGGTCAACATGAACCCGTACTGGCTCGGCATCCACCCCTCGTACACACTGTCGAAGTACGGAATGTCGCTGCTCACTCTGGGATTCGCGGCCGAATACGCCGCCGCCGGTGTCGCCGCGAACTGCCTGTGGCCCGAGACCTACATCGCGACCTCCGCCGTGGCCAATACCCCCGACGGTGAGGCGCTGATCGCCGCATCGCGCAGCCCCGAGATCATGGCCGACGCCGCGGTCGAGATCCTCTCACGACCGGCGAAGGAGACCACCGGTCAGTGCTTCGTCGACGCCGATGTCCTGGCCGAGGCCGGAGTCACGGACCTGTCGCGTTACGGCGGAGGCGACAACCCGCGATGGGACTTCTTCCTCGACAAGGACTGACACACCTCAGGTCCGACGGACGCGGACGGCGGTGCCGGCACACAGCACGACGCGGGCACCGCCCCCAACCACCGCCCATGTCAGCGGTTCTCCCAGCAGCCACGCGGCCCACCCGACCGTCATGATCGGTTGGGTCAGTTGAACCTGCCCGACCCGCGCCATCGGCCCGATCGCCAGACCTCGATACCACGCGAAGAAGCCGAGGAACATGCTGACGACACCGAGGTACGCGAACGACGCCCAGTGCGTCACACCGCCGTGCGGCAGCCCGGCGGTGAACGAGACGAGCGTGAGCGACACCATGAGCGGCGACGCCAGAACCAGTGCCCACGAGATCGTCTGCCACGCACCGATCTCCCGTGCCAGCAAACCGCCTTCGGCGTAACCGACAGCGGCGGCGACCACCGCACCGAGCAACAGCAGATCGGCTCGGCCGAATCCCTCGAAGGCTCCATCGTGCAGGCCGGCGAAGACCATGACGGCGAGCGTCCCCGCAGTCGCGGCGACCCAGAACGGGGTCGGGGGCCGTTCGCGGGCGCGCAGTACCGCGACCACCGCGGTCGCGGCCGGAAGGATCGCGATGACGATCGCGCTGTGGTTCGCCGGTGCCGTGGTCAGGGCGTACGAGGTGAGCAGGGGAAATCCGACCACCACGCCGCTCGTGACGACAGCGATTCTGCCCCACTGATGTCCGTTCGGGAGTCGTTGTCCCGTGAATGCGAGCGCGAGAGCGGCAAGTACCGCCGCAACGACCGCACGACCGGCGGCAACGAACAGCGGTGACATCGCCCCGCTCTCGACGCCAATACGGGTGAGCGGCACGGTCAGGGAGAAGCCTGCGACGCCGAGAAGACCCCAGGCGAGCCCGCGAGAATCGGGCGATAGCACTGGCCGATCCGGGACGATAGCGCTACTCTGTAGTCTCATGTCGAACAGTAGCAGTTCGCATCTCATCGCGGAACTGAGCCGGTGGATCGCCACCGCGGCACCCGGTTCCCGGTTGCCCTCGACGAGGTCGCTCGTCGCGCAGTACGGCGTCAGCCCCGTCACGGTGCAGAAGGCGCTGCGAACACTCCAGGCCCGGGGGCTCGTGGAGAGCCGATCCGGTGTCGGCACCTTCGTACGGCAGATCCGCACGTCGAACACGATCGATCACAGCTGGCAGACGGAAGCACTCGGAACGGCTCCCCCACTTCCCCGCGCGTCCGCCGCCCTGCGCACAGTGCCCAACGACGTGGTGGCGCTCCATTCCGGCTATCCCGACCGCACACTGCTTCCCGAGCGCCTTGTCCGCGGAGCATATTCGCGCGCATCCCGCAGCGATGCCGCAGTCGGACGGGCTCCTGCCGCGGGACTTCCCGAGTTGCAGGCATGGTTCGCCACGGAGCTGACGGAAGCAACGAACGCGCCCACCGCGCCACCAGCTGCGGGCGACGTGATCATCACACCCGGCAGCCAGAGCGGCCTCGGTTCGATGTTCCGCGCACTCGTCGGCGCCGGCAATCCCCTCGTGGTGGAGTCACCGACCTATTGGGGAGCGATCCTCGCAGCCACGAAGGCGGGCGTGCAACTCGTACCCGTCTCGAGCGGCCCCAACGGACCCGATCCCGACGAGCTGGCCCGCGCGTTCCACCGGACCAGGGCGCGCGCCTTCTACGCGCAACCGAACTTTGCGAATCCCACTGGGGTGCAATGGTCGTCGTCGATCGGCGAGCGGGTCCTCGACGTGGTGCGCGGCGCAGGAGCATTCGTCATCGAAGACGATTGGGCCCACGACTTCGGGATCTCGGCACCATCCGTACCGTTGTTCGCGCGCGACGACTCCGGCCACGTCGTCTACGTCCGCTCGCTGACCAAGAGTGTCGCGCCGTCGGTGCGGGTCGCGGCGATCGTCGCGCGAGGACCCGCCCGCGAACGCATCCTCGCCGACGTGCAGGCCGAATCCGTCTATGTGAGTGGTGTTCTCCAGACTGTGGCGCTCGACGTCGTCACTCAACCCGCATGGCAGACCCACCTGCGGGTGGTTCGTCGCGAACTCGAATCCCGCCGCAACCTCCTCGCGAGCGAACTTCGTGAGTATGCACCGGATGTGGATGTCGACGGACTGCCGCCCGGTGGGCTCAACCTGTGGGGCAGGCTCCCGGATGACGTCGATGCCCGAGCCGTCGCGCGCGACTGCGAGGCCGCCGGGGTGCTCGTCGCGGCGGGTGACGAGTGGTTCCCGGCAGAGCCCACCGGACAGTACCTCCGGCTCAACTTCGCAGGCCCGAATCCCGCGGCATTCAGGGAGGCAGCCCGGGTCCTCGGGCGAGTCGTCGCGGACAGGTGAGGACGGTCGGGCGTCACCGGCTCGCGCGGCGCCGGCGGGCCCTTCTCACCCGGGTGCGTTCGTCCTCCGTGAGTCCACCCCAGATCCCGTAGCGTTCACCGGAATCGAGGGCGTACTGCAGGCACTTCTCGCGCACCGGACAACGAGCACAGACCTTCTTGGCCGAGGCCATCCGGCTCTCTCTCGCGTCGCCCCGCTCGTTGTCCGGGTGGAAGAACAACGAGCCGTCCGCGTCGCGACAAGCCGCGTCCATCTGCCAATCCCATTCCTCGGCAACAGGAGGCGGCAGATAAAGCAACTTCAGCGCGGGCATGTCCTTACTTCCCTCCGTCGCGCAGGGTGCGGTAGGTCTCGATCAGCTGGTCGGTGGAGGCGTCCCCGGTGTCCGGGCTGTCGTCGCCGGCGAGGACCGCCTGCAGGGCGGTGGCCTGGGTCTTGCCGAGTTCGACGCCCCATTGATCGAACGAGTCGATCCCCCAGACGATGCCTTGGACGAAGGTCTGGTGCTCGTAGAACGCGATGATCTGCCCCACCACCGACGGGGTCAGTTCCGGGGCGAGGATCGTCGTCGAGGGCCGGTTGCCGGGCATCACCTTGTGCGCCACCAGCGCCTCGTCGACGCCCTCGGCGCGCACCTCGGCGGCGTCACGGCCGAAGGCGAGGACTTGGGCCTGGGCGAACATGTTCGCCAGCACCAGCACCTGCATGCCGGTGGCGCCGTCGCGGGCGGGCAGATCGTCCCCGCTGCGGGCGAGGCCGAGGAAATCGACCGGCACGATCTCGGTGCCCTGATGCAACAGCTGGAAGAACGCGTGCTGACCGTTCGTGCCCGGCTCGCCCCAGAACACCTCCCCGGTCGGGCACGAGACCGGTGTGCCGTCGGCGCGCACCGACTTGCCGTTCGATTCCATGGTCAGCTGCTGCAGATAGGCCGGCAACCGCGCCAGATCCTGGGAATACGGCACCACCGCCCGCGACCGGTAACCGAGGATGCTCGCATTCCACACCCCGATCAACCCGGCCAGCAACGGCGCATTGTGTGCCGGGTCGGCGGTGGCGAAGTGGTCGTCGATGCTGTGCATGCCGTCGAGGAACTGCGCGAACCGTTCCCGGCCGATCGCGCACATCACCGCCAGCCCGATCGCCGAGCCCACCGAATAACGCCCGCCGACCCAGTCCCAGAATTCGAACATGTGCGCCGGGTCGATACCGAACTCGACGACCCGCTCGGTGTGCGTGGAGACCGCCACGAAATGCGCGGCGACCGCGTCCTCGCCCAGGGCGTCGACCAGCCAGCGGCGCGCGGCGGTGGCGTTGGACAGGGTTTCGAGGGTGGAGAAGGTCTTCGACGCCACCACGAACAGGGTGGTCGCCGGGTCCAGGCCGGTCAGGGCGGCGGTCAGATCGGCCGGGTCGACATTGGCGACGAACCGGGTCGCCGGCCCGTCGTGAAAACGCCGCAGCGCACCGGTGACCATCGCCGGCCCGAGATCGGAGCCGCCGATGCCGATGTTGACCACCGTGGCGATGGGCTGCCCGGTCGCCCCGCGCCAGTCGCCGCTGCGGACCCGGTCGCAGAACTCGCCCATCCGGTCGAGCACCGCATGCACCTGCGCGACGACATCGACCCCGTCGACCACCAACTCCGCATCGCGCGGCAGACGCAGCGCGGTGTGCAGCACCGCCCGGTCCTCGGTGCTGTTGATGTGCTCACCGGTGAGCATCGCCGTGCGGGCCGCGGCGATCCCGCTCTGCTCGGCGAGCTCGAACAAGGTGTCCAGCACCGCGGTGTCGAGGCGTTGTTTGCTGAGATCGACCACCAGCTCGCCGGCGCGGATCGTCAGCGTCGAGACCCGGCCGGGTTCGGTGCCGAACAACTGCCGCAACGACACCGATTCGAGCCGGTCGCGATGGTCTTCCAGAGCCTTCCAGGCGGGCGTGGTCGTCACATCCGTATTCATCTGGTTCCCATGCCCTTTCGTCACGCCAGGGCGCGCAGGCGCGGAGCGAGGTCCCGTTCGAACAACTCCAGGAACCGCCTCTGATCATGACCCGGAGCATGGAACACCAGATGATTCAACCCCGCCTCCACATACGCCGCGACCTGCTCGACCGCCTCGTCCGGATCCGACGCCACGATCCACCGCTTGGCGACCTGCTCGATCGGCAACGCATCGGCCGCCGCCTCCATCTCCACCGGATCGTCGATGCTGTGCTTCTGCTCCGCCGACAACGACAACGGCGCCCAGAACCGCGTGTTCTCCAACGCCAGCTCCGGATCGGTGTCGTACGAGATCTTGATCTCGATCATCTTGTCGATCCCGGCGACATCTCGGTCGGCCTTGCCCGCACCCTCCGCCACCGCCGGCAGCAGCTTGTCGGTATAGAGCTCCATGCCCTTGCCCGAGGTGCAGATGAACCCGTCCCCGGCCCGCCCGGCATAACGGGCCACCACCGGACCCCCCGCGGCGATATAGACCGGGATACCCTCCTCGGGCACGTCGTAGATCGACGCACCCTTCGTCGAATAGAACTCCCCCTCGAAATCCACCCGATCCCCGCGCCAGAGCTCACGCATCAGCCGCACCGACTCACGCAGCCGGGCGAAACGCTCCTTGAACTCCGGCCACTGCCCGGAATATCCGGTGGCGATCTCGTTGAGCGCCTCACCGGTGCCGACCCCGAGGAAGATCCGCCCCGGATACAGACACCCCATCGTCGCGAAGGCCTGCGCGATCACCGCCGGGTTGTACCGGAACGTCGGGGTCAGCACGCTCGTGCCCAGCTGCAAGCGTTCGGTGCGTTCCCCGACCGCGGTCATCCACGCCAACGAGAACGGCGCATGCCCCCCGTTGTGCCGCCACGGCTGGAAATGATCCGACACCGTCGCCGAATCCATCCCGTGCGCCTCGGCCAACACACCCAACTCCACCAACTCACGCGGACCGAACTGCTCCGCCGACGCCTTGTATCCCAACTTCAGCATTACCGTGCAACCTCCGAACAACGTGGTGCCAGCGAAACGATCACGCACAATCGCGCAAACCCTGCACGAAATCATGCACACTGAGCGCAGACAGTGTCAATATCCACGCAAAGGTGTGTTGCCCCGTGCGTTATGGTCGTGCACCGACCCCGACCACGGCGTCCGAGTACCCAGAATGTCGAGTACCCAGAGACTGAGGAGCAATCGTGTCCGCGACCGCACGGCGCCGTGAGATCTTCCACCGCATCCTCGCCGACGGATATGTCGATGCGAAGACCCTCTCGGCCGACCTCGGCGTCGATGCCTCCACGATCCGCCGAGACCTCGATGCGCTAGCCCGTGAAGGGAAGGTCGAGCGCACGCACGGGGGCGCCCGATCGGTCGAGGGCGCGGGACACGAGGTGCCGTATGCCCTCAAGAAGGACGTGCGTCGCGAAGAGAAGGCGGCCATCGCAGCGGTTGCGTCCGCCATGGTGTCGGACGGCGACAGTGTGGTGCTCGACAGCGGGTCCACCACGTACGAAGTAGCCGTGGCACTACGACACAAGGCGTCGCTGACGGTACTCACCAACGACCTGCGTATCGCGAAATACGTTGCGACATTCCCGGACGTCCGACTCCTCGTGTCCGGGGGCGAACTCCTCGGCTCGGTGTACACCCTGGTCGGGGACCATGCCGTGCAGTTCCTCTCGGACTATTCCGCCGACTGGGCGTTCCTCGGTGCCGATGCCGTGCATCCCACCGCCGGCATCACCAACACCAACACACTGGAGATCCCGATCAAGCGAGCGATGATCCGGTCGGCCGAGAAGACGATCGTGGTGACGGATCATTCGAAGTTCGGGGAGCGTGCGCTCGCCCGGGTCGCGAGTCTCGACGAGATCACGTCCGTCGTCACCGACGACGGCCTGGACGAAGAGAAACGGGCAGCCTACGGCGACCGACTCGTGATCGCTTCGAGCCCTTGACATACAACCATGTGGTTGTACATTTGAAGATGTGAGTGGAGACGACGAGGACCGGGCCGACGCCCTGTTCCACGCGCTCTCCGACCGGACCCGGCGCGACATCATGCGACGCGTCCTGGCCGGGGAGCACTCCGTGTCCGCTCTCGCAGCGAACTACGACATGTCTTTCGCCGCAGTACAGAAACACGTCGCCGTATTGGAGAAGGCCGGTCTGCTCGTGAAGCGACGCAGCGGCCGGGAACAGTTGGCCAGTGGTGACGTGACGGCAGTGCGGTCGGTGGCGTCCATGCTCACCGAGCTGGAGCAGATCTGGCGCGGTCGCATCGCGCGCATCGACGAACTCATCGCATCCGAATCCTCCCAGGAGGGCTGAGAAATGCCTGTAACCGACGTTCGGCACGACCCCGACACGCTGAGTCTGACCATCACCGCCGAGTTCGCCGCCCCGGTGACCCGCATCTGGCAGATCTACGCCGATCCCCGTCAGCTGGAGAAGATCTGGGGACCTCCGACCTTCCCAGCGACGATGGTCGACCACAACCTGAAGCCCGGAACCCGCACGACCTACTACATGACGGGTCCCGAAGGTGAGAAATACGCGGGATACTGGGACATCACCGCTGTCGACGAGCCGACGAGTTTCTCGTTCCTCGACGGTTTCGCCGACCCGGACTTCACTCCGAAACCGGAACTGCCCGTCTCCGAGAACGTGTACACCTTCACCGAGCACGAAAGTGGCACGCGCGTAACCTATGCCAGCACCTACCGGAGCGCCGAAGCGCTCCAGCAGATTCTGGACATGGGCGCTGTCGAGGGCGCTTCGTCCGCGATCAACCAGATCGACGAACTGATTGCGGCGTAGCAACACCGAAAAGCCGACGACCCCTGCTCCTCCGGACGAGTCACGAATCGGGAGCAGGGGGCGTCGGAGGCTCTGCCGTCGGTGCGGCGGGGATTCGGTCGTACGACAGAATCAGAGATTCCAGTCGCCGAGACCGTCCCACCCGTTGAGGGTTCCACCGGCGGTGTTCTGCACGATCACCGGGTCGCCCTTCTTGGCGTTCTCGAAGAACCACTTGCCGTCCTCGGTACTCACATTGAGGCAGCCGTGGCTGACATTGGTGTTGCCCTGCGCGCCGACCGACCACGGGGCCGCGTGGAGGAAGATGCCGCTGTTGGACATCCGCGTTGCATACTCGACGTACGTGCGGTACCCCTCGGGGCTGTCGACCGGAACTCCGTAGGTCGACGAGTCCATGTACATGTCGCGGTACTTCTCGCCGACGATGTACGTCCCGTTCGGGGTGTCGTGACCGGGCTTGCCGAAGGACGTCGGCATGGTGCGGACGACCTCACCATTGCGGGTGACGGTGATGGTCTTGGTGTTGTTGTCGGCCACCGTCACCAGCGCGTCGCCGATGGTGAACGACGACTGTGCGTCGCCGGCCTTCACGGTGACCGCGGTGTTCGCGGGCCAGAACTCGAACGGCTTCCATCGGACCTGCGTGTTCGACGCCCAGTAGAAGTGCCCGTCGACGGGCGGCTGCGAAGTGATGCGGATGGCGCGTTCAGCGGCCGCACGATCTCCGACGGCCTCGTTGAACCGGATGATGATCGGCTGCGCGACACCCACCGTCTCCCCGTTCGACGGGTTGACGGACGGAGCGGAGAACGGCGCGGCCGGCTCGGGAGCGAGCTGCGGCGGGAGTTGCGGCGGCGTCATCCCGGGCGGGGTGAGTCCTTCGATCAGCTCCTGGACGCTCGGCACCTCCGGCCCACCGGGCCACAGCGGTGCCGCGCTCGCAGGACCCGCAGTGGCGAGTGCCACGGCGGCTGCGCCCACAAGCGCAGCACCGACCTGCGCAGATCGGCGGCCCGTGCGGCGACGGTTCGACAAAGCTCGCTTTTCGAACATTCCACAACCCATCGTTCAGCGGTGCGCCGCGTCCTGTTCCCCTCCGCGGCGTGCTCGTACCCGTTCATTAGATACAGGACGATAACGAGGGGGCAATTCGAGAGCGCCCGGTTCCGGGGTTTGCCCAGGTCGGTGGAACACACGGCGCTTCACGTTCGTGTGACTCCGGTGCGTCGAGCGTGTTCGATCACCTCGAAAAGGGGGCATTGCCAGTGTATGGACGACACGGGCTCTCGCAACGACGCCGCATGGAACTACCGGGAGCGCGGTGAAACCGACACCCAGCGGCTCGACCGCAACTGGAACCATCTGCTGCAGGAACTGCGCGTCGTGCAGACGGGAGTTCAGCTCCTGACCGGATTCCTGCTCACATTGCCGTTCCAGCAACGATTCGAGGAGCTGTCGGACGTGCAAGAAGTGATCTATCTGGTCACGGTCGCCCTCTCGGTGACCGCAGTGATCTTGCTGGTCGCGCCCGTCGGACTGCACCGGTTGTTGTTCCGGCAGCACGCTCTGGCCACGCTCGTCGCGACCGGACAACGACTGGCGATCGCAGGTATCACCGTCCTGGGACTGGCCATCGTCGGCGTCGTCCTGCTGATCTTCAGCTTCGTCGCGAATATGCCCACCGGAATCGTCGCAGCTGCCGTCGCGATGGTGATGTTCTTCGGTTTCTGGATCCTGCCGTCATTGCAGAACCGTCACGATATCGACGATGCCCGCACACCACATGGCGGATGACGCCCTGCCGCGGTCCGGGCGATTCGACGAAATACACGGCAGTGCGGCGATTTTCCAGATTCTTTGTCGCGGTTCAGGCCAGTTCGGGGACGTGCAGGTGCGCGATGGCCAGTTCGAACTCACCGGTATCGAGCACCTTCGCGCCTGCCGCGTGAGTCACCTCGGCCCGGATGGCGTCGACGTGGTCTTTGTTGCTCTCCATCGTCTGTGCGCTGTCGAAAGTCAGCGAGGACACCCCGCGACCGGTGGCGCGGTCGACCATCAGACTGGCACTGCAGAAGCCCTCCAGCTCCTCCATCCGCGGCAGCGCTGCCATCTTCCACATGTCCACTCCACGATCGAGTCGGTCCGGTTCCAGTTCGACCCAGGTGACACGGCAGCAGGCCCCACGAGTCGCATGATGATCGCGATGCATGACGGCGATCTCCCATTGCGAAACCTCCGTGGCAGCATGGAACATCCTGGCTGCCTCGTCTCGAAGCATGCGAACCACACCTTCGCCGGCGCGCAACGCATCTTCGTCCCGCCAGGAACTGGTGGCGATGCAGCGGCCCGAACCACGATCGATCAGCAGGGACAGCCCCAGACAACCTTCGATGTCCGCCAGTGCCGGCATGACGATGTCACGTACGTGTTTGATCCCGGAGTCGATGTACGACGGATGGGCGTGAATGGTGGTCGAACGTGCAAACACGATCGGCACCCCTCTCCTCGGGGCGGCGCCGACACGGCGTCGCCGGTCGTTTCCCGTGTTCCACAGTGCTCCCCTACTCCGCCGTAAGCAATAGGGCATTGTCGGCAGCGCGAGCCCGACGACGAGGTGATGTCGTGGCGGCATCGCCCCGATGGGACCGGTATTCGCGAAGCGCCGCGGTTGTTGCTCTTCCGAGCCATCCGTCTGCGATCCTCGAAGGGTGTGGGATTCAAGCCGCATAGACCGCATCGGCCCCGGCGACCTGACCGAACTCGCCTCCGACGTCGGGCCGGTCCCTCTGCACGTCGGTGCCGTGATCTTCTTCGCCGGCGACGGTGCCTCGGATCCGGCGACTCTGCGGGCCGCCTTCGCCGAGCGGCTCTCCGGCATCCGGCGCCTGCGGCAACGCCTGATCGAACCTGCACCCGGACTCGGGCGGCCTTACTGGTTCGACGACGACCACTTCGACATCGATGCTCACCTGTCGCAGATGCGGTGCCCGGCCGATGCCGACCTGGACGCCGCCATGGCGCTCGCCGTGGAGACCCTCACCCGACCCCTGCCTCGGTCCCGGCCGCTGTGGCGCGCGCTCCTCGTCACCGACATCGCAGATCCGCGCGGACACACGGCGACGGTGATGGTGCTGCACCACGTCCTGGCCGACGGGATCGGTGGCCTGGCAATCCTCGCGCATCTCGTCGACGGTGCGGACAGTGCAGCACCCATGTACGAAACTCCTCCACCTTCCACGAGTCCGAGAACCGGAGAACTGCTCGTCGACAACGTCATCGGGCGTCTGCACATGTTGCGACGAGTTCCGCAGGCCGTCGCCCGTCTTCCCGATGCGTGGGCGGAACTCGGACGAGGCTCCGGCGGACGTGCTCCTCGATGTTCGTTCAATGCGCCTACCGGTACTCGCCGTGCGCTCAGGACGGTCGAGGTGGATCTGGACACCGTCCGTCGGACGGGACGACGATGGCACGCGACCGTCAACGATGTGCTGCTGGTCGCCGTCAGTGGTGCCCTGGCCACGGTCCTGCACACGCGTCGCGAGTTCCCGTCCGAACTGGTCATCTCGGTACCGGTGTCCGCCCGCACCGCGGCCACGCGTGGGCAATTGGGCAATCGGGTGGGCGTCATGCCCGTCCGGGTGCCACTGGAAGGAACCGCGCAGCAGCGACTGGTTTCGGTCTCCCGCCGTACGCGCGCACAGAAGTCGACCATCCGAGGTCTGTCCGCTGCGCTGATGGGACCGCTCTTCCGGATTCTCGCTGCAGTCGGGGCGTTCCACTGGTTCGTGAACCGCCAACATCTGGTCAATTCTTTTCTGTCCGACCTGCCGGGACCGTCATCACCCGTTAGCGTGGCCGGGGCCCCGGTCGCCTCGATCGTTCCGATGATCGTCAGTACGGGAAACATCGGAGTCGCCTTCGTGGCACTGTCGTATGCCGGCACGCTGAGCGTGACGATCACCGTCGATCCCGATCTCGTCCCCGAGATCGACGATCTCGAAGATGCGCTGCACGAACAATTCCACGCGGTCATCGCTTCCGGAGAGGCATCTGCACAGTAGTTCGTCGCCGCAGTTCACCGTTCGGCGACGAGGAACGAGGTAGGTTGCTGATCATGTCCGAGGAGGCCGCCGGAATACCCACCCTCGCCGATGCCCGGAAAGTTCTGGCGTCCCAACCGTTCAGCGTCCTGATCGGGGCCCGCCTGGTCGAGTACGAATCAGGACGAGCGGTGCTGGAGATACCCCTCAGGCCGGAACTGCTCCAGCAATTCGGTTTCGCACACGGCGGCGTTCTGGCCTACGCAGCGGACAACGCACTCACTTTCGCCGCCGGCACGGCCCTCGGCTCCTCGATCGTGACGACGGGCATGACCCTCGACTATCTGCGACCCGCGAGCGGTGCGCTCCTGAGAGCGGTCGCCGCCGTGGTCAGCGCCGGCAGGAGGCAGGCGTTGTGCCGGTGCAAGATCTACGCCGTCACCGACGACGCCACCGAGAAGCTGTGTGCGGCAGCGCAAGGAAGTGCACGCGTGATCGACTCGAATCGGTAGTCCGCAGCGTGCACTTCACATATCTATGAAGGTCGGTCGTGCTGTGGCCCGAGCTCTACGATGCGACCGGCAATGGCCGTCACCGGCACATTGGACTCCTGCGAGAGGGTGACCATCATCGCGAACGCGCAATCGGCATCGACGGCGAAGCGCTCCATGAGCATGCCCTTGGCCTGGCCGATCAGGTCGCGGGACGCGATTGCCGAATGCAATTGAAGCTGCCGGTTGGCCGAGACGAATGCGATCGCAGCGTGAGCTGCGAGCACTTCCCCGATGTGGATCGACTCCTCGTCGAGGACATTCGGTTCGGAGGAGAACAGGTTCAGCGCCCCCGCCTGCATGTTGTGGGTATAGAGCCGGAACGACACCATGCTGCGCACCCCGGCTTCGACGGCTGCCGCGGTGAACATGGGCCAGCGCGATTCCGCAGCCAGATCGTCACTGCGGGTGAACACCGTGTCCATGGCAGCATCCACGCACGGTCCTTCTCCGACCCGAGCTTGCAGCGAATCGATCTGCGGAGGCAACTGTGAGGTCGCTGCGTACGATTCGAACTTTCCACGGTCGGCGATGATGAGTACGTCGGCGCTGTCGGCACCCGGAATCAGCTCTACCGCGGCAGCAGTGATGCGCTGCAGGGTCGTGTCGAGATCCGTACCTGCGCCGTCGAAGGAACGGGCGAGTTCGGCCATCGTGCGGCTCAGACGGTCAGGATTCAGGTCGGCCATGAGCACACCTTCCGAAAGTCGGTGCGCTCGGTACGGGCATCGACAGCAGCGGGAGCAGCGGCACCGTCGCAGCGACACCACGCTCTGGGACCACCAGCCTATCGTCGTGCCGAGGACATGGTCCGGCCACAGAGCGAATGCACGAACGCTCGAGACTTCGGTCCGGTGGTCAGGCGACGCCGAAGATCCGGGCCAGCCGCGCGTCGGAGTCGTACAGGGCAACGGTATCGAAGGTGGATGCGGAGCTGAGCACCTCGTTTGCCCCGGTGACTGCGATCAACTTCTCCAGAGACTCGGCCACCCGATCCTCGGTACCGGCAAGTGCGCCACGCGCGGTCTCGGCGACGACGCGTCGCCGGCGCTCGGTCATCGGCTGCCGGCGGATCTCGTCGACCGGGGACAACGGTGGGAACGAGCCCGACTCGCGCGAGACGGCCATCGCCCAGGCCTCCGGAAGCAGTAATTCCTCCGCTTCGGCTTCGGTGTCGGCGATCAGGATGTCCAGTCCGACGACGACATACGGTTGCGCACCGGTTGCGCCGGGCCGGAAGTCCGCGCGATAGCGATCGAACGGTTCCGAGCCCTGCCGAAGAAGGGGGCCGGCGACAACCACGGGAAGTCCCAAGCGAGCCGCGAGCTGCAGGCCCTCGCGCGTCCCGAGCACGAAGATCGGAGGAGCCTCGGGCACCCGAGGGCGAACGGTCACCTCCGATTCACCGTTCAGATAGGCCCGCAATTCGGCGATGTCGGCGGCGAAGTCGTCCGCATCGGCGCGGTGGGTACGCAGGGCATCGCGCACGGGTGCGGTGAACCCGAGAGAACGACCGACACCCAGATCGATCCGGCCGGGATGCAGCGCCTCGAGCGCCGCGAATTGTTCGGCAACGACGATCGGCTGATGATTGGGCAACATCACCCCACCGGACCCCACCCGGATCCGACTCGTCCGGTTCGCGATCGTGCCTATGAGCACCGCCGGGACACTCGAGGCGATGCCAGGGACGGCATGGTGCTCGGCCACCCAGAAACGGTGATAACCGGTGGCCTCGGCGAGTTCCGCGCGGTGCACGGTCTGCCGTAGCGCGGCAGCATCGGTCTGCCCGTCCCGGGTCCGGGACCGATCCAGCAACGACAACGCGACCTGCATGCCCGTCTCAACACCGGACCGGTCCCGGATCTTCCTGCCTGTCGATGGTGGATCGCGAGTGTTTCATCCTGAAATTTCACCAGGTTTTCACTCCGACATTTCACCCCGGATTTTCATCCTGTCGAACTACCCCGACACCGAATGGATGAAGTCCTGATGGGACCGTTCGAAACAACCGGCAGCAGGTACAGCTCACGGATCCTCGGGACCCCACGGGCGACCGGCAGCGATCCAGTCTCCGTGGAAATGGATCTGTCCGTGCTCGGAAGCCTCCTGAGCCGCCGCGACGCCGCGCGTATCAGCGACATACAGCAGGAGATTGGCAATCGCGTTTCCGACCACAACTACCTGGTCACGGGTGTCGTCGGCCCTGATCGACGCTTCGGCGAGTGCCTTCCCCGCGCCGATTGCCGCAGCCAGGGAATGGTGACGGCGCTCGGTGCACTCGGCACGTCCGCAGGACAGACACAAATCCGATACGAGGTGCCCCTCGCCGAAACGCGGACGTCCGTAATCCTTTCCGCTGTGCGAGCAGCCGGGACCGCTCATCGGACTCTTCATGTCATTTCCTGCGGAAACATATGGTGATTATGACCGATTTCGTTTCACCCCTCGGGCAGGGCGTAGCGAGGCGTCGAAAGGCAGAAAGTTGTCGACTACGGCCGGCGACTCACGATTCGATTCGCGAGGCCGCCAGCATCTCCTCGATCGACACGAACTTCAGCCGCGAACGTCCCGCGGCCGACCCGCGGGCCTTCTCCTGCTTGTCGATCTGCAACCAACCCCGGTAGTCGATGTGCTCCGGGCGCCGCTCGGCGACCAGCGCCGCCAACTTCTCCCGATCCGCGACCGGCTCGGGCAACCGGCCCTCGACGAAATCGTCGAGGATCTTTTCGACGGTTTCCGCAGAGCACTGCTTGTTGGTGCCGATCACCCCACTCGGACCCCGCTTGATCCACCCCGCGGTGTAGACGCCGGGCACCGGCGCTCCGGTCTCGGGATCGATCACCCGACCGCCCTCGTTGGGGATCACCCCGCGCCGCTCGTCGAAAGGCAACCCCGCCGGCGCGGTCCCGCGATACCCGATCGACCGCAGCACCAACCCCACCTCGAGGGTCTCGGTCTGCCCGGTCGGACGGGCCTCGAGCCGGCCGCCCGTCTCGACGAGTTCGGTGCGTTCGAGCGTGATCGACTCGACGACCCCGTCCCCGGAGATCTCCACCGGCGACGCGAGAAACCGCAACACGATCCGCTTGGTGCCCTCGGTGGGGGTGTTCTGCGCGAAGCCCTCGACCTGCCGCACCTTCAACGCGATCCGCGGTTCGACCTCCGGATCGTCGATCAGTGCGCGGCTGACCGGATCGAGTTGCACCTCGGCCGGGTCGACGACCACATCCACCCCCGCCAGCGAACCGAGCGCCAGCAGCTCCGGATTGGTGTAGGCGGCCTGCGCCGGGCCGCGCCGACCCACCACCACCACCTCGCGAATGTTCGACTTCCGCAACGCCTCGAGGGCGTGCTCGGCGATGTCGGTGCGGGCCAGCTCCTCCGGATCCATCACCAGCGCCCGCGCCACGTCCAGGGCGACGTTGCCGTTGCCGATGATCACCGCCCGCTCACCGGACAGATCGAAGGTGCGATCGGCGAAATCCGGGTGCCCGTTGTACCAGGCCACGAACTCGGTCGCGGCGTGCGAGCCGGCCAGGTCCTCACCGGGGATGTTCAGCGTGCGGTCACCCGCGGCGCCGACGGCGTAGATCACCGCGTGATGATGCGCGAGCAACTCCTCGTGAGTGATGTGGGTGCCGACCTCGACGTTGAAATAGCACTGGGTGTTCTTGTGGCCGATGGCGCTGCGGAAGACATCGCCGACCCCCTTGGTGCTCTGATGATCCGGAGCCACCCCGGCACGGACCAGCCCGTAGGGAGTGGGCAGCCGATCGAAGATGTCGACCTGCACCGCCGCATGCGTCACCAGATCCATCGCCGCGTAGCACGCCGCCGGCCCCGAGCCGACGATCGCCACCCGCAGCGTGCCCAGCTCGGCGGGCAGCTTGCGGCGCGTGCGCAACTCGGGCCAGTCCGGCCCGATCGGATAACGGCGGTAGTACTCGGCATTGATCTCCAGATACGGCTCCTGCGCCGGGGTGAGCTCGTTGTCCGCCGCGATCGCATCGACCGGGCACTCGTCCACACACGCCCCGCAGTCGATGCACGTATCCGGATCGATGTAGAGCATCTCCGTCGTCGCGAACGGGGCTTCGTCGGGCGTCGGGTGGATGCAGTTGACCGGGCACACCTCGACACACGAGACGTCATTGCAACACGCCTGAGTGATTACATAAGCCACAGTTCTACCTGCCTACAATGCCGATTCCGGACGACGAACGGGCCTCAGACTAGTACAGGTTCCACCACCGGTCGAGAACCGCATTCTCCGAATAGTACCATCGCGTTTTCGACTTTTCGTAGCGCTCAGATGTCGGTCTCCGTGCTCGACTCGATGCGGAACCCGATCTTGAGGGTGACCTGCGTATGAGCCACCAGTCCGTCGTCGATGTGCCCGCGGATGTTGACCGTTTCGAACCACTCGAGATGCCGCGTGGTCTCCGCGGCCCGCGCAACCGCCTTCGCGATCGCGTCGTCGACCCCGGTGGTCGACGAGCCGACGACCTCGATCACTCGATAGACATGGCTCATGGTTGAACTCCTCGAATCGGCGATGCTCCGATTCGGATCGTCCCGCCACCGAGCGGCCCTCGTCTCCGAAACAGCAAAAATGGACGAAAGATTCACGCACGACGAGCGAGCGACCGGGCGAGTTCACCGAGACGCGCGAGGCGCAGATCCCCGAGCGGGATCGCACCGGCTCCGAGCCGGTTGGTGACGAAGGCGAGCGACAGACCGGTGTCGAGGTCGGCGTAGGCCCCCGAACCACCCACACCGTAGTGCCCGAGCGCACCGCGAGGGCGCTGGATGCCGGCGAAGATGGGCTGGTGGTAGCCGAGCCGCCACGCCATCGGCACACCCAGCACGTAGTCCCGGCTGCGTACCCGCACCCGGGACATCTCGTCGATCGTGGCGCCCTCGAGGAACTTCACTCCGTCGATCGTCCCGCCGGCGGCGATCGCGCCGTACATGCGCGCGAGAGAACGCGCCGTGAACACACCGTTCCATCCCGGCATCACTGCGTCGTGCACGGCAGGATCCCCGACGAGCCTGTCGAAACCGTCCGGCATCGCGGCCTCGGCGAGACCTCGGGTCGGCCCGAGTCGCGACAGCACTGCAGCGCTCGCACCCCAGTGCAGACCCGCCGGGGCAAGCCGCGGGAACAACTTCGCGATCCGGCCCCGTTCGTCGTGCGGAACGCGGTACCAGAAGTCGGGATCGCCCAGGGGCCGGGCGATCTCCCGTTCCACGACCTCCACGAAGGGTAGACCGGTGACCCGCTGCACGAGCTCGGCGACGAGCCACCCGTATGTGACGGCATGGTAGCCCGAACCACCGTTGCGCCGACGGTCCGGTGCTGCCGCTTCGAGCGCCGCGACGGTCGCGTCGTACTCGAGGATCCCACGGGTTCCCGGAACCAGGCCTCGCACCCGATGAAGACCCGATCGGTGGGTGAGGACGTCCGCGACGGTGATGTCCTCCTTGCCGTTCGCGGCGAACTCGGGCCAGTACTGCGCGACCGGCGCGAAGTAGTCGATCACTCCACGCTCGGCGAGTCGATGCACGACGGTCGACGCCACACCCTTGCCCGTCGAGAACGACAGCGCCATCGTGTCGCGGCCCCATCGACGGTCGGGAGCGGACCAGCCGGACCAGATGTCGAGGACCTTCTCCCCGTGGAGGTAGGCGGTGAGCGCGCCGCCGCCGTCCCGGGGACGCTTGTACAGCGAGAAGAACGCGTCGGCCAGTCGCAGGAATCGCGGGTCGACGACCATCTCGGTCGGCGCCGCGGCCGGTCGGGCGCCGACCTGCTCCGGACTGTGGACCGGCGCGAACGGCGCTGCCGCCCCGGCAGGTTCGAAGACTGCTCCGGTCGTCATCGCTGTACCCCCATCGGCATATGCGACAGGCTACGACGAAACAGAACGTAAAGGAAGAGTTTACGTACAGTCTGTTTGTCGGTGCCCCGGGCGGAACGCGCGGAAACTCAGGGCAGTGTCGACGGCGGTGTCTCGGCACCGGGAGTGACGTACCGGAAGTCGCCCAGCACGACGCACCCGCGAGCCGCCTCGAGATCGAACGCTGCCGCCGCTGTGCCCTGACACAGGACCGGATCGTCGGCGTCGCCCACGAAGGCCTGGGACTGCGGGCCCGCGGCGACGACTGCCGTTCCCGGACCGTCGAGCACCCCGAGAGCCAGGGCCTGTGCCCCCACACCGATTGCGAACAGACGTCCCGACGTGCTCTCCCCGGCTCCGACGCCACCGTCGAATCCGGCTGCCCCTACCTGGGCTGCACCGCGGGCGTCGGCGAATCCCACCCCGCGTTCGCCGTAGCTCCAGGCATCGGCGGTGCCGTCGGTGGACGCGCCGCATGCTTCGTCGCCGTCGATCTGCACGACCTCGGCGGGGGCGCCCGGCGGTGCCGTGCAGGTCGTGGCCGCGGATGCGGTCTGAGGAACGAGGAATCCGGCGCCGATCGCGGCAGCGAACGTTGCCCCTACGCCGAGAACCCGACCGGACGCCCACCAGCGAATCACGACATCGACCTTTCCGAACCTCAGAGGACTGTCTTCCCGGACAGTTTATGGACTCCCGCTTCGGGAGGTCTCATAGTCGAGGTCACGACAGGGACGCGATTCGGAACGTCCTACCACCCGCCGTTCACGTGTCCTTCGCCCGATCGGTGTCGCGCGAGGGCTGGACACGCTTCGGCTCTCCCGGCATCTTCGGGTGATTCGGCGGATACGGCAGGTCGCCGAGACCGTTCGCCGCGTCCCGTTCCGCCATCTCGAGCAGCACGTCCAGCGAATGGGCGTGCGCGTCGAGATCCGCCATCGGATCACCCCGCTTCGCCAACAGGTCCGGCACCGTGGCGATCGTGAAGTCGTCGGGTTCGGCGTCCGCCAGTTCGTCCCACGTCAACGGGGTCGAGACGGTCGCGATCGGAGTGCGTCGGACCGAGTACGCCGAGGCGATCGTCTTGTCGCGGGCGTTCTGGTTGTAATCGAGGAACAGCCGCTCACCGCGTTCCTCCTTCCACCACGCCGTCGTCGCACGCTCGTCGCTGCGACGCTCGATCTCACGCATGAGCGCGATCCCGGCGCGGCGGACTCCGACGAAGTCCCATTCGGGCACGATCCGCAGGTAGATGTGGAGCCCCCGCCCGCCGGACGTCTTCGGATATCCGGTGAGACCCAGTTCGTCGAGGAGCGGGCGCACGACCTCCAATGCCACCGCCCGGGCGTCGCCGAAGTCGGTTCCCGGTTGCGGGTCGAGGTCGATGCGCAGTTCGTCGGGGCGGTCGGTGTCGCCGCAGCGCACCGGCCACGGATGGAAGGTCACGCACCCGAGGTTCGCCGCCCACACCACGTCGGCGGCCGAACGCACCCGCAGCGCATCGGCCGTACGGCCCGAGGGGAACGTGATCTCGCAGGTCGCGACATGATCGGGGCGCTTGACCGGTGCCCGCTTCTGGTAGATCTCCTCCCCCTCGACACCGTCGGGGAAGCGCTGGAGGTGCGTCGGCCGGTCGCGCAGAGCCGTCAGCAGCGGTGCGTCGAACTCGGTGGTGATCCTCCGGTAGTACTCCACAAGATGCCGCTTCGTGCCGCCGTCCGCCCCGAGCTGCGGGAAATAGATCTTGTCGGGATTCGACAGGCGCACGGGCGTGCCGTCGACGTCCAGCTCCTCGGCGGGCGAACGCTTCGTGGCCATGTCAGTCCTCCGTCCGGTCGAGCACATCCGACAGGTCGTAGCGCACCGGAACCTCGAGCTGGTCGAACGTGCAGCTCTCGGGGTCCCGGTCGGGACGCCACCGCTGGAATTTCGCTGCGTGCCGGAACCGCATCCCCGCCCCGGACACCCCTTCCATCTGGTCGTACGCGACCTCGACGACACGTTCGGGACGCAGCGGTACCCAACTGCGATCCACCGCCGAACGCCACCGCGTCGGTTCGCCCTGTTCGACGACGCCCTCTCCGAGACGCAGGGGCTGCAGTTCGGCGAGCAGTTCCTCGCGCCGCTCCCGCGTGAACGCCGAGGCACCGCCGACCATGGCGAGCTCGCCCTCGTGGTACAGCCCGAGCAGCAGCGACCCGACACCCTCGACGGTCTTGTGCTTGCGGTAACCCATGAGGACGCAGTCGGCGGTGCGCGCGTGCTTGAGCTTGAGCATCTCCCGTTTGTCGGGCACATAGAGTCCGTCGAGCCGTTTGGCGACGACCCCGTCGAGGCCGGCGCCCTCGAACTCCTCGAACCAGCGACGGGCGGTGTCGGTATCGGTGGTGGCCACCGTGACGTGGCAGCTCTTTCCCCCGCCGATCTCGGACCGCAGCCGGGCGCGCCGGTCGGCGAACGGGGTCTCCATGAGGTTCTCGTCGCCGAGAGCGAGCAGATCGAAGCCGACGAACACAGCCGGTGTCTGCTCGGCGAGCATCGTGACCCGGCTGGCGGCCGGATGGATCCGCTCGGACAGCGCCTGCCAGTCGAGTCGGGTGCGGCCGTCGCGTTCGCGCGGGACGACGATCTCCCCGTCGACCACGCACCTGTGCGGCAGTTCGGCGCGCACCGCGTCGGCGAGCTCCGGGAAGTAACGGACGAGGTCCTTACCGCCGCGCGAGGCGAGGACCACCTCGTCACCATCGCGGAAGACGATCGCCCGGAAGCCGTCCCATTTGGGTTCGTAGGACCACTCGGGGGGACCGCTCTCGGGTTGGGAGGGGACGGTGGAGGAGACCTTGGCGAGCATCGGGGCGAGCGGCGGCACCACAGGCAGGTCCATGCGGCACATCGTTCCACCCCGTACGGGTACCGGCAGCGCTTCCGTAGGCTCTTCGACCATGAACATTCTCCGAGGGGCGGCCGGTGCCGCGATGGCGTTGGCGACAGCAGGGGTGCTCGGAGGATGCACGAGCCAGGTCGAAGGACAGGCCGTGTCCGCCGCGAACGCCCTGGCCACGTCCACGGCTCCCTCCTTCTCCCTGCCCACCACGACTCCGTCCGCATCGTCGTCGACCGAGCTGAGCATCGACGTCGCAACGGGCGAATGCGTCGCGCTCGGCGGCACGGTCGACGACGCGACCATCGACTACGCAGACTGCGGCACCCCGAGTTCGAACTACAAGGTCGTCGACGTCGTGGATGCCAGTGCCATGTGCCCCGGCGACATCGACCAGACCTACTACGAGTCGTTCGGCGGCGTCGAGGTCGGCGCGTTGTGTCTCGACATCGACTGGGTGGTGGGGACCTGCATGGACCTCGGCGGCGAGGATCCGCAACGCATCGAATGCGGGGAGCCTGCGGTCCAGGGCGAAGAGGTCACCGAGATCCTGCTCGACACCTCCGACGTGAACGACTGCGCGACCTCCGAGGGAGGGTTCGTGTACCGGGAACGCAACTTCGTGGTCTGCACCGACACGATCTGACGGTTCTTTCCTCGAGGCATGTCGGTGCCTCCCGCAACAATGCGTCCGACAGATCATCATCCGACGGACGCGAGGACCGAACATGACGCACTGGCCGGACAGACCGATCTGCGCGTTCGATCTCGAGACCACCGACCGGGATCCCCGCAACGCCCGCATCGTCACGGCCTGCGTCGCGACCTTCGACGGCGACCGCATCGACGCACGGTCGTGGCTGCTCGACCCGGGTATCCCGATACCCGAGGAGACCACCGCGATCCACGGCATCACCACCGCCCACGCCCGCACCGAAGGACTCGACTACCTCGAGGGGTACCGGCAGATCCGGCAGGCGGTGTGCGACGCGTGGGCGCGCGGCCACACCGTCGTCGCGTTCAACGCCAGCTACGACCTGACGGTGCTCGACGCCGAGGGCCGCCGCCTGGGCCTGCCCGGCCTCGACATCGGCACGGTCGTCGACCCGTATGTCATCGACCGCGAGATGGACCGCAGTCGTCCCGGCAGGCGCACACTGCAGGCGGTCTGCGAGGAGTACGGGGTGGCACTGCCGAATCCGCACGAGGCCGAGGCCGACGCGCTCGCGGCCGGCCACTTGACCCGCGCGCTCGTCGCGCGCTATCCCGAACTCGCCGAACTCGACATCATGGCCGATCAGGCCGCCTGGCACGCCGAACGTCAACGCAGCTTCGCCGAATATCTGCGCGGGCTCGGGCGCGAAGTCGTCGACGTCGACGACAGCTGGCCCGTCCGGCTTCCCACCCCGGCAGGCACCGACGTCCTCGAGCGTCCCGCGACCGAGACGAGGTTCCGGCGCGCGCTGCGCGCGATCCGCGAGTTCTTCCGGCGACTGCGCCGCGGTGATCAGGACCGCAGTCGATCAGGGCAGTAGTCCCTGCCGGCGCGCTTCGACGACCGCTTCGTGCCTGCTGCACACATCGAGCTTGTCCATCGCATTGCGCAGATAGGTCTTGACCGTCTCCACGCTCAGCGACAACCGATCGGCGATCTCCGCGTTGCGGCAACCCAGGGCCACATGGCTCAGCACGTCGTGCTCGCGAGCGGTCAGGTGCGTCCGCGGCTGCGACGCACCGCTGTGTGCCCGGGCCAGTGTCTCCTCGACGTTCCGCACCTGTTCCCTGATCGCCGGGTCGTCGGTGCGCGCCGCGATCGCCCGCAGTGCGACGAGACATTCCGTCAGCGCCTCGGAGACGGCAATCGGAACGGATTCGACGTGCGCGCCACGAGTGTTCTCGATCAGCGACACCCGTCGGTCGACCTCGTCGCGGATCTCGATCTCCCGCGCGAGATCCGCAGCCGACCGCACGACCTTCTCCGCGACCACATCGCCGATCGGCCGGTTGACCCTCAACCCGCCGTAGATCGCAGCGCGGGTGCGTCCGCGCACCACGACCGGCACCGCGAGCAACGACTCGATTCCCTCACCGGCGACCTGCCGGTCGTAGTGATGGGTGATGTGCGGTGACGTGAAGTAGTCGGCGACCGCGCCGGGACGTTGTTCGACGACCACCCGCCCGCCGAGTCCGCGCTCGGCGGCGATCACCAGATTGCGCAGGACACGACCGCGAGTACCGACGAATCCGGACAGGACGACGTCCGAGCCCTGCACGGCACCACCGAAGAGCACCGGTAGTTCGGTCGTCGACTTCAGGTCGCGCAGTGTGGCGCGAAGGGTGTCGAGATCATCGGGACGCAGCACACCCGGTACGGCGACATCCATCGACTGCTCCTGCTCTTCCCTCCGAACACCCACTTTCGAGGGTAGTAGGGCCGGTTCCACGATTCGTAACCTGCACATCGCCCGGTGTTGCGACGATCACAGAAGACGCCGGAATCCGAGTAGGCCACCCCCGGAGGTATCCGTGTCCATTGCCCCCGCCCGTCCCGGCTCGACCGGAGCCGCGAACTACAGTCAGATGAGCCCGTTGCGCTTCCTCGAACGGTCTGCGGCGGTGTTCCCCGATCGCACCGCGATCATCCACGGCGACCGCACGTACACCTACGCCGAGTTCGCCGACGAGACCCAGCGACTCGCACGGGTGCTGCGCAGCCGTATCGAGCCGGGCGACAAGATCGCGTACCTGACGCCCAATGTGCCCGAAATGCTCATCGCGCATTTCGCCGTGCCGCTGGCGGGCGGCGTGCTCGTCGCCTTGAACTCGCGACTGGCGGGGCCGGAACTCGAATACATCCTCGACCACTCCGAGACGACGCTGCTGTTCGTCGACTCCGAACTGCTCGGATCGGTGGCAAGCGTCCGGGAGAACGTTCCGCGCGTCGCCGAGATCGTCGAGGTTCCCGACTCGACCGTGCCGGTTCCGGAGGTCCCTGCCGGAGTGGCCACGACCCGATACGACGAATTCCTCGCCCAGGCCGACTCGCTCGATGCGTCGCCGTTGCCGTGGAGCATCGGCGACGAGCTCGGCGTCATCACCCTCAACTACACCTCGGGCACCACGGGCAAACCCAAGGGCGTGATGTACACCCACCGCGGCGCGTACCTGAACTCGTTGGGTGAGACCTTCCACAACAGCTTCGACGGGCAGAGCAAGTACCTGTGGACGCTGCCGATGTTCCACTGCAACGGCTGGTGCACGCCGTGGGCGGTGACTGCGGCGGCAGGAACCCACATCTGCCTGCGCGCGGTGCGCGCCGATGCGATCTGGGATGCCATCGACAATCTCGGCGTCACCAATCTGTGCGGCGCCCCTGCGGTGTGCTCGACCATCGCGAACGCCGACCAGGCACATCCGCTGGATCGCCCGTTGCGGATCACCACGGCCGGCGCACCACCGTCGCCGACGGTGATCGCCCAGCTCGAGCAGATGGGTATCACGGTCGTGCACGTCTACGGGCTCACCGAGGTGTACGGCCCGTACACGATCTGCGAATACCAGGACAGCTGGGACGGCAAGCCCGCCGACGAACGCGCCGCGCTGCTCTCCCGCCAAGGTGTGGGCATGCTGCAGGCCGAGACCGCACGGGTCGTCGACGAGGACATGAACGATGTGCCCGCCGACGGCGAGACCATGGGCGAGATCGTGCTGCGCGGCAACAACGTCATGCTCGGTTACTACAAGGACCCGGGTGCGACGGAGGATGCGTTCCGCGGCGGCTGGTTCCACACGGGCGACCTCGGCGTGATGTATCCGGACGGATACATCCAGCTCAAGGACCGCGCGAAGGACATCATCATCTCCGGCGGCGAGAACATCTCGACCGTGGAGGTCGAGCAGGCGATCGTCAGCCATCCGGCGGTGCTGGACGTGGCGGTCGTCGGCGTTCCCGACGAGAAATGGGGTGAACGCCCCAAGGCGTTCGTGATCCTGAAGAAGGACGAGTCCGTGACGGCCGACGATCTCATCGAGTACACCCGCACGCTGCTCGCCGGATACAAGGTGCCGCGCGACATCGTCTTTCCGCTGGAGCTGCCCCGCACATCGACCGGGAAGATCCTGAAGTTCGAGCTGCGCTCGGCCCAGGCATCCGAAGGCTGAGCCGGCGGGCGTCCGAAATGCTCCTAGTGGTCACGACTCCGCCAGGCTCGCCATGCCGCGGTCGACCACAACGCCCACACGACGAGGACGGGCTGGAAGAACAGTCGTGCCAAGCGGTCACCGTCGCTGTCCAGCCCGAAGGCATCGGTGCCGGACATGTACTGCGCAATGTTGCCCGGAAAGACCGCGACGAAGAATGCTGCGGTGACCCATCCCACGATCGGTCTCAGCGCTCGTGGCGCCAGTAGGAGTGCCGCACCCAGGCCGATCTCCACGATTCCGGACCAGGACGACGGAATCCGGCTCCAGCGGGATCCAGGACGGTACCTGAGCCTGGAACTCCTGCCGCTGCGCGGTGAGGTGCCCGATGCCGGCGAACAGAAGAAAACCGCCGAGCAGCAGCCTGCCCACAGTCCGAAGAGGACCGGTCTTCCGGGAGTCACGGACTGTGGCAGGCGAGGTGTCGTTTCCCATTGCTGGAATATTACGCACAATTAGATTGCACACAATGTTTTTGGTCCAGGTGATCGCGCGGTTCCCGCCGACTGCACGAAACCGGCGGTCCCACAGGGGATACTTGGCAACCATGACCACCGGTACAGGTAGCCCGACGAGATCCGCTCCCGCAGGTCCCGATCCCGCCCAGTTCCGGGTGCATGTCGTCACGCAGGCGATCCGCCTGTTCTCCGAGTTCGGCTACGAGTCGACCACCGTCGAGCAGATCGCCGCGGCCGCCGGGGTGTCGCGGCGGACGTTCTTCCGGCAGTTCCGGTCGAAGGAGGACGTGATCTTCGCCGATCACGAGTCGTTGCTCGAGCAGGTCGCCGAGTATCTGTCGCAGGATTTCGACGATCCCTGGGCAGCGGCCTGCGAGGGCGCCAAGCTCGTGTTCGGGCACTTCCGCGACCGGCGCGAGTTGGCGGTGTGGCGGTACCGGGTGGTGCAGCGGGTGCCGGCGCTGCGGGAACGCGAACTCGTCACCACCTACCGTTACGAGCGGCTGTTCACCGACTTCCTGCGCGCTGCCGCCCCGACGGAGAAGCCGGTGCGCACCGTCAGCTTCGCGGCGGCGATGACCGCCACACACAACTTCGTATTGCGCGCAATGATCCGCGGTGACGAGACTGCCACCGCCGAACGCCTCGAGCAGGAGTTGCTCGAGCTCCGCCGCACGTACGGGGTGGTTCCGGCGCCCGAAGGCACGGCGAACGGGAAGGCCTCACCGAGCCCGCCGGAGGTCGCGGTGGTGACCTATTCGGCCCATCTGACACCCGCAGAGATCGCCGAACAGGTTCGACTCCAGCTCGAAGGCGCACGTCAGCACCGTTGACCTGGCACTGAGTGCCGTGGTTACAATCGACTCATTCCGTCACGTCGCGAACCGTCGCCTCGCTAAGCTCGAGGGAGCAACGCTCGCAAACCTGGCACCGCGTGCCGTTAGGAGTCCGCCGTCATGGCCCTCAATCCCGACTTCGATCTGTTCAAGCTCTCCGAGGAGCACGACGCTCTGCGCGAGGCGATCCGCGCACTCGCCGAGAAGGAGATCGCGCCCTACGCCAAGGACGTCGACGAGAACTCCCGCTTTCCGCAGGAGGCCCTCGACGCCCTCAACAAGTCGGGCTTCAACGCCATCCACGTGCCCGAGCAGTTCGAGGGCCAGGGTGCCGACTCTATCGCCGCCTGCATCGTCATCGAAGAGGTCGCCCGAGTATGTGGCTCCTCCTCGCTGATCCCCGCCGTCAACAAGCTCGGCACCATGGGCCTGATCCTCCGCGGCTCCGACGAGCTCAAGGCCAAGGTCCTCCCCGACATCGTCAACGGCGCGATGGCCTCCTACGCGCTGTCCGAGCGCGAGGCCGGCTCCGACGCCGCCTCCATGCGCACCCGCGCCAAGGCCGACGGCGACGACTGGATCCTCAACGGCTCCAAGTGCTGGATCACCAACGGCGGTAAGTCCACCTGGTACACCGTCATGGCCGTCACCGACCCCGAGAAGGGTGCCAACGGCATCTCCTCCTTCATGGTCCACAAGGACGACGAGGGCTTCGTCGTCGGCCCGAAGGAGAAGAAGCTCGGCATCAAGGGCTCCCCTACTGCCGAGCTGTACTTCGAGAACTGCCGCATCCCCGGCGACCGCATCGTCGGCGAGCCGGGCACCGGCTTCAAGACCGCTCTCGCGACTCTCGACCACACCCGCCCGACCATCGGTGCGCAGGCAGTCGGCCTCGCCCAGGGCGCCCTCGATGCGGCGATCGCCTACGTCAAGGACCGCAAGCAGTTCGGCCGGCCGATCTCCGACAACCAGGGTGTGCAGTTCATGCTCGCCGACATGGCGATGAAGGTCGAGGCCGCCCGCCTGATGGTCTACACCTCCGCCGCTCGCGCAGAGCGCGGTGAAGGCAACCTCGGCTTCATCTCCGCCGCCGCCAAGTGCTTCGCGTCGGATGTCGCGATGGAGGTCACCACCGACGCCGTGCAGCTGTTCGGCGGTGCCGGCTACACCACCGACTTCCCGGTCGAGCGCATGATGCGCGACGCCAAGATCACGCAGATCTACGAGGGAACCAACCAGATCCAGCGCGTCGTCATGTCGCGCGCTCTGCTGCGCTGACCCCGGTCGCGTAAGTTACCCCCGGAACATCACAGCGATCAGGAGTTACGCAGTGGCAGTGGAGAAGGTAGGCGTCATCGGCGGCGGCACCATGGGTGCCGGTATCGCCGAGGTGTGCGCGAAGGCCGGTAGCGACGTCCTCGTCAAGGAGACCACCGAGGAGTTCGCGGCCGCAGCGCGCGAGCGTCTGAAGAAGTCGATCGGACGCGGCGTCAAGTCCGGCAAGATCACGCAGGAGGATGCCGACGCGGTCCTCGGACGGATCCGCGTCACCCTCGACCTGAACGAGTTCGCCGATCGCGACCTCGTCGTCGAGGCCGCCCCCGAGATCGAGTCGCTCAAGGTGGAGATCTTCTCCGAGCTCGACAAGATCGTGAAGCCCGAAGGCATCCTCGCCACCAACACGTCGTCGATCCCCGTCATCAAGATGGCGCAGGCGACGCAGCGGCCCGGCAAGGTCGTGGGTGTGCACTTCTTCAACCCGGTGCCGGTGATGCCGCTCGTCGAGATCATCTCGGCGCTCACCACCGACGAGGCCACCGCCGACACGGTGTTCGACTACGCGAAGAACACCCTCGGCAAGACGGCCGTGCGCGCGGGCGACCGTGCGGGCTTCATCGTCAACGCCCTGCTCATCCCCTACCTGTGCGACGCGGTGCGGATGCTCGAATCGGGTTACGCGACGAAGGAAGACATCGACGCCGCGATGAAGGGTGGCTGCGGCTACCCGATGGGTCCGCTGACGCTGCTCGACACCGTCGGCCTCGATGTCGCGCTCAATGCCGCACAGTCGCTGTACGACGAATTCGCTCAGCCGAATTACGCTCCCCCGGCACTGCTGCGTCGCATGGTCGACGCGGGTCGCCTGGGTCGCAAGACAGGCGAGGGCTTCTACAGCTACAAGTAGAAGTCCCACACAGCCTTCGAAGGCGCCCCTGCGGTCCGTTCCGGATCCGTAGGGGCGCTTTCTGCTATCGTCCCGACCCGGACGTATCGGGGGATTCCGTCGGGGGCAGTCGTGACGTTGCATGTAGATCCTGAAGCGCTGCGCACATTCGCAGCCTTCGTGGCGGACACCGCCGATGCGATCTCTCGTGGCACACGACAAGACTGATACGTTCATCGCGACGTCCGGTGTCCCAGAACTTCTTTGCTTCTTCCGTTGCGGGAACGCCTCTGCATCAGGCGAGAAACGCCGCGTCGTCGGGAGTAACCGACAAGCACGCAACATCGGTGGTGGGTTCGCAACACTGCCGGTAACCGACCGTATTGCGAACCCTCATCCCGCGTTGCGTACCTCGGTCAGCCGACGTTGTTCGGTCCGTGGACGCGCCGGTGCAGCGCTTCCATCCGCACATCCAGATCGCGCGCGGTCTCGGCTGCGAGACGAAGTTCGTCGCGCAACTCGTCCGGGACCTCGCGGTCGTGCTTGTAATAGATCTTGTGCTCGAGGCTCGCCCAGAAATCCATCGCGACCGTGCGGATCTGCAGCTCGACGTACACATGCTCGACCCGGTCGGACATGTAGACCGGGATCTCGACGATCACGTGCACGCTGCTGTACCCGTTGGGTTTGGGTCGCGCGATGTAATCCTCGATCTCGATCACGCTCACGTCGGGCTGGCCGGTGATCATCTCGATGATCCGGTACACATCCGACGTGAAACTGCACGTGATGCGGATGCCGGCGATGTCGCGGACGGCTTCGCGGATGCCGCCCAGGGAGGCGGGTGCACCTTTTCGTTCGGCCTTGGCGAGGATCGACTCCGGGTTCTTCAGGCGCGACTTGACGTGCTCGATGGGGTTGTATTCGCGGGCGTAGGTGAACTCCTCGCGCAAGATGTTGATCTTCGTCATCATCTCGTCGATACCGAATTTGTACACCATGAGCGCGCGGCGGAGATCCTGCGCGAGATGCTCCACTGCGACCAGCGGTGCCTGCACGTCATCCGGTGCCGGTAGCCCCGGCTCGGGTTCGTCCACCGTCGTCGTCACTCGGTCCCTCCTCGATGTTCTTCGGCATCGAGTGTGCCAGTTCCGAGGACGACCGGCGGCCTCTACCCCTGCGACCTGCGGTTCTACCGCGGCCCGTCCGGCAATGCGTCCGCCCCGACGCCGCTGATCTCGGTGATCGTCCAACCGTCCCGATTGTTCATGCCGAGGCGGTACGTCGCGGTGGAGACGATGCCCTCGGGAGCCTGCGCGTTCGTGGTGCGAACACTCACGAAGCAGTCCACCGTGAACGTTCCGTCGGGTCCGCTCACGGCCTTGGCTGTGATCGGCTCGGCCGTCGATGTCCACTGCAGAGGAACGATGATCTGTTCCATGGACGTGGCAGCCTTACCCAGACGATCGGTCAGCTCCGGAGTGGTGCCCGATGTCAACCGCGCCCGCCATGCGTCGAGATCACGGAAGTCCATCTCCGCGGCGCCGAGCGCATAGTCGAGGGCGACCTGTTCGGCTGCCGTCCGTGTCGCCGCGTCCGACAGGAGGGTGTCCCGCTCGTTCCGCGCGTCGTTCCACTGCCACCCGACGACGGCCAGCGCCGCGACCAGCAGAACACCGACGGCGACGACAATGCCTTGCATCGGCAGACGCCGGCGGGTCGATTCGCGCACGATGTCGTCGTCGTGGTCGTGCGTGTCGGTGCTGTCCTCGAGTGTCGTCTTCATCGTCGTCCTCCGATTGGGGGTTGGTAGCGGATATCTGCGGGTCAGGAGCCGGGAACTTCGACGTTCAGCGTGAGAGCGTCGCCGGATTCGGTGGAGGTGAGCACGTTGTTCATCAGCGTGCCGATGTCCATGGCCCTGATACTGTTCGCCGCTTCCGAGACGGCGGGCAGAAGATTCACGCCGATGACCTCGAGATCGGCCGCGGTCTCGTCGAGGAACTTCTGCAGTTCGCCGATGAACGGGCTGGCGCCGTAGGCGATGCCGGCATTGAGCGGCCCCCGGTCGGATGCGAAGCGGATGCCGGCGAGCAGGTCGGTGAATCCGCTACCGAACTCCGCGACACCCGGTTCGGTGGCGCGCATCGCGTCCGGGATGGTCCCGCTGTCGAGCAGCAGTGGTTGCACGGTGCGCAGGATCGTGGTGAACGTATCGGCGTTCTGCGTGAACGTCGCGGCCATCAGCTCACCGGAACGCGCGAGGTTGCCGTGAATGCGCGGGTCCTCGGGCAGAGCGATGTCGAGTGTCCGGAAGATCTCGCGGACACCTTCGGGTTCGACCTGCGTGAGCAGATTTGTCAGACGTTCCGAGAGTTCCTCGAATGTCGTGGGTACGACCACCTTCTCGTCGCCGATCACAGCGCCGTCCTCCAGATATTGCCCGGATGCGGATTGCGGCCACACGGCGAGGAAGGGTTCGCCCAGCGCCGACAGGTTGTCGAGCCGGATCGTGCTGTCCACCGGAATCGGCGAAGTGCGGTCGTACTTCCAGGCCACGTGGACGGTGTCGGCCGACGCCGTGATGTCGGTGACCTCCCCGATCTCGATGCCCCGCATGAGCACACGCGACCCGACGACCAGGCCGTTGGTGTCGGGCACCTCGACCTCGGCGGTGTACACGTCCTCGCCGAGTCCGGTCCGAAGCCCGGCCTGACCCATGTACACGAAGGACAGTGCCGCGATGACCACCATCCCCGCGACGGACAGTACTGTTCGCCGACTCACTGCACGGCTCCCAACATTCGAAGGATGTTCTCGGCATCGGATACGAGCTGATCACCGTCGGCGGACTCGATCGACACGATGTCGACGGATGGATTCTGCGCGAACGGGATCAACGTCGTCCTCAGGAAGTTCGACAGTTCCACCGTCGCCGACGGACCCCCACGGGAGATGTCGGTGGTGTCGGCCAGCGACTCGAACATCGGAACCAGCCAGTAGCCACCGACGTACAAGCTGCCGACGGACGGCAGGATCTGCCCGATGTGCGACACGACGTCCACGGCGAGCCTGCGCCAATAGTGCACCGTCGACCCGTCGAAAATGGTCACGAGCGACTCGGAATTGTCGTTCAACGCTGTCGCCGAGGCGTTCATCCCGTCGAGCATCCGGTCGATCTCGACGGTTCGCTGCCCCAGGTCGTTCAGGTCGACGGCGACGGTCCCGGCGAGCCGCTCGATCTCGGCGACGTCGGGCATGACGGCGTTGACGCTTCCCATCACCTGTTCGATGCGACGGATACTGCCTCCGTTGACGAAGGTGGCGAGCACCGCCATGGTGTCCTCGAGCTGCGGCGGCGAGGTCGTACGCTCGACGGGCACCGTCGCACCTTCGCCCAAGTACTCTCCACTGCTGTCATCGGGATTCCTCAGCAGAGCGACGTAGGTGTCACCGAGCAGGGTGTTCTGCCGGACGATCGCCCGAGCTTCGGCCGGAACCTTTGTGTCGGAGCGGATTCCGATACGTACAGCGACGCCGTCGTCCTGCACTTCGAGATCGCGCACCTCGCCGACTCGGACACCGTCCATGATGACGTCCGCTCCGGACGGCAGGTTCATGACACTGGCGAACTCGACCGAGATCTCGTATCCGTCCCCGATGCCTCCGCGCACGGACGGAAGATCCTCCGGCCGCAGCGAACACGACGACACGACGAGGATCAGGGACAGAGCGGCGACCGTCCGAGTGATACGTCGGGTGATCATCGCGCCGCTCCGATCGGGTTCAGCAGGTTCATCAGACCTTCGGGCGTGACGCGCGAACCCGTGCCGGCGTCCTTGCAACTTCCCGGGCTCAGGCTCTCCAGAACCTCGCACAGCCGAGCCGCCTCGTCGTCACTCAACGCGATCTGCGGGGGCGTGTACTCGACCGACAGTGCACCGGCGTCGCGTGTCTGTGCGGAGACCGCCTTCGACATCGATGGGATCGTGGACACGAGATCGCCGATCGAACCGGATTGCTGCGCAGCCAGTTCGATGGCTTCGACGGCCTGCCCGTGCACGAACGGCCAGATGTCGTCACCGTAGTTGCGCTGGATGTCGTCGAGCAGCGCGACGAGCCATCCGATGCCGACACAGACGTCGATCGTGCCGGGCCACAGCCCCTTTGCGTCGGACACTACCCTCGGCATGTTGTCGGCGATGTTCTTGATGGCCGCCCACTGGACGAGCGTTTCCTCGGTGAGCGGTGCCATGTTCGAGATCGACGATCCGATGTCGGCGATGAAACCGTCGGGATTCTCCATCGCATTCGCCGCATGGATCATCATCTGCCGGGCGTTCTCACCCTGGCCGCGCAGGGCCTCGTTCAGCCCCGTGACCGCCATCTCGACGGTCTCGTCGCCGGCCTCCGGCGACAGCGCCTCGATGAAGTCGGCCGCCGAACCGACTACCTCGGAGATCGTCTTCGGGGTGTAACTGTTGGTGAGCGGGATGCAGGACTCCGGGGCGAGTTGCGGTCCGGATTCGTAGTTGCCCACCAGTTCGAGGCTGCGATCCGCGAGGATCGACTTGGAGCGGGTCACAGCCTGGACGTCCGCAGGGAAGACACGTCCGCCGTCGGTGGTGAATCGCACCTCGACGTGGGTGCTCCTCTGCTCGACGGAATCGACCTTACCGACCGGAAATCCCATCTGCGTGACCGGATTTCCCGGGTAGAGCCCGACCGAATCCGGCATTTCCACGCAGTAGGTCGCCGGTTCGGCGCCGTGTTTCAGTGGCTGCGCGGCCGCGACTCCCGCACCGCACGTACCCACGAGCGTGGTGACGGCCACGGCGACGGTTGTCAGTGTCTTCGTTCTCTTCACACTCGGCCCTGCCAATCTTGTCAGCATTGCAGTTCTCGATTCGCCACTCATCGGTCAGCACTGCCGTCCGGGTACCGGGATGCAGATGTCGGAAGCCATGAGGGTGCCCCCGCCGACAGCGACGATCCCTTCCGGTGTCAGCCACTGGGCGAGTTGGTCACGGGTGGCCGCCAGCGCCTCGATCGAGGGTCCCATGGTCGTGTTGAACTCTTCGATCATGGAGCGGACCTGCGTGATCCCGTTCTCCAGTGCATCCCGATTGTCGAGGTAGTACTCCGAGTAGGGGGCGACGGTCATGAGGACGTACCCGAGGAGTCGGTAGGCCTCGTTGAAGCCGGCGTGCGTATTCTCGTAGGTCTCGAAGACGATGTCGATTTCGCGGAGGACGTCGAACACCATCTCTCGGCTGGCGTTGAAGGTCGTGAGGTACTCCGATGCGAGCGTCGCCACCGTGTGGACCTGCCGGCGTTGCTCGTCCATGACCCGAGCGACGGCGGACATGCCGGAGATGATCGACTCGATCGATCCGGGGTTGTTCTGCAAGGCATCCGCGACCTGAATCAGGTTGGCGTCGATGTCCGTGCCGTCGACGTTGTCCGTGACGTTCGGTGCGGCCTGGAGGACGTCGCCGATCGAGTAGGGAACCGACACCTGATCAGCAGGAATGATGCTGTCACCCAGAGGGTTCCGACCGAGAGGAAAGAGGGTCACGGCGTATCCGCCGACTGGGGTCAGCATCCTGACCTCGACCCGCGACTCGGTACCGACCATCAGGTCGTCCTCGATCTCCATGGACACCTTCACCGAGGTGTCGCCGAGTTCCAACTCCGAGACCTTGCCGACCGACACACCGGCGACGCGCACGTCCTGGCCGGTGGAGATCGCCGAGACGTCGGTGGTCTCGAATGCCACGGTAGTGCGGCCCGGTGGTCGCGTATAGAGGACCGCGGTCGCGACGAGCGCGAGGACGGCGACCACAGCGACCACAGTTCCGATGCGAATGTCGTTGTCGAAGAAGGACAGAACCTTCCCGAACCGGCGACGGGGCCTGTTCATCCCGCGTTGCATACGACGACCTCGCTTCCGCTCAGAAGGACCTGCACATCCGTCGGCAGTTGCGCGATGCCGTTGGAACATCCGGCGCCGGCGCCTGCCGGGGCACTCGCCGGTATCTGGAGACCCGCCACGGCCGGCGGAAGGAGCCTGATGGCCTCGGCTGCCTCCTCGAGGGAAGCGAAGGCGGAGGTCACCATCGCGTCGACGTCCGCACCCGGTGCGAGACCGTAGGCGTCGAGCAGTCGCTTGATGGGCGTGAGGAATTCCGGCCCGTAGGTCGCCGTCTTGTGGAATTCCTCGAGGACAGTCATGGCCTTGGCGATCGGAAAGCTCACGGATCGGAGGAACTCCACGACGCCGTCGGAGCGTCCACCCATGCTGTCCGCTATGCGTGCCAGATTGTCG
Source organism: Rhodococcus sp. B50 (assembly GCF_013602415.1). Classification (NCBI taxonomy): domain Bacteria; kingdom Bacillati; phylum Actinomycetota; class Actinomycetes; order Mycobacteriales; family Nocardiaceae; genus Rhodococcus; species Rhodococcus sp. B50. The sequence continues at coordinate 4,318,543 of NZ_WPAG02000002.1, read as the reverse complement.
GCGAGGGTCGAGATCACCTGTTCGCGGTCGGCGGCGAGATTCGCGAGCTTCTGTGCGTCGTCCAGCATCGGCTTCAGTCCCCCACCGTCACCCTGTAGGAGAGCGATGGCGTTCTCGGTGAACCGGTTGATGTCCTCGGTGCTCATCGTCGCCAGGACCGGCTGAAGGCCGTTGAACAGTGACGTGATGTCGAACGACGGTTTCGTGCTCTCGAGCGAGAGGTGCTCGACGGGTGTGCCCGGTTTCTCACCGAAGTCCGCGTCGATGTACCGCACGCCGGTGAGGTTCTGATATTTGACCGCCAGGGTGGTGGTGTCGGTCAATTCGTAGGGCTCCTCCATCGTGAACTCGACCTCGGCGATCGTCTTCCCGTCGCGTTCGCGCAACTCGATGGAGGACACCTTCCCGATGCGGACGCCGCGTGTGCGGATATCGCCGTTGGCGCCGAGGCCCGACACGTCCGAGAACTCGGCGGTGTAGGTGCGGGTCGGTCCGTTGACCGGGCTGCGCATGGCGCTGATGACCAGCGCGAACAGCACCGCGGAGATGATCGCCGCGACGACGAGTTTGGCGATCGTCGCGATGTATGTCGCTCGTGTCGTCATCGTTCTCCCCCTTCGGTCGTCCCGGCCGGGTCGGCCCCGAGATCGAGCGCGGCCGGGACGGGTCCGAGACCGAGCGGTGCCGTGAAGGCGGGCAGGGCGTCGACCAGCACCCGCAGGCGCAGACGCTTCCCATCCGGGGTGTCGACGAAGGCGGAGTCGAGACGTCGCACCACGTCCTGGGCAGCGGCCGGGGTCATTCCGCCGTTGACCAGGTGGGGGAAGACGTCGGAGGCTTCGGCGACGGACGTGATGAGCGGGGTCAGTTCCTCGCCGTGGGAGGCGAGCAGCGCACCCGCCTGACCGAACAACTGGTTCGCCGCCAGGGTGAGGCCGGCGTTCGCCTCGTCGAAGACCGCATCGTCGACGCCGATGGAGCCGTCCGGAAGCGTGTTGTAGTTGCTGTAGTAGATGTTCATGAGCGATTCGATCGCCTGGTCGCCGAAGCCGGGGAAGGCCTCGAGAATGTCGTTGAAGTGGGCGAGCAGGGTGCTCGGCATCTCCTGCTGGGTCTCGGCGACCCGGTCGGCGAGGACCACGCCGGTGTCGATCCAGGGTGTGAGTCCGTCCAGATAGTGGACGGTCTTGTCGAGCGACGTGATCATGTCGTCGGTCAGGGTGCCGTCGATCGTGAGCGATCCCTGCTCGATCATCGTCGACATCGTGAAGTCACCTTCGGGTGTCCTTTCCAACTCCATGCCCGATTCGAGCGGGGAACCTCCGGGGCGCGCCAGGACGTTCACCGCCGAGGTGCCGAAGTAGTTCTCGGGTCGGTAGTCGATCTCGAATCGGTCTGTCAGTCCGTCGATCTGGGATTCATCGAGCAGCATGCGCACCTGCACCGATTCGGACGGCGTGCGTTCGAGGCCGGTCACCTGTCCGATGGACTGCCCGTGCAGTACCACCTTGGTGCCCTCCGCGACGCCCGGACCGAGATAGGGGACGTCGACGGTGAGTTCGATCCCGTCGGGTCCGGTGAACTTCGGATACAGGGTGGCGGCGGCGACGCCGGCAGCACCGAGGAACACGATCGCTGCTGCACCGGCGGCGACCAGTCGGCGGGACTGTTCTGCAGCCGTGCCGCGGAGAAAGTCCTGACTTCTCGACATGGTTACTTCCTCATCCCTTGAAGACGAGTTCCGGGCTCAGGCCCCAGATGATGACGGTCATTACGAAGTTCAGTACGACGATGGCGACGAGGCTGGCGCGGATTGCCCGGCCGGACGCAGAGCCCACTCCCGCCGGCCCGCCCGAGGCGAAATAGCCGTAATAGCAGTGGATCATCGTGACAACCGCACAGAAGATCAGGGCCTTGACGACCGATGCCGCGAGGTCGGGAACGTTGAGGAATTGCGCGAAGTAATGGTCGTAGGTCCCGCTGGGCTGGTCGTGGAAGGTCTTCACGACGACACCGCCGGTGACGAACGCGACGACGAGAGCCATGAGGTAGCCCGGCAGCACTACGAGCATGCTGCCGATCAGGCGGGGGCCCACGACGAAGGGAATCGCTTGCAGGCCGATGGATTCGGTGGCGTCGATCTCTTCGGAGATACGCATGGAGCCGATCTCGGCGGTCATCCGGCAGCCGGCCTGGGCCGCGAAGCCGATGCCCGTGATGATCGGGGCGATGACGCGTACGTTGCCGAACGAACCGATGATGCCTGTCAGTGCACCGAATCCCAGCAGGTCGAAGGCCATGAACGCCTGGATGGCCACCACGGCACCGACGGCGATACCGAGGAAGAACATCAGGCTGATCACGCCGCCGTCGACGACGAGAGATCCGTTGCCCCACGCCATGTTGTTCATGGTGGTGGTGGTCTGCTTGCGGTAGTGCTTCACGGTCTTGGGCAGCAGGTAGACCGTTCGGGCGGTGAACAGGACGACCTGTCCGACTTCCTCGACTCCCGACCGGATTCGCATCACGAATCTCGTGCCGATTTGGGACAGTGCTGATCCGGTATTCCCGCGATGCGCGGGTGTTCCCGTCGTCATCACGCCAACCGAGCCGGGAAGAACATCAGCTGCAGCTGGCTCACCACGAGGTTCGCGATGAAGATGCAGAAGACGCTGAGGACGACGGAGGCGTTGACGGCGTTCGCGACGCCGGTGGGTCCGCCCTTGGCCTCGAGTCCGCGCAGACCGGCGATCAACACCACGATGGCTGCGAAGATGACGGACTTGAGCACGGAGAACGCGAGATCGGTGGGGGTGGCGAAGGCACCGAACGACTGCCAGAAACTGCCCGGCACGACGTCGTTGACGTTTGCCGAGATCGTCAGGCCCGCAGCAACACCCGCGGCGATGATGATGATGCACAGCATCGGGGCGATCGCGAGCATGGCCAGAAATCTCGGCATCACGAGTCGCTGGACCGGATCGATACCCATCACACGGATCGCTTCGATCTCCTCGCGGATCGATCGCGCGCCGAGATCGGAGGCGATGGCGGACGCGGCGGCCCCACTCATGAGCAGTCCCGCGGCCATCGGTGCACCCTGCCCCACCACACCGAGACCGCTGGCAGCACCGGCGAGCGAGTTGGCGCCGACCTGATTCATGATGCCACCCACCTGCACCGAGACTTCTGCACCGATCGGGACGGCCATGAGCAGCGCGGGAAGAGCGGTAACCTTGAGCAGGACCCACATCTGCTCGATCACCTCTCGCACCGGCAGCCGCCACGCGATGGTGTCGGTGACGGCGTAGCGGACGACGTTGCCTCCGAGTCGCGCCGAGCGTCCGATGGTGGCCAGTGAGGCTGCGGGCTTCTCGATCAGGTATCGGCGGATTCCCGCCGGCACCATGAGTCCACGGCGGGAATCCGACACCGGGGAAGTGAGTGCCGCTTCGGCGGTCATCGCGCGATCACCTCACGACATGGAGGCGCGAGCCTGCAACTGCGAGTTCTCACTCGTCTGTACCTTTCTGGTCGTCCGTGACCGGCGGATGCTCATCCAGGAGCCCGTCGCCGGTCGCGTGCGGTGGGAGAGCTAGTGCGAGACCACGGGAATCAGTTCGGTGGGCGTGTCGGAGCCCGGGAAGCCGGCGTATCCGGGTGCGCCGTCGAGGTCTTCGAGGATGGCCTGCTGTGCCTTCTCCGGCAGGGTGTGCAGGATCGAGCGCACCCGCTCCTGCCGACGCGCCACCGCCTGCCGCTCCGGCATCCCCGGAGTCGCCTGCATCTGCGGCACGATCCCCTCGACATCGTCCACCCCACCGGCATGATGCCCGGCCTCCACGAGCGCCTGCTCGTGCGCCATCGTCGCCTCGTCCTTCTCCTCCGACATCCCGATCGGACCGATCATCGTGCCGTTGAGGAACTGCTTGACCACCGGCTCATCCGAAGTCAACAACACCTCCCGCGGACCGAACATCACCAACTGCCGACGAAACAACATCCCGATATTGTCCGGCACCGTCCGCGCCAGATTGATGTTGTGCGACACGATCAGGATCGTCGCATCGATCTCCGCGTTGATATCGATCAACGTCTGCGAAATATAGGTCGTGCGCACCGGATCGAGACCCGAATCCGGCTCGTCCACCAGAATGATCTCCGGATCGAGCACCAACGCCCGCGCCAGGCCGGCACGCTTGCGCATCCCACCGGAGATCTCCCCCGGCAACTTGTCCTCCGCGCCGAGCAGACCGACGAGCTCGAGCTTGCTCATCACGATCTGCCGGATCTCCGACTCGGACTTGCGGGTGTGCTCACGCAACGGAAAGGCGACATTGTCGTACAGATTCATCGACCCGAACAACGCACCGTCCTGGAACAACACCCCGAACAGCTTGCGGATCTCGTAGAGCTCCTTCGAGGAGCACTGCAGGATGTCGGTGCCGTCGATCACGATCGAACCCTGCTCCGGACGCAGCAGACCGATCAGCGACTTGAGGAACACCGACTTACCGGTACCCGACGGACCGAGCAGCGCAGAGACCTCACCCGCCGGCAGCGTCAACGTCACGTCCTGCCAGATACGTTGCGAGCCGAAGGACTTGGTCAGCCCCTCGACGGAAACCTCGACACCCATCGGTTCCTCCCACAAGTCTCGTCGTACCGACATGCGCGGTCGACGGCAGCTTTCAATGGATAGTTCGTCCATATCCGGCTGTGGTGGTCGACTCCTGTTGTCAGACAAGAGCTGAGCGTCGTCACCGGATGTGACTTAAGTCCCTACGCGGAACAACTGTGATTCAAAGTACGCCTTTTGTCAATCGTATTTCGATCTTTGTTCGTACCGAATGTTGCGATATTTCACGCGATTCGGATAATCGGATGTAATCGGACAATTCACATCGTGATGTTCCCGCCTGCCGGCTCATCCGGCAGTGAGAGCGCCGCCTAGTGCGACCGCCACCAACTCGTCGCGGTCGACGAGCTTGAGCCTGGGCCTGCCCACCGCACGACCCGAGCTCTTCTCGTGCGCGTCGATACGGCGCCAACCTTGTAGATCGATACGTTCGGGACGCGCCGCAACCACGAACTCGGAGAACGACAGTCGATCGCCAGGTGGTTCGGCGAACTTGCCCGCCGTGAAGTCCGAGAGAATCGACACCGCCGTCTCCGCAGAACACGGCCTGTTCGACCCGATGACCCCGCTCGGTCCTCGTTTGATCCAGCCCACCGTGTAGACGCCGGGAACCGGCGTATCCGTTCGAGGGTCCACGACGGCACCCGCCCGATGAGGGATGGTTCCGCGCTCGTCGTCGAACGGCACAGCCCGCACCGGTGTCCCGCGGAATCCGATCGAACGCAACACCAAGCCCGCCGGAATGTCCTCGACACTCGTTCCGGGCTCAGGATCGTTCACGGCAACCCGCAGGCCCTCCACGCGTCCGCTCCCCAGCACCTCGACGGGTGAACGCAGGAACTGCAGATGGATACGACGCTCCCCCTCGTCCGGACTCTGCATCACGCAGCCTGTGAGGATATCTGCCCGGATTCGGTCGAGCGCCGTGGATGCGGTGAACGAATGCGAGGCCGTGACGTTGACGCCGGGCAGCTCGGTGAGGCCGAGCAACTCCGGGGTGCTGAACGCCGCATGCGTCGGCCCTCGCCGTCCCAGAACCACCACCTCGCGGATGCGGCTCGCAGCGAGCGACTCCAACGCATGCGCCGCGATATCCGTCTTCAGAAGCCGGGAGACGTCGCTGCTCAAAATCCGGGCCACGTCCAGTGCCACGTTCCCGTTGCCGACGATCACCGCGCGTTCGCACGACAGGTCGAACTTCCGGTCCGCGTAGTCGGGATGACCGTTGTACCACGCCACGAACTCCCGGGCCGACACACTTCCTCGCATGTCTTCGCCCGGCACTCCCAGGGCGCGGTCTCCGCTCGTACCGGAGGCGTAGACCACCGCGTGATGATGCTGCAGTAGATCCTCGTGGGTGACGTGCTCCCCTACCTCCACATCGAGGAAGACATCGACGTTCTTGCGTCCCATCGCCCGCAGGAAGCCTGCCGTGACCTCTTTGGTGGATCGGTGGTCGGGCGCCACCCCGAAACGTACGAGTCCACCCGGCACGGGAAGCTTCTCGAGAATCGAGATCTCCACGGGAACACGGCGCTCGGCGAGAAGCGCCTCGACGAGATAACCCGCGGACGGGCCGCTTCCCACAATCGCGACGCGGAGCACCCCCGGTGCCTCGCTCACCTCCACATGCTGCGGTTCGGGTTGCGGGGACGGAACCGGGTTGTCCTCGTAGTACGCCGCATTGATCTCGACGAACGGCCTCGTCTCGGGTGTGATGTCTTCCGGTGGAACGATCGCGTCGACCGGACATTCGTCCACACAGGCACCACAATCGATGCAGGCTTCCGGGTCGATGTACAGCATCTCGGACGGGCGGAACAGTCGTTCCGCCGACGTCGGATGGATGCAGTCCACCGGACAGACGGCGACGCATCCGGCGTCCTTGCAACACGGTTGGGTCACTACGTGGGCCATCGTTTCACCACTCCTCGATGTGGACGGACGATCAGACGATTCGACGCGCTCGCATGTCGGGGAACACCTCACCGATACGCACGACGTCGCCCGTGGTCGGCGCGTGCACCATCAGGCCACCGCCGAGATAAATTCCGACGTGACCGGGTCCGCCGGACTGCCAGTTGCCGAAGACGAGGTCGCCCGGTCGGGCCTCGTCCATGGGTACCTCGACTCCGACCTGCCACTGTGTCTCGGATGTGCGGGGCAGCACGATTCCCGCAGCCGCATGCATCGCGAACGACGTGAGGCCCGAGCAGTCGAATCCACCTGCGGTGGGGCCGTGTATGTTTCCGCCGCCCCACACGTAGGGAAGGCCGAGATAGTGGGACGCATGCTCGATCACGCGTCGGCCCAGGTCGTCGTCTCCCACCGGAAGCTCGAGCGCCATGAACGGTGAGAGCATGCGTTCGAACGCCGGTCGTGCTGCCAGGATCTTGGCCACGTACGGCTTCGTTTGATTCTCGTAATCGGGGTGACCGCTGGGCATTCCACCGGAGCGCAATACGGCTCCGGCTCCGGCGTTGTACGCCGCCAACGTCAACGACAGTGTGTCACCGACGACTCGCCCCTCGTTCTTCCACTGTTCGATCCGGTCCCAGCTGTCGCACAGCAGCCGACCTGACGCCATGACCGGATCCGCGATCCCCAGCACATCGGCCGTGCCGTCGCCGTCCGCATCCTTGCCGTAGACCTTCCAGGTGCCCGGCATGAACTGCCCGGGCCCGAGTGCGCCGGCCGGTGAGACGGGTGCCGCCGGGCCGTACCGGAAACCGTTCTCCACGGAGTAGAGCGCTGCGAGCACCGGTGCGGAGATGCCGTCACAGATGCTCCCGGCCTTCTTCAGCCACGGAGCGAACACGGCGACCGCACCGATCGGTGCGGTCGTGGCGCTCGACATGAGCGGGTAGATGGAGGGAGGAACGAGGACGGCCGGGCCCACGGGACCGGCCGCCGCCGGGAGGCGGACTACTGGCGAAACGGATTCCCTTGACCTGGAATACGTTTCGTCCATATTGTCCGATTCTGTGGTAACCTCGGGGACAGCACGCTCCCGGTCCGGGAGATGCATTTCGATCTCTGCCTGAAGTCGACGGGTGGAATCGACGACCGCTTGTTCGGCCGCCATCTGCGCGTCTTCCGGCAAGGTGCCGATCGCGGCCCCGATCCCGGCCATCAGCTGATCGACGCTCTCCTCGACGACTCCGGACACCACAGCGGCCTGCTCGGCTCCCCCCTGGGGATCGACACCGAGGACGAGGGCGCTGACCGCGGCCCCGAGTGTGACGACGAGCGACGACGGATCCACAGACATGACAGCTCACCTTTCGGAACGACAGATTCACCCGCGGACCCGATTTCGGATGCGACTACGGGGAAGGAGTTCGTTCGCGCGGATGCGCGCAACGGGAAGAGAACTGAAGAGAATTACGGAACGAGATTCGGGACGACGGTGACAATTCCCGGTAACAGGAGCTTGGCCAGCAGAACGCGATTGGCCTCACCCAAGGGATCGCCGAAGTCCATGCGGCCCGCGAGGATCAGTTCCACCAGCGTGATCCACTTGCAGATTTCCGCGTCGGTCAGGGCGTCCCGGATCTCTCCGCGCTCACGCGCGGCACCGAGGAGTGGGGCCCACATCTCGGCGGTGAGCCGCGCCGCGAGTTCGGAACTTCCTTCGAGAGTCGCTCCGCGGCCGGCGTGTTCGAGACTGACGAGCATACGAATCGCCGGATCGCGGCGCCCCCGGTCCACCAGATACAGCAAACCGTCGACAACCTGGTCGGCGAACGAGTTCCGGTCGGCGACATACGCCTGCGCATCCTCGAAGAGCCGACGAGCTCGCGCCTCGATCAACGCGGTGATCAGCGTGTCGCGATCGCGGAAGTACCGGTAGATCGTCGGGCGCGAGACGCCGGTTTCTCGGGCGACATCGTCGATGGTGGTCTTGGCGATACCGAAGCGCTCCACCGCACTGTCGGCGGCAGCAAGGATCTGACCACGAGCGGTATCGGCGTCATCGCTGAGGACGCCCTGGCGCCGCGCCATGCACCCTCCTCGCCGAGCCTTTACCTACAGTTGACCAATTATAGTGGAGGGACGTTCGGCTCGCTCGCCGGTACCCTTTCGTCACCGGCGAGCGAGCGAGGATCATGCCGTCGGCGTGAATATGATCGGCAGCCGCATGCAGCCACGGACCTGGCTGGCGTGCAGGATCGGCGGGTCGCTCTCGACCAGGTCGTAATCGGGAATCCTGCGATGGAGTTCCTCGAGCGCCAGCGACAACTCGATGCGCGCGAGATGCGAGCCGAGGCAACGGTGCGGGCCGCCGCCGAACGAGAGGTGGCGATTGGGGTGCCGATCGAGTTGCAACTCGGTCGGATCGTCGAACTCGTCCGAATCACGGTTGGCAGAGCACAGTGTGAGGATGAGCTGATCACCCTCTTTGATCTGTACGCCGCCGAGCTCGACGTCGCGGGTCGCGCGACGGCCGGGGACGACAGCTGCCTCGATGCGCAGGATCTCTTCCACTGCAGTCGGAATCAGCGACTCGTCCTCGATCAGTGCGCGGCGCTGCTCGGGATTGTTCACGAGGTGGATGATCGCCCAGGCGAGCGAGCCCTGCACGGTGTGCAATCCGGCGATCAGCAGCAGGAAGAGCATGCGGTAGAGCTCTTCGTCTGTGAGTAGCCGCTTGCCGTCCTCGAGTTCCACCTCTGTGTGGATGAGCGTCGACGTGACATCGTCACCCGGGTTCTCGCGACGTTCCTGCACCATCTTGTGGAAATAGCCGAACATCTCGAAGCCGGCCGCAGCTCGGGCCTGCTGGTTCTCTTCCTCGTTCAGACCCGGTTTGCCCATGAGGATGATGTCGGTGGCCTCGGTGAACAGCGGGGCATCTTCGAGAGGCCAGTCCATGAGAGCGAGGAAGACGCGGGCGGGGAGTTCGTGAGCGAACTCCGAGATGAATTCGGCCTCACCCTTTCCGGCGAAATCGTCGATCAGCTCGTTGACCTGGTCGCGGATCTGCTCCGTCAGTGCCTTCATCCGGCTGGGACTGAACAGCGGCTGCATCGCAAGGCGGTAACCGGTGTGCTCCGGCGGGTCCAGCTCGATGGGAAGAAGCTTGCCCATGCCGGCGGGGCCCGTGACCAGGTTGTTGGGGTAACTGGAGAATGTGTCGGGGTCGCGCAGGACCTCGTGGATCTCCTTGTACCGCGTGACGATCCAGTGCCCACCGTGGGCCGTGGAGTACACGATCGGGCCCTTGGCGGACAGCTCGGCGACGCGCTGCTGCACGTTGTCGACGGGCTGCGCGAGGGACTGGTCGTAGATGTCGAAATCGACCACCAGGTGTTCCGGCACTGCCTTCTCTGTGGTTGTCATGGTTCTTCCTCTGCGTCTGGACCCTCAGCGGGGTTCGATGGTGAGTGCTCGTTCGGGACAGACGATGACTGCAGCCTCCGCTGCCTGCACGTCGTGTTCGGACGAAAGATCCTGCAGGACAACCGGGTACCCCTGGTCGTCGCAATCGAGCAATTGCGGAGAAGTGGAGTAGCACAGCCCGTGCCCGGCACAGGCCGACGTATCCACTACGAGCCGCTGCACCTGTTGACGAAGATCGGACATGGCTCTGTTGTGTCCTTTCGAACGTTGCTGCCCAGCAACCTGATCGAGATCGGTCCCCGAATCGATCGCCGGGAGGCCGCGGAGATGCGTCCCCGAGCCTCTTTCGAGCTCCTGCGCCCGGTGAATGAGTGGGAAATCAGGATTCGTTGCCGGACAGGCTGATCCGGCGACGACGCGTGACCGGTCCCGACCCCTCGGTGATTCGATGCGGTGGCACCCGATCCGTGTGACTCAGGTTACCTACATGATCCATGTTACGTCAATCGAATTTTGTAAATTGACTCGTTCGCGTTTTGGTTGCCCTCGCAGAGGAGGGCGGTGGGGAAGCTCGAGAGATCGACGATGCGCCCGATCAGCAGATCGGGCGACGGCGCAGCCGGGCCGATACGTGGCCGACGCGCAGATTACGCGCGAGAACGCCGCGGGGCCGGCGCATCGTTGACGATGCACGGCAGCAGGAAGTTCGTGAGCATCCGGCGATTGTCCGGATCGTCCTCGCTGTTGAAATCCAGGCGCCCCACGAGGATGAGCTGCACCAGAGCGATCCACTGGCAGATCTCCTCGTCGGTGAGCCCCTCGCGGATCTCGCCCCGCGCACGTGCCTCTTCCAGCAGAGGAGCCCACATTTCGTAGGTCAGGCGGGCGGCCAGTCCGCTGCTGCCCACCAACGCGGTCGCCATGTCCATATGCTCGGGACTGACGATCAGCCGCACGATGGGATCCTGACGGCCACGGTCCACGAGGAAGATCAAACCATCGACGATCTGCTCAGCGAACGTCTCGCGTTCGCGCAGGTAGTCCCGGGCCTTGCCGAACAGACGCCGCGACCTCGCCTCGATCAACGCGACGATAAGCGAATCGCGGTCTCCGAAGTACCGGTAGACGGTCGGCCGTGAGACTCCGGCTTCCTTCGCGATGTCGTCCATGGTCGTCTTCACAACGCCGTAACGCTGGAACATCGTTTCGGTGGCTTTCAGGATTTTTCCGCGCGCGGTTTCCGCGTCGTCGCCGAGGACACTCGACCTCCGTCGCGCCATACCGCCGCTCCTACCCTCTCGTTCGCCGTGTCGCTACGGCAGATGCTACAAGATTCGTCACTTGTCAGTGGAACGCCTCGCTCCCCCGAGCGAAGGTCACCCGATAATGCCTTCGGCCCTCCCCCAGAAGTTCGGGAGAGGGCCGAAGGCAGAGTACCGCCGAATGACGTCGCAGCTCAGTCGAAGAGCTCGGGCAGACCGTCCGACACGCGGTTCGGGAACTTCGGGTCGCGCTTGTCGAGGAACGCCTCGACACCTTCCCGAACGTCCTCGGACGTACCGCGCACATAGATGCCGATCGACTCGGCACGATGCGCGACCTCGGGACTCTCCGCCCCGAGCATCCGCCACATCAACTGTCGAGTCAGCGCCGCCGAGACCGGGGACGTGCCGGACACCATGCCGCGCGCGATGTCGATGGCCCGGTCCAGAACCTGGTCGGCCGGGAGTACCTCACGGACGAGACCGCGTTCGAGTGCTTCCTCGACCGGCACCATCTTTCCGCCCACCGTCCATTCGACCGCCGTCGAGATTCCGACGGCCCTCGGCAGGAACCATGTCGAACATGCTTCGGGAACCAGACCCCGGCGAGTGAACACGAACCCGAACTTCGCAGTGTCGGCCGCGATGCGGATGTCGGCCGGAAGAGTCATGGTGACGCCCACGCCGGCGGCCGGACCGTTGATCGCGGCGATCACCGGCTTGAGCGACCGGTAGATCCGCAGCGTGACCCGACCGCCCATGTCCGGCGGCGCACCGCCGGACTCGGGATCGTCGCCGAGAACGAACGTGTCTCCCCCGGCGGCGAGATCGGCCCCGGCACAGAAGCCCCGTCCCGTTCCGGTGATGACGACGGCGCGTATGTCGTCGTCGGCGTCCGTCTCGTCGAACAGCTCGATCAAACGTTCACCCATCTCGTTGGTGAACGCGTTGAGCCGGTCGGGACGGTTCAATCGCACGACGGCGATCTCGCCATGACGCTCGAGGACTATCGGGTCCTCGGTGCCGGTCTGGGACACGGTGACTCCTTCTTCACATCCTGCCCGCCGGAATCAGCGGACCTTGTCGAATCGTTCGGCGACATCACGGTAGTCGGACCGGATCGCGGTCTTCGACAGCTTGCCACTGGGGAGCCTCGGCAGCGGTTCGTCCCGGATCACGACGTAACGAGGAACCTTGTAGTCGGCCATCAGTCGGTCGCAGTGTTCGACGATCGTCGCTTCGTCGATACCGTCCTTGACGGTGACGATCGCAGCGGGTGTCTCGCCGAAGCGTTCGTCACTCGCAGCGATGACCGCGACTTCCTCGACTCCGGGGATCTCGCTGATGACGCGCTCGATTTCCACCGGGGAGATGTTGATCCCACCGGTGATGATGAGATCCTTCAAACGATCGACGAACTTGACGCGACCGTCGGCGTCGAGTGTGCCGAGATCGCCGCTGTGCAACCAGCCGTCGCGCAGCGCAGTGGCCGTGGATTCGGGATCGTTCCAGTAGCCGGGAGTGACACCTGGGCCCCGCAGCAGGATCTCGCCTTCCTCACCGGGATCGGCTTCGGTGCCGTCGTCACGGACGACCTTCACTTCGGTGAAGATCGAACCCGAGCCGCACGAATCGGGATGGTCGAACGCCTCGGAAACGAGCGTTGCGGTGGCGACACCACCGGCTTCGGTCATGCCGTAGATCTGGCGCAACGCCACGCCCTTGTCGGCCCAGCGCTTCAGTAGTGCCGGGGCAACGGCGGCACCACCGACGATGGCGGTCCGCAGCGAACTCAGATCTGCCTTCTCGAACTCCGGCGAACGCGAGATGGCTTCGAAGATGAGCGGCACACCGAAGATCGCCTGCACTTCGTGATCGCCGAGCAGCTTCGCGGCGCGGTTCGGCTCGAGTTCCTTCTCGATGATCAGAGTGCCGCCGAGCACGGTGGTCATCACCAGACCCCAGACCAGACCCGGGGTGAAGACCAGCGGGAGGACCAGCAGCGAGGTCGATCCGGGGCGGAAGCCCTCCTCCGTGAGGGTGGCTTCGAAGACGATGTTGAGCAACGTCCGGTTGGTGCAGACGACGCCCTTCGACATCCCGGTGGATCCGCTGGTGAACAGCAGAGCGGTGGGGTCATCGGGCTCGAGGTCGATGCGGAAGTCGTCGCGGTCGCCCTCGCGCAGCGGCGCGACGTCGTCGAAGGTGAGGGTTTCGAAAGAGTCGCCGAGGGTGCGGGCGTCTTCGACGAGTGTAGTGAATTCACTCGGTGCGACAACCATGGACAGACCCGAGTCGTCGGCGACCTTGCGAAGTTCTGCCGGCTTGAAGCGGGGGTTGAGGGGCACGAGCACTGCCCCGGCCTTGAGAACGGCGAGCGCGACGACCGGCCATGTCAGTGAGTTCGGTCCGAGTACGCCGACGCGCTGACCGGTTTCGACACCGCGGTCGACGATCATCCGCGCGACACGACTGGACCAGTCCTGTAGTTCACGGTAGGTGAGTGCTTCGTCCGCGACGATGATCGCGTTCTGCTCGCCCTTGGTCTTTGCCCACCAATACAGGGCTGAGCCGACAGTGGAGGCCATCTGATCCTTGCCTTCCTTGATCGAGAGAAAACTCGAATTTCCACAGAATTGTTCGGGCGCGAGATGAACGGACAGACGAGTCCCGTACCGCGTGTGGCCAGATTATCGCCACAGCAATGAGACGTCAATCAATTTTTGTAATTTGCAAAAACCTGCCCACGGCAACGGTCAGGCCGGCGGCGAATGCAGTGACGCCACCCACGACGAACGCGATGACATAGGCCCGCGACGACGGAAGTTCCGTACCCGCAATCGTGACCGCCGCGAGCAGCGATCCCACGAGGGCGCTCGCCAGCGAACTTCCGAAGGTCCGCGCAATCGCGTTGATCCCGTTTGCAACACCGGTGTCGCGCATCGGAACATGATCGATGAGCATCGCCGGCAGTGCCCCGTAGGCCACGCTCACGAATACGTTGAGCACGGCAACAGCGGTGACGAGCTGCCATGCCTGGCCATGATTGAAGATGAGAAACGCGAAGCCACCCACCCCGATCGCGCATGCCACCATGAGCACACGATCGGCGCGGAACCTCCGCACCAGCAATCCGCTCACAACGGCCGCCGTGACTCCGGCGACCTGGCCCGGCAGGAGGTAGAACAGACTCGTTTCGAGTACGGACGCTCCGAATCCGTACCCGACTTCGTCCGGATCTGCCTGCACGAACATCGCTATCGCCAAGAACTGCACAAACATTGCGATACCGACCAGAAATGCGGCGAGGTGTGTCGGCGCCACTGATCCGGCGGTCAGCAACGCAGGCGCGACCAGCGGAGCATCGGTTCGTCGTTCGTGTCGATACCAGGCCACCAGCACGAGAGCACCGGCCACCGCGCAGCCGAGTGTCGGCACCGACGTCCAACCCCACGTTCCTCCTCGAGCCAACGCGAGGAGCAGAGCCGAAAGCCCGACGGCCAACCCGAGGGCACCCCGGACATCGGTACCCGAACCGGAACCCGGCACCCGTGGAACGACGAACCATGCGATGACAGCAGCCATCACGGAGAGCGCGACGAGCAGCCAGAACACCCGACGGTAGTCGTCTCCCTCGCTGTACAGCAGGCCGGCCGCAACCATTCCGGCGCCGCCGCCGACGCTCATCATCCCCGACATGATCCCGAGTGCCGGTGTGATTCCACGAGCGCCGAGGGCGCTGCGCAGCACAGCGACCCCGATCGGGAAGAGCGCGAACGATGTTCCCTGCAGGGCACGGCCGACGATGAGCACCGGCAACGAATCCCGGGCGACGCACAGCAGCGAACCGATGAGCACCACGGACAGAATGCCGAGCAGCACCCTCCGTGCACCACGCCGATCGGCGAGCCTGCCCAGCAGGGGTGTGCAGACCGTTGCCACAAGTAGATTCACCGTGACGATCCACCCGGCAGCGTTGGCACCGACCCCCAACTGTTCCGTGATGGCCGGCATCAGTGGAACCACTGCGGTCTGCATGACCGACGTGATCATCACGATGAGACACATCGCCGGAATCAGCACGACGGCCGGCGCGGACTTCCGCTCGGCCGTGTGCCCAGTTGTCAGATGTTCCGTCACCATAGGCGCTACAAGTCCAGGGTGAGCTTGGCCGTACAACTGCGTGATACACAGATCATCATGCAGTCGTTCTCCGCCTGCTCATCCTCGGTGAGTACCGAGTCGCGATGGTCCGGCACGCCGTCCACCACGGCAACTTCGCATGTGCCGCACGTACCTTCGCGGCAGGAGAAGGGGGTATCGACGCCGGAGCGCAGCACCGCGTCCAGCACCGACTCGTTGGCGTCGACGGTGATCGTCGTGCCGGACTCGACCAGCTCGACCTCGAAGGTGGTGTCGACAGCATCGGCCGGCTTCTCCTTGGCCACGAATCGTTCGACGTGGAGGGTCAATTCGGGACGCTTACGGCATTCGGACTCGATCGCCTGGAGCAGCGGTTCCGGACCGCAGCAGTACACGTGAGTGCCTGCGGGGACGTCGTCGAGCGCTGTTGCCAGATCGAGGATGCCGTACTCGTCCTGCGGCCGGAGTTCGACGCGTCCCGCATATTCGTCCGCGAGGTCGTCGGCAAACGCCATACTGGCCCGGGTCCGTCCCCCGTACAGCAGTCGCCACTGTGCACCGGCCTCCTCGGCTGCCCGCATCATCGGCACCAGCGGAGTGATGCCGATCCCCCCTGCGACGAAGAGATACGTCTGCGTCTGCTCGAAGACGAAGTTGTTCCGAGGCCCGGCCGCACCGATGAGATCGCCGACCTGCAGCGAGTCGTGGATCCAGCGTGAGCCACCCCGCCCGCCCTCCTCGCGAAGCACCGCAACGGTCAGCGAAGTGTCGTCCTCGATATCGCCGCACAGGGAGTAGTGCCGCACCGTCGACTCGTCGATGATGACATCGATGTGCGATCCGGGCTCCCACGCAGGAATCGTTCGACCGTCCGGGTCGGCGAGTCTTACCGCCACGACACCGTCCGCCACCACGTCTTTGCCGACCACCAGCATCTTGCTGTGGGTCATTTCGGTGTTTCGGGCCATCAGTGTTCTCGTTCCCCTGGACATCGCCTACGATCTAATCTTAAGTAATTAGGTTTAAAGGTTCAAGACGCACCAGCGACTCAGATTACGCAACACTCCGGGAGAACAGCGATGACCTCGACGAATACCGAAACGGACGGCGGCTCGATCCTCGATCTTTTCCGGTTGGACGGATCCGTTGCGATCGTCACCGGCGCCGGTAGTGGCCTGGGAGCCGGCTTCGCCCGAGCTCTCGCAGAAGCCGGCGCCGACGTGGTGATCGCCGCGAGACGGCGTGAGAATCTCGACGCCGTCGCACCGACCGTCGAAGCGACCGGCCGGCGTTGCCTCGTCGTCCCCACCGACGTCACCGACCCCGCCCAGTGCGACGCTCTCGCCGCAGCCGCAGTCGCAGAATTCGGCCGACTCGACATCCTGGTCAACAATGCGGGCGTCACCAGTTCCGCGCCTGCAACCCGGGAACGACCCGAAGACTTCCGGTCCGTGCTGGACGTGAACCTGCTCGGTGCGTACTGGACGGCACAGGCCTGTGGACGTGTGATGAAGCCCGGATCGAGCATCGTCAACGTCTCGAGCATGCTCGGACTGGTCAAGTCGGTACTCCCCCAGGCCGCGTATTCGGCCAGCAAAGCTGGACTGATCGGCCTGACCCGCGACCTCTCCCACCAGTGGTCGGGACGGAAGGGGATCCGCGTCAATGCGATCGCGCCGGGATTCGTCGAAACCGACATGATCTCCGAGATGTCGCCCGACACGCTCGACGAGTTCCTCCGTGGCAGTTCGCTCGGCCGCGCCGCAACCCAACGCGAAATGGATGCCGCCGTCGTCTTCCTGGCAGGCAGAGGTTCGAGCTACATCACCGGATCGACGCTCGCCGTCGACGGCGGTACCTCCGGGCACTGATCTCGACGACCCAGAACTCCCGACAACCCAGGACGGCACAACGATGACGATCACCCGTCACAAGAGCGAACTGCGCGGCGACGGCGTTCTTCTCGCCGCGGACCTGTGGGAACCGCCGAGCGACTGCAAGGGCACAGTCCTGCTGCTGCACGGCGGCGGGCAGACGAGGCACTCGTGGCAACGCACCGGCGTTCGACTCGCGGAGCAAGGATGGCGTTCGTACACGATCGACGCGCGCGGGCACGGCGACAGCGACTGGGCCGAGGACGGCGACTACAGCCACAGCGCACACGCCCGGGACATCTGCTCGATCGTCGACGGACTCGGAGAACCGCCTGTGCTCGTAGGAGCCTCGATGGGTGGGATGGCGTCGCTCGTCGCAGCGGGGAACAACCCGGGCCTCGCACGTGCTCTGGTGCTCGTCGATATCACCCCCAAGGCCGAACCGGAGGGACTGTCCAAGATCACCGATTTCATGCGGGCCGGCCTGGACGGGTTCGACAGCCTCCAACATGCCCTCGATGCCGTCATCGCCTACAACCCGCATCGCAGCAGGCCTCCGCGTGTCGAGGGACTGCGCAAGAACCTGCGTGAACGCGATGGACGTTGGTACTGGCACTGGGATCCTCAGCTCCTCGCTCACCGGACGAACCAGCCGGAAGCCACTGCCGAACGCGAGGAGCAGGCACGAAACGCGGCGCGCGCCGTCACAATTCCCACCCTGCTCATCCGCGGCGCCCAGTCGGATGTGGTGAGCGACGAGGGGGCACGGGAACTGCTGGGACTCATCCCCGGTTCGCGTCATATCGATGTGAGCGGCGCCGGCCACATGGTGGGGGGCGACGACAACGACGTGCTGACCCAGGGCCTGTCCGAGTTCCTGAATGGGGTTGCTCTCGCATGATCATCGAACGAACTGGAACAGATGCCATTCAATTCACTCTGCCGCGTACACCTGCCCGGTGGACCGCACCGACCGAGAGCGAATGATGGCGCGACCGTCGAAGCCTCTGATCAGTCGCGCGTCCGCAGTGGCCGCGTCCATCGAGATCATCGACTCCGAGGGACTCGATGCCTTCAGCCTGCCCCGTCTCGCAAAGCACCTCGGCGTCCGTGCACCCTCGCTCTACCACCACTTCGCCGACAAGTCGGAGATTCTCGAGGCAGTGGCCCGAAACATCGCGGGCGCGGGCACGCTGCCCCGCCGGAAACCGGGGCCGGACTGGTCCGAATACTTCGTGACGCTGAGCATGAATCTGCGGCGATCGATACTCGAGCATCGCAATGCTGCCCCGATTCTGCTCCAGTACCTGCCGCGCGATCTCCTCATCGGCACCTACGAGGACTCTGCCCGTTTCCTCGAACGGTCGGGAGTGCCCGCGCACCTTCATGTGCAGATTCTCGATGGCATGGAACGCCTGACCTTGGGCGCGGTGCTCACCGAAGCCATGCGCAAGCCGAGCACGAAGTCCACGATCTTCCCGAGCGTCGATCCAGATTCGCAGCCACTGTTGACGCGCGCGCTCGCCGAGAACGAGAAGACCTCACGCCAGTTGTTCGAGGAGATGATCCGCAGCTTTCTGCACGGCGTGGTGCGCAACGCCGAGGTCGAGATCACAGATCCGGCCGAGCTGAGCGTCGGCAGCGGCTGAACCGAGTTTCGATCTTCCCGAAACGATGTGGCACCCACCGTCGGCGGGTGCCACATCGTTTCGGAGATCGTCGTACGACTACGCCGGCATGTGGACGGTCTTGATCTCGAAGAACTCCTCGAGTCCTTCGATGCCACCCTCACGGCCCTGACCGGACTGCTTGTACCCACCGAACGGCAGGGTGAAGTCCGCCACCGAGCCGTTGACACTGATTGTCCCGGTACGGATTCGGCGTGCCACCTCGAAACCGTGGTCGATGTCCTCGGTGTACACCGCGCCCGACAGGCCGTAGATCGAGTTGTTGGCGATCGCGATCGCGTCTTCCTCGTCCTCGTAGGTGATCACCGCGATGACCGGCCCGAAGACCTCCTCCTGTGCGATCCGCGAATCCGGATCCACATTGTCGAGCAGCGTCGGCGCGACGAAGAAGCCCTTGTCCAATCCCTCCGGACGACCACCACCGAGTACCACGGTCGCACCGTCCTGCTTCGCGATGTCGATGTAACCGAGCACCCGTTCCTGCTGACGCTTGGAGGCGAGCGGGCCGAGGAAATTGGTCGGCTCCCACGGATTGCCCATCGGCAACGACCCGTACGCGGCCTTCAACACCTCGACCACTTCGTCGTGACGCTTGCGCGACACCAGCACCCGGCTGAGCGCGATGCAGGCCTGACCGGACTGCATGCAGCCGCCCATCGGCAGGCTCTGCACCACGTGATCGATGTCGGCGTCATCGAGGATGATCGCCGCCGACTTACCGCCGAGTTCGAGCGAGACCCGTGCGATGCGCTCGCCTGCCAGCGACATGATGCGACGCCCCGCAACGGTGCTGCCGGTGAACGTCACATGGTCGACCTCGGGGTTGGTCACCAGCGTTTCCGACACCTCCCGGTCGGCGCACAGCACGCTCAACACACCCTCCGGAATGTACCCTTCCTCGACGAGTTCGGCGATGATGTCGGCGAATACCGACGGAGACAGCGGAGCCTCCGGCGCGGTCTTGAGCACCACCGAACACCCCGCCGCCAGCGCCGGCGCGACCTTGAACGCGATCGTGCCGACGGGCCCGTTCCACGGGATGATCGCCGCCACCACACCCGTGGGTTCCTTGAGGATCCGGGAGACTCCGCCGGCGGCGCGGGGGCGCTCCTCACTGGTTTCGAATGTGCGGGCCAGCGTCGCGACCGCACTGAACAGACCGGCCACCATCTCCTGCGTCGGCCGGCTCACACTCACCGGCACGCCCACCTCGAGCACACCGATCGGGGTGAGTTCGTCGACGCGCTGCGCAAGGCGATCGGCGATCAGTTCGAGGACATCGGCACGCTCGGCCATGCTCTTCGACGCCCATGTTCCCTCGTCGAAGGATTTACGGGCTGCCGCAACAGCTTTGGACACATCCTCCGCGGTGGCGGCACGCACGCGTGCGACGGGCTGCTCGGTGAACGAGTCGACGACCTCGATCCAGTCGTTGCCTGTCGACTCGACCCAGCGGCCGCCGACGAACACCTTCTCGCGGTCGGCGATCGACAGGTTGGCGCCGGTATCGGCTTCGGTGGTGGTCATGAGGGTTGCTCCTAGCGTTCAGCGGATGACACGAGAGATGCCGGCCGCACGGCGTCGGCAGGTGTGCACGGACCTCGATTGCGAGGCGGACGGTCGCTGCAGGGACGAACGAGACTCCACTGTTTGTGAGTCACGACACAAACCGTAATGGCCTATAGCCATTAGGTCAACACCGAACAGATTTCGTTCCTCGTCTCGTCGCCGAACCTCAGAAACTGGGCACGTCCGCCCATTCACCGACCTGATAGCACGAGTGCTCCTCCTCCTGCTCGAACGACATCAGACGACACATCCGCACCGCGCCGGCATCGCTCGGATCGATGCGAATCAGGGCGATCTGCGCATCTGCCTCCTTCAGGGCTTCCAGCGCGCGGAGGAGCAACGCGGTGCCCAGACCGGACTCCCGGGCCGCCTTGGTGAGCAGCAGCGCCCGAACCGAAGCCGCGTCGAGTTCGAGATGGACGAATCGGGCGGGATCGAACCACACGAATCCCGTGGGCGCACCGGAAGCGTCGCGAGCAACGAGCACCTCGCCCGATCCCAGCCGGACCTCGTCCAGGAGTCGTTCACGCTGGGCGGGTACCAGCGCTGCCGAATCCAGCACCTCGGTGATCACCGGGGAGATCTCCGGGTCGTCGATCGGCCGGGACTCCTCCACTGTGATGCCCTCAGGAATCACCGCTTCGTCCAGCGGTGTCGCGAACGGACCGGAAAGGTGCCGGAAGAGCGTCCACAACCGACTCACCGCCGGGACATCGAACCGGCGCGCGAGGCGCTGGGAGGCAGGATGCGTGCTGTATGCCCAGCATCGCAACGCCGCCGCACCCGTACCGCTCCAGCCACCCTCGCCGGTGGTGTCCAGGCCCATCTCCTCGACCAGCGTCGTGGCGATCCCGCGGGATCGGTAGTCCGGATGCACGACGAACTGCACCGTCCCCAACCCCTCGTCGTCCACCTGCAGGTGCAGGTACGCCACGATCACGAGAGGAGCGTCCGCCCGTGCACTCAGATCTCGTCGAGCCTTGATCGGCAGGTGGAGGACCCTCGTGCCGTCACGATCGGTCGAGCCGACATCCTCCGGCGGGATCTTCGAGAACCCGGCTTCGTCGTCGTATTCCGCTGCAGCACCGACGAGAGCCAGCACTTCGTCCCGATCGTCGGAATCCAGCTCCGAACACCACTGATACGAGATCATCCTTCTACTCCTCATCTGCCGGTCGTCGCAGTCTAAATCTAATGCCGATCGATATTTCGGCGCAATGGTCCGAGTACCTGCGCAACGGCGATCCAGGGTTTACACTTAAATCTACTTGAGTTAGATTTAGTGCAATCGATCCGAGGACACCTGGAGGGCACCATGACAGAGGTCGGAATCCCCACCGAGGAACGCATTCGCCGCGCCCTCGACCACCTACGCAACGACACCACCGACGAGTTCGACCACGTCACCTGGTTCGAACCCCGCGAATTCACCGACCCCACGATCGCTCAACTCGAACGCGACCGAGTCTTCGGCCGCGTCCCTTCGATCGTTCTCCACGGCTCCGAAATCCCCAAGTCCGGTGACTTCGTCACCCTCCAACTCCCCCGCAACAACGTCATCGTCGTTCGCCAACGCGACGGCAGCGTCAAAACCCTCGTGAACCAGTGCCGTCACCGCGGCGCCATGGTCGAGAAGGAAGAAAAGGGCCGCTGCCGCCTCTTCTCGTGCCCCTACCACCGCTGGTCCTACGACACCGACGGCACGCTGCGCACCATCACCCGCGAGAACACCTTCGGTGAAGCCGACGTCGACCAGCGCGACCTCGTCCAACTCCCCACCGAAGAACGCCACGGCTTCGTCTGGGTCATCGACGACGCCGATGCCGAGATCGACGTCGCCGAATGGCTCGGCCCCGAGATGGACGCGATCATGGGGTCTTACGGCCTCGACAAGATGGTCACCACGCGGACCGAGGTCTTCGACGAGCCCATCAACTGGAAGTTGATGCAGGACGCCTTCCTCGACGGCTACCACATCCAGTACGCGCACCCGAACACCGCTGCCAAGCACATCCACACCAACGTCATGGCCTTCGAGGATTTCGGCAACCACTGCCGGTTCCTCAATCTTCGCAAGACCATCGACCGGTGGATCGAAGAGGATCCGGGCGATCGCAGCCTCGCCGAACACGTGACGGAAAGCCACCTCGTGGGCCCCAACTGCACGTTGCTCAAGCAGCCTGATCACTTCCAGTTGCTCACTTTCCGTCCCGACCGCAACGATCCCCAGCGCTGCCGCATGGAGATCCGTCTCATCGCACCCACGCTCGAAGACAGCGGCCTCACCGAGGAACGGTACAACCGCACCTGGAGCAAGAACATCGAGATCCTCACAGCAGTGCTGGTCAATGAGGACTTCCCCATCCTGCGCGATTCGCAACAGTCGATGGCCAGCGCGAACGCCGGAAACATGCTGCTCGGACGCAACGAGGTCGCGAACCAGGTATTCCGTCGGTCGATCCAGTCGCTCCTCGACGAGAACTGACCGTCCGAGACATCATGGCGGGCGCCTGAACGGCGCCCGCCCAAGGAGGCTTACATATGGAGAGCGATCTCTTCGAGAGTGACCACGAGCTGTTCCGCGATTCGGTCCGCGGTTTCGTCGAGAAACACGTCGTTCCGAACCTGGAGAAGTGGGACGCCGATCGGCTCATCGACCGCGACACGTGGCGCGCCGCCGGCAGGCAAGGCCTGCTCGGGCTGAGTGTCCCCGAAGAGTACGGCGGTCCCGGCGAACTCGACTACCGATTCCGTGTCGTGATCCAGTCCGAAATCGCTCGCGTCGGTGCATCCGCGTTGCAGTCGGGATTCTCGACCAACGACGACATCGTCCTGAACTACCTTCTCCGGCATGCCACCGACGACCAGAAGAAGCGGTGGCTGCCCGGGTTCGTCACCGGAGAGACGATCGGCGCGATCGCGATGAGCGAGCCCGCTGCCGGCAGTGATCTGCGCGGGATCACCACTACCGCAGTACTCGACGGTGACCACTGGGTGATCAATGGGTCCAAGACGTTCATCACCAGCGGCATCCTCGCCGATCTGGTCATCGTCTTCGCCAAGACCGATCCCGCGGCCGGATCCCGGGGTTTCTCCCTGTTCGTCGTCGAAGACGGCACGCCCGGGTTCACCCGCGGCCGCAAACTCGACAAGGTCGGTCTGCACGCACAGGACACCTCCGAACTGTTCTTCGAAGACGTCCGTGTCCCTCAGGAGAATCTTCTCGGCGAACTCGGCCAGGGTTTCGGTTATCTGATGCAGAGCCTGCCGCTGGAACGTCTCGGTATCGGCATCGCTGCGCAGATGTCGGCCGAAGCCGTCATGGGCTGGACCCTCGACTATGTCAAGGAGCGGACCGCGTTCGGAAAGCGCATCGGCGAATTCCAGGGACTGGGCTTCACTCTCGCCGAACTGCAGACCGCGGTGGAGGTTTCTCGCACCTACATCGATCGATGCGTTCGCGAATACAACAAGGGCACGTTGACCGCAGTCGACGCCTCGAAGGCCAAACTGTGGGCAACCGAACTGCAGGGCCGTGTCATCGATGCGGGCGTGCAGTTCCACGGGGGCTACGGCTACATGATGGAGTACCCGGTCGCGAAGGCGTTCATCGATGCCCGCATCCAGCGCATCTACGGCGGGACCAACGAGATCATGAAGGAGATCATCCACCGCGATCTGCTGAAGTCCTGATTTCTCGAACTTCGCGGAGGGCACCCGATTCGATCGGGTGCCCTCCGCGTCGTCCCGAGGCCGGTCGCGCTCAACTCACCAGATCGGGCCACCCCCGCAAGTACTCGACGAATGTCGGTCCCACGCCTTCTTCCTCCAGGTAGCCGTGGCTCACCGGTGGAGCGACGGCAACGAAGGCAAAGTCACGGTGAACCCTCCTCGGGAAGTCGTGGTGAAGAATCCCGCCGAGACCTATCGCGAGGTAGTCCACGCCGGCGCGAAGAACCTCGTGGCAACGGCTCGAGGTCGATATCCTTCCCGCCGCACCCAGCCGCACGGCACCCCGATCGAGCGCGGTGATGTACGAGAGCAGAGAACGTCCGCGACGACCCTCCTCGCGCGGTTCGCGCAATGCGTCGCCGAGCGAGAGATCCAGATAATCGATTGCGTTGCCGTCGATCAACTTTCGATAGAAACGCAGATTCTCTCCCAGCCCGATACCCAGACGGTCGGGCGAGACACGCACACCCACCTGGAAATCGCGGGAACACCGATCACGTATGGCGGCGATGATGTCGAAATAGATCCGGGACCTGTTCGCCTCCGATCCGCCGTAGCGATCGGTACGGCAGTTCAGCTTCGAGGCCAGGAACTGTTCCAGGAGGAACGCGTGCCCGCCGTGTAGTTGCACGCCGTCGAAACCGGCTCGTTCGGCGCGCTGCGCGGCGTCGGCAAAAGCTACGACGATCTCCTCGACCTCACCGGTCGACATGGCACGTGCGCCCGACTCCGCATGCCGCGACGGCGCGACCGGATTCGCTACCAGTTCCCTCGGTGCTCTGTAGCCGGCGTGAAAGAGCTGCACGGATGCCAGAGCGCCCTCGGCCTTGATCGCTGTTGCGAGCCGTTCGAGACCCTTCATGTGGACATCGCTCGAAATGCCCATCTGCCCGGGGAACCCCTTGCCGTCCTCACGTACGTACGCAGCGCACGTATGCACCGAGCCGAACCCACCGCGGGCACGCATGGTGAGCCAACGCAACTCGTCGTCCGAGACGGACCCGTCCTGCTCGCTCTGGGTGTTGGTGAGCGGCGCGAGCATGAACCGATTGCTCATCGGCCGACCGTGGCGAAAGGTGAGCGGATCGAACATGGACGACATTCCTTTCGAGCGGATTCAGCGGCTCGAGGTGCCGGTCTACGCAGATGCAGATCTGCTACCTCGGGTGCTGTCCGTCGTCGACCTTGATGATCGTGCCCGTGACGAAGTCGGACGACGGAGACAGTAGATAGAGCAGCGTGCTGTCCAACTGAGCAACGTGGCCGATTCGCTTGCGGGGCAGCGACGGTGAGAAGTCGCCGACGCGCTCGATCATCCCGGCGACCATCTCGGTATCGAAGGCTCCTGGAGCGATCGCATTGACGTTGATGTTCTGCTCGACCCACTCGACCGCCAGCGTCTCCGTCATACGATTGACGGCCGCTTTGGTCATCGAATACAGGGCGGCACCGTTTCCGGAGTAATTGTACGCACCGATCGAGGAAATGTTCACGATTCGCCCCGGCTTCCCCGCGGCGATCAGGCGCCTGGCGACTTCGGTCGACAGCAGGAACGGCGCACGAAGGTTGGTATCGATGACCGCGTCGACGAGGCCGAGGGACATACGATGTGCGCGTCGCGCGTCGGGTATGCCTGCACAGTTGACCAGCATGGTCACCATGCCCAGCGCCGACTCGACCTGATCGACCGCAGAAACGAGAGCATCGGCGTCGGTCACGTCCACCGTCGTCGCCACGCACGTGCCGCCCGCGGTTTCGATCTCCTGTTGCAGTTCTTTCAGCCGGTCCTCACGGCGCCCGGCTATCGCCACCGCAGCGCCCGCATCGGCGATGACGCGCGCGAAGCGTCTGCCGAGACCGGACGTCGCACCGGTAACCAGCGCGACGTTGCCCGACAGGTCGATCGAGAAATTCGGCAAGGCATACTCGGGCATCTTCGTCTCCAGTGGTGTCCGTAGCGAATTCGACTGTCGGGTATTCGGACGAAAACTCCCCGCGCGTCGATTCCCGACCTACACTGCAATCTACCGCAATTAGGTTCAACGCCATCGTCCCTCGCGCCTGATGCCCGAAGACGGTACCCGCGAGACGACGTTCAGTGTGATGCCGGAGGCCACCATGACAGAGGTCGGAATCCCCACCGAGGAACGCATTCGCCGCGCCCTCGACCACCTACGCAACGACACCACCGACGAGTTCGACCACGTCACCTGGTTCGAACCCCGCGAATTCACCGACCCCACGATCGCTCAACTCGAACGCGACCGAGTCTTCGGCCGCGTCCCTTCGATCGTTCTCCACGGCTCCGAAATCCCCAAGTCCGGTGACTTCGTCACCCTCCAACTCCCCCGCAACAACGTCATCGTCGTACGCCGAGACGACGGCACCCTGCGCACCGTCACCCGCGACAACACCTTCGAGAATGCCGACGTCGACCAGCGCAACCTCGTCCAACTCCCCACCGAAGAACGCCACGGCTTCGTCTGGGTCGTCGACGACGCCGATGCCGAGATCGACGTCGCCGAATGGCTCGGCCCCGAGATGGACACCATTATCGGGTCGTACGGCCTGGACAAGATGGTCACCACCCGAGTGCAGACATTCGACGAACCCGTCAACTGGAAGTTGATGCAGGACGCCTTCCTCGACGGCTACCACATCCAGTACGCGCACCCGAACACCGCTGCCAAGCACATCCATACCAACGTCATGGTGTTCGAGGACTTCGGCCGCCACTGCCGGTTCCTCAGTCTTCGCAAGAGTATCGACCGGTGGATCGAAGAGGATCCCGGCGACCGCAGTCTCGCCGAGCACCAATCGGGCGGGCAGTTCGTCGGACCCAACAGCACGTTGCTCAACCAACCGGGACACTTCCAACTGCTCACCTTCCGTCCCGACCGCAACGATCCGCAGCGCTGCCGCATGGAGATCCGGCTCATCGCGCCGAGCGTCGAAGAAAGCGGCCTGACCGAGGAACGCTACAACCGCATCTGGGACAAGAACGTCGAAATCCTCAATGCAGTGCTGTACAGCGAGGACTTCCCCATTCTTCGCGACTCGCAGCAAGTAATGAACAGCGCAAATGCCGGAAATCTCATTTTGGGGCGTAACGAAGTGGCCAATCAGGTTTTCCGGCGAGAGATCAAGAAACTCCTCGACACGAACTGACGCAGCAACGCTGCAGACCTGGACGACAGGAGACACATGACTACCACGACCGATCTCCCCGAAGACCTCGTTGTCGACTTCAACGTGTTCGACCCGACTCTCGCTATGCCGACCGATGTGTTCCAGCAACGCGCGGCCGCGCTTCGTGCGCGAGGCCCGATCGTGTACTCCACAGCCCTCGGTGGCCATTGGATCGTCACCCGATACAAGGAGATTCATCAGATTCTCCGAGATCCGGAGACCTTCTCGAGCTATCCGAACAGTCTCCTCGATATTCATCAGGGCCGTGCGATCCCCCTCGAGTTGGATCCGCCCGAGCACACGTACTTCCGGCAAGCGCTGCAACCACTGTTCAGTCCCAAACGCATGCAGGAACTCGAACCGCAGATACGTAGCCTGGTCGACGAGTTGATCGACCGGTTTGCCGACGCCGGAAGCGCCGAGTTCATCTCCGAGTTCGCTCACGAGCTGCCCACACGGGTGTTTCTCACTCTGATGGCCTGGCCTCTCGAGGACGCCGAGATGTTCACCGAGATGACCGATATTGCCCTGCAAGGCATTCCGGGAGCATCCGAGGAAGAATCGAGCAAAGCCCATGCCGACGCCGCGAACCGGATGTTCGCCTATTTCGGGGACATCGTCACCAGGGTACGTTCGGGTGAGGAGGGCCACGGCCTCACCGGCGAGATCATCAACACGTCCGTCCAGATGGTAGGCAGCACAAGACTTCTCACCAAGGAGGAATTGTGCCGGATGTTCTACCTCCTCCTGATCGCAGGTCTGCACACTGTGCAAGGGTCCCTCGCGTGGGCGATCGTGCACCTGTCGA
Source organism: Rhodococcus sp. B50 (assembly GCF_013602415.1). Lineage (NCBI taxonomy): Bacteria > Bacillati > Actinomycetota > Actinomycetes > Mycobacteriales > Nocardiaceae > Rhodococcus > Rhodococcus sp. B50. Next base: position 4,290,296 of record NZ_WPAG02000002.1, on the reverse strand, counting down.
ACAACCCCGAACAACGACGCACGATCATGGAGGATCCCGACTCGATTCCCAGCGCCGTCGAAGAGATTCTCCGCATCGAAGCGGCAGTTGTTCCCGGGCGAAAGGTCATGCGCGATATTGAGATCGGGGGTGTGCGGATAGCCGAGGGTGATCAGTTGGCGATGCTGCTCTGCTCCGCAAACCGTGACGACGACGAGTTCGACAACCCGGACGACTTGCTCGTCGATCGCACCCCGAATCGCCACCTCTCGTTCGGCGCCGGCCCTCACCGCTGCCTGGGCTCGCATCTGGCTCGGATCGAACTCGCCATCGCCCTCGAGGAAATTCACCGTCGCATCCCCGACTACGCGCTGGTGGAGGCGGATCCCCCGGTCATGCATGCCACCCAGGTTCGAGGGTGCGTACGTCTTCCCATCACATTCACTGCGTCGACCCGACACCGGTGACGAATGCCTGCTGCACACCCTGAAAGAAAGGTACGAAAACATGCCGGAAACGCTGGGATCCGCGTTGGCGTGGTGGGCGCATACCAAAGGTGAGGAGGAAGCGATCGTTTTCGAAGAGTCGGTCCTGACGTTTCGAGAACTCGGCTCCTGGTCCGGCCGCATCGCACGAAGTCTGGCCGACGCCCACATCGAACCGGGCGACCGTGTCGGCGTCTACGGCGGGAACTCGCTCGAGTGGGCGGCAGCAGCGATCGGCGTGATCAAAGCCGGGGCAATCCTCGTTCCGATGAACCCGAGGCTCACGTCGGCGGAGATCGGAAAGATCTCCGACGACGCTTCGCTATCACTCGTTCTGGCCGAGACGAGGCTCGAGAACACAGCAATCGGCGCGCGCGAGTGGGGTGCGACGTTCGATGTGAAAACCTTCGAGATGGTGGAGTCGCTACGGAACGGTGCTGTCGATGATTTCCGAATCGATCGGGCACCCGATGAGCCCGTCTCCATCATCTTCACGAGCGGATCTACCGGTCGCCCGAAAGGAGTCCTACTCTCCGGGCGAATGCTGATGAGCATCGTCTTCCAGAACACTCTCACGGAGGAGGGCCTTCGGCCCGGCGCGGTCACCATCATGGCACTTCCGCTGGCATTCACCCCTGGGCTCGTCTACGGCTTGTTGATGAGCACGGTCTTGGGCGCCCGCATGATCCTCGAGCGGGAGGTCGATGGATCCCGCCTCGTCCCCCTGATCGAGAAACACAAGGTCACGGCGTTCTTCGGCGTGCCCTTCCTGTTCGAGGCGGTATCTCGATCTCCGCTCTTCGCGGATGCGGACCTGAGCTCGATACGTACCGCATGGACCGGCGGTGCGGCGGTCACACCCACGCTGTTGAGGACGTGGGCGGACAAGGGCGTCATGGTTCGTCAGATCTACGGGGCAACCGAAGCCGGCGGAGTCTCCACATCGACGCTGGTCTCCGAAGCGCTCGAGTTTCCCGACCGCTGCGGAAACGGGTCGATCTTCACCGAGGTGCGGGTCTTCGGCGCCGACGGCACCGAAGCGGCGCCGGGCGAACTCGGTGAACTTGCGGTGCGCGGTCCGATCGTCACGCCCGGCTACTGGAACAACGAGACAGCGACCTCGAGTGCTTTCCGGGACGGGTGGTTCTACACCGGCGATCTCGGGACGGCCGATGATGCCGGACGCATTCGGTTCGTGGAACGGTCGAAGGACCTCATCATCTCGGGGGGCATCAACATTTCGCCGGCCGAGATCGAGATCGCCATCAGCGACATCGACGGGGTGGAGGAAGTAGCGGTCATCTCGGCGCGCGACGACAAGTTCGGCGAAACTCCGGCCGCGATCATCACAGCTTCCCGCGACCTCGAGGTATCCGAGGTCGTAGCTCATTGCGAGCGTGTGCTCTCGAACTACAAGGTGCCGCGATTTGTCGTGCTTCGATCGTCACCGCTGCCACGTTTGGCCAGTGGCAAGATCTCCAAGGCCGACATTCGCGACGAATACAAGGACATCGCCGACACCTACGACAAGGTGCGGTGACGTCGCCGTGCCCACGACCTGACATACAAACATCTCGAAGAGGGGTCCGACAACCTGGTCGGGCCCCTCTTCGTGGCGTATGGCCGGAGTTCGTCGGCCCTACGGCCGGTCAGGCGCTCGGTGAAGGTGATCGGCAATCGGACGCAAACGACGAGTTCAGTGGGGATCATGAACGGTCCTGGCAGAACATCCTTCGAAATGCCGACCGGTGCGGCGTCCGTCCACGCAAAGGGTGATCGGGCGCCGCACCGACCGGGCAGTACGGAGTCAGCGGGTCAGGCCGAAGGTGTGAACTTGATGGGGAGCCGCATGCATCCGCGGACCTGTGATGCATGCAGTATCGGCGGATCGGACTCGACGAGGTCGTAGTCGGGAATCCGACGATGCAGTTCTTCCAATGCGATCGACAGTTCGAGCCGGGCCAGGTGCGATCCCAGGCAACGATGCGGACCGGCACCGAACGACAGGTGACGGTTGGGGCTCCGCTCCAGATCGAGCGTGTTCGGGTCGTCGAACTCTTCGGGATCACGGTTGGCCGAGCACAGCATCACGATGAGCTGGTCGCCCTCCTTGATCTGCGCGCCACCGAGTTCGACATCACGCGTTGCGCGCCGGCCCATGATCACGGCCGCCTCGATACGCAGAATCTCCTCCACCGCGCTGGGAATCAACCCCTCGTCCGCGATGAGCGCAGCGCGCTGGTCCGGGCGGTTGACCAGGTGGATGATCGCCCAGGCCAGCGAGCCCTGCACGGTGTGCAGCCCCGCTATGAGCAGCAGGAAGAACATCCGGGTGAGTTCTTCATCCGTGAGGAGCCGCTTGCCGTCGGCGAGATCGATCTCGGAGTGGATGAGAACCGACGTGATGTCGTCTCCCGGGTTCGCACGACGTTCGTCGACGATCTTCTGGAAGTACGCGAACATCTGTTGCGCAGCTTCGGCGCGCGCCTGCGCGGATTCCTCCTCGCTCGCGCCCGGCTTGCCCATCAACGCTATGTCGGTTGCTTCGGTGAACATGGGCGCGTCCTCGAGCGGCCAGTCCATCAGAGCGAGAAACACTCGCGTCGGCAGTTCGTGGGCAAACTCTGCGATGAACTCCGCTTCGCCCTTCGCAGCAAAACCGTCGAGCAGTTCGTTGACCACCGAGCGGATCTGCTCCGTCAGGGCCTTCATGCGATTCGGCGAGAAGAGCGGTTGCAACGCCACCCGATACGCGGTGTGTTCCGGCGGATCGAGTTCGAGCGGGATGAACTTGCCGTCGCCTGCGTTCACCAGATTGTTCGGGAAGCTCGAGAAGATCTCCGGATTGCGGAGAACGTCGTGAACTTCCTTGTAGTGCGTGACGATCCAGTGTCCGCCGTGCGCGGTCGAGTAGACGACAGGCCCCTTGGCCGCTAGTTCGGCAACCTTTTCCTGCACGGTGTCCACCGGATACGCAAGAGAGGGGTCATAGATATCGAAGTCGACGATGGGCGTCGACCGGCCCTCGGTCACGGTCATTTCGTACTCCCTGTTGGCGGAGTGTATTTTCTGAAGATCAGGCCGATTCGAGTGTCAGAGCCCGCTCGGGGCACACCGCGACGGCCTCTTCGGCCGCCGCGATGTGCTCGTCGAGCTCCAGCACGTCGTGCAGGAGCACCGGATAGCCGGAATCGTCACAGTCGACGACCTCGGGTGAACGGCTGTAACACAAGCCGTGTCCGGCGCATACCGACCGATCCACGACGAGACGGCGTGTGCCGCGCAATGTTTCGGTGTCGTGGTCAGTCATGTCGATCACTCCTCGCCGGTTACCATGGGCGGCGGGTTGTTGCCGTCCTCGGGGAACATCATCGCGACGCGGGACAGGGTTCCGCCGTCGGTCGTCGGCAGCGTGACACCGTTGATGTAGGCCGAATCGTCCGAGACGAGGAACAGTGCGGCACGCGCATTGTCCTTCAGTGACGGCGGACGCTGAAGCTTGAGCGGAATCGGCGACACCGTCGGATCCCACGGACCGGAGACCTCTTCGTAGGACTGTCCCACGACAGGGGCACCTGCGGGGGCCAGGAAGTTGGGCGACATGCCGTGGGTGGGGGCGATCGCGTTCACCCGGATGCCGTACTTACCGAGATCCAGGCTCAGACCCCGCACCATTCCGTTCACGCCGGCCTTGGTGGCGGAGTACGCCGCAATGCTGTGGTAGGCAACGAAAGACGCCGCCGACGACGTCGCCAGAATTACGCCGCCGCCGTTGGCACGCAGATGCGGAACCGCCGCCTTCGCGGTGTAGAAGACACCGGACAGGTTCACGCCGACGACGTCCTGCCAATCGGCGTCGGTCAGGTCCTGGAACTCCACGTGCTCACCACCGGCAACGGAGGGAACGCCGCCGCGGGATACGATTCCGGCGTTGGCCCACGCGATGTCGAGCTTGCCGAACGCCTCGACGGTGGTCGCTACGGCATCGATCACCTGCTGCTCGACACGCACGTCTGCGGTAACTGCGATCGCAGAACCGCCCTGCTTCTCGACGAGCTCGACCGTGCCCTTTGCGCGTTCGGGATCGATGTCGACCACCGCGATCTTCGCGCCCTCGGACGCGAAGAGCTGCGATGCTTCACGGCCGAGGCCGGAACCGGCTCCCGTGATCAGCGCAACCTTGCCTTCGAGTTTCATCAGGTCTCCCTCAGTGTCGAATGTGAGATGGACGGCGGATATGCCCGTCCAAAAAGAACTTTCACTTGGACTGTCGCGAAGCCTCATCTACGGACGTCCGCAGGACCCGCATCGGCTGTGATCCACACTACATACGATTTATGTGATACGTCAATCGTTTTTTGTAAAACATCAGTACGCGATGAAGAGGATCTCGTCCCGGGAGTACTCCATTCCCGGATGAGCTTCGCGCAGGTGAGCCTGAGTTTTCACTACCAGATCATCCTCGTCCGCACCGGCGACAGCGGTGCCACACGGGCAGTTGAGTTTCGTTTTCGCTCTCATCACGGTCGACCCTTCTACGTTCGCCAAGTCGGTCGCGCACACGGGGGTCGGCACACCCGGCGTCACCTCCGAGAGGTGCACACCAAGGTGGTTCCAAGACTGGCACTCCGTGGCTCAGGTCACACATTAACTAATGGAGATAGATTCGACAAGGTTCGAGATCCGATCCGCCGTAATCCGGTGCCTGTCGATTCCCTCGGCAGCCCTTCGGGAGCATTTCGACACCGGACGGAGGCGGCCCGCCGGGGAAACCCGCCCGTGCCGACGACGAGAGGCGGACCACCGGTGGTGGTCCGCCTCTTCGTCGTGTACGTCGCGGTAGGCCTGCCTCGCGCCCGTTCGGAGCTCGGTGCCGCTCCCCGGACCGAGCCTCCCACGTCCGCCGTTCTGATCAGACTGTCGTTGCAGCCGCCGACAGTGCAGGATCGTCGGCCGGCGGTTGTAGCACTCCGTCACGCACGAGGGCATCCACCTCGCCCGCAGTCATCCCGAGTACCGCCTCGCAGATCTCGCGCGTCTGCTGCCCCGGGAGCGGCGCCGGCTTCAGCGGCCAGTCCGGAAGCGTCTCGAAGTGTGCCACCTTCCGGGCGGTAGGCAGGGCGTCCGGTAGTAGCTCGTGGTGGAGTTCGGTGTAGGCCTCGCGAGCGACGAGCTGCGGATTGGTGAGCAATTCGGGCAGGCGCACCATCGCGCCCGACGGTATACCCGCCGCCTGCAACGTCTCCATCGCCTCGGTCGGCGAGCGGTCGGCGAGCCAGTCGATCAGAATCCGGTCGGCCTCCGCGCGATGCTCGATGCGGGCGCCGGCGGACGCGAAGCGCGGGTCCGCGGCAAGGTCCGGCCGATCGAGCACGACGCACAAGCGTTGCCAGTCCTCGTCGTCCCGAACCGTGACGGCACACCATTCGTCGTCGCCCGCGCTGGGGAACACGCCGGAGGGTGCCGAATACGGATCCGAATTTCCCGGCGCAGTGATCGATCCGGGCTCGAGACGCTCGGCGACCAGCTGGTGGCCCAGTTGAACGATCGCGGTGTCGGCCTGCGCTACTTCGACTGCAGCGCCTCGGCCGGTGCGAAGACGATCGATGAGATTGGCGAGCACGGTGGTCGCGGTGACCTGGCCGGCGATGTGGTCCGGGTACACGGTCGAACCGTCACACAGCCCGTCCGAGTCGTCCGAGTAGCGCCACAGCGCCGATACCCCGCATGCAGCCCGAACCAGAGGACCATATCCGAGACGGGTGTTCCACGGGCCGACACTTCCGAATGCGCTGCTCTCGGAGACGATGATTCGCGGATTGACGGCCGCGAGCTCGTCGTAGGACAGCCCCATGGAAGCAAGGGTGCCCGGCTTGAAGTTCGCGAGAACGACGTCGGCCTCGGCAGCAAGCTTCTTGAATACCCGGATCCCTTCCGGAGTACGGAGATTCAGTCCGATGCTGCGACGGTTGCGGTGGCCCCACGCCACCGACGCCGCCAGCGCGCCCTTGCGGCGGGATTGCCGGAGACCGTCGGGAAAATGGGAGTTCTCGATCTTGATGACGTCGGCGCCGTTGTCCGCGAACTGACGGCCGAGTTCGGCGCCGAAGACCACGACACCCATGTCGAGGACACGTAGTCCTTCGAAAGGCCGTGTTCCGGCCTTCCGGTTCGCGGCCGGCGCCGGCGCACGGGATTCGTCCCGGCCGGCGTCGAACACCGCGTCGTTGTGCTCACCGAGACCGGGCGCACGGAACCGGAAGCCGGCACGCTGCCCGTCGATCTTGGCGTAGCCCGACGGAATTCGTGCCGCGAGCCCCGGGGCGATCTCGGTGTCGACGAAGGTGCCGGACGCGTCGAAATGCTCGGTCTCGAGCACCTCCGACACCGTGTTGAGCCCCCCGATGGGGATGCCGCGGGCTGCACCCTCGACAACGAGCTGATCGCGGGTGTAGTTCGCGAACAGTGCCTCGATGAGCGGGTTGAGCCGGTCCGAGGCCGCGAAGCGCGCGGGAATCGTGTCGTACTTCGGGTCGGCGAACTCCTCGGGCCTACCGAGCCATTCGAACATCGCCTGCCATTGCCGCTTCGCGAGAATGCAGATACGCACCTGCCCGTCGGCGCACCGGTAGACCGGATAGAAGTTGGCCGCGTCGGGCCGCCCACGCGGGAAGTCCTCGGACCGCCCGGCAGCCGCCGAGCCCTGCACACCGAACCCCGGATCGAAGCCGTGCACGATGACCTCGAACGCCGAGATGTCCACGGTCTGTCCTTCGCCCGTGTGCAAACGGTCGTAGTAGGCGAGCAGCGCCGACCATGCGGTGTGGACGCCCACCGACTCGTCGACGAGGCCGGAGGGTGGGAGCAGCGGAGGGTGACCCGGTTCTCCGGAACGCGACAAGACGCCACTGAGCGCATACAACACGGATTCCGTTGCGGCCCAGTCACGATACGGGCCGTTCTGGCCGAACGGCGTGACCGAGACGGCGACCAGCGCAGGGTTGACCCGGCGGAGGTCGGCAGCGCCGACACCGCGCGAGCCCAGATATCCCGGTGACAACGATTCGATCAGGATGTCGGACCGTCGGGCAAGCTCACGCAGACGCTCTCGCCCTTCGTCGTCGTCCAGGTCCACGGTGACCCCGAGCTTGTTCGCGTTACGCAGCGCGAACGGAATGCTCACACCGTTGCGCACCGGTTGTGCCGATCGGGTCGTCGAGCCACCCGGCAGTTCGACGCGCACGACCTCGGCACCGAGATCCGCCAGGAATCGTGCTGCGGTGTCGCCGTACCCGTCCGTCACGTCCAGTACCCGGACGTCCTGCAGAGGTAGTGCCATGGTGTGCTCCCAACGTGTGTGCTCGCGCGGAACCCTCGGGCTGCGATCGATCAGCGGGTTCCGAAATAGATGGACTTCGCGGTGTAGTACGGGGTGAGCCCCTCCGGACCGAGCTCGCGGCCCAGCCCCGAAGACTTCACGCCACCGAACGGCGCATCCAGATCCAGGGCGTAGTAGTTCACTCCGACCGTTCCGGTATGAATACGCGCGGCGAGGTCGAGACCGTGCTGCTCGTCGGCGGTCCACACGGTGCCGCCGAGCCCGTACTCGGAATCGTTGGCAATCGCGACCGCTTCGTTCTCGTCACCGTACGGCGTGATCGTCAGAACCGGACCGAAGATCTCCTCCTGCGCGATACGCGCGGAGTTGTCGACATCGGCGAAGACGGTCGGTTCGACGAACCACCCGGTGGACTGCGAGGACGGGGCGCCGCCACCGACCGTGATGCGGTAACCGTCGGCACGCCCGGACTCGATGTACCCGAGCACCCGATCACGCTGCGCAGCCGAGACCAACGGGCCGATGTTCGTGTTCTTGTCCAGCGGATCGCCCACCGTCAACGCCCGAACGGTGTCGGTGACCACGTCGACGACCTCGTCGTAACGCGACCGCGGAGCGAGGATTCGAGTGCTCGCGTGGCAGGTCTGGCCGTTGTTCACCAGCGACACCTCGAGCAGGTTCTTCGCGAACACATCGAGATCGGCCTGCTCGGTGACGATCGCTGCCGACTTTCCTCCGAGCTCGAGGGTGACCGGACGCAGCAGACGCCCGCACACCTCGCCGATGGCACGTCCGGCAGCCGTGGACCCGGTGAACGCGACCTTGTCGACACCCGGATGCTCCACGAGGTACGCACTGGTCTCACGACCCGCCGGGACGATGTTGACGACTCCCTCGGGCAACCCCGCTTCCACCGCCGCCTCGGCGAACGCAAACGCATCGAGCGCGGTCTCGGGTGCCGGCTTGAGCACCACCGTGCACCCTGCCGCCAGTGCCGGTGCCAGTTTCATCGCGGCGAGCGGCTGCGGATAGTTCCACGGCGTGATCGCGGCGACCACACCCACCGGCTCGCGACGCACGACGGTGCGGCCACCGAACGCGCTGGGACGGACGTCTTCGTTCGACGCGTCACGGATCAACCCCGCGTAGTACGACACCATCGCCGCGGGCCCGAAGCCGTTGACCCCTCCGGAGAGGGCGATCGGCATACCGTTCTCGCGGCTGACGAGCCGGGACGTATCGCGTCCCCGGGATTTCAGGGCCGCCGCGAACTTGTCGAGAAGATCGGCGCGCTCGCCGTTGGTGAGTGCACCCCACGGGCCGCGGAGGGCACCGCGAGCAGCCGCAACCGCCTCGTCGATATCGGTCTCGGATGCGAGGGCGGCGGTGCCGAGCACCTTCTCGGTCGCCGCCTCGATCACATCCACCGTGGCGCCGGACTTCGGTGCCACCCAGCGTCCGCCGATGAAGAGTTCGTTCCTGTCGAGGTTCGTGTCGTTGTTGTGCATGCCGTGCCTTCCGCAGGGGTCGAGCCGAGGGTCAGAGGGTGTCTTCGTGGCCGAACAGCACCGAGCTGACGAGCGGCGCCATCGGCCCACCGATGAACAACGAGGTCTTCGCGCCTTCCACCGGGTTGGTGGAGGTCCCGCGAATCTGTCGTACCGCCTCGACCGCGAGGTTCAGGCCGTTGATGAACGAGTCGGCGAGGTTGCCACCGCTGGTGTTGATCGGCAGCTTTCCGGTCGGAGCGACGAGGTTGTCGACAGTCATGAAGGTGCCGGCGGCTTCGCCCGGTGGGCACAGGCCGTGGTCGATCAGTGCTGCGACGGCCGGTCCGCTGAAGTTCTCGTAAACCTGTGCCACATCGACATCGTCCGGTCCGAGACCAGCTGCTGCCCAGAGTCTTTCGGCGACGCCGGGCTTTCCGTTGTTGGCCGGCCCGAAGCCGGCGCTCATGTACTGCTCGTCGAGATCGTTGTCGATCAGTTCCGAGTAACCGCCCGGAGCGCCCTGCGCACCGGCCAGCAGGTAGGCAGGATCGGGGCGGAGTGTCTTGGCCCGGTCGGCGGAGACCAGCACGAGCGCAACCGCACCGTCGCTTTCGCGGGAGCAGTCGAACAGGTGGAACGGTTCCGCGATCAACCTGGACTTCTCGTAGGTCTCTTCGTCGAGCGGCCGCCCGTAGCCCTGTGCTGTCGGGTTGTTCTGCGCGTGCCGGTACGACGCGAGGACGAGCGCACGCATCGCCGAGCGCGGCACCCCACCGTGTTCGAGCATCCGCTGGGTACGCATCGCGCAGATCTGCGCGGGCGAACCGACGCCGTGGGCGAGGAAGTGGCTGCCGTAGTGGTACTTCGCGTAACCGAGCCGGCCGGTATCTTCCTGCGACATAGCCCGATACACGACGACGCAATCGGCCTGTCCGGCAGCGATCGCGGTGGCCGCATTGGTGATGGCGGCTGCGACGCTACCGCCGCCGCCGCCCCACATCATGTTCGACCAGCGCAGTTCGTCGATCAGCAGAGCCCCGCCGATGATGGCGCCGTCGTTGGCTCCACCCGCGTAGGAGACGAACCCGTCGATCTCACGAGGATTGATGCCGGCGTCGGCACAGGCGGCCAGGATGACCTCGAGGGTCATGCGCTTCTCGCTGTGGGGAGCTTCGCCGCGACGGTAGTGCTGCTCGGCGATTCCGACCACCGCAGCTGCGCCGCGCATGATGTTGGCGCTCATCACTGTTCTCCCTCTGCGGTTTCGTTCTTCCGGTGCCAGCGCAGCAGCGGCCAGGTTGCACCCTCGGCCCGCTCCAGGACGCCGACGACCGGGTCGCCGATTTTCGGGTCCGCGTCGATGTCGTCGGTGAGGATGCCGAGCACCCGTCGGCCGTCAGCGTGCGGTAGTTCGACGAGGACGGACACGTATGGAATGCGATCCGCGTATTCCTCCATGTACGGGTACCAACTGCGATTCCAGCTGTACACGGTGCCGACGGGTTCGACGGTTTCCCACCCGATGTCGAAGCTGTGGCAGTTGCCGCAGATGGCCTGGGGGCCCCATATCCAGGTGCGACAGTCCGTGCAGCGCTGAAGTCTCAGTTCACCGGCGAGGAGTCCGTCCCAGTACGGTCTGTCCAGTCCGTCCGGCGTCGGGCCCCACGGCTCGGTAGCAATTTCCGTGCCTGTCATGCGTTCGCTTCCGTTTCGGTCGGGAAGTTCTCCAGTTTCGCGGCGAGCCAGCGTCCGTCGTGGAGCTCCCAGATCGAGCGCAATCCGATTGTGCGGTCACCCATGTCGTAGACGGTTTCGCCCACCATGAGGTCGCCTTCCGCACGGACGTCCTTGATCTCGAAGCTCTTCGGTGCCTCGCGCGGACTGTCGACACCCTCGAAGACCTGGGGAATGTTCTCGCGAACCATGTCGGCGAGTGCGGCCTTCATGTCGCCGTCGGCCACGTAGCCCACGTGTTGCGTGTACAGGATCCGGAATTCTTCAACCGACATTGCACCCTCCTCGTTCATCGGCCGTGGACCGCGCGCCCACCACTGGAATTAACCTTATGTCGTTAGATAATGCTCGTCAACGTCACCCGAGACGGAAGTGTCCGTCTTCGGCGATATCGACCCGTTGACCAGCAACATCGTCCGATGCCAGACGTTCGAGATCGGCGGTGTCCGTCGAGGTGGCGAGGGTGCGTTCACCTGCTGGGGTTCGAGCGGCGAGAAAACCCCGTTCCGGAGAACCGTCACGTCCGTAGGCCACCGTCCACGATTCCGCGGTCGCCGGTCCTTCGTACGCGATCAGCGCCCGGGTCCGCGGCTCGACATCGACTTCTGCCTGCACGTCCACGCGCCGGAATCCGCCTGCGGGCGGCTCGGTGCGATACACACCCATCGCGTGCTTCGTCAGATACCCGCTGTTGGCGGTCACGAGACCGTACACACCGGGAGACTCGCGCAACCGGTTCATCATGGTCGCAATCGAATGGCTGACGTAGTTGTTCCACGGGCCGCCTCCGAAGGTGAGCCCACCCGTGACGGTCAGCGGCCGGGCCGGATCGTCCGATGCGAGACCGAGTTCGTTCGCCGCGACCTGCACTGCCGACGGGAAGCACGAGTACACATCGACGTACGAGACGTCGTCGATGCCGATACCCGCGAGTTCCAGCGCACGCGCCCCCGCGATGCGGATCGCGGGAGACTCGTCGAGCGCATACCGCTCCGCGATTGCGTAGGTATCGTGCGACTCCGTGCCGGCCTGGGGAAAGACCCAGTTCTCCCGCGGGATTCCGAGTCGCGTCGCGACCTCGACCGAACACATCAGCAGCATCGCGCTCTGATCGACCATGTTGTTCGAATTGAGCAGCTTCGTGTAGGGCGTCGAGATCATCCGGTTGTCAGGGGATGGCACTGCGATCTCGTCGGCGGTGTACGTGCGTTGCACCCATGCGTTCGGGTTGGTCGCCGCGACGTCGCTGAACCGGGCCCACAGGTCACCGATGAATTTCCGATGCGCCTCGATCGAACGTCCCGCCGAGATGCGGAGCGCCTGCTCGAAGAGCGGGTAGACGTACGACGGCCGGTCGAGACCGATCCGCCGCTCGCTCTCCGCCTCCATCGGCACGTCGGTCACCATGATCTCGGCAGCAGGTATCGACTCGTCCTGCACAGTCCACTCGGGACGAAGCTTCTGTGCTCGCATCTTCGTGCGGGTCCGCCAGGATTCGGCGCCACCGATGAGCACCACGTCCGCCCGGCCCGCAGCGATGTCCTCGGCGGCACCGTTGACGAAGACCTGCGGCGTGCTGCCGCCGTTCCCGGAGTAACCGGTGTGCCGGACGGTTGCTCCGATGCGCTCGGCGACGAGTGCGCCCGGATCGCGGTACCGCCACGACAACAAGCCGACGACACGCACCGAATCGACCAGTTCGAGCAGTTTCTCCGCTCCGGCATCGGCCGCGGCGGCACGCGCCGCGCGCACCATCAGTTCGATCGGCTCCACACCGCCGTCACGTTCGCAGATCTGGCCGCTTCCTACCAGGATCGGCGTTCTCGGATCCGAACTCACGATTGCACAGCCTCCAGAATTCGCTCGCGGTTCTCCGGCTTGGGCCACCCACCGAGAATGAGAGTGGTGAGGCAGGTCTGCTTCCACTTGGTTTCGATCTCTTCGATGATCTTGTCGGCGGGGCCGACCAGAGCCACATCCTCGACCATCTCGGTCGGCACGGCCTGCGCTGCGAGGTCGGGACGGCCGCTCAGATAGAGCTCCTGGATCTCAGCACAGGCCTCGCCCCATCCCATGCGCACGAACACATCGTTGTGGAAGTTGGCGTCCTTGGCACCCATGCCGCCGGCGTACAGCGCGATCGTCGGCTTGAGCCGGGAAGCCGCCTTCTCCACATCGTCGTTCTCGACGAGCCAGCACACGTTGGCGATCTCGAAATCGTCCTGGGTGCGGCGCGCGCCGACGCGGCCGAAGCCCTCGGCGAGAGCCTTTCGGTAGAAGTCGTCACTCTTGGGTGAGAACCACAAGGGAGTCCAGCCGTCGGCGATCTCGGCGGCGAGCGCGACGTTCTTCGGTCCTTCGGCGCCCATATAAACCGGGATGTCGTTGCGAAGCGGGTGGACGATCGACTTGAGCGGCTTCCCCAGCCCCGCTCCGCCCGGGAACGGCAATTGGTAGTGCCGTCCCGAATAGGTGACCGGTTCCTCGCGTGCCCACACCTTGCGCATGATCTCGATGTATTCGCGGGTGCGTTCGAGGGGGCGCGGGTACGGCTGCCCGTACCAGCCTTCGACGACCTGCGGTCCCGACGCCCCGATCCCGATGATCGCGCGCCCACCACTGAGATGGTCGAGCGTCAGGGCCGCCATGGCGAGCGCCGTAGGGGTGCGCGCGGACATCTGGCACACCGACGTACCGAGTTTGATGGTGGATGTCCGGGCTCCCCACCAGGCGAGGGGCGTCAACGCATCGGACCCGTACGTTTCCGCCGTCCAGAAGCTGTCGACGCCGAGCGCCTCCGCCTCGGTGAGTATCCGTTCGACGTGCCGTGGCGGGCCGGAGCCCCAGTAGCCGGCAGCAACTCCTACTTTCATTCGACCCTCATCGCTTTGTGCCGTGTGTCGACGACTCGCGCCGACAGATGTCGATCAGTGGTTCTTGAACTCGGGCGGGCGCTTCTCGAGGAACGACACGACGGCCTCCCGGTGGTCCCGCGTGAGCGAGCTGAGAATCTGGGTGCGGTTCTCGAGGTCGATCGCTGCACGCATGCTCGGCGATTCGAGGTTCGACCACATGACTTCCTTCGTCATCCAGACCCCGAACGGGCTGTTCTGGGCGATCGCGTCGGCGGTGTCGAGCGCGGTCTCGAGCAGAGAGTCGGCCGGTTCGACGGACGAGACGAGCCCGATGCGCTCAGCCTCGGCCGCGTCGATGGACCGTCCGGTGAGCATGATCTGCGCGGCTCGGGAGAAACCGATCATCCGCGGTAGCAGCCAGCTCATCCCGATGTCGCAGTTGGACAGGCCTCGGCGGATGAATGCGGCGTGGAAGACCGCGGCCTCGGACGCAATGCGGATGTCGGCCATGAGTGCCAGCGACATCCCTCCGCCGGCGGCTGCGCCGTTGACGGCCGCGATGATGGGGGCACGGGTGCTGCGGAAGGCGTCGACGAGACCCGCGATGTGCTTCTGCACCCGCAATCCGATCTGGGCGCGGCCCTCACCCTCCGTAGCGCCCTGCGGCGTCCCGTATCCGCGCAGGTCCAGTCCTGCACAGAAGGCGCGTCCTTCGCCGGTGAGGACGATCGCGCGAGTATTCGAATCGTCGCGCACCTCGTCGAGCACGTCGTGTACTGCATCGATGAGGTCGACGTTCATGGCGTTGAGCTCGTCCGGACGATTGAGCCGGACGAGCAGAATGCCCGGACGCGGCCGTTCGGTCAGGACCAGTTTCGCATCGGACACACAATCTCCCAGATGTGACGGATTCGACAGGCAGAGGCTAATGGCTTTAGATTAAGCCCCGGAGAACCGGAACGCAATCGAAGGAGCCGATGATGACGACCCTCGACGGCAAGGTAGCCGTGGTCACAGGCGCGGCCAGCGGGATCGGCGCCGCCACTGCGCGCATATTCGCAGAGCGTGGCGCCCGTGTCGTCGTCGCCGACATCGACGACTCCCGTGGCGAAGCCGTAGCCGCCGAACTCGGCGAGCATGGCATCTACATACACACCGATGTCCGGGAGGAGTCGGACGTCGCGGCGGCAGTGGCGCTCGCCGTCGACCGATTCGGACGACTGGACTGCATGGTCAACAATGCCGGGCGGGTCGGCGCGTGGACCTTCCTCGAGAACACCTCCCTCGAGGAATGGGAGGACGGCTTCGCCGTGCTTGCACGCAGCGCGTTCCTCGGGACCAAGCACGCCGCGCGCGTGATGCGCGACCAGGGCTCGGGCAGCATCGTCAACGTTTCGAGCGTTGCCGGTGTGCGCACGGGATTCGGGCCCCATCCGTACAGCGCAGCGAAAGCCGCGGTGCTGCAGTTGACGCGAACCGCTGCGGTGGAACTCGCAGAATTCAGTATTCGCGTCAATGCTCTCGTTCCGGGAGGCGTCGCCACCCGGATCGTGGGTCACGGAGCAGGACTCGAGGACGAAGCCCTCGATCGCAGCGTCGAAGCCGTGCGCCGGAGCCTCGGCAAGTTCCAGCCCATCCCCCGGGCCGGCGAACCCGAGGACCTTGCGTATGCCGCCGCTTATCTCGCATCCGACGACTCGGCGTTCGTCACCGGACAGTCGCTCGGTGTGGACGGCGGGCTCACCCTCGGTAAGAAATGGCCGTCCAACTATCTGGAGGAGGCGCGGGCCGCATCCGGCAGGGCATCCGCCCACTGACCGCAGGCCCGGTCTTTTCGGTTCCGAACCAACGGAGTACGGGAGTATCGGTGGTTGATCAGGGCACGCGACGAATACACACGTTCTGCCGTATCTGCGAGCCGGCCTGTGGTCTGGTCGCCGATGTGCGGGACGAACAGGTGGTCCGACTGCAGCCCGACAAAGACCACCCGGTTCACAAGGGTTTCTCCTGCCACAAGGGCGTGCACTTTCTCGAGGTCCACAACGATCCGGACCGGCTCGATCGCCCTGTGAAACGCACGAACCCTCGCGACGAGGACGTCGGCGATTTCGTGCCGATCGACTGGGACGACGCGGTGCGCGAGATCGCCGACGCCCTCGGAGACATCCGCCGCCGACACGGACGCAACGCGCTGGCCGTCTATCAAGGCAACCCGTCGGCATTCAACGGCACGTACTACGCCAATGCCGCAGCAATTGCACGCGGCTTCGATACCCGCATGCGATTCAGTGCGGGCACCCAGGATACGTCAGCCAAGTACGCTGCAAGCGAGGCGATCTACGGCGCTTCGATGGCTCATCCGATCCCGGACCTGCTGCACACCGACTACTTCCTGTGCCTGGGCAGCAATCCGCAGGTCTCGCACATGACGCTCATACACATCTCGGACCCGATGGCCAAGATCAAAGCGGTGAAGAAGCGCGGCGGCACGGTCCTGTTCGTCAATCCGCGCAAGATCGAGTCGTCGAACCCGGACACGGGCGACGTGCTGCTGATCAGACCCGACACCGACTTCTATTTTCTCGCTGCACTTCTGCACGAGATCGTCTTCCGTATCGGTTACGACCGCGCGGCAGTGGAAAAGCACGCGCGCAACATCGACGAACTCGTCGACTTCGTGGCGAAGTACCCCGCCGAGCGGGTCGCGGCAGTCACCGGAATCGACGTCGCCACCATCAGAGAGGTTGCACACGACTTCTGCGCCGCGCCCACCGCCAGCATCTACATGGCGACGGGTGTCAACCAGGGCAGACAGGGCGCACTCGCGTACTGGATGCTCAACATGATCAGCCTGTTCTCCGGCAATCTCGGACGGCGCGGTGGAAACATCTACTCCCGCGGAATGGCCGACGTGGTACAGAACTCGAAACGCAAGCGCGAGAATCCGTTCTTCGAGAACCATCTCGGCGAGATCCGCACGGTCAGCGGAGATCTTCCCGCCGCCCGGCTGTCCGAGTACATCGAGAATCCGGACGACCCGATTCGTGCATTGATCGTCATCTCCGGGAACCCACTGTTGTCGGTGGGAGGCGAGGAGCACCTTCGCCGCGCCCTGAACGACGTGGAATTGATCGTGACGATCGACCTGTACCGAACAGTGACCGGCGATATCTCGGATTACGTTCTGCCCGCGACAGATTGGCTCGAGCACGAAGACGTCAACTTCCTGAACACGATGGGGGTCGCGATGGAACCCTACGTGCAGTACACCCCGGCAGTGGTGGCACCCAAGGGTGAACGTCGCGACGACTGGTGGATCCTGTCGCGCATCCAGCAGGAGATGGGGGTCGAGACGATACTCGACAATCCCGATCCCGATCCGCTCGCCAACGCGGATGCGGCCATGCGCGGCGCCGGACTGAGCATCGAAGCCCTGAAGGATATGCCGAGTCAGACCGCGGTGCTGCCCGAGGCCGTCCCCTCCCATGTGTTCACAATTGCGGTGCAACACGACGACGGTCTGATGGATTGCTGCCCCAGCATCTTCCGTCGTGCATACCGCACGGCAGAGGATATCTTCACCGAGTTGTCGGGAGAGAGTCCTGATCAGCTCAAGCTGATCACGCGACGCACCCCGTACATGGTGAACAGCTGGCTTCACAACATTTCTGTGTTCAAACAAGTTCCACATCAACAGAATCCACTATGGATGAACCCGATCGACGCCGAGCGTCGCGGCCTGCTGGACGGCGACTGTGTCACCGTCCACAACCGCTACGGCTCACTCGACGCAGTCCTGGCATACGACACGGCACTCAAGCCCGGAGTCGTCGCCATGACACACGGGTGGGGGCAGCGCGCCCGTAGCCTGAATGTGGCACGACATCACCCCGGCGTCAACGTAAATCACCTCGCGCCGGTCGGTCGAGACGGATACGACATCATCAGCAACCAGTCACAGCTCACCGGCATCAACGTCGACGTTGTGCCCCGTGAAACCGAATAGACAAATCTAATGCCTATAGCTTAGTGTGCTCGTCGTCACCATATCGTCCGGGCTGTTGCCCACCATTCACATTGCGAGGTTTCGCATGACCGAACGTACTTCCGCTGCACCGGGCGCCCCGGGCGACGTGCCCGGGCGTTCGCGAGCGGATTCCCGCAAGGCGAGCCGCGCGGCCTTCGTAGGCACCCTTCTCGAGTACTACGATTTCAGCCTCTACGCCTCAGCGGCGTCCGTGGTATTCGCCAGCGTGTTCTTCTCCGGCTCGAGTCCGTTCCTCGGCACATTGCAGGCGGTCGGCACCTTCGCGGTCGGCTTCCTGGTTCGTCCACTCGGCGGTGTGATCCTCGGCAGTCTCGGCGACCGTCTCGGCCGGAAGAAGATCCTGGTCTTCACCCTGATTCTGATGGGCGTGGCAACGCTACTCGTCGGTTTCCTGCCGAGCTACGCCCAGATCGGCTGGCTTGCACCGGCTTTGCTGGTCTTCCTGCGAATTCTCCAGGGAATCGGCGCCAGCGGCGAATACGGAGGTGCCGCGCTGGTCGCGGTCGAGTTCGCACCTGAGAAGAAGAAAGGCCTGATGGGCTCACTACCCGGCATGGGAGCGGCTCTCGGTGGTGTGCTCGGAACACTGTCCCTGCTCGTGGTGTCGGCCATGATGTCCCAGGAAGCCTTCCTCTCCTGGGGCTGGCGTATCCCGTTCCTGTGCAGCGTCGGCATTCTCGCCTACGGCCTCTGGTTGCGCCGCAGCCTGCCCGAGACACCCGCCTTCCGGGAGATCGAGGAGAACAAGACCGTCTCGAAGAGTCCACTCCTCGACGTGATCCGGCAACAGCCGCGTGCCCTTCTGACCGTACTCGTGATGACCATCGGTCAGACCGGCATCGGCTACTTCTACATCGTGTTCATGGGTACCTTCGGCACCAACCAGCTGGGTTACGGCGGTACCGAGGTCCTGGTCGGCCTGATTGCCGCGCAGTTGGCGAACGGCATTCTGATTCCGTTCTTCGGGTCGTTGTCGGACCGGGTCGGACGCGCGCCCGTGATCATGTTCGGGTTCCTGTACAGCGCCGTGTTCGCATGGATCGGTATCTCGCTGCTCTCCGGCATCGGCACCCCGCCACTGCTGTTCTGGGCGGTCATGGCGCTCGGTAACGGCGTCGGCGTGGCTGCCATCTTCGGCCCGATGGGGGCATATGTCATCGAACTGTTCCATACCAAGCACGCCTACAGCGGGCTCGGACTGGGACGCGAGGCCGGCAACGCACTCGGTGCCGCCTTCGTCCCGATGATCGCAGTCGCCTTGGCCTTCGACGACACCACGGTGTGGCTCAGCCTGTTGATCTGCATCGTCTCGCTCCTCGGCTTCGCGGCAACATTCCTGTCCCGCAACCGGCCGGCGGTCGCGACGCCGGGCGACGACAGAGTGCCTGCGTCGGTGTAACAGAAAGTTCGAAGGTGGGTCCCGGTCGTGCGACCGGGACCCACCTTCGTTGCGTTTCCGCCAGGTCGATGGTCAGCGGCACCGGTTGGGGTCCGCGCTCGTCCCCGAGACGACAAACGGCCCATGACGAGCGAAACGTCATGGGCCGTTGCCGTTGTCGGGAGTCAGATGCCCACCGGGCCGCCCCTCCACACACCGATCTCCTCACCGGATACGTCGGCGGCGTCGTCGCTCACGAGGAACGACACGGTCGACGCAATCGATTCCGGCAGGATGGACGGCCATTGCTTCGTGAGGACTTCCACGCCCGCTTCGCCGCCCGACGACACGATGTCGGTCGCGACGAACCCCGGCATCACGCAGTTGACCGTGATCCCGCGACGAGCCACCTCCTGCGCCATGGTCTTGGCCATTCCCACGAGGCCCGCCTTCGCAGCGGAATAGGCGCTCATCCCGGGGGCAGGCCTACGTCCACCGGACGGGCTGTTCACGAATACCACTCGGCCCCAGCCCGCTTCGTACATTGCAGGAAGGGCGAAGTGTGTGCAGTAGAACGCGCCGTTGAGGTTGACCGCGACGACCTCGTCGAAGTCCTCAGGGGTCTGCTTGCGGGCAGCGCCGGCCTTGTTCATTCCCGCATTGTTGACCAGTACGGTGGGAGCGCCGAGCTGTGCGGTGGTCTCGGCGACGAGCCGTTCCGCGTCGGCAGCTCGGGAGATGTCGGCCTGGATCGCGACGGCCTGCCCTCCGTCCGCGACGATCTTCGCGACCACGTCCTCGGCGTCGCGTGCACTGCGTGAATAGTTCACCGCGACGGCGAACCCGTCGGCTGCGAGGCGACGCGAGACGGCCGCGCCGATACCTCGCCCTCCTCCGGTAACAATGGCTACTTTCGGCTGATTCGTCACGGGGTCACCGAACTTTCTCGTAGTTGTCGGGAAGGTCCGCGAAAGTCTCACGCAACTGACGCTTCGCGATCTTTCCGCTCGGCATCCGGGGCAGCGGTTCGTCCATGAAGACGATGTAGCGCGGCACCTTGTAGTCGGCGAGATATTCGTTGCAGAACGCGATGATCTCGGATTCCTTCATGTCGGTTTCTGTGCGCACCAACGCGGCAGGGGTCTCACCGAACTTGGCGTCGGGCACGCTGATCACAGCGACCTCATCGACACCGGGAATCTGGTTGATGACGGCCTCGATCTCTGCGGGCGAGATGTTGATTCCGCCCGAGATGATCATGTCCTTGAGCCGGTCCACGTACGTGAGGTAGCCATTCTCGTCGAGTTTGCCGAGATCACCGGTCTGGAGCCAACCATCGACGAGAGCGGCACGGGTGGCTTCCTCGTTACGCCAGTAACCCGGCATCATGCCGGGGCCGCGCAACAGGATCTGACCGGTTTCGTTGGGCGGAAGATCGTTGCCCTCGGGATCGACCACGCGAATCTTGGTGAAGATGCTGCCCCAACCACACTTGTCGGGATGCTGGGCGGCCTCCTCGCGCGGCATTGCCGTCGCAGTGCCCCCGATCTCGGTCTGTCCGTAGATCTGTCGCAGCGCGACACCCTGCGCCTGCCACTTACCCAGCAGATCCACCGGGACTCGGGCACCGCCGACATGCGCCGTGATCATGTGGCTCAGATCCGACTCCGTGAAGCCGGGGGCCTTCGCGATCTGCTCGAAGAGAATCGGCGGCCCGGTGAGCGTATTGGCCTTGTTCTCGGTCAGCACACGCAACGCCGCCGCCGGGTCGAATCCCGGCTGGAGGAAGAGAGTTCCACCGTGAAGGACGACGCGGGAGATACCCCAGATGATTCCGGCCGCGCTGAACAGCGGAAGTACGAGGACGGGGCGCAATCCATTGGGCTCGATCGGCTCCGCCAGGTGCCATTCGTGCATCTCGCCGGCGATCGTGGCATGGGTGAAGATGACGCCCTTGGGCGTTCCGGTGGTGCCACTGGTGAACACGATGGCGGTGGGATCGTCGAGTTCGACGACGGGAGTGCGGAAGGGCGCGTGCTCACCGCCGCGCAGCGGAGTCACGTCCTTCTCGAACACTGCGATCGTGAATGTATTGCGCCCCTTCTGCACGTCCTCGAGCCGAGGGAGAAGCGCCTCCTCGCAATACACGACGGTCGGCTCACAGCTCTCGATGAGGGCATCGAGTTCCCGCGCAACCATCCGATGGTTGAACCCCACGGCGATAGCGCCGACCTTCATGGCACCGAGCGCCGCCACCACCCATTCGAGACTGTTGGCGCCGACGACGCTCACCCGATCGCCACGTGTTACGCCACGCGATGCCATGTCGTGAGCGACCCCGTCCGCCCACCGGGACAACTCGGCGTAGGTGACACTGTCACCGGCGAAGTCGATCGCGGTCATGTCCGGCTTCGACCGGGCCCAGTAGGTCAAAGCATCTACAACTGTGCCGCTCATGTAAGCCTCCAGGGATTCGGGGTCGTCGATCGCGGGCGTCGAGAAGGACCGGATGCCGCGTGTCACATCCGCCCGTTAAATCTAAAGGTCGTTGTTTAATGGGGCAAGTATCGATCTGCGGATGCGCCCTGCGCAACCGCGAGCATCGCGTCGACGTCGACCAACTTGTGGCGAGCCCGGCCACGACGGCGACCCTCGGTACGTTCGTGCCGATCGATCCGCCGCCAGCCGTCGAAACCGAACGAATCGGGACAACGTGATCCGATGACGGTGGCCAACTCGTCGACGGTTCGACTCGGCGACGCGAGACGCATCCCGTCGTGATCGGCAAGGATCGCCTCGACGGTTTCGGCCGCGCAGTACCTATTGGTTCCGATGACCCCCGTCGGCCCGCGTTTGATCCAGCCCGCGACATACAGGCCCGGTACCGGACGACCCTCGACCGAATCGACGACGCGCCCGGCAACATTCGGCACGGTTCCGCGATCGGTGTCGAAGGGCAGTCCCGGAATCGGGCGTCCCCGGTATCCCACCGAACGCAGGACCAGCGAACTGGCGAGGACCTCGTCCGCACCGGCGGCGTCGTAGGGAGAAATCCGCAGACCCTCGACGTGGCTGTCGCCGAAGATCTCTTGTGGAGCAGCGTTGAACCTCAAGGTGATCTTCCGGCGGCCCGGCTGCGGGACGCGCCGCGCATACTCGGCGATTGTCCTCAACTTGATCGAAGCATCCTCAGGAGCCTGATATCCGCCGTGGACGGTCACGTCCACCTCGGGCAGCGATCCCAACGCGAGTAGTTCCGGCGTCGTGAACGCTCCGTACTCCGGACCACGCCGTCCGAGTACGACGACCTCCTCGATCGCGCTCTTTCGCAGCACGTCCAAGGCGTGCTCGGCTATGTCGCCCGGAACGAGAAGCTCCGGATCCCGCGCCAGGATCCGAGCGACGTCCAAGGCGACGTTACCGTTGCCGACCACGACGGCGCGACGTCCCGACAGGTCGAATGTGCGGTCCGCGAAGTCGGGGTGCCCGTTGTACCACGCGACGAATTCGCGTGCGGCGTAGCTACCGGGTAGGTCTTCCCCCGGGATTCCGAGCTTCCGGTCGTCGGAGGCGCCACTTGCATGGATCACTGCGTGATGGTGATCGAGCAGTTCGTCGACACCGATGTCCCGGCCGACCTCCACGCCGAAGAACGCACGGAAACCGTTCCGGCCCGCCGTACGGGTGAACACCCGCTCGACCGCCTTCGTCGTCTGGTGGTCGGGAGCGACGCCGAAGCGAACGAGCCCACCAGCGACATGGAGCCGCTCGAACATCGAGACCTCCACGTCGATGTCGCGACGCTTCAGCAACTCTTCGGCGGCGTAGAACGCGGAAGGCCCCGAACCCACGATCGCCACCCGGAGCGGCTCGGGCCGCTCGGTCGCGACGACCGGTTCGGGCGGGATCTCGCTCGGTCCGGATACGGTGGGGTTACCCAGGAAGTACGCGGCGTTGAGATCCTTGTAGATCTCGGTTTCCGGCGTGAGATCACTGTCGGGGACGATCGCCTCCACCGGACACACATCGGCGCATGCGCCGCAATCGATGCAGGCGTCCGGGTCGATGTACAGCATTTCGGTGCGCGCGTACTGCGCTTCGTCGGGAGTCGGGTGAATGCAGTTCACCGGACACACGGCGACACACGTCGCGTCGTTGCAGCAGGCTTGAGTGACTACGTATGTCATGGGTACTCCGGTTGATCTTGTGCTTTACGAGCTCTGTGGCGGTGGGACGAAACGGTCGCCGTATCTGGCGGCGAGTTCGAGGGCGCGAGTCGTGAACTGTTCGGGACCGCCCGAACAGGAACGGACGAACGACACGACTCCGCCAGTCTCAGCAGGAAATCCGATGCCCAGTACGGACCCGGCATCCGCGTCGGCCTCGGATCGGACGACACCTTCGTCGAGGCACCGTAGTGCTTCGATGACCTCGATGAACAGCAACCGGTCGCGCATGTCCTCGACCGGAATACTCCGCGGTGGACCGAACGTGTCGCGAAGACCGGGCCACAGCCCCAGACGCGCTCCCGTGGAGTCGTAATCGTAGAAACCGCGCCCCGCCGACCGTCCACCGCGGCCGTGCTCGTCGAGCATCCGGTCGCGGACTCGATCGGCATCCGATCCGTGCCAGGGCTCGTCGGCCGCTTCGGCTGCCAGGCGGTTCTCGCGCTGCACTGCACGATTGAGCGTCAACGTGATCTCGTCGAGAAGTTGGAGCGGAGGCACCGGATATCCGGCGGCGGTCGCTGCGCGCTCGACGATGTCCGGATCGATGCCTTCCCCGACCGCAATTATCGCCTCGTCGAGGTAGCGCTCCATCACGCGACTCGTGAAGAATCCTCGACTGTCGCGCACAATGATCGGCGTCTTCCCGAGTCTCCGTACGCAATCGAGGGCGGCGTCGACCGTAGCCTGCGACGTGCACGCACCGACGACCGTCTCCACCAACGGCATCCGGTCGACCGGTGAAAAGAAGTGCATTCCGATGAAGCTCTCCGGTCGTGCAAGTTTCGAACCCAGGGTGGTGATCGGAAGGGTCGACGTTGTAGAGGCAAGCACCGTACACGGCTCCGTGACGGACTCGATCGTCCCCAGAATCTGCTGCTTGAGCGACACACTCTCCGAGACTGCCTCGACCACGAGCCCGGCCGGCGCCAGGTCGGCGGTCCGTTCGGTGAGGGTGATCCTGTCGAGCAGAGCCTCCGACACGGAGGGTTCGGTGGCCCCGGCTTCGAGGGCACGCGATTCTCGCCGCTCGGCATAGGACTTGCCTCGTCGGGCACCGTCGAGAGTTCGCGCGGCGAGTACGACGTCGGCTCCTGCCCGCGCGCAGGTGTAGGCGATGGCAGCGCCCATCATGCCGGCACCGACGACGCCGATCGTTCTTCCCTCCAACGTCTTTCCGTTCACGATCCGATCACCTCCGGATCTCGGGTAACGACGCGGCCGACATCCACGGGGAACCCGTTGAAGATAGGGGCGCCCGTCAACGGTTCGACCACGAGATCGTCGACGAGAGCGTTGACATTGGTACCGGGCGTGGACGCCGAACGGGTCGTACGCAGACCGTCACCGTCATGTCCCCATCCGTGGGGCAGACTCACCACGCCCGGCCGCATGGAATCGGTGATGTGCACTTCCGCTTCGACGGCACTGGTCTTCGACGCGATCCGCACGGTATCGCCGTCGACGATGCCGCGTTTCGCAGCGTCATCCGGATGCATGAACAGCGCGCACTGACCCTCGTCGGGCTGTGGCAGCGAATTGTGCAACCAGGAGTTCATGCCGCGGCGCTGCCGGCGATTGATGAGGACCAGTTCGGGCACGGGCTGGACGAGAGTTGCACGTAGACGCGACAGGTCCGCTGTCAATGCTTCGGGTACGACGTCGATCCGCCCCGTCGGAGTGCGCAACACGTCGGGGATCCGCGGTTCCAGCGGCCCGTAGTCGATCCCATCGGGGTTTCGTTCGAGGAGTTCGAGACTCAGCCCGCCAGGTACTTCACCGAATCGGTCGCCGTACGGCCCGCTGCGCAGCCGCAGATCCAGCAACCGTTGCGGGCCGACCCGATCGTCGACAGCAGCGGCAACCGTCTCGGGGTCCCGACCCGAGAGTTTCGCTGCACGACGAATCGCCGTGGCAGCGACCTCGTCGTCGAGTTCGGCGATGGGGCGATTCGCTTCGCCACGGGCAATCGCCGTCAGGCGCAACAGAATTTGCCACTCCGGCATCTGCCCGGGACCGGGCTCGACCAACGGCGCGGTGTACCGAGCCACGTTGCGCACCTGGAAGTGTGTGAGCGCGAGGTCGTGATGACCGCGTGTCGTCAGGGGCGGAGGTGGAAGAATGACGTCGGCGTACCGGGTGGTCTCGTTGACGTACCCGTCGATACACACCATGAAGTCGAGGTCGGCCAAGGCGGTCTCGACAGCATTGCTGTTCGGGAGCGATCGCGCCATGTTGCCGGAGATCGTGATCAGTGCCCGGACCTGCCCGGGACCGGGGGTGAGGACCTCCTCGGAGAAGCACACTGCCGGAATCTCTCCCATGGCTTCCGGCATGTTGCGGACCCGGGACCGCCATCGATCGAACACGAGGGGGGCATTCGGGTTGGCCGGCCACGTCGTCGGCCCGCCGGCGGGCGGGACGGGGAACATTGCGCCGCCCGGCCGGTCGAGATTACCTGTGATGATGTTGAGAACTTCGACGATCCAGTTGGCGATCGAGCCGAATTCCTGAGTGCACGAACCCATTCTGGAGTGTGCGACCGCTGATTCGGCAGTTGCGAATTCGCGGGCGACCGTGCGGATCACGTCGGGGTCGAGCCCGCAGATCTCCGCGACCGCCTCGGGCGTGAACGGCTCGGCGAGCGCGAGAATCTCGTCGACCCCATCGACATGCTCGCCCAGGCGACCTGGGGCCGCGAGTCCTTCGTCGGCGATCACGGACACGAGCGCCAGGAGGAAGAACGCATCGGTGCCGGGGCGAATCGCAAGGTGCCGGTCGGCGACCTCCGCGGTGCGGGTGCGAGCAGGATCGACCACCACCAGAGTGCCACCGCGTTTGCGGAGCTCGTCGAACCGCTTGCCGATTCCCGGCGCGGTGATGGTGCTTCCGTTCGATACGAGCGGATTGGACCCCAGGATCAGCATGTACGACGTGCGGTCGATGTCCGGGACCGCCATCCCGAGCCCTGTTCCGTAGAGCAGGGTGGTCACGTAGTTCTTCGGAAGCGTATCGATGCTCGCAGGGGAATAGACATTCCGGGTGCCGATCGCCGCGATCAGCGGCAGCGTGTAGAACGACGGATCCAAGTGGTGTGCGGCCGGATTCCCGGAATACACCGCACAGCTGTTCGGATCGTTCGCGATGATGGAGGGTAGCCTGCGGTCGATCTCCGCGAAGGCCTCGTCCCAGGTCGCCTCACGAAAGCCGTCACCGTCGCGAATCAGCGGAGTACGAAGAAGGTCTGGATCGTTCTCCAGACGACCCAGACCCAGTCCCTTCGCGCAACTGTGGCCGGCAGAGAACACGTCGTCGTGATTGGGCTCGACCGAAACCACGGTGCGTCCCTCGAGACCGAAGAGCAGCCCGCAGGTCGCTTCGCACAAGGGGCAGATCCGCGCTGCCACCGTCCGGGTGGATATATCCCGAATGCTACCGAGCATCGACATGCATCTCCCTCTCGATCGCTACCGGTACCGCGGTCATCGTCGGCATTGCGTTGATGGTCTGGACCCGGTCGTAGCCCGTGAGCTCGTTGACGTTGCTGCCGACAAGCCTGGGGTCGTCGTCCGGATCGGACGATCCCCAACAGTGGGTCATCGATACCGTTCGTTCGCCGACACTCGCGTCGGCGTGGGCGATGGCACGCACGTGGCCGTGCGCCGATCGGATCCGAACGATGTCGCCGTGCTCGATACCGTGCCGCTGCAGATCTTTCGGGTTCACATTGGCCGGGTTGTAGCCGTGCCGGGACAATCCGTCCAACTCCCGGCCCAACGTGTTCATGAGTTCCCGCATGCGACGAACCGTCAACCGCATCGGAAAGTCGGAGTCCCGTGCCTCTGCACCGAGCGCGGCGGCGATCTCGGCAGCGACATCGTCCGGGCACACCTCGAGCCGACGCTCGGCCGCGCCTTCCGTGGGTGGCCCGACGACCTTCTCCTCCACGGGTGCGAGCAATCCTCGCGGCGCCGACGTCAACTCGTCCATGGGGATGCGGCCTCGTTCCGCGAACATCGTGAGCATCTCCTCCGATGTCGGAGGAGCAGCCGGATCGAGAATCCGGCCCGCGAACTTCACAGGGTTCCCAGCGGCCGCGGCGAGACCGAAGAAGAACTGCCAGTCCTCGATCACGCCGGCGGGCGGGTCGACGAGCTTCGGAGTGTACTGCGCAAAAGGCTTCTCGAAGAAGAACTCCGAGAGCAGAGTGTGGTCGGGCCGCTCGTACAGCATGGTGGGCGCGATGACATAGTCGGCGAGCTTTGCCGTGTCGGACATTCGCGTATCGATGCACACCAGCAGTTCGAGTTCGCGTAGTGCGCGTTCTGCCTTCTTCCGGTCGGGCAGCGCCCGTGCCGGGTTGCCGCCCGAGACCACCAACGCCCGGACGCGGTCGGGGCCTGGTTCGAGAATTTCGTCGGCGAGGATTCCCGACGGCAGTTCGCCGTTCATCGTTCCGATTCCGCCGATGCGGCTACGGAAGCCGGACTCCCACGTGCGGTACGGCGGTCGGACTTCCGCTCTCGAGGGCGCACTCCGCGCGAGCACGTTACGATTAGGAGTTACTTCGCCTTCACGAAGGTAGCGGCCGCACACCACATTCAGGCACGCAATGAGGTGCTCGGCGACATTGGAATGCGGTCCCATACAGACGCCGGTTCCTGTGGTCGCCATGCCGCGCGGCCCCTCGGCGAAGAGCCTGGCGGCGCGAACCACGTCCGCTGCCGGGATACCTGTCACGTTTTCGGTGTGCTGGGGGGTGGCCGGTGCCAGCGCTGCGACGAGTTCGTCGAGGCCGTGGACGAAACGCTCGCAGAATTCACGGTCGTGGAGACCCTCCGACAAGATCACGTGGAGCAGACCGGCGAACAGAGCGGCGTCGGTTCCGGGCCTGAGCTGGAGGTGCAGGTCCGCACGTGCTGCCGTTTCGGTGCGGCGCGGATCGACCACGATGAGCTTCAGCCCGCGGTCGCGCGCCCTGCGGATCGTCACGGACGGATTCTGCGTGATCGCGCCGTCCCCGTCGCCGCCGTTGAGCGAGACCATCGGATTCGTGCCGGCCAGGAGCCACACGTCGGCGGTGTCGAAGCGCTGCCGGCCTCCCAGGTACTCCCCCATCCGCGACTGGACGAGCCACTTGGCCGACTGGTCGATCGTCATGGTCGAGAAGAGCTTGTGGGATCCGGTGGTGCGGAACCAAGCACGCACCAGCGGCACGGTCAGTGCCGCGAAGTTCTGCTGCGTTCCCATGAACAGACCCAGCGCGTCCGCTCCGTGTTCCCCGGTGATGGCTTCGAGTCGCTGGGCGATCTCGGCGATCGCATCTTCGGCCTCGATGGGCTCGAAGGTGCCGTCGGCGGTCCGCCGCATCGAGCTCGTGAGACGGTCGGGTCCTTGGACGAGGTCCCCACCGCGACGCCCCTTCGGGCACGAATAGCCCCCCGACAGGGGATGCAGTCCGTCACCGACGATGCTGACGATCCGATTGCCGTCGACCTCGACCCGCACCCCGCACGTTGCGGGGCACAGGCGGCAATAGGACAACTTCACCGGCACTGTCTGCTCCGTTCACTGCTCGGCAGAGTTCACAGACTCTGCGGGTTGTGATCATCGTCACCGACGCAAGTGAATCTAACATCTATAGGTAAACCATACAAATGTCGGAGGATTACAGCAGGCCGGAGAGCGGAGAGCCCAGGCCTGAGCCGGGTTGCTTGCGTTGACCGGCCGTCTCCGTCGTGATAGCTCTTTAGCGATCGATAAGTAGCGGTTATCCGCCATCGCCCGAAAGGTCGCCATGTCCGACGAGACCCCCACCCCCGAACCCGCCGCTCTCTACGAGCGCCGCGGCAACATCGCACTCATCACCCTCAACCGCCCCCGCGCCCTCAATGCGGTGAACGGCGCCCTGGCCACCGCGGTCGGCAACCACCTCGAAGAGGCGAACAACGACGACGAGGTGCGAGTCGTCGTGATCACCGGTGCCGGTCGCGCCTTCTGCGCCGGGGCCGATCTCAAAGCGCTTGCAGCGGGTGAGGACACCTCGGCCGAAGGCCATCCGGAGTGGGGTTTCGCCGGTTATGCCCAGCACTGGAGCGCCAAGCCCACCATCGCCGCGGTCAACGGCTTCGCCCTCGGTGGCGGAACCGAACTCGTGCTCGCGAGCGATCTCGCGGTCGTGGACGAGAAAGCCAAGCTGGGTCTGCCCGAGGTCAAGCGCGGACTGTTCGCCGCCGCCGGTGGCGTGATCCGTATGCAGCAGCAGATCCCCCGGAAGGTCGCCCTCGAACTCGCGCTCACCGGCGAGCCCATCAGCGCCGCGCAGGGCAAGGAACTGGGCCTGGTCAACCGTGTGGCCCCTGCCGGTACGGCACTGGAGGTCGCGCTGGAACTCGCCGAGACCATCGCGGCGAACGCACCCGTGGCCGTGCGCGAGTCGAAGGCGATGATCCACCGGACCGCGAACAGCCCGGACTGGGAGACCGAGGCGTGGGACGCCAATCGCAACGCGCTGAAGGTCGTGTTCACCAGTGAGGACGCGATGGAAGGACCGCGCGCGTTCGCCGAGAAGCGTCAGCCGGTCTGGAAGGGTCGCTGACGACCTCGACCGAGGATCAGCGTCTGCCGCGCCCGAACCGGTCGAGCACGACCGCCCGCAGCGAGCGGGCTTCGATGCCGGCCTCGCGGCGGGCGCGCCCTCGGGTCACGAGCACGCCGACGAGCGCGATCACCCAGATCGGGTACTGGGCGAACCACGCGACGCGGAAGGCGTCGAAGGTGTAGCCGCCGAGCCGGTCGAGCACGATGCCCATCGTCTGCACGACCAGCAGCGTCGCGAGGAAGCCACCGATGTTGACGATGCCGTTGGCCGTGCCCAGCGCGGTCCCGGGATTGAAGGTACGGGCGTAGTCGAAGCCGATCATCGACCCCGGCCCGCCCACCGAGATGACGATCACGAGCACCACGAGCAACCACACCGGCGCGGGCCCGGGCAGAGCGAGTACCACCGACCACGTCACGGCACTGGCCAGGATGATCATGAGCACGAGCCACGAGCGCCTGGTGGGGAAACGTCCCGACAGCACGCCGAGGATGGGCCCGGCGGAGATGGCCGTAACCACCGAGACGGTCAGCATCGAACCGGCCGCCGCGGGTGACAGGCCCTGCGCGGAGACCAGATACGGCACACCCCACATGAGCGCGAAGGTCGTCACCGAGAACTGCGTGCCCATGTGGGTGAAGAAGCCGAGTTTGGTACCGGGACGCCGCCACACCGTGCCGAGACCGCCGATCACCTCCCTCAGTCCCGACGCCGTGGCCTCCCGCGTCTCACCCGGCGGGGTGTCGCGCACGATCGCGAGCACCAGGACGCACGCGAGCAGGCCGAGCGCCGCGGCGCTGCCGTATGCGGCCGCCCAGCCCGTGCCGGTGAGCAGCAGGACGAACGGCACGGCGGAGAGCACCTGGCCGAGCTGGCCGAAGATGCCGGTCAGCTGGGAGACGACGGGCACCCGGCGCGGGGCGAACCACACCGGCACGAGACGCAGCACCGAGATGAACGTCAGGGCGTCCCCGACACCGACCAGCACACGGGCGAGATACGCGACCGGCAGTGACTCGGTGACGGCGAGGACGGCCTGACCGATGGCGAGGATCACGGCGCCGGTCGCGATCATCCGGCGCGAACCGAACCTGTCGAGCAGCACACCGGCAGGGATCTGCATCCCCGCATAGACGATGAGCTGGAGGACGACGAAGCCGGAGAGCACCGACGGTGAGATCTCGAAACGTTCGGTGGCGGCGAGCCCGGAGACACCGAACGCCGTCCGGTGAAGGACGGCGACGATGTAGGCGAAGACTCCGATACCCCAGACCAGCCATGCCCTCATGTCCAGCAGACGATACGCGCAGGTCTGTTAACAAGGCTAATTATTCGCGTCCGAGCGACACCCACGTCGGGTCGGCTGCACGAGCACCGGCGACCTTGCCGGCGAGACGATCCAGCCGCGCGACCTGCTCGTCCGTGAGCGTCACGTCGAGTGCGCCGGCGTTCTCGGTGACGCGACTCGCGTAGCGGGTGCCGGGGATCGAAACCGACGGCAAACCGAACTCGCGGCCCTTCGCATCCAGCCATGCCAGGGCGATCTGCGCAATCGTCGCGTCCGCTTCCTGCGCGACGGCACGCACCTCCTCACGCACCGCGAGGTTGGCCGGCAGAGCGTCGGCGCCGAAACGCGGGAAGCGCGTGCGCAGGTCGTTCTCCACCACCTGCGCGGGGTCGAAGGCGTCGGTGAGCAGTCCTCGGCTCACCGGGGAGTACGGCACGAAGCCGATACCGAGTTCGGCAGCGGTGGGCACGACGTGCCGTTCGACGTCGCGCGAGACGATGCTCCACTCCGACTGGATCGCCGCGATCGGATGCACGGCGTGTGCGCGGCGCAGTTCGTCGCCGGTGGCCTCCGACAGTCCGATGTGCCGCACCTTGCCGGCCTGCACGAGTTCGGCGAGGGCACCCACCGTGTCCTCGACCGGTACCTCGGGATCGACGCGGTGCAGGTAGTACAGGTCGACGTGGTCGACGCCGAGACGTCCCAGCGACTCGTCGACGGCCCGCTTCGCGTACTCGGGACGGCCGTTGATGCGACGGTTGGCGGTGCCCGTGCCGCCGACCGCACCGACGAGACCGAACTTCGTCGCGAGCTGGACTTCGTCCCGTCGCTCGGCGAGCAGCGCGCCGACCACCTTCTCACTCGTGCCGTCGCCGTAGACGTCGGCGGTGTCGATGAAGGTGATCCCGAGGTCCACGGCGTGATGCAGGGTCGCGAGCGCCTCGTCGAGGTCCACCGCGCCGTAGGCGGGGGCGACGGACATCGCGCCGTAACCCTGGGCGCTGACGACGAGACCGGGCGCGAGCTGGACGGTGGGAACAGGCATGTACTTCTCCTCGATAGCGACGCTGTGCAGCTTCCGATCGTCCCGCATCCCGCACATGATCGCAGGAGTTGAAATCGCCGTGATCCGAGCATCCCGCGCCCTACGCTGGGAGACATGGCGACCGACTGGCTCTCCCTGCAACGAACCGCGCGTCGCGAGTTCGACGACCGTGTCGCGCAGATCCGCGACTGGCACGCCCCGACCCCGGACACCGAATGGGACGTCACCGACCTGGTGTGGCACATGGTCGACGAGCAGCGCTGGATCCAGCCGCTGCTCTCGGGTCGTTCCCTCGACGACGCGAAGGCCGCACTCGAACCGATCGGAGACGACCTCGCCGCCGAATGGGCGCGCTTCGCCGAGCAGGCGACCGCCGCGTGGGCCATGGCGGCGCCGGCCCAGGAGGTCCACCTGTCCTACGGCACCGTCCCGTGCCTCGACTACATGAAACAGCAGGTCGCGGACATCACCGTGCACACCTGGGATCTCGCGCGGGCCATCGGCGCCGACGAGACCCTCGACGCCGAACTCGTGGACGCCGTGCTCGCCGACATCGAACCCCAGAAGGACATGCTCGCCTCGAGCGGTCTGTTCGCCGATCCCGTCCCGCTCCCCGACGACGCTCCCCCACAGGACCGGCTCCTCGCCCTGACCGGCCGCGACCCCCGGAAGGCCTCATGACGGACCGGCCCGACATCAAGCCCCGCAGCCGCGACGTCACCGACGGCATGGAGAAGGCCGCATCGCGCGGCATGCTCCGCGCCGTAGGCATGGGCGACGACGACTGGGGTAAGCCGCAGATCGGGGTTGCGTCGTCGTGGAACGAGATCACGCCCTGCAATCTCCCGCTCGACCGGCTGGCCCGAGCGGTCAAGGAGGGTGTGCATGCCGCAGGTGGATATCCGCTCGAATTCGGCACCATCTCCGTGTCCGACGGGATCTCGATGGGGCACGAGGGCATGCACTTCTCCCTGGTATCCCGGGAGGTCATCGCCGACAGCGTCGAGACGGTGATGCAGGCCGAGCGGCTCGACGGGTCGGTGCTGCTCGCGGGATGCGACAAGTCCCTGCCCGGCATGCTCATGGCCGCGGCCCGCCTCGATCTCGCCGCCGTCTTCCTGTACGCCGGGTCCATCCTGCCGGGCATCGCGAAACTGTCCGACGGCACCGAACGCGACGTGACGATCATCGACGCCTTCGAGGCGGTCGGGGCGTGTGCGCGGGGCCTGATGTCCGAGGCCGATCTCGACGCGATCGAACGAGCCATCTGCCCGGGTGAAGGTGCCTGCGGCGGCATGTACACCGCGAACACGATGGCCGCGTCGGCCGAAGCACTCGGCATGTCGCTGCCGGGAAGCGCATCCCCGCCCGCCACCGATCGTCGCCGCGACGGTTTCGCCCGGCGCAGCGGACAGGCGGTGGTCGAGTTGCTGAAGCGCGGCATCACGGCCTCGGACATCCTCACCAAGGAGGCGTTCGAGAACGCCATCGCGGTGGTCATGGCGTTCGGTGGATCCACGAACGCCGTGCTCCACCTACTCGCGATCGCGCACGAGGCCCGCGTGGATCTGAGCCTGGACGACTTCGTCCGAGTGGGCGCACGGGTCCCGCATCTCGCCGACGTCAAACCGTTCGGCCGGCACGTGATGAAGGACGTCGATCACATCGGCGGCGTCCCGGTCATCATGAAGGCGCTGCTCGACGCGGGTCTGCTGCACGGCGACTGCCTCACCGTCACCGGGAACACCGTCGCGGAGAACCTCGCCGGCATCGCACCCCCGGACCCGGACGGCAAGGTGCTGCGCGCTCTGAGCGACCCCATTCACCCCACCGGCGGCATCACGATCCTGCGGGGCAGTCTCGCCCCCGGCGGAGCGGTCGTGAAATCCGCAGGTTTCGACGAATCGGTCTTCGAGGGAACGGCCCGGGTCTTCGAACGCGAACGCGCCGCGATGGATGCGCTCGAGGACGGCACCATCACCGCCGGCGACGTGGTGGTCATCCGCTACGAGGGTCCCAAGGGCGGCCCGGGCATGCGCGAGATGCTCGCGATCACGGGTGCCATCAAGGGCGCCGGTCTCGGCAAGGACGTCCTGCTGCTCACCGACGGACGGTTCTCCGGTGGCACCACCGGCTTGTGTGTCGGGCACGTCGCCCCGGAGGCCGTCGACGGCGGCCCCATCGCATTCGTCCGCGACGGCGACCGGATCCGCCTCGATGTCTCGAACGGCCTCCTCGACGTGCTGGTCGACGAGAAGGAAATGGAAACGCGGCGGCAGGGCTGGGAACCACTGCCGCCGCGCTACACCCGGGGTGTACTGGCGAAGTACACGAAGCTGGTCGGTTCCGCATCGAACGGCGCGGTGTGCGGATGAGGGTCGGGTGAACCCTTCCGCCGCCGAGCTGCTGCTAGATCGGGCGGAAACCTGCGCCCGGCCCACCTCTGGCATCGATATCGGCCATGATCACGTCGATGTTGGTGCCGACCTCGGGACCGACACACGCCGCGAGCAGGTAGGCATTGACCATCGCGACGAGCGTCGTGCCCACCACCAGCGGCGCACCGGAGTCGCCTTCGACGACGCAGACCTGCGTCCACGTCTCCTGCGAGCCGAACACGTCGCCCCACACGACTCCGCATGTATTGCCTGTCGTGCGGCCTTCCTTGCAGGCGATGTTCGGGAAGCCCGCGGGAGCGCCGAGGCCCGTGATCGTCACGTTGCCGACGCGATTGACCGGAACCACCTTGCTTCGGTCGAACTCGATGACGGCGTAGTCGAGTCTCTCGTTGGCCGAGACGATGCGACCCACGGGCCCGGCGGCGACGTCGTATTCGGCCTTCACCGTCATGCCGGGAGCGCCGCAGTGCGCTGCGGTCAGACCCACGAGGCGACCGGCGGCGTCGTTACCGATCGTGGTGAGCGTGCAGTCGAAGATGTCCTGCCCGTTGTCTCCGAGAGTGATTCCCGAACCGCCGCCGAGGGTGACCGGGGGCGCCGCGACGGCCACTCCCGAACCCGCTCCGACCAGCGCGACCGCACTTGCGATTGCAACAACCAGTTTCCTGAACATGGGGCCCCTCCTGCACTGCGCCGTCCGGCGGCCGTCGGGCTGAGCGTACTAGAGGTTTCCGCCGGATTTCCGGGTTGCGCCCAAGCTTTCCAGAGCTTGACGGGCTTCCTCGAGTTCGCGGCTGAGCTGCGCGACCCGTTCTTCGGCCGCGCGACGCGCCTCGTCGATCACCGAGTGGACGGCCTCGGTGGCCGTGGGATCGCCGAGTTCCTTCACCGCCCGTTCGACGGCATCGGGCGCGACCGGCGTGGGCTTTCCGACCTTGCGGGTGCCGTGCGCGACCCCCACCGTCCACTCGTTCTCCGGATCGATGGTGACGGTGATCGTGATCGACGGCGCCTTCTTCGCCTTGCTGCGGGCCGGGGCCTTCGGCTTGGCCGGTGCCGGCGGCCGGGACGCGGGAGCGTCGGACGAAGCGGAGGTCGTCTGGGTCACGGGCTTCTTCTCCTGGGAGCGGGGAACGGCAGTGGGTGCTGGGGTTTCGGACCTCGGGGTCTCGAACTTCGGGGCGGCCGGCTTCTGTGCGACAGGCTTCGGTGCGGCAGGCCGCGGGGTCTCGGCCTTCGCAGGTGCAGCCTTGGCCGGTGCGGGCTTCGCGACGGCGGACGTGCGCGCGGCCTTCGCCGGTGCACGCTTGGTTCCGGCCGGTTCGCGGGTAGCGCGCAGTTCGTCGACCTCGAACGGCAACTCGTCGTCGACACCCTTCGGCCGCACCGTCACCGTGCTGCCGCTGATCGACACCACCCGCGCCGACGTCCCCGGATCGATGCCGAGACTCGGAATGCCCTCGACGAGGTAGACGGTCGTGCGGCGCCCCTCGGCGAGAGCGGCACCGAGCTCTCCGAGTTGTTCCTCCGTCAGGTGATCCGCGCGTCTGCGGGGCGGCATGCGACGTCCTTTCTCGGTTCGCCGAAGGTCGGCAGTGCTTCGATGACGGTCACTGTCGCACATCCGTACGACACGCCTGCACACGTGTTCGACACGACCTGCCGCGCGCATGAACCACGGGCACGGTAAGGATGGAGGCGTGACCCCGTCCGATCCGGCACCATCAGGAACCGACGTGCTGTCCGTGATCCAGTCACAGCTGGAGAGCGCGCTGCTCGGCGGTCCTCTTCGCTACACCCTGAACGAGGTGGCCGGATTGTGCGGACTCGAACCTGCGCGTGTGCGTCGACTCTGGCAGGCTCTCGGTCTGACCGTCGATCCCGATCCGGACGTCGTGATGTTCACGGACGGCGACGTCGAGGCCCTGCGCGCGACAGCGGCCATCATCGCGAGCGGCGCGATCGACGAACGCCTCGAGGTGCCCGCGGCCCGGTCGATCGGACAGTCGATGTCGCGGCTGACCGAATGGCAGCTGAATCTGCTCAACACCCACGTCTTCACGCGACTCGCCGCCGCCTACGAGGAATCGGAGAGTCCCCCGCAGGAGGAGGAGATCCGCGCCCTGATCGACCACATCGTCGATCGCACGACCGAGCTCGCGGTGAGCCTCCAGAGCCACATGTGGCGTCGGCACCTGGTGGCCACGACCGCCCGCGCCGCCGCGCGACCGCAGGATTCCGGTGAGCTCCACGAGCTGGTCGTCGGTTTCGCCGACATGGTCGGCTACACGCGGCTGACCCGGCAGATCGACGCGGCCGCGCTGAGCGAACTGCTCGACTACTTCGAATCGGAGGTCTCCGATGTCATCGCCCGGCACAACGGCTGGGTGATCAAGACTGTCGGTGACGAGGTGATGTTCGCGGCCGAACGCCCGGTCGACGCCGCGCGTATCGCCCTCGACCTGCAGGATTCGTTCGTGGCCCAGAAGGACTACCCGGATCTGCGCATCGGGCTGGCGTGGGGTCAGGCGTTGCCGCGCTTCGGCGACCTGTTCGGTTCGGTCGTCAACATCGCGGCCCGCCTCACGGGTGCGGCGCGACCGGGCACGACCCTCGTCGACGAGAACCTCGCCGATGCGCTCGCCGACTGCGACGAATTCCGGTTCCAGACCGTGCGCACGCTACGGCTGCGGGATTTCCAGCATTCCCGCCTGTACGTCCTGCGTCGCCCGCGGGAGACGACGGCCGTGGGCGCGGACGGTCTGGGCGACGAGGACATGGGGCTCTAGCGGTCCGTCCGGCGGGCCCTGCGCGCAGCGATGAAATCGTCGACGATGTGCTCGCACGCGCGCCCATCCATAGGCGCGAGCGTGGCGAGGCGGTTGAAGACGATCGGTCCGAGCAACTGGACCAACGCCAGGTCGTAATCGAATTCGCCGAGTTCGCTACGGGCTTCGGCGGTGGCGAGCACCCGATCGAACGACGAGCGATACCGGTCGACGAGGATCTCCCGCAGCGACTGCAGTTCGGGCCGGGTACTGCGTCCCGGTTCCTTCGTCAGTTCGCCGAGACCGGGGCCCAGTCCCATCCAGCACATCGCCGTCAACGGGATGGGCGCCTCCTCGATGATGCGTGCCTGTGCGGCGAGCAGTTCGACGAGCCGGGTACGGAGGTCGCCTTCTTCCGGGACCGGGGGTGCCGGCGGGAGGAGCCGCGCGAAGGCTGCGGCGACCAGTTCGGTTCCGTTCGCGAAGTGCCGGTAGAGGGTGGCCCGCGCGACGCCCGCCGAGGCGGTGACCGCATCGATCGTCACGGCGTCGGCACCGCCGGTCGCGAGGAGGGTGGTGGCGGCGTCGAGCAGTCGGGCACGCGAGCGCACCCGGCGCGGGTCCTCGTCGCGGGGAGAGCCGGCGGGCCGGGACTCGACGTCACGGCGGGGTTCTGCTTCGGGATCGACGCTCACGACTCCAGTTGTAGTCGCTGCGAGCGAAGCATGTTGTGAGACCGACGGTTCAGCTACGATACCGACAGTCTCGTTTCTGGTACCGGCATTCCCCTCCGTCCGGAAGGCTCCCGTGTCCGACACCACCGCGACCACGACCGCACCTCCTCGCATGACGCGAGCACAGATCCGGCTTCTCGCCGTCGCATGCTCGGCCGTCGCCGTGGTCATCGCGGCGATGGCCTCGCTCAACACCGCATTGCCCGATATCGCGGTCGACACCGGCGCGACGCAGTCGCAGCTGACATGGATCGTCGACGGTTACACGCTGACGCTGGCAGCGTTGCTCCTCCCGGCCGGTGCGCTGGGTGATCGGCTCGGTCGCCGCGGCGTCATGATCGTCGGCCTGATCGTCTTCGCCGCCGGTTCCCTGCTTCCGCTGTTCGCCGACGCACCGTTGTGGATCATCGGCGCGCGGGCGATCGCGGGTGTCGGTGCGGCGCTCGTCATGCCGTCGACACTGTCGCTGATCACCGCAGGTTTCGTCGAAGCCCATCGGGCGCGCGTCATCGGCATCTGGGCCGGTGTGGCCGGATCGGGTGCAGTGCTCGGCATGATCCTCTCGGGCCTGGTGCTCGAATACGCGTCGTGGCGGGTGATCTTCGGTGGTTCCGCCGCTATCGCGCTCCTGCTGGTCGTCCTGTCGTTCACCATCGCCTCGTCGCGTTCCACGCAACCGTTGCCGTTCGACTTCGGTGGCGGCATCCTCGTCGTTCTCGCCGTGGGCCTGTTCGTCCTCGGTGTGATGGAGGGTCCCCATCGCGGATGGGCGGACGTGGTGACCCTCGGATCGATGGTTGCGGGCCTGGCGGCAGCCGCCGGCTTCGTCCTCGTCGAACTCCGGTCGACGGCACCGCTGCTGGACGTACGGCTGTTCCGTCAGCGGGCGTTCGGTGTGGGCGCGGCGGGATTGTCGTTCCAGTACCTCGCCGGTTTCGGTCTGTTCTTCCTCATCGTGCAGTACCTGCAGCTCGTACTGGGCTACTCGCCGCTGCGGGCCTCCCTGGCATTGACCCCGATCTTCCTCGTCGTCATGGGCCTGTCCCTCGCCGTGCCCGCACTGTTGAAGCGGGTGGGGATTCGCATCCTGCTCAGTGCGGGACTGGCACTGATCGGTGCCGCACTGATCCTCATGGGTCTGCTCGACGCCGACTCCACCTACGCCGAAGTGGCGTTCGCACTGACCATCGCCGGCGTCGGCGTC
The DNA here is from genome assembly GCF_013602415.1 of Rhodococcus sp. B50. Taxonomy (NCBI): domain Bacteria; kingdom Bacillati; phylum Actinomycetota; class Actinomycetes; order Mycobacteriales; family Nocardiaceae; genus Rhodococcus; species Rhodococcus sp. B50. The sequence continues at coordinate 4,250,723 of NZ_WPAG02000002.1, read as the reverse complement.
GGCATCTGTACGGCTCCCGCGACCCACGCGATCGTCACCAACACTCCCGAGGACCAGTTGGGGGTGGCGTCGGCCGTCAACGACGCGACCCGGGAGATCGGTGCGGCGATCGGCGTCGCGATCACGGGCAGTGTCCTCGCCGCGGCGTACGGGCACGGCATCGATCCGGTGGCGCCGATGATCCCCGAACCGGCACGGTCCGCCGTGCAGGATTCCCTCGCCGCCGCGATACAGGTCGCGGAGCAGGCGGGCCCGCAGGGCGAGCAACTCGCCGAGCTCGCACAGAACGCCTTCCTCGACGGACTGCAACAGGCGTCGTGGGCAGTGGCCGCGATTCTGCTGGTCGGCGCGGTGATCTCTGCGTTCTGGGCACCTCGACGCTCATAGCCGCACCCGTCCCGTTCCGTCCCGATGCCCGCGACACGAGTCGCGGGCATTGTGCTGTGCGCGCGATCACGCTAACCTGGATAACAGTTACCAGTCGTCACACTAAAAAGGTGGAGACATGACCGCATCGCTCACCCGCGAGACCAGCAAGGGCTTCCTCCCCGGCGTCGCACTGTCCGATCGGGAGGAAACCGCCGGACGACTGCTCGCTTCGTCCGCGCGCAAGTCGTACGACCCGGTCGTCGAAGTGGATTGGGAGGCTCCCGTTCCGGACGACAAGTTCGGCATGACCCCCGAATGGAGCACCCTCTACGGCACCGCGCTGTGGGACGAACTCACCGACGAACAGCGCATCGAGCTGACGAAGCACGAGGCCGCGAGCGTCTCGAGCGTCGGCCTGTGGTTCGAGATCCTGCTCATGCAGATGCTCCTGCGCGACGTCTACGACCGCGACAAGCATTCACGCCACGTCCAGTTCGCCCTCACCGAGGTGGCCGACGAATGCCGCCACTCGGTGATGTTCGCGCGCGCCGGCGAGCGGCTGAACATGCCGGGCTACGGCCCGCCGCGCTACATCCACCAACTCGGCCGTTTGTGGGGTCATGTGTTCAAGGGCGCCAACGCCTATGCATCGGTCATGGCGGCCGAGGAGATCCTCGACATGATGCAGCGCGACTTCATGCGCGACGAGCGGGTCCAGCCCGTCACCCGCGCGGTGTCGAAGATCCATGTCCTCGAAGAAGCGCGCCACATCCGCTTCGCCCGCGAGGAGGTCGCGCGCCGACTCGCCGGTGCGAGCCGCGCACGCCTGGCGTTCGAGCGCTTCAACACCGCGCTCGTGGTGTTCTTCGTCGTCAAGAGCATGATCCACCCCGACGTCTACGCCGATGCGGGCCTCGACCGCGAGCGCGCTCTGCGAGAGGCCAAGGGCAACAAGCACTATCACGATCGCGTGCGCAAGTCCGGCGCGAAGTTGATGACCTTCCTCGACAACGTCGGCCTCATCGGCGGACCGTCGAAGATCCTCTACAAGAAGGTCCACCTGCTCTGAGACGGCATACCGCCGTAGAACGCACTGTGCGCAGTTCTCGTCGACCCCGCGAGGGGTTCCGACGAGAACTGCGCACAGTCGTTCGTGATGAAAAAGGAAGAGTGTCAGCCCACCTTCTCGGTGGCACCCGACAGGCTGTCATCACGCTCCTGCTCCGGGAACAGGGTGCGCGTGATCTTCCGGGCGGTGTCGGCGACGATCGGTGCCACCCATTCGAGGCGGGTCGAGCGGGCGTCCGCCGCAAGCGACAGGGCAGCGACGGGGCCGTCGACGCCGCGGAGCGCGACACCCACGCAGCCGATGCCCCGCGCGGCCTCCTCGCGCTCGAACGCGACGCCACGCCGCTTGCGAATGCGGTTGAGCTCCTGATGCAGTGCGACGTGATCGCGGATGGTGCGCTCGGTGCACGGAACGAGTTGCTTGCCGTAGAGCGAATCGATGCGTTCGGGCTCGAGCCACGCGAGGATGGACTTGCCGGCCGCGGTTGCGTAGGCAGGGAATCGCCCACCGACCCGCGAGGGCACGGTGGAGGCGAACTGCCCACCCACCTTGTCGAGGTAGAGCACCTCGTTGCCTTCGAGCACCGTCAAGTGGACGACGGCGCCGGTCTGCATCGCAAGGTCGTGAAGATGCGGTGCGGCGGCCTCCCTGATGCGGCGGTGACCGGTGTCGCTGCCACCGAGACCGAGGGCACGCGGGCCGAGGCAGTAGCCGAAGGATGCATGCTCGATCCAATCGCGACGCACGAGGTGGTCGAGGATGCGGTGGACGGTCGAGCGGGGCAACCCCGAGCGGCAGGTGACCTCTTCGAGAGTGAGGGCGCCGCGGCTGTCGAAGGCCTCCAGGATGAGGGTCATCCGATCGACCATCGATGGAGGAAGATCTCGCTTGGACGAGGTACCGACAGGCTCGAGCGCGGAGTCGACGGCAGTCAACTGCACCTCCAAAAGTACTGGCCACGACCCTGCGCGCCTCATGAAACTGGAATCTGTTCCAGAACGTTAGCAGTAACAGCGGTCACACCGGAAGAGGTGCACACAGACTGTAGGTACTCCGGAGTCAGTTTCCCGGCGAGAGTGAATCCCTATGAGGATGGTCGGAATCGTTCGGACAGGTTATTGTCGGGACCGTGAGCAAGACGTACGAGCGCGCGATCCGGTCGCCGCACCGTCGTGCCCCCCTGTCGTGTATCCGCGGGTGCCGGGCCCGCTGACCGCCGCACCCGTTCCCGCCCCCGCGATGCTGCCACCCGACGGCGTCGTGTCCGGGGCCCGAAGGTCAGCATGTCGACGATCACAACACATCCCGAATCCGGAGCAGAGTCATGAGTGACACCACCCCTGAAGCAATCGATCCCAGCGCGAACTGGAGCTTCGAGACCAAACAGATCCACGTGGGCCAGCCTGCCGGCGGCGACACGAAGGCCCGGGCCCTGCCCATCTACCAGACCACCAGCTACACCTTCGACAGCACCGATCACGCCGCTGCGCTGTTCGGTCTCGCCGAGCCCGGCAATATCTACACCCGCATCATGAATCCGACGCAGGACGCGGTCGAGCAGCGCATCGCCGCCCTGGAAGGTGGCGTCGCCGCCCTCCTGCTCGCCTCCGGTCAGGCCGCCGAGACCTTCGCAATCCTCAACCTGGCGCAGGCCGGCGACCACATCGTGTCGAGCCCGTATCTCTACGGCGGCACCTACAACCTGTTCCACTACACGCTGCCGAAGCTCGGCATCGAGGTCACCTTCGTCGAGGATCCCGACAACCTCGACCAGTGGCGTGAAGCCGTCCGCGACAACACCCGTGCGTTCTTCGGCGAGACGATCGCCAATCCGAAGAACCACATCCTCGACCTGCCCGGCATCTCGGGTGTCGCCCACGAGAACGGGCTGCCGCTGATCGTCGACAACACGGTCGCCACCCCCTACCTGCTGCGCCCCCTCGAGCACGGTGCCGACATCGTCGTCCACTCGGCCACCAAGTACCTCGGTGGCCACGGCACAGCCATCGCCGGTGTCATCGTCGACGGCGGCACGTTCGACTGGACGCAGGGCCGCCACGCCGGTTTCACCACCCCGGACCCGAGCTACCACGGCGTCGTCTTCGCCGATCTCGGCGCACCGGCCTATGCGCTCAAGGCGCGCGTGCAGCTTCTGCGCGACATGGGCGCGGCGGTCTCCCCGTTCAACGCCTTCCTCATCTCGCAGGGCCTCGAGACGCTGAGCCTGCGGATCGAGCGGCACGTGGAGAACGCGCAGAAGGTCGCCGAGTTCCTCGAGGGACGCCCGGAGGTCACCTCCGTCGCCTACGCCGGTCTGAAGTCGTCGCCGTGGTACGACCGCGCCCAGCAGCTCACCCCACGCGGCGCCGGTGCGATCGTGGTGTTCGAGCTCTCCGGCGGCATCGACGCCGGCAAGCGGTTCGTCAACGCGTTGACCCTGCACAGCCACGTCGCGAACATCGGCGACGTCCGCTCCCTGGTCATCCACCCCGCGTCGACGACCCACTCGCAGCTCACCGGCGAGGAGCAGATCGCCGCAGGCGTCACCCCGGGTCTCGTGCGACTCGCCGTGGGCATCGAGAACATCGACGACATCCTCGCCGATATCACCACCGGTCTCGAGGCTGCGGGCAGCTGATCCCGGCACACCGACAACGGCGACGGCCCATCCCTGTGGGGTGGGCCGTCGCCGCGTTCGGCGCATGCGCGATCAGTCGTTGCGTGCGAGCGTCTGCGCGAGTCGCTCCGCCTGCGCGTTGCTCTCGAGCAACTGTCTGACCAGCCACAGCTTCAGGACGCGAGTGACCGCGGCCGCAAGGTGGACGGACGCGCCGATCACGGTGAGCGCCACGAATCCCAGAGCCAGCAACTGGTAGGACAGCAGATCACGCGTGTCGGACAGCGTCAGCGATGCGACGTAGACGACGAAGACCGCGGCGGCGCCGACCACCATCAGGATCAGGCCGATGATCCTGGCCTTTCCACCCGAATCCGAGCCTGCGGCGTCGAGGCCCAGTGCTGCGACGTCTTTCTTGAACTGTTCACGTCGTTCGTCGACGAGTGCGGTCATGGTCATCCTCCTAGATAGGTGGTGGACAGTTCTTCTTCCATCTCCGCCGGATCACCCGTGCGAACCACCCGGCCCTGCAGCATCAATGCGGCGCTGGTGGCGATGGGAAGGACTGCCCGTGCGAATTGCTCGGCTACGAGAATCGACACCCCGTCGGCGGCGAGTTCGCCGACGATGTCGTAGATCTGCGAAACGATACGAGGTGCGAGGCCCATCGACAGTTCGTCGAGCAGGAGCACCGTGGGGTCGGTCCCGAGCGCCCGCGACAGGGCGAGCATCTGCTGCTCGCCACCGGACATCGAGCCTGCCAGCTGCGACCGGCGTTCGCCGAGAACCGGAAATCGGGTGTAGGCCACCTCTTCGAGATCCGCGAGCGGGACACCGGTGCCGGTCCCGATCCACAGGTTCTCGCGCACGGTGAGATTGGGGAAGATTCCGCGCCCTTCGGGAATGGAACACACCCCCAGGCGTGCGAGTTCCGCCGCGGACACACCGTTGACGACGCGGCCCGCCAACCGGAACTCCCCCGACGCCACGGGATGGATGCCCGAACACACCCGCAGGGTCGTCGTCTTGCCTCCGCCGTTGGGACCGAGCAGGGCGACCACCGCTCCCGGTTCCAGCACCAGGTCGACGCCGTGCAACACCTCGATCGCACCGTATCCGGCTCGGACGCCGGACAGTTCGAGCAACGCTCCGCTACTCATACCGCCTCCTCCTCGGTGCCGATATAGGCGTTGATCACTGCCGGATCGTTCCTGATCTCATCCGGAAGGCCGCTCGCGAGCACCGCGCCGTAGTCGAGTACGTGGATCCGCGAACAGATCTTCATCACGAGGGGAATATCGTGCTCGACAAGGCATATCGCGAGTCCGTCGCTCGCCAGGTCGTCGAGCAGCCCTGCGAACGCCTCGGTTTCCTGTTCCGTCTGCCCGGACGCGGGCTCGTCGAGCAACAGCACGCGCGGCGAGGTCATCAACGCGCGCGCCACCTCCACCACGCGTGCGCGTCCGGTGGGCACATCCGAGACATCGGTACTCGCGATGTCGGCCAGTCCGGTCAACTCGAGAAGCCGATCGGCGTGCTCCTCCACATCGATCTTGTCGTGTCCGTTGGCATTGTGGATGTCACCGGCCACCCGGAGGTTGTCCCGCACGGACAGCGACACGAACAGTTCGAGTCGCTGGAAGGTGCGGGCCATGCCCATGCGGGCGCGTTTGTAGGGGGGCAGCGACGTGACGTCGCGACCGTCGAGGAGCACCGTGCCGGCCGTCGGGCGTTGCAAGCCGGTGATCGTGTTGAACAGTGTCGTCTTCCCGGCGCCGTTGGGACCGATCAGGCCCGTCACGGTCCCGGGCTCGATCCCGATGCTCACGTCCTTGACCGCGACGTGTCCGCCGAATCTTACGGTGATACCGCGAGTTTCCAGAATCGGGTTCTCAGCCATGCGGAATCAGCTCCTTTTCCGTTCCGGCGGAACGCGCGGACAGATATCCGTCGATGCCGAGTTCACGATCGATCTCGTCCCGCGCCTGCGCACTGTAGGGTTCGTCGACACCGATCCGCTCCGGGATCAAGGGGGCACGGCGTCGCGCTTCCTCCACGCCGAGTACCGCTTCGGGCATCAGCCACTGCCCCATCACCGGGAGCATGAACACCGTGGCGATGGTGATCGACGCGAACCACCAATTGTCGAGTGCGCCGACGAGTGCGAGCAGGTACGACACGAGTACCACCACAGCTCCCCCGGCGAGCACCGGTTTCGCGTTCTTCAGCCGCCGGTAGCCCTCGACCATCTGATGGACGCTGCCGCTCGGGTTGGCCGCGACCCCGATACCGATCAAGGCCGGACTCACCGCGGCGACGTGCCCGAGGAATGTCCACATGCCGGCCAGTTCCGGTTGCTCCGCTGCGAGATTCGAGAACGACACCATGATGACGGCGAAACCGACGCCCGACAGCAGGCCGCCGAACAGTGCACCCGAGACGTATCCGATACCGGCCACGACGGTGAGCATCAACAGCGACAGGCTCACCATGATCGAGAAACTTTCGCTCGACACCGACCCCATCGCGCTCGACATGAACAGACCACCCAGACCCGCGATACCCGCCGACAGCGTGAACACGCCGAGTTTGAGACGCACCAGACTCTGGCCGAGCATCGCCGCCGCAGCAGGGCTGTCCTTCATCGCCGCGAGACGACGCCCGTATCCACTGTTGCGCAAGGCAATCACACCCACACCGAGAACGGCGAAGATCACCGTGACCGTCATGAGGAAAGTAGTCTCGTTCCGCAGGTCCAGCGGCCCCACCTTCAACGGCGGGATCGCGATGCTGCCGTCGGTGAACAACGAGAACCTGATGCCGAAGAACTCGTGCCAGGTGGTGTCGCGCAGCACCATGTTCGACAGGAACACTCCGAATGCCATGGTGGCCAGAGCCAGATAGAGACCGCGCAACCGCAGGGCCGGGAGCGCGATGAGCCCGCCGATCACCGCGGTGACAGTCACACCGAGCGCTACGCCCCACAGGTTCAGGTGGGCGGCCAATCCGGTTCCGGAGATACCGAAATGGAATGCCACGATCGTGGCGATGGCCCCGAACGACACCGGCGCCAGGTTCATCTCGCCCGCGTAGCCGGTCAGCAGGGTCAGCGACAGCGCAATGATCGCGAAGGTCATTCCGATCGTCAGGGTCGTGATCGCCGACGTCACCATCAACAGCCGCAGAGCGTAGACGATGACGACGAGCACGACCGCCCAGGCGATCGCCTTGCGCACCGACGGCACGTGGTATCGCTCTCGGGTGCGGGTCACGGCTCCGCGCAGGCGGTCCTGCGGTAGCACGACGAGAACCACGAACAGCGCGATCATCGGCAGAGAGACCCGCAGATTCGACGTCCACGTCCACGCCGTGGGGAAGTAGGCAAGCACGTAGGTGGCCGCCAGGCCGAGGAACAGCGCCCCTGCGAAGGTGCGGGGGATGCTGCGCAACCGGCCGAACATCGCCGCCGCGAACGCGTCGATGACGAGCAGGGTCAACATGTTCGCTTCGAGCGTGCCGCCGTTGATCGGTGTGACGAGGACACCGGCCAGCACTGCGAGGGTCGAACCCATCATCCAGGACAGGGCAGCGAGCCGGTCGGGGTCGTGTCCGTTCAGACGGAGGAGGTCGGGATCGTCGACGACACCTCGCATCGCGACACCGACGCGCGTGCGGACGAACATGACGCGCAGCCCCACCGCGATGAGCACCGCGGCCGCGATACAGATCAGCTCGTGGTAGCGGATGGTGACGCCGAGAACGTCGATCCTCGCCTGGTCGCCGAAGAACATCGACATGGTGCGCGCGGTCTCGGGATGCCAGAACCAGTGTGACACCGAGAGCATGCCGAGCAGGATCGACACCGTGACAACGATCTTGGTGACCTCGGCGGTGTCGCGCATCCCGCGCATGATGACGACGTAGAGCAGCAGGCCCATCATCGGGCCGAGCACGCCGAGGACGAGGAGCAACGCGACCGGCGTGGGCAGACCCCAGCCGTAGCGCAGTTGCCAGTAGGCGAACGCCCCGAGCATCGCCTGCGCGCCGTGCGCGAAGTTGAAGATTCCGGACGTGTTGTAGGTGAGAACGAGGCCCGATGCAGCGATCGCGTAAACCGATCCGAGCACCAACCCCACGATCGTGAAGGTCAGAAAGGTGTCCATACGAGTACCTCTGGTCGGGGTGCCGGCGAGCGCGTGTCACGCCTCACCGGCACCGGCCCCTGCGTTCAGACGGTCGGTCTGATGACGTTCGGGTTCAGGTATTTCGTCGCAATGCGGTCGGGGCCGAGTTCCGTGCCCCACGTGCTCGGATCGGTCGCGACGCGATAGCGGTCGTCGCACGTGAAGGTGCCCGGCTCCGTGGGGAAGGCCTGGGTGTACTCGGCGCCGCTGAGCTTCACGACGAGGCCGCAGGTCGCGGGCATGTTGTTCCCGGGATCGGTGACCGCGTGCAGTCCGCCGCCGTCCCAATCGTGGATCCGGGAGAGCTCGTCGACGACGCACTGACGGGTCAGATCGGATCCGCACGCGTCCGCGGCGGTCGCCCACAGCAGAAATGAGGAGGTGGCCTGCATTCCGAGCAGCGCGGTCTTGCCGCCCTGCTTCGTGACGAGTTCGACGTACTTCTTCACGGCCGGGACGGCGTCCGCATTCTCGATCATCTGGAAGGTCATGCCGGCGTGCAGGTTGTCGAGCAGACCGTTCTCGCCGTTCCACGCCTGTGCGGCGTTGCCGTACCAGGTGGCCTCACCGAGCAGGATGGGATCGATGCCGGCCTGATCGAGCGCCTTCACGAAGTTGAACTCGGCCGGCACCGGAGAACGCGAGGTCCACAGACCTTTGACCCCGCACTGCTTGAACTTCTCGGCGAAGGGCGCATAGCTCGACTCCCCCTCGTAGTTGAGGGTGACGCCACAGTTCTTCAGCGTGAAACCGGCAGCCTCGGCGATGGACCTGATCTTGGTGCTCGCCGAGATGATCGTGGGCATCGTGCTGTCGACGACGTCGAACTCGCCGCGCAACTCCGGGTACATTTCGGCGATCTGGAACCACTGCGAACCGTTCGCATAGTCGACAGGGAAGGGAACCCCCTGGTAGGTCATCGGGCCGTTGGCCGCGTCCGGGGACACCGTGAAGGCGGGAACAGCGGCGAGATTGCACGCGACCCGGGTCTGCTCGGAGGTCTGATCCATGGCGAACCCGTGGCCGACCATCATGAACTCGCTCGCACACGCGTCCTGCATCACCGCGTTGGCCTGCGTCATCGCGGCGTCATAGTTCGTGCCGACGATCGTGCGGCCGTTGATGCCGCCCTGGGCGTTGCACCAGTCGATCATGGCGGTGACGGCGTCACCGATCTCCTTGTTCAGACCGGGACTCTTGGCGTAACCGCGATCGTCGCCGTAGCCGATGCGGATCTCGGTGTCGCTGATTCCCTGATCGGTGTTCCCGGCGGCCTCGCCAGGTCCACACGGGGAGGTGAGTGTTCCGAACGACGCCTCGGCCGGCTGGGCGGCCGCCGCGACACCTGCACCCGCCGGGGCGAGCGCACCGGCCGACGGGTCGGCGCCCCGGTCCGATGCACAGGCGGAGGTCACCACTGCGACGGCGAACAGACCCGCCATCGATTTCGATGCAGCACTGAGTTTCACGACGATGGACTCCTTCGTCTCGGCCGGGGCCGAGGCGCGATGAGGGGGGTGCCCGAAGGAAGGTCGGGTGCCGCGAAGGTAGCCAGCCGTTCGGGTGAGACCTGTACCACTCCCGCTCACCGAGACGGATCTGTGATTGCAGACACAGCTCGTAGACTCTGTGCAGGACGTCACCTCGATCGAGCTTCGTAAACCCTGCGTACGCCGTGCTGCGCGACGATACGTGCGGGACCTCAGAAAGGCGAATCCTTGGCAACACCAGTAGATCTGCAGCAGATGATGCAGACGATCGTTTCCCAGCTCACCGGTCCGGGGGGCCGATTCGAGATCGTCGAGGAGGACGTGCGCGGCAACCGCATGCCGGTGATGCGCAATCGCGATCGTCGCATCGGCGATCTCGTCGCCGCGTCCCGGCAGTGGGGAGACCGCGACTACCTCGTCACCGCCGATCGCCGCATCTCGTTCACGGAGCACGCCGACGCGGTGGCCGCGCTCGCCACCGCACTGCGCGACGACTACGGCGTGCGCAAGGGTGATCGTGTGGCCGTGCTGGCAGCCAATTCGCCCGAATGGATCGTCGCTTTCTGGGCCGCCCAGTGCCTCGGCGCGATCGCGGTGGGACTCAACTCGTGGTGGACTCCGGCCGAGATCACCTACGGTGTAGACCTCGCCGGACCGAAGGTGATCTTCGCCGATGCCAAGCGCACCGAACTGCTGGCCGCTGCCGACGTCTCCGGATTCGAACTGCTCTCCCTCGAGAAGGATGTGCCTCGCATCGTCGCCGAGCGAGCCGGCTCCGAGCTGCCGTCCGCCGATGTGGCCGAGGACGATCCCGCGGTCATCCTGTTCACCAGCGGGACGAGCGGTCGTCCCAAGGGCGCCCTGCACTCGCACCGCAACGTGCTCGCGGTGGTCGACTACCACCGCTACTCGGACGCGCTGGTCGCGGCGATGTACCAGCGCCCTTACGACGATTCGGTACCCAGCGACAACCGATACCTGCTGGCGTCACCGCTCTTCCACATCGCGAGCCTGCACAATCTGGCGATCCCGCGACTGGCGACGGGCAGCGCCGTCGTCATGACCGAGGGCGCATTCGACATCGACAAGGTGTTCGCGCTCATCGAGCGGGAGAAGGTGACCAACTGGGGCGCGGTACCGACCATGGCAGCCCGCATGCTCGACCACGAGAACCCCGGCAGGTACGACCTGTCCTCGCTCACGGCATTCGCGCTCGCATCGGCACCGTCCTCCCCCGCGCTGAAGCAGCGGTTGCGCGAGAAGTTCCCCTTCGCCGACCAGGCACTGGTGGACAGTTACGGCCTGACCGAGTGCAGCACGGCCGTCGCTCTGGCAACGGCCCCCGAACTCGAAGCGTTCCCGGGCACCCTCGGTAGCCCCATCATCACCGTGAGTATGGAGATCCGTGATCCGTTCGGCGAACGGGTACCCGACGGCCGCGAGGGCGAGGTGTGCGTCCGCAGTCCCTACGTCATGCTCGGGTACTGGGAGGATCCGGAAGCCACTGATGCGGCGATCACCGCCGAGGGGTGGTTGCGTACCGGGGACTACGGCACCATCGAGAACGGTCGTCTGCGACTGACCGGACGGCGGTCCGACCTGATCCTGCGCGGGGGAGAGAACGTCTATCCGACGGAGATCGAACAGCGTCTCGACGAGCACCCCGACGTCGTGGAGAGCGCGGTGATCGGTGTCGACGACGAGGACCTGGGACAGGTAGTCGCCGCTGTCGTCGTGCTGCGGTCCACGAGCACGCTCACCGAGGAGGATCTACGGTCGTACTGCGCCGAGCGGTTGGCCTACTACAAGATCCCCACCGTATGGCGGATCACGCAGGACCTGCTGCCCCGCAACGCAACCGGAAAGATCATTCGACGCTCGATCACGGTCTGATCGGCGGGCGCACCGGTCACTCGTCGAGCCCGAACAGCGAGGTGGCATTGTCGCGGCACACCGCGCGGAGCCACGCACTGTCGGGCGCGACGCGTTCGAGCACCTCGAGCTGGTGAAGATAGCTGTACGGGATGTTGGGAAAATCGGTGCCGAGCAAGATCTTCCGTCGCAGTGCGTCAAGGCGGGGAAGCTGATCCTCCGGGAAAGGGGTGTCTTCTTCGACGAAGTCGGTGAACGCCATCGTCGTGTCGAGGTACACCCGCTCGTACTGCTCCGTGAGGTCGAGGAATTCGCGGTATTCGGGCAGGCCCATGTGCGCGACGATCACCGTCAGCCTCGGGTACCGGCGCATGAGCTCCTGCATCGGGGCGGGACCGGTGTACGTACCGGGCGCCGGACCCGACCCGCAGTGCACGACGATGGGCACGCCCGAGTCCTCGAGGAGACCCCACACGTCGTCGAGGAGCGGGTCGAGCGGTGAGTAATCGCCGACCTGGATGTGGGATTTGAACACGCGGGCGCCCGCATCGATCGCCGAGGCGACGTAGTCCTTCGCGTCGGTCTCCGGGTAGAAGGTGGCGGTGTGGAGGCAGTCGGGGGTCCGTGCCGCGAAGTCGGCCGCCCACGAATTGAGCCACGCCGCCATCGCCGGCTTGTGCGGATACAGCATGGCGGTGAACCGCCGGACCCCGAACTCACGGAGGCGCGCGACGCGTTCCTCTTCGTCGTGCCGGTAGGTGATCGGCCAGGGCCGGCCGACGAGCGGACCCGCGGAGTCGAAGTACGCCCAGACCTTGTCCATGACCTGGCGGGGCATGAAGTGCGTGTGGACATCGACCAGGTGGTCGAGACCGTGGGTGCTCCGGAACTGCGCGACCGACTCGGCTTCGTTCATGACGTGACCGTACCGAAGCGACGTCGACCAAGGAGTCCGAGCAGAAAATACCAGGTCACAGGTGACATCCGACCCATCGCCGGACATTCCTGAAGGTTAGGTTAAGCTAACCATCACATAGGGTGACCTAAATGCCTTATCCATTCCCTGTGATCGAACCCGAGGAACATCGATGAACGCATCCCGCCTGTACCGAGGTGCCGTGCTCGGCACCCTGGCTGCCTTCGCCCTGACGGCATGCTCGAGCGACCCGGCCACCGAGTCGTCCGACACCGCCGCCACCACCGTCACGGTCGAGGACAACTTCGGTACGCAGACCGTCACCGTGCCGCCCCGGTCCGTGGTCGCCACCGACAACGGCACGTTCGAGACACTCGATACGTGGGGCGTTTCCCTCGCAGCCGGCGCGGTGTCGCTGATGCCGAAGACGATCTCCTACACGGAGGACGACAGCATCGTCGATCTGGGATCGCATCGTGAACCCAACCTCGAAGCCGTCGTCGCGGTCGAGCCGGACCTGATCATCAACGGCGGGCGCTACGCGCAGTTCAGGGAGCAGTTCCAGGATCTCGCACCGGACGCCACCATCGTCGAGGTTGCTCCGCGCGACGGCGAGAACTTCGCCGACGAGCTGAAGCGCGGCACCACCGTCCTCGGTGAGATCTTCGCCAAGGAAGCGGAGGCGCAGGAGCTCAACGACGCATTGGACGAGTCGATCGCCCGCGTTCAGGCCGCGTACTCCGCCGATCAGTCGGTGATGGGTCTGATCGTCTCCGGCGGCGAGATCGGTTACGTCGCCCCGAGCACCGGGCGCACCATCGGCCCCATGTTCGACATCTTCGGCCTGACCCCGGCCCTCGAGGTTCCCGAAGGAAGCGACGACCACCAGGGCGACGACATCTCCGTCGAGGCCATTGCCGCCTCCAACCCGGGCCTGATCATCGTCATGGACCGCGATGCGGGAACCTCGACCGGTGGCGGACCCGACTACGTGCCGGCAACCACGGTCATCAACGACTCCCAGGCGCTGAAGAACGTGAAGGCGGTCCAGGAGGGCAACATCATCTACCTGCCCGCCGACACCTACACCAACGAGAGCATCCAGACGTACACGGAGTTCTTCAACTCCCTGGCGGACCTGCTCGAGAAGAACGCCCAGAACGCAGAGAACAAGTGACCTCCGCACAGAGCGCAACGGAGTACTGAACCCACAGCGTCGACCGCCGTGGACTCGGCCAGGAGCCGAGTCCACGGCCGACGTGCTTCCAGAGCAAAGACACTGACATGACGACCCAAGCTTCACCGTCCCGGACGCGGGACAAACTCTTCGACTGGAAACTGCTGCTGGGTTTCCTCGGCGTAGGCGTCCTGCTGATCGCGTCGCTGTTCACCGGGGTGTTCGACATCTTCGGCGGCGACTTCGGCTGGGAGATGTTCAACATCACCCGCGTCCCCCGCACGATTGCGCTGGTACTGGCCGGAGCGGCGATGGCGATGTCCGGACTCGTCATGCAGTTGCTCACCCAGAACCGGTTCGTCGAACCGACCACCACCGGCACGACCGAGTGGGCAGGACTCGGCTTGTTGATCATGCTGATCGTCGCTCCGACCGCGGGCCTTCTCCCCCGGATGCTCGGCGCTATCGTCGCCGCGTTCATCGGGACGATGATCTTCTTCCTGTTCCTCCGGCGAGTGCAGCTGTCCTCATCGCTGATCGTGCCCATCGTGGGCATCATGCTGGGCGCCGTCGTCGGCTCCATCACCACATACATCGCTCTCGCCACCGACAAACTCCAGAGCCTGGGCATCTGGTTCGCGGGGAGTTTCACCTCGATCATCAAGGGACAGTACGAGGTTCTCTGGATCGTCGCGATCGTCGCGGTCCTGGTGTTCGTCGCCGCCGACCGGTTCACCGTCGCCGGCCTCGGTGAGGACGTCGCGACCAACGTCGGCCTGAACTACAACCGCATCATCCTGCTGGGAACCGGACTCATCGCGATCGCCACCGGAGTGGTCACCGTCGTGGTCGGTTCGCTTCCCTTCCTCGGGCTCATCGTCCCCAACATCGTGTCGATGTTCCGCGGCGACGATCTGCGCAGCAACCTCCCCTGGGTCTGCCTGCTCGGTATCGCCATCGTGACCGTCTGCGACCTGATCGGCCGGACGCTCATCATGCCGTTCGAGATCCCGGTATCGCTCATCCTCGGCGTCGTCGGCTCCGTCGTCTTCATCGCCCTGCTGCTCCGGAGCCGCCGCAATGCCTGACACCACCACGTCCATCTCGCCGGCAGAATCGATCCCCACGGCCACGCCGACCGCCGCGCCTGCAACCAAGGCAGGGCGCACGGGTTCCGGGGCATTCGCGACCGCGCGCCAGCTACGCCGCTACTGGGTCCTCGTGGGGGTCCTCATCCTCCTCTCGGTCGTCATCGCCGTGGGGATCGTGACCTGGAACAATCCGATGCCGTTCGGGACCGCGGGGTTCTGGCGGATCACACAGATGCGCGCGACCAACCTCGTCGTGATCGTGCTCGTCGTCGTCTGTCAGGCCGTCGCGACGGTGTCGTTCCAATCCGCGACGAACAACCGCATCATCACCCCGTCGATCATGGGGTTCGAGGCCCTCTACGTCGCGCTCCAGACCGCAGCCGTCTTCTTCATGGGCGCGGTCGGGGTCACGGCGCTCACGGGGGTGCCGCAGTTCATCCTGATGGTCGTGCTGATGGTCGGCTTCTCGCTGATGCTCTACGGATGGCTGCTCTCCGGCAAGTACGGGAACATGCAGGTGATGCTGCTCGTCGGCATCGTCCTGGGCGGCGGTCTCGGATCCGTGGCGACCTTCATGCAGCGTATGCTCACCCCCAGCGAGTTCGACATCCTCACCGCCAAACTGTTCGGGTCGGTGTCCAATGCGGATGCGTCCTACCTGCCGCTGGCGATCCCGCTGTGCATCGCGGCGGCCGGAACACTGTGGTGGCGTTCGCGCAGGCTCAACATCATCGCGCTGGGCAAGGACGTCACCACCAACCTCGGCCTGAACCACCGCCGCGAGATCATGCTCGTCCTGTTTCTCGTGTCGGTCCTCATGGCCACCACCACCGCGCTCGTCGGGCCCTTGACGTTCCTCGGGTTCCTTGTCGCGACCCTGGCCTACCAGTTCGCAACCACACACGATCACCGCTTCGTGTTCCCCGTGGCGATCCTGACCGGGTTCGTCATCCTGGGTGGCGCCTACTTCGTTCTGAAGAACATCTTCTACGCAGAGGGCGCCGTATCCATCATCATCGAGGCCGTCGGCGGATCGGCCTTCCTCTACGTGATCCTCCGGAAGGGCAGACTGTGATCGAGATCAAGGGACTCCGCAAGGAGTACAGCAGCACGGTCACGATCGGTGAGATCGACCTGACGATTCCCGCCGGCGGCATCACGGCCCTGGTCGGGCCGAACGGTGCGGGCAAGTCGACGATGCTGACCATCGTGGGCCGGTTGCTCGGCGCCGACGCCGGCACCATCGAGATCGCCGGCTACGACGTCTCGAGCACCGCGTCGAAGGACCTCGCAAAGATCGTTTCGATCCTCCGACAGGAGAACCACTTCGTTACCCGCCTGACGGTGCGGCAACTCGTGGGCTTCGGGCGTTTCCCGCACTCGAAGGGCCGCCTCACCCTCGAGGACGAGGAGGCCATCAGCAAGTCCATCGAGTTTTTCGACCTCACCGATCTCGAACACCGCTACCTGGACCAGCTGTCCGGCGGTCAGCGCCAGCGCGCCTACGTGGCGATGGTGCTGTGCCAGGACACCGACTACATCCTGCTGGACGAGCCGCTGAACAACCTGGACATGAAGCACTCGGTCCAGATGATGAAGCATCTCCACAAGGTGGCTGTCGAGCTGGGGCGCACGGTCGTCATCGTCCTCCACGACATCAATTTCGCAGGCCACTACGCGGACCGAATCTGCGCGATGAAGGACGGCAAAGTCGTCGAATTCGGGACGCCGGAAGAAATCTTGGTGGACGAGACCTTGACACGCGTCTTCGATACTCCGGTGACGTGCGTCGAAGGACCCAACGGCCGCCTCGCGGTCTACTACTGACTCAGAACAAGGTCAATTCGGCGTCGTCGGCGCGCTTCGGCGGCTTGTGCGCCACCACGGGAGTGCTGGGTACCTCGATCGGTCCGGGCTGCGCCGCGATCTCGCGCGCGGCCTGCCCGGCGAGCGTGTCGGCCATCTCGTTGAAGTGGTTGCCGACGTGGCCGCGCACCCAGCGGAACCGCACCGGCCCGGTGCGATCGGTGAGCTCGCGGTCGATGGCGCGCACGAGTTCGAGGTTCTTCACCGGCGCGCCGGTGGCTGTCTTCCACCCCTTGCGCTTCCATCCCGGGAGCCATTCGGAGGCGCACTTGATCGCGTACTGCGAATCGGATTCGATGATCATCGGCTCGGAACCCGGATGCGCACGGAGCGCTTCGAGCACCGCCCGGAGCTCCGCGATCTGATTCGTGCCCGAACGCTCACCGCCCGACGCGCTGGGCCCCTCGTGATTGACCCACGCCCACCCGATGGCGCCGCCGGGATTGCGAAGGCAGGATCCGTCGGTGCTCACGATGATCATGCGCCCGACCATAGCCGCACCCTCCGACACCACGAAAGTCGGCTCCAGCGCACAGAGTACGGTAGGGCGGTGACCGTGTCCGACGAGCGAGGCCGTCGCATCGCGAGGGCGGTGGACGACGGGCTTCTCGACACCCGCGTACGCGTGCTGTGGCCCGTCGACGTGGTGCGTACCCTGCGACCGTTGCAGCGCGGGCCGTGGGATCCGTGTCATCGCGTCGTCGGCGACGCCGTGTGGCGCACCTCCCGCATGGACACCGGAGCCGTGACCTACCGGCTCACCCAGGACGGCCCACACGGCGCGCGGTGCCTGGCGTGGGGACCGGGAGCAACCGAACTGGCGGAACGACTGCCGGCCCTGCTCGGCGCCGACGACGATCCGTCGGCCTTCACCCCCGAACATCCTGCCCTCGTCGAGGCGCACCGACGAATGCCCGCCCTGCGCATCCCCCGCACCGGCCGGGTGCTCGAGTCCCTCGTCCCTGCCATCCTGGAACAACGGGTGCACGGGGTGGCGGCGTTCGCATCATGGCGGCGCCTCGTCACCTGGTTCGGCGATCCGGCGCCCGGGCCGGCCCCGGACGGTATGCGCGTGCCACCCTCCGCGGCGACCTGGCGGACCGTGCCGTCCTGGGAGTTCCATCGGGCGAATGTCGATCCCGGCCGCGCACGCACCGTGGTGCGGTGCGCGCAGGTCGCCGACTCGCTCGAGCGTCTCGTGCACGAACCGGCCGCCGACGCCCGGCGGAAGCTGCGGGTCGTGCCGGGGGTGGGCGTGTGGACGGCCGCGGAGGTGGCGCAACGCGCATTCGGCGACGCCGACGCGCTCTCCGTCGGCGACTACCACCTCGCGAAGGTCGTCGGATGGGCACTGCTCGCCCGCCCTCTCGACGACGCGGGCATGGTCGAGTACCTCGAACCGCTACGCCCCCAACGTTATCGAGCCGTGCGATTGATCGTCGAGTCCGGCGGGTACGCGCGAGTGCCGAAGCGCGGACCCCGCACACCGATCACCGATCATCGCCGGCGGTGACAGGGTCTCGATCCCTCGCGTCCGTGCTCGTAGACTCGACCCCATGTCCGCCACCCACGACGCGGCCGGCCCCGACCGCCTCGGACACCTTCCGAGCTACCTCATGACCCAGGCGGCGCGACACGTGCATCGCGTCGTGTTCGACCGACTCGATTCCGCCGACGCCCGCGGCCACCACTATCGGATCCTGGCCGCCCTCGAGGAGTACGGCCCGTCCAGCCAGGTCGACCTCGCCCGGCGCTGCGGGCTCGATCGCAGTGATGTCGCGGCCACCGTCGATGCCCTGGTCGACCGCCGGTTCGTCGAACGCGCTCCCGACCCCGCCGACCGGCGGCGCAACATCATCACCCTCCCCCGCCGCGGACGGAGACGGTTGTTCGATCTCGACCGGATGCTCACCGAGGCGCAGGACGAGGCGTTCGCCCCCCTCGACGCGGACGAACGGGCGCTGCTCACCTCGATGCTGACCAGGCTTGTCGAGTATCACACCCGACCGACGTCGATTCCCGCGCAGCAGCAGTCGTAGGCTCGAAAAGGTGCGTCCGGCGGAGATCCCGCCGCGAGCACGACCTACGAAAGGACCACGCGTGCAGGCCAAACCTTGCCGAGAATCCCGAGTCATCAAGACCAGCAGGGTATTTCCCAACGACGTCAACGACCACAACACGTTGTTCGGTGGGAAGCTGATGAGCGACATCGATATGACCGCGTCGATCTCGGCAACACGTCACAGTCGCGCCTCGGTTGTGACGGCGTCGACCGACTCCGTGGCCCTTTCTCGAGCCTGTGCGCCCTTCCGATTCGGTGTGCCTCGAATCGTTCGTGACCTGGACCGGGCGCAGCTCGATGGAGGTCTTCGTCAAGGTCACCGCCGAGGATCTGCGCAGCAGCGAGCGTCGCATTGCCGCGACCGCCTTCCTCACCTTCGTCGCGGTCGACGACGGCGGACGCCCCATGCATGTCCCCCCGGTGCTGCCCGAGTCCGACGAGGAACGCAAGCTCAACGAGTCCGGGGACGAGCGGGCGGAGCACCGCCGCATGCACCGCGCGCAGAGCCAGGAGATGGCGAAGTACCTCACCACCAGCCGGCCGTGGTGAGTTAGGTCCGCACGCACCCGCCGTCGAGTCGCGATCAACCGGAAATACTCGAAAATTGCTCTGTCAGAGCATCATTCAGGTTGACTGCTGCCGAAGGACGGTGACTGCTGTACGGGTACGTCGGGTGTCTCAGCGGGAACCGTGACGACCGTGGATCCCTGCTCGACCGCGAAGGACGTGAGCGGGAACAGCGCGAGGATTTCCTCGATACCGGGATAGTCCGAGGCCCACATCGCGGTGGAACCAGCGTTGCCGCACGATGCCAACGCGACGTAGGAGCCGGCAGGTACGTCCGCAATGACCTGCGTGCTGGTTCCCGGCGCTACCGGCCCCTGCTCGTAGAGGGACTGTCCGGCTCCGACGACCTCCCAGACCGGAGGCAGTACCCCGTCCGGTGCGTTGCCGAGAGAGGTCGAGCAGATCAACTCCTCGCCGGTGTTGTTGACGATCGTGTTGGTCACGCTCGTGCCGTCGACGGAGAACGAGTACCGAACGTCCTCTGCCTCCGCTGCTCCTGCTATTCCTGGGATCACTACAGCCGCAGGGACAACAAAGGTGGTGATCACTGCAGCACGGGCGCGATGTCGCATCGGATGTCCATACTGTCGCCAGATAATGGAATTCATGTGATCTTGACCCACCCCCGGTTTCTGCGGGCGGATTTCACCGAAAGCGATCCCGGCTGAAGAAGTTCTATTCGACGAATACGTCTACCGGATGCGTGAAATGTCGGCGAGCGATGCGGAGTTGTGGAAATATCTCGACCACTCGACGCGAAGGGGGATCGCGTGTTCGACATCGAGCTTTCGGCAGGAACGATCGAGTACGAGGACACCAGGGGCACCGGACCGGTTCTCGTGTTCATCCATGGCCTTCTGATGGACGGAACCGGGTGGCGGCACGTCGTCGAACAACTCCGCGGCACCTACCGCTGCATCGTGCCGACCTGGCCTCTCGGCTCGCACCGCATACCGATGCGTCCGGAGGCAGACCTCACCCTCGTCGGAATGGGCCATCTCATCGGGGAGTTCCTCGACGCCCTCGACCTGCGTGACGTCACGCTGATCCAGAACGATTGGGGCGGCGCCCAGGCTTTCCTCGCCGTGTCGAATCCCGAACGGGTCTCGCGACTGGTACTCACCGCATGCGAGGCATTCGACAACTACCCGCCCGGCCCGGTGAAACTACTCCTGCCACTGGTCAAGATTCCAGGTGGGGTACGCCTGCTCATGGCCGTGCTCGGCACGAAACTCGGACGGCGAGGACCCGGCACCTGGGGCTGGATGAGCAAACGTCCGGTACCCGAACCCGTCATGGACGCCTGGTTCCGTCCGGCCACCGTCGACCGGAACATCCGGCGTGATCTGGCCAAATACGCACCCTCGGCTCCGCCCAAGCAGCAATTGCTCGAGATCGCGGCGAAAGCGGCGCAGTTCTCCGGGCCGGTGCTGGTCGTGTGGGCCACCGAGGATCGCATGATGCCGCGCGATCACGGACGACGCCTCGTCGAGGCCTTCCCCGCCGCACGGTTGGTCGAAATCGACGACAGTTACACCCTGCTGGCCGAAGACCAGCCCGAGAAGCTTACCGCGGCGATCGAAGAGTTCCTGACCACCACGGCCGGTTGAGACATCCCACATCCGGAAACGACTCGGCGCCCGGTGCAGCCGAGTGTCGACTGGACCGGACGCCGGGTAGTTCCGAACCGAGTGCTTACAGCGCCCGCGCGATGATCTGCTTCATGACCTCGTTCGCACCGGCGTAGATCCGCTGGACGCGCGCGTCCTCGTACATCCGCGCAATGAGGTATTCGCGCATGTAGCCGTAGCCGCCGTGCAACTGCACGCAGCGGTCGATGACCTCGCACTGCTTGTCGGTCAGCCAGTACTTGACCATCGCGGCGTCGGACGGGTCGAGTTCACCCTTCAGGTGCTGCTCGATGCAGTGGTCGAGGAAGATGCGGCAGGTGCGCGCGATGGTCTGACACTCGGCGAGCTCGAAGGCCGTGTTCTGGAACTCGAAGAGGCTGTGCCCGAACGCCTGCCGCGCCTTGGTGTAGCGGACGGTCTCCTCGACGGCCCGATCCATCGCGCCGGCGGCCTGCGCGCCGATGATCAGGCGCTCCTGCACGAGCTGTGCCATGAGCTGGCCGAAGCCGAGGCCTTCGGACTCACCGAGCAGATTCGTCACCGGTACTCGCACGTCGACGAACGACAACTCGGAGGTGTCGGCGGCGTGCTGGCCGACCTTGTCGAGCACGCGGCCCACCGAGAAGCCCGGGGCGTCACGCAGATCCACGATGAGCAGCGACACGCCCTTGGCACCGGCCTTCGGGTCGGTCTTGACGGCGAGGACGATGACGTCGGCCGAGGAACCGTTGGTGATGAAGGTTTTCGAGCCGTTGACGACGTAGTGGTCGCCGTCGCGCACCGCGGTGGTCTTGATGGCCTTCAGGTCCGAGCCCGCGCCGGGTTCGGTCATGCCGATGGCGCCGAGGATCTCGCCGGTGGCCATGCCCGGCAGCCACGCCTTCTTCTGCTCCTCGTTGCCGTACTCGAGGATGTAGTGCGCGACGATGCCGCTGTGCACGGAGTTGCCGAACGCGAGATCGCCGGAGTAGCCCTGCGCGTCGAACACCGCGAGGTCGTGCGCGAAAGTGCCTCCGCCCCCGCCGTATTCCTCGGGGATCGAGCAGCACAGCAGGCCGAGCTTGCCGGCCTCGAGCCAGACCTCGCGATCGATACGACGCTGCGAATCCCACTTCTCGACCTTGCCCATGACCTCGCGCTCGAAGAACTCGCGCGCGAGATCGTAGACGGCAGAGACCTCGTCGTCGTACCAGGAGGCGACGTGCTTCTTCGGCATTGAACTCAGGTTCCTTTTCGCAGTGTTCGGTTCGGAGTGAGTGGTCAGGATCCGCGCAGTTCGCGCTTGAGGAGTTTGCCGCTCTGGTTCCGCGGCAGGACGTCGACGAAGCGAACGGCCTTGGGCACCTTGAACGGTGCGAGGCGCTGCTTGACGTGGTCGATCAAGGTTGCTTCATCGAGTTCGTGACCGTCCTTGAGGACGACCACCGCGGTCACCGCTTCGATCCACTTCTCGTCCGGAGTACCGATCACCGCGACCTCGGCGACGGCCGGGTGCGTGTAGATCGCGTCCTCCACCTCGCGTGAGGCGACGAGGATGCCACCGGTGTTGATGACGTCCTTGATGCGGTCGACGACGGTGATGAAGCCTTCGGCGTCGCGGGTGACGAGGTCGCCCGAGTGGAACCAGCCGTCGCGGAAGGCATCCTCCGTCGCGTCGGGGTTCTCCCAGTAACCGAGGCACAGTTGCGGTGAGCGGTAGAGGATCTCACCGGGTTCGCCGTCGGGCACGTCGTTGCCGTCGGCGTCGACGACGCGGGTCTCGACGAACAGCACGGCCCGGCCGCACGAAGCGGGACGCGCGTCGTGTTCCTCGGGACGGAGGACGGTGGCGAGCGGGCCGATCTCGGACTGGCCGAAGCAGTTGTAGAAGCCGAGTTCGGGGTAGCGGCCGCGGAGGCGTTCGAGGACGGTGACCGGCATGATCGACGCCCCGTACTGCGCCTTGCGCAGCGACGACAGGTCGCGGGTGTCGAGATCGGGGTGGTTGGTCAGCGGCACCCACACGGTCGGGGCGAGGAACAGCGATCCGATGCGCTCCTCCTCCACCAGCCGGAGGATCTCGGCCACGTCGGGTGCCGGCAGCAGCCGTACGGTCGCGCCGACCGCGAAGTACGGGATGAGAAAGACGTGCATCGCGGCGGAGTGGTAGAGCGGCATGCACACGAGCGGGTCGTCGTCGGCCGACAGGTCGAGCGCCTCGATCGACGACATGTACTCGAAGGTGAGCGCCCGGTGGGTCATCATGGCGCCCTTGGGCTTCGACGTCGTCCCCGAGGTGTAGAGGAGCTGGACGAGGTCGGTGTCGGCCACCATGACATCGAGCGTCGGCACGTCACCGGTCTGCGCGACCGCCACCAGGGAATCGTCGGCGTCGCGGAGCGGGACGACGGTCTCGGCCGGCACGTCGGCCAGGACGGCGTCGAGGTTCTCCCGCAGCACCGGATCGACGAGCACGGCCTTCGCTCCCGACTGGCCGAGCAGGTACGACAGTTCCGCGCCGCGCAGCGCGTAGTTGATCGGCACGTGCACCAGACCGGCGCGCGCGGCCGCGAGATAACCGATCGCGTAGCCGTCGGAGTTGGTGCCGTAGGCGGCCACACGGTCGCCCTTGCTCAGGCCGAGCGAGAGCAGGTGCGCGGCGGCGCGGGTCACGGCGTCGTCGAGTTCCCGATAAGTGAACTGCCGGTCGCCGAAGCGGAGTGCGACGCGGGCGGGATGACGCGCGGCGGTGCGGTGGAGGATGCCGTCGACGGTGCTCTGACGCGGATCGGGGGTCATGCAGCGAACTTTATAGGACGTCCAACCAACTAGTCCAGACTTAGCGATCGCTCAAGATCAGCGACCCTTCCAGACCGGTGCCCGCTTCTCGAGGAAGGCCGTCATCCCCTCCTGCGCGTCGTCGATCATCGCGTTCGACGCCATCGTCTCCGCCATCGCGGCATACGCCGTTTCCTGCGGTAGATCGATCTGGCGGTAGAACGCCTCCTTGCCGATCCGCATCGTGGCGGGCGACGAACTTGCGATCTTCAGGGCGAGCTCGGTGGTCGCGGTCTCCAGAGCCTCCGGCTCGACGACGTAGTTCACCAGACCCCAGTCCGCGGCGGTCTGCGCATCGATCGTCTCACCGGTGAGCAGCATCTGCAGCGCCCGCTTGCGCCCGATCGCGCGGCTGACCGCGACCATCGGTGTCGAGCAGAACAGCCCGATCCGCACACCGGGGGTGCCGAAGCGGGCATCGGTGGCGGCGACGGCGAGATCGCACGACGCGACGAGCTGGCATCCAGCCGCGAGCGCCGTGCCCTGCACCGATGCGATCACCGGTTGGGGGATCGATTGCACCGTCCGCATCATCTCGTTGCACGTCTCGAAGATCGCGCGCTCCTCGTCGAGCGTGCGCCCGATCATCTGCCGCAGGTCGTGCCCGGCCGAGAACACCGGGCCTTCCGCGCGGACCACGATCACCTTCGCATCGGCCGCGAGCGCCGTCAGACCGGCGATGACCTCGCGCATCGTCTCCACCGACAGCGGGTTGCGCTGCTTCGGGCGGTCGAGGGTGAGTACCCCGATACCGCTGGCCTCGTCGACAGCGATGAGCACGGGCGGGGGCAGGGTGTCGACGGCGTCGGGGCCGTCCGCAGAGCGATCCGTCACGTTCCCTTTCCTACACCACCGGCGGGTTGCCGGCTCGGCATCGCCGAGACGAGATCCGCGACGCGGGCGGGCGCCCGGCCGAGCAGCGCCGCCGTCACGGCGCTCCCGGCGACGAACCCGTGATCGTCGTAGAACCCGAACATCGCCGCCAGACGTCGGCGGGTCTCGGTGGGCAGGCCGTGGCCGTGACGCTCCATCCACGCCGGGACGGACACCTGCTCGATCTCCACCGGTCGGCCTGCGGCGACGCACAGCTGCCGCACACTCAGCGCGTCCGGTCCCCCGAGCTCGTAGGTGGCGCCGTGGTGGACGTCCGCGCCGTCGACGAGGACACGGGCCGCCACCGCGGCGACGTCCGCCAGGGCGACGAACGAGAACGGCGCGTCGGGGTCGTAGGGAACGTCGAGTGCGTCCACCGATCCGTCGAGTACCGACGCGAAGTTCTCCGTGTACGCGCAGGGCTGGAGGACCGTCCACCGCACACCGGAGGCGTGCAGGATGTCCTCGCAGCGGGCCTTGTCGAGGTGATGCGGCATCGCCGGCGTGTACGGCCAGGCGACGGAGTGGTAGACGACGTGATCGACACCGGCCTCGGCCGTTGCCCCCAGGAACCGTTCGAACAGTGCCGGTTCGTCGGGGTGCATGTTCGGGGCGATGAAGTAGACGCCGCGGCAACCCGCCAGCGCGTCGACGAGTCCGGCACCGGTCTCGAGGTCGACAGCGCGATCCCCCGCCCGTCGAGCGGTGTGCACCACTCGGCGGACGGGGGTCGCGTCTGCTGTCTCCAGCGCCGAGACGACAGCCGTTCCGGTCTTCCCCGCGGCACCGATCACTGCGAGATCGGTGCCGCGCGAGATCTCGGCCGTCGTCGACATCAGTTGCCGATGAAGTCGTACTCGGCGAACTCGGCACCACCCGACAGGCGGGCGTAACCGGGACCGCGGTCGAAGAAGGGCTCCTCGTCGCCACGCTCGGCGCGCAGCTGCGCACGCAGCGCCTCGGTGGCCTCCACATCGGCGACGGGCTCGTCGGCCGAGGTGTCCTTCAGGACCACACCGTAATCCTCGCGGGCACCGTCGACGGAGACCTTGCGCCACAACACGTCCCGGACCACCTCGTCGATCGGACGATCGAGCGGGTCGCCCCAGCCGCCACCGCCGGTGGTGCGGATGCGCACCGTCTCCCCCGCCTTGATCGGCTCGGCGTCGGTGAGAGCGTCGAACTCGCGCTCGTTCGGGCCGCCGGGATCGAGCGTCACGGAGAACGGCTTGCCGGCCTTACCGCCCTTGACACCCCAGCACGCGAGGATCGAACGGTCGGCGATGGACATGAAGTTCGCGTCCTTGAGCATCCGGATGTGCTTCTCGTAGCCGAGACCGCCGCGGTAGCGACCGGCTCCACCGGAATCGATTGCAAGTCCGAGCTTCTCGACGATGAACGGGAAGCGGCTCTCGGTGAACTCCGTGGGCAGGTTCCGCGAGTCGGGCACCACGTGGATGGTGTCCTCGCCGTCGGCGTAGTGCCGGCCACCGGAACCGCCGCCGAGCACCTCACGCATGAGGTACGAGTGGCCCTCGAAGTCCTCACCGTACACACCGGTGTAGCGGATGGTCTCCTGGTCAGCGGGCATGTTGCCGTCGACCGCCTTGGCGACCACGCCGGAGAGCACACCGAGCAGACGCAGGATCACGAACGTCCGAGCGTTGGTGGGAGCGGGGAAGATCGGCGTGATGAGTGTGCCCGGCTCCGGGAACTTCATCTCGATCAGCGGCACGACACCTTCATTGACGTCCAGCTCCGCCATGCGGTCGGGGGTGTCGGCCAGATTGCGGAGGATCGGCGCCAGCCACTTGATGAGGAAGTTGCCGTCGGCGTAGTCACCGCAGTGGTTGATCGGGCCCTTCGCCTGCGGACCGGTGCCGTTGAAGTCCAGGATCAGGCGCTCGCCGCCCTCGTCCTCCGGGGAGGTCTTGGTGAGCGTGATGCGCTGCACGTGAAGCATCGGCTCGTCCACACCGTCGTGCTCGGCGTAGTCCTCCCAGGTGTACGTGCCCACATGGATCTTGCTGAGGATCTCGCGGCGGTACGTCTCGGTGGTCGCGTCGAGGATCGCGTCGAAGCAGGCTTCGACGGTCTCGACACCGTAGCGCTCGAACAACTCCGACAACCGGCGCGCACCCATGAGGCACGCCGAGCATTCGGCGTCGAGGTCGGCGGCGAGCGAGTCGGGCATGCGCGAGTTGCGGGTCATGATCCGCAGTGCCGCCTCGTTCGGAACACCCTGGTCCCACAGCTTGATCGGCGGGACCATCAGTCCCTCCTCGTACACGGTGGTCGCACCCGAGGGCATGGAACCGGGGCAGCACCCGCCGATGTCGTCGTGGTGGCCGAAGGCCTGCACGAACGCGACCACCGAAGGCTCGGTGTCGCCGGGGCGGGTCGCGAAGACCGGGACGGTGACGCACAGGTCGGGCAGGTGACCGATGCCGCCTTCGGAGAGGTAGACGTCGTTGTGGAAGAAGACGTCGCCGGGCTTCATCGTCTCGAGCGGAAAGTCCCGGGCCACCGGATGCACGAGCGCCGAGTACGAACGACCGGTGAGCTTGCGCAGATTGCGATCGTGGATGCCGGCACGGAAATCGTGGGCGTCGCGGATCATCGGCGAGCGTGAAGTCCTGGAGATGGAGGTCTCCACCTCCATCTCGACACTGGCGAGGTAGCCGGCGACGATCTCGACCAGCACCGGATCGGGAGCGGTGCCCGAAGCGTCGGTCAGCCGGAAGGGCTTGCGGGTCGTGGCCGCGGCGGGTTCGAGAGTCGCAGTCATCGGGTGGCTCCGTTCGAGTCGGACGTCTTGCTGAGGCGGATGTTGCCGAAAGTGTCGATGCGAGCGCGGAATCCGGGGTGAACCGGAATGGTCGAGCTGAATTCCTCGATCACGGCGGGACCTTCGAGTTCGTCGCCGGCGCCGAGGCGGGCGCGGTCGTACACGCGGGTGGTGACCCACTCGTCGAAGTACGCCTCGCGGGTGCCGGTGAGGGCTACGTCCGCCCCCGTGCCCGGGGCGATCTCGGCGAGTTCCGGTCGCTTGATGGGCCCGATTCCGCTCACGCGGAGGTTGACCCATTCCACGTGCTGGTGGGGATCGTTGCGGAAGTCGTAGCCGTAGAGCTCGCGGTGGGCCTGGTGGAAGCGTTCGGCCGCCTCGTCCATCAACTCCTGGGTGATGGGGCCGTCACCGACCGGCACGCGCACCTCGAAGGCCTGGCCGAAGTAGCGCAGGTCCGCCGAGCGGGCGTACTGCCGCTGGTCGGGACCGAATCCCTCGCCCTCCAGGGCGCGTTCGGCCTCGGCCGCGAGGGCGTCGAGTCCGGTCTGCAGCTCGTCGATCTTCAACCGGTCGTGCCGGCTGACGTGCGTCTGCACGTAGTCGTTGCGGACGTCGACGGTGAGCAGACCGAAGGCCGAGACGTTACCGGGATTGAGCGGCACGAGGACGTCCTTGAGACCGAGGATGTCGACGAGGCGGCAGGCCAGCAGCGAACCGGAGCCACCGAAGGTCACCAGGGTGAAGTCGCGGACGTCGAGACCACGCTTGACGGTGATCTGCCGAAGTGCGTTGGCCTGGTTCCAGGCCGACACCTCGAGGATGCCCGTGGCGCACGCCTCGAACTCGAGGCCGAGACGGTGCGCGAGCTCCTCGACGCCCTTGCGGGCGAGTTCGGTGTCGAGCGGGATCTCACCACCGAGCAGGTGAGGAGGGATGCGGCCGAGCAGGACGTGAGCGTCGGTGATGGTCGGCTCGTTGCCGCCCTTGCCGTAGCACAGGGGCCCGGGATCGGCGCCCGCCGACTGCGGGCCGACACGCAGGGTGCCCTCGGGGGTCATCCACGCGATGGAGCCGCCACCGGCACCGACGGTCACCACGTCGATCATCGGGATCTTGGACGGGTAGACACCCACGCGACCTTCCGTGGTGAGTGCCGGCTCGCCGCCGACGACCACGGTGACGTCCGTGGAGGTGCCGCCACCGTCGCAGGTCAGCACCTGGTCGACACCGGCGACGCCGGCGATCAGGGCCGCGCCCAGGGCGCCGGCCGCGGGACCGGAGAGCACGGTGGTGATCGGCTGGTGCACGACCTCCTCGGCCGAGAGCACGCCGCCGTTGGACTTCATCACGTAGAACGGGATGTCGCGCTGCTCGCCCTCGGCGGAGGAGAACTCGCGCAGACGGTTCGCGATGTTGTTGACGTAGTTGCGGATGTTGGGCTTGACCGCGGCGTCGACGAGGGTCGTGATGGACCGCTCGTACTCGCGGTACTCGCGCAGCACCTCGCTCGAGATGCTCACGGTCGCCTCCGGGTACTCCTCCATGAGGATGTCGCGGACGCGGCGCTCGTGCTCGGGGTTGGCGTAGGAGTGCATGAGGCACACGCCGACCGTGAGGATCTCGCGGTCCTTGAAGAACCGGGCGGCGGCGCGGACGTCGTCGTCGTTCAGGGGACGGATCTCGCTGCCGTCGTAGGCGAGACGGCCGCGGACGGTGCGGACGCGGTCGGCCGGCACGATGCGGTCGGGCTTGACCCAGAAGTAGGAGTTGCCGTAGCCGTCGGGGACCGACTGGCGGGCGATCTCGAGGACGTGTTCGTAACCCTCGGTGGTGATGAAGCCGAGGGTGCCGACCTTGCCCTCGAGGAGCTTGTTGGTCGCGACGGTGGTGCCGTGGCTGACAGCGTCGATCGCGTCGCCGGACTCGCCGAGCTGCGCGAGGACCTTCTCGATGCCGGCGAGGAAGCCGACGGCCGGATCCTGCGGTGTCGACGGGGTCTTCGTGGTGACGATCGTGCCGGACTCGTCGTCCACCGCGACCACGTCCGTGAATGTTCCGCCGGTATCGATGCCGACCCGAATCTTCCTGGATCCCATGTTTCCTCCTGGGTTCGTCTCGCCGGTGTCCCACCTGACGTCTGATGACATTCCACCCGCTCAGCGGCGGTGTTTCTTTGTCACATCTCGCCGAACTCGTCGTGCCGAGTTCGGGGTTCGTGCACCTGCCACCTGCAGACGACGGCACCCCCGGGCCGTGATGGCCCGGGGGTGCCGTGTGGGTTCGACGAAAAGATCAGCGTCGGGCGAGGATTGCTCCCAGGGCGACGCCCGCCAGCGCGATACCGGCGCCCACTCCTGCGGACAGCAGAACGATAGCTGCCGAGGGCGTTCCGGCCGGTGCCGGTGCAACTCCCGCGGCGACGGGCAGTGCGGTCGTCTTCACACCCGCACCCTCGGCGACCTCGGCCACCTCCGCCCCGTTCACGGTCGCGACCGCCGCGGCCTCTGCCGCGCTCGGCGCTGCCGGCAGCCCGTTGGCGATCACGCCGTCGATGCCGTTGAAGAACACGCCCGCCATCTTCTTGGCGACACCGGTGATCATCCGCTGCCCGACGCCACCGACCATGCCGCCCACGACCGCGTCCGCGTCGTAGCTGAGGACGGTGCCGCCGTCACGCTCTTCGAGACGCACCGCCACGTCGGCCTTGACCGTGCCGGGCGCGCCGGAACCCGATGCCGTCATCACGAACGATTGAGGACGATTCTGCTGCGACAGAACCACTTCCCCGTCGTAGGTGCCCTTGATGGAGGCCACCCCGGCGGTGATGGACAGCTTGTAGTGGTTGTCGCTGATCTGCTCGAGCGCCTGCACGCCCGGGATCGTCGCCGCGAGAACACGGCCGTCCTGCAGGCTGTCGTACACCACGTCGGGGGGTGCCTGCAGTTGCGCGGTACCGGCGATTCTCATTCGTTCTCCTTGCTTCGGGATGCCGCGTGGGTCAGACGCAGCTCGAACAACTCCGAGGGGGAAATCGGCATGCTGGTGATCGGGATGCCCTCCGCGTCCTCGACGGCCGCGGCGATCACCGCGGACGTCGGGATGACACCCGCCTCGCCGGCGCCCTTCATCCCCAAGGGATTGAGCGCGGACGGGGTGACGGTGTGGTCCATCTCGAGGGAATCGGGCATCTCCGTCACGAAGGGCATGAGGAAGTCCATGTACGACGCGTTGAGCATCTGCCCGTGCTCGTCGTAGACGATCTTCTCGTAGAGCGCCCCGCCGATGCCCTGCGCCACCGCGCCCTGCACCTGGCCCTCGACGATGCGCGGGTTGATGACGTTGCCGCAGTCGTGCACCACCGCGTACCGGAGCACCCGGATCTCGGCGGTGACGGGATCGGTCTCGACGATCGCCGCATGGATTCCCGACGCGAACGTCGACGTGGGCGGCGAGTAGTAACCGGTCGCTTCGAGACCGGGCTGTTCGCCCTCGAGGACGGGCGGCACCGACATATCGGTCTCGGCGTTCGCGAATCCCGTTGCGCGGCGGGAGGCGTCGTCGAAGGCGTAACGGAGCGGGTTCGACAGCACGGCCACCACGCCGAGGGGAATCGACGTCCCCTCCGCACCGGCTTCGGTGCCCACCACGCACACGTGCCCATCGCGTAGTTCGAGGTCGGCGACGTCGGCGCGGAGGTGTTCCGCGGCGATCTTCTTCGCCTTCTCCGCCACCATCTGTGCGGCGACGTGGAAGGCGGATCCGGACATCACGGCGCCGCGTGAGGCGAAAGTGCCGACCGCGTACCCGAATCGACGGGTGTCGCCGGTCACGATCTCGACGTCGGAGACCGGCACACCGAGGTCGTCCGCGACGATCTGAGCGAAGGAGGTCTGGTGTCCCTGGCCCTGGGTGGTCAGGCCCGTGGCGGCCTTGACCTTGCCCGAGGTCTCGATGAGCACGTGGGCGCCCTCGTACGGGCCCGGACCGGTGCCCTCGACGTACGCTCCCACACCGATCCCGACACGTCGTCCCTCGGCACGGGCGCGTTCCTTGTACCCCGCGAACTCGTCCCAGCCGATGAGCGTCTTGAGTTTGTCGGCGCCGGCCTGGTAGTCGCCGGTGTCGTAGATGAGAGGCCGCCCGTCCTGGAAGATCAGGTGGAAGTCGTAAGGCATCTCCTCGGGACGGATGAAGTTGGTCTCACGGACCTCGAGGACGTCCTTGCCGAGATACTTTGCGATGGCATCCATCGCCCGTTCCATCGCGAACACGCCCTGGGGTCGTCCCGCCCCGCGATAGGGCGTGACGATGACCGTATTGGTGTACAGCGAGTAGGCGTCCACCCGGAATGCGCGCGGCTTGTAGGGGCCGAGCACCTGGGTGGAGGTGTTGAGCAGCACGATGATTCCGTACGGGAGGTACGCGCCGTTGTCGTGCCAGATCGAGAAGTCGAAGGCCAGCAGCCGGCCGTCGTCGTCGAACCCGACGGTGACCTCGTGGATCTGCCCGCGCTCGTGCGCGCTGGAGATGAAATGTTCGCGCCGGTCCTCGACCCACTTGACCTCGTTGGAGATCCCGGCCTGCCCCAGCTTGCGGGCTGCCCAGGTGACCATGACCTCCTCGGGCCACGGGTGGACGATCTTCACACCGAAACCGCCGCCGACGTCGGGGGCGATGCAGTGGACCTTGTTGTGCGCCATGCCCAGTCGCGCTGCGATCGCGGCGCGGGCGGAGGTCGAGGTCTGGGTGGACGTCCAGAAGGTGAGCGCCTTCTCGTCGTCGTCCCAGCGGGCGTAGACACCCTTGCCCTCCATCGGCATCGACGCCGAACGTTCGATCTCGAGGTCGAGGGTCAGTGTGTGCGGTGCCGCGGCGAGTTCCGCCTCGATGTCGCCGAAGCCGTGCTGGAGGTGCGCCGCGACGTTGTCGGGTACATCGGGATGGACGGTGCGCTCGGCGTTGCGGGCGGTGTCGACGCCGACCACCGCGGGAAGTGTCTCGTAGGTGATGTCGATCAGCGCGCAGGCGTCCTCGGCGACGTACCGGTTGTCGGCCACGACCATCACGATCGCTTCGCCGACATGGTTCACCTCGTCCTTGGCGAGCGGATATCCGTTGCGTGGAGCGGTGATCGCGGGATGCGGGATCAGCAGCGGGAGGTTCTCGGCCATTTCGGGCGAGTCGGCCTCGAGGTCCTCGTAGGTGTAGATGGCGTGCACGCCCGGCAGTTCGAGAGCCGCATCGACGGCGATGTCGAGAATGCGGGCGTGGGCGTGCGGCGACCGGACGAACGCCGCGGCGAGGGCGCCGTGGCCGAGATCGTCGAGATAGCGGCCGTTGCCGCTGACCAGTCGATTGTCCTCGACGCGCGGGATGGGCCTGCCGAACGACCTGCCCGACTCGACGGCACCGCCGATGTCGGCAGGGGCAAGGCCGGTTGCCGTGCTCGTCGAGACCGAGTTGGAGACGGGCGAATCGGAGACGCTGGTCATGCTCGTCCTGCCTTTCCTCCGACCGGAGCGGTGGTGCCGCGGACCTTGGCGTCGAGCGAGGCGCGCGCCGCCTCGCTGTCGGGTCCGAGCGGCGAGCCCCCGGACCGTTCACGCGTGATCTCGGCGGCACGGAGTACGGCCGCGCGGATGTTCTGGTAACCCGTGCACCGGCACAGGTTTCCGGCGATCGCCTCGGTCGCCTCCTCGTGGGTCGGCGACGGGTTCTCCTCGAGGAATGCGGCGATCGTGGTGACGAAACCCGGTGTGCAGAAGCCGCATTGCAGACCGTGGCAGTCGACGAACGCCTGCTGCACGGGATGCAGCGTGCCATCCGGCTCGACGAGTCCTTCGACCGTCGTCACCGAGCGGCCCTCTAGGCTCGCTGCGAGCACGAGGCACGACCGCACCGGCTTACCGTCCAGCTGTACCGTGCACGCGCCGCACACGCCGTGCTCGCATCCCACGTGGGTGCCGGTCTGGCGGAGGTGATGACGGATCGCGTCCGATGCCAGTGTGCGTGAGGGCAGCACCACCGTCTGCGTCACGCCGTTGAGGGTGAAGGTCACGGCGACGTGGTGTTCACCGGTCTCCGCCTGTAGCTCGTCGACCTGTTCGGCGACGGTCCGCCGCGAGGCGTCGCGACCACCCTTGTGGATCGAGCTCGTCATCGACTTCCTCCCGTGTGCGTCGGTACCCGTGTGTCGTCGCGGACGGCGTCCTGTGCGGCCGCGAACCCGACACGGCCGGTCAGTGCTGCCACCAGCTGCGACCGGTAGCGGTCGGTGGCGTGGATGTCCGCTTCCGTCTCGACGGTCTCGCGTGCCTTCTCCCCGACCTGCTGCCAGAGCGGGTCGCGCTCGTCGTGCGCCGAGGCCCCGCGCAGGATGTCGGTGTAGTCGACGACCTGCCCGAGCTCTCCGGCGGAGACGTAGGTCATCCGGGCGGACGTCACCGCTCCGTCCTCGACCTCCACCTGCGCGACCACGCCGACGAGGGCGTAGTCGCCGTGGCGTCGCGCGATCTCGTCGATGGCGGTGCCGGTGCCCGGACGCGCCGCCGGCACCGTCACGCTGGTCGCGATCTCGTCGGCCTCGAGGGTCGATTCGAGCGGTCCGGCGAAGAGTTCGCCGGCGGGGATCTGCCGGACTCCGCGCACGGAGCGGACGGTGAGCGTGCCGCCGAGCAGCGACAGCACGGCCGGCATCTCCGCGGACGGATCGGCGTGGACGATCGAACCGACGGTCGTTCCGCGATTGCGGATGGTCGGGTGTGCCACCAGCCGGAGCGCGCGGCCCAGCAGGGGCTGGACCTGCGCGACCGTCGGAGCGGATTCAAGCGCTGCGTGGGTGGTGAGCGCGTCGAAGGTGACGCCGAGTTCCGGCGAGGCGGAGATCGCGTCGAGGCAGGGGATCGAGCCGATGTCCACGAGGTGAGCCGGTGCCGCCAGGCGCATCGACAGCAGCGGAATCAGTGACTGGCCACCGGCGAGCACTTTGCCCTCGTGCGCGACCCCTGCGAGGATCTCGCAGGCTTCGTCGATCGACCGCGGTCGGTGATAGGTGAGTGGCGACGGTTTCATTCGACAGATCCTGCCCGCATAGTGCGATCGACGTTTCGTGGAGAAGTGACAAAGCTCACCGCTCGACAATGTCAGATGTAATAGAGGTCACGCGAACTCCTTCACCCTTCCCGCGCCGCTCTCCCCGTCGGGGTCGGGCTCCGTTCGGACCGGTTCTCCCTGTTCGGGGGGAGTTCCGGGGTCTTCGGGTGCGATGTCCTTGGGGGCGATGACCCGGCACAGGTGGTAGAGACCGATCACGACGATGGTGCCCAGCGCGATACCGCTCAGCGAGAACGTGTCGGTGAACTGGAGGCTGGTGTCGCCGATCGCGATGATCAGGCCGGCCGCGACGGGCATGAGGTTGCGCGGGTCACCGAAGTCGACGCCGTTCTCCTTCCAGATCTTGGCGCCGAGCAGGCCGATGATGCCGTAGAGGACCACGGTGATGCCGCCGAGGACGCCACCCGGAGTCGCGGAGATGACCGCGCCGAACTTCGGGGAGAAGCCG
The DNA here is from genome assembly GCF_013602415.1 of Rhodococcus sp. B50. NCBI lineage: Bacteria > Bacillati > Actinomycetota > Actinomycetes > Mycobacteriales > Nocardiaceae > Rhodococcus > Rhodococcus sp. B50. Next base: position 4,215,770 of record NZ_WPAG02000002.1, on the reverse strand, counting down.
AGGAGCATGGCGATGACGCCGGCTGCCGCGTAGGCAGCCGTCGAGTACACGCGGGTCGCGGCCATGACGCCGATGTTCTCCGCGTAGGTCGTCGTCGGCGAGCCGCCGACACCGGTGGCGAGGGCGGTGGCGAGACCGTCACCGGCCAGTGCGCGCCCCATCATGGGGTCGAGGTCGGTCTTGGTGATCTCGGCGACCGCCTTGACGTGTCCGGCGTTCTCCGCGATCAGGGCGATGACGCCGGGCAGGACGAGCACGATGAAGGTGAGGCTGAACGACGGGGCATGGATGCCGACGACGCCGGCGGCCTCGTCCGTGAACGGGGGCAGGCCGAACCACGGCGCGGACGCAACACCTTCCCAGTTCACGCGGAAGTGTTCGGTGACGGCGTCGGCACCGGCATCGTAGGAGGTGATCGGTCCGCTGATCCGGTCGAGGATCCAGGACAGTGCGTAACCGAACAGCAGTGCCAGGAAAATGGCGATGCGGCCGAGGAATCCGCGCAACACGACACTGCCCACGATCAGCGCGACCATCACGGTCAATGCCACCCACTGGTCCTGCGGCCAGTAGGTGCCGGCCACCACCGGCGCCAGGTTGAAACCGATGAGCATGACCACCGCACCGGTGACCACCGGCGGCAGGATCTTGAACACCAGCGAGCCGCCGAGGAAATGGATCACCACACCGACCGCGGCAAGCACGAGCCCCGAGACCATGATCGCGCCGGTGACCTCCGAGGGGGACCCACCCTGGGCATAGATCGCGGCGATGCCACCGACGAAGGCGGCGGAGGTGCCGAGATAGCTGGGAATCCGGCCCTTGACGACAGCGAGGAAGAACAGGGTGCAGAAGCCTGAAAGCATGACCGCGAGCTGCGGGTTGAGACCCATGATGATGGGGAAGACGAAGGTGGCGCCGAACATCGACACCACGTGTTGGCCGCCCAGACCGATGGTGCGACCCCAACTCAGGCGCTCCATCGGCGCCACGACCTGTCCCGGTTCTATGTTCTTGCCGTCTCCGTGCACTGTCCAGATGGGCATATCGGACCTTTCAGCAGGGTGTGGGTGCCGATAGAGTTCACGTGGATTGTTACGCCTGTGTTGCCGATCACACGTGTACTTCGGTAGCCGCAAACGCTAACGGAGCAGCTCCGGCCCGGCGTGGGAGGATTCTGCCAGGAGCAACCTTCCGAAATTGGCAAGATCGGTGGTTGATCGTCAGGAATCGATTCCACGCATCGCGATGATCTTGAGCGCGAGCGAAAGGTCCAATCGGAGTTCGGGCTGTTCAGTGAAGGGACCGAGGATCTTTTCGAGTTTCGCTACGCGATACCGCAGGGTGTTGTAATGAAAATGTAACTGGCGGGCGGCTTCTGCGATGTTGATGTTGGTGGCGAGGAGCACCTCGAGGGTGCGGCACATGTCCTGTGCCTCCGCCGTGCCGTCGGTCAGTTCCTTGAGCGTCTCGCGCGCGAACGACTCGAGTTCTTCGGTGTCCTCGACGAGGCTCAGCAACCGGTACACACCCAGATCGTCGAAATGGGTCACCGCCCACGGCCCGGATATCTTGCGTCCCACCTCGAGTGCCGTGCGCGCCTGGGCGTAGAGCGTCGGCAGGTCGTCGGTGGATGACGACGCACGCGAGACCCCGACCCCGAACGGTCGTCGGCCTCCCCCACCGGCTCCGCGCACCTGGGCGACGAGTTCGTGCACCAGGGTCATGGTGTCGCTGCCCTCCCCCATGAGCACGACGGTCTCGGTCGCCAGCGCCGTGACGGACGCTCCGGAGTCGCGACCGGCCAGCGCACCCGCGAACGCTCGGGCCTGCCGTTCCACCACCGGCAAGCGGGCCGGTGTCGCCGGCGAATCGTCGTCCACGCGATCGGGTTCGACGGCGACCACCACGACCGGGCGGTCGAGATTCCAGCCGAACATCTGGGCGTGCACGATCACCTGCTCGGGCTCACCGGCACGGCCGCGCAACAGGTCCCGGACGAAGTTGGCCCGGTGTTTCTCCTCGACCGCCGAGACCGCGAGCTCACGACTGACGACGAGCGCGCACACCGTCGCCGCCTGCTCCACGAGATACAGATCCGGCGCGGAGAGACCACGTGAGGGACAGAAGAATACGAGCCGCCCGTGGTCGACGCCGTTGGCGGAGATCGCCGCGATCGCCACGTACTCGTCGCCGAAGCGGTGCAACCCCAGCCCGCCCTCGATCGAATCGGTCCGCACCCGGCCCGTCGGGTCGACGGCCGCCGTCGACGACAACCAGGCGAAGTCGGATTCCTTTCCGGCCCTGTAGGTCTGCCGGCCGTCGGGGGTGGTGATCAGGACCGCCCCGCCGAGCCGGCGCGCAATGCCCTCGGCGAGCGCCCTGTGCCCACCACCCGCCATGACGATCTCGAGCAGCCCACGACGGAGGTGATCCGCCTCGAACACCGCCTCCACCTGAGCGACCGCCATCTCGCGAAGTCCGTGCGCGAGCCGATGGTCTGCGACGACGTCCTCCGGCGTCGTCAGCACCGGGAAGAGAACGTCGTCCGTGAGGCCCTGCGGCAGCGGATGTCCGGCGTCGAGCCGGACCACGAGCGCCGAGACTTCGTTCCGGTCCAGTCGTGCCAGGAAGCTCGCGATCGGCACCGCGAGTCGTGTGAGCACCGTGGTGGAGGTGACGAGCAACAGTCCCGGACGCAGCCACGGCCCGATCTCCGGGAGCATCATCACCGCGACATCGGTGACGGCGCGCGCCGTGGAAACGTCGCCGGCGACCACCTTCGGTGCGACGAGGAAACCCGAGGAGACGACGTCGGCGACCGGGCAGGGTCCGAATGGGACCGCTGCGCTGCGCGCCGGTTCGGCTGCGCTGTGTTCCGGTTTCCCAGCCTTGCGCACCGTCACAGCAATACCCGTCCACCTGCCAGTCGTTCACCCCCGATCGGGAGACACGTGACATTAGAGGGCTGCGGCAACACCGTCAATCGCGGGCGGACAAGCCGCAGGTCGGGCAGCGCGTCCCGTCGGCACCCGGTGGATGGGTCCGCGCAGTGCCGCGAGGCTGCGCCCGGTGGCCCCGCGAGTGCTCACGAGGATCTCGGCGAGGATCGACACCGCCGTCTCCTCCGGTGTGCGCGCGCCGAGATCGAGGCCGATGGGCGAGTGCAGTCGCGCCAACTCGTCCGCCGACAGACCGGCCTCGCGCAACAGCGCGACCCTGCGCTCGTGCGTGGATCGGCTGCCCATCGCCCCGATGTATCCGGCATCGCACCGGAGCGCACGTTCGAGCAGCGGAATGTCGAACTTCTCGTCGTGGGTGAGGACCGCGACAACGGTGGTCGGGTCGATCGGTGCCGACTCGAGGAAGACGTGCGGCCACGTCACCACGATCTCGTCGGCGTCGGGGAAACGTGCGGGAGTGGCGAAGACCGGGCGGGCGTCGATCACCGTCACCCGGTAGCCGGCGAACTTCCCCAGCGTGCACAGAGCGGACGCGAAGTCGATGGCGCCGAAAATGTACATCCGCGGCCGCGGCGCGAAGATCTCCACGATCTGCGAACGCTCCTCGTCGACGTACACCTCCGACTCGCCCTGCGCGAGACGCAGACGAACCTCGGTCTCGGGTCCGTCCCCGTCGAGCGTGATCACCCGATGTGCGACGGGCTCACGGTCGGTCACCACCGCGACCGGTTCCCCCACACCGATCCGTCGCGCCACCTCCGCAAACTCCGGGTAGGTGGCGGCATCGACGCGCTGCACGAATACCTCGATGGTGCCGCCGCAGGTCAGACCCACGCCGAAGGCGTCGTCATCGGTGACGCGGAAGACTTCGGTCCGCGCGTGTCCGTCGGCGAGCGCCTCGCCCGCGATGTCGTACAGGGCACCTTCGATGCACCCTCCCGAGACGCTGCCCACCACCTCGCCGGACTGCGAGACGGCCATCGCGGCGCCGGGTTCGCGCGGCGACGACTTCCAGGTGCGCACGACGGTCGCCAGCGCGAACGCCTCACCGTCGTCGAACCACCGCGACAGCTCGTCGAGAATGTCCCGCACAGCGACCTCCTTCGGTCCTTTCGGTCATGTCACAGCAGTCATGCCACAGCAGGCGTGTCACAGACGCGCGGCGACGGCCAGCGCGACATGGTCGTGGAAGGGGCGCGCGACGATCTGTACACCGATGGGCATGCCGTCGCTCGTCCGCCCGACGGGGACGACGACGGACGGGAACCCGGTGACACTGATCGTGCGGCAGCTCGCCAACGCCTCCTGCCAGGTGAGCAGCCGATCGTCGACGCTGAAACGCTCGAGACCGAGCGGGGGCGCGCTGATGGATGCGACCGGCAGCACCAGCACATCGCCCATCTCGTCGAGCAGCCGATGGACGAGCGCGGTGCGCTGCGCCCAGAGGTCCTCCACCTCCCGTTGCTCCGCGCGGCCCGCCGTGGACAGCAGGTCGCGGATGACGGCACCGAATCGGTCTGCGCTCCCCAACGCGTCGATGTCGGTGTGGGTCTGAGTGGCTCGCAACCGCCCGAACAAGTCGTTTCCCTCGGTCAGCGCCGACCCTCGGTACGGACGCGCACCGAGTCGACGCGCGCTCTCCCGGACGGCGCCCACGATCTCGTCGGCGACGGGGACGGTGCCCTCCCCGGCGGCCCAGGTGATCGTCAGCGCGTCGACGTCGACCGTCGACGGGTCCGTCCACGCGATGTGCGGCTCGGAGATCACGCGCAGCGCAAGGACGAGGTCGTCGAGGTTCCGTGCCATGGGGCCGAGGGTCTGCAGCGTGCCGTGCACCGTCGCGGGATTGGCCCGCACGTGGTCGCCGACGAGCACCCCCGGGTACTGGCCGTCCGCGGAGACCCGCCCCACGGTGGGGCGGATCGAGCACAGGCCGGCGCAGTGCGCGGGCCAGCGCACCGACCCGCCGAAGTCGGTGCCCAGTCCGAGGACACTCATGCCCGACGCGATCGACGCCGCTTCGCCCCCGCTGGATCCGCCGGGTGAGCGCGGCGAGTCGGGACTGCCGAGCGGGCTGACCGTCGGTCCGAACATCTCGTTGTCGGTGAGTCCGGAGGTCCCGAATTCGGGCGTGTTGGTCTTGCCGACGAGGATCGCACCGGCCGCCTTCATCGCGGCGACGGCAGGTGCGTCGACGCTGGGGACGTTGCCGGCCAGCGCCCGTGAGGCGGCCGTCGTGCGCACGCCTGTCGTGGCGATGAGGTCCTTGACGGTGAACGGCACCCCCGCGAGGGGACCGGCCGCGTCGCCGCGATCGAGGCGCTGGTCGAGGGCGTCGGCCTCGGCGAGGGAATGGTCCGCTGCGACGGTGACGATCGCGTTGAGAAGCGGGTTCTGCGCGGCGATCAGTGCGAGGTGGTCTTCGACGACCCGACGGGCGGTGACCTCGCGGCTGCGGACCTTGGCGGCAATCGACCGCGCGTCGGCGCCGGTCCACGTGCCGGTGCGCTCGGTGTCGAGCGTCGGGGATCGACCGTCTACCGCCACTGGCCCTCCTTCGTCTGCGTTCGACGAGAACGCTATGGTCGACTCCGGGCCCCTCCTACGTCCACACTCCACAGGAAGGCGGTCGCCGCGGTGTGAAGAGTTGATACTTTTCCGCCGAACCCGGCCTGAGAGGATCGGGGAATGATTCCGTCCTGGGCTCGTCTCGCGTTCGCCGTGTTCGCGGTGAGCTGGGGTGCCAATCAGTTCGCTCCGATGCAACTGGTCTACCGCGATCACCTCGGACTCGGCAGCGGGTCGTTCACCGCCATGCTCGGGTCCTACATCGTGGGGTTGATCCCCGCCCTGCTCTACTTCGGGCGGGTGGCCGACAGGATCGGCCGCCGCCCGGTGATCCGGGCGATGATCCCGGTGAGCGTCGTGTCGTCGATCGTTCTGCTCATCGGCGCCGACATCCCCGCCCTGCTCTATCTCGGCCGGGTCCTCGCCGGATTGGCGTCCGGGATGGCGTTCGGAGCGGGCACGGCCTGGATGAAGGAACTCAGCGAGGGACCGGGCGTGGGAGCACGCCGGGCCGCCGTCTCGCTGTCGGCGGGATTCGGCAGCGGTGCCCTGTTCGCCGGTCTGATCGCGCAGTGGCTGCCCGCCCCCGACCGTCTGCCCTATCTGGTGCACATCGCCCTGATGGTGGTCGCGCTGGCGCTGGTATGGGCCGTCCCCGATGCTCACCGACCCCGCACCGTGCAGGGTTCGTGGCGCCTGTCGAGCCTGTCGTCCCCACGCTTCCGATGGGGTGTCGTCCCCTGGGCTCCGTGGGTCTTCGGATGCGCAACCGTCTCGTTCGCCACGATGCCGCCGATCGTGTCGGATCGGGTGGACAGTGTGGCCGTCGCGTTCACCGGTGTGGTCGCCGCACTGACCCTGCTCACCGGTGCATTGATCCAGCCCGTGGCCCGGCGCATCACCCGGCACGGGGAGGATCGCGGGGTGTGGACCGGGGTGGGCCTCGGTGTCCTGGGCTTCGTCTCGGCCGCTGTCGCGGTGCTCGTGGACGGTCCGGGAGCGGTACTCGCCGTCCTCGTCACCGCCGTCTTCCTGGGCGGGGGTTACGGCATGCTGCTCGTCTCCGGCCTCGTCACCGTCGAGAACATCGCGCCCTCCGACGAACTGGCGCAGACCGTCGCCGTCTTCTACTGCCTGATCTATCTGGGCTTCGCGGTGCCCTTCGTCATCTCGCTCGCCGCGCCACAGGTGGGATTCGTGGCGTGCTTCGCGATCGCGGTGGTCCTGCTCGTGCTCGCGCTCGTCCCAAAGAAGCTGATCGCCGATCAGGACGCGGCCCTTGTCGGTTCGCGCTGAGCGGTAGCGATCGATGTGGGCTGAGCGGTAGCGATCGATGGGCGCTGAGCGGTAGCGGCAGGGCTCCCCAGGAGCACTTGCCCGAGCAGGTCCGACAGTGCGCGGGCGACGTCCTCGGGCCGCTCGGCGAGCACGCGATGACCGGCACCGACGAACCGCACGAGGTCGGAGTGCGGCAGCCGGGCCGCCATTGCCTCCGACAGCGACAAGGGCACGAAGACGTCCTCCGTGCCCGCCGCAACCACCACCGGCACTCTCGCGAGCACGGCGAGAGCGGCGGACTCGTCGAGGACCGCGAAGTCGGCCAGCAGCCGCGACCAGGTGACGACCGACGTCTCGTTCGACAGCGCCGACCCGACCACCCGTAGCCAGGACTCCGCCGTGCGCCTGCGGGCGGCGACCGTGCACACGCGACCTCCGGCGCGCTTCGACAGTTCCATCACGCGAGGTACGCGCGAGACCGCCCGGTGCACGATGGATGCGGCGGGATGGCGTAGATAGCGCCCGACACCCCCGTCCGCGAGTCCCGATGCGGCGGTGGCGATCAGGCCGACGCCCACGATGCGGTCACCGATGGTGTCGGGGTGATGACGGGCGTAGGACAGTGCGACCATGCCGCCCATCGAATATCCGGCCAGCACCACCGGCCCGTCCGGAACGAGGGTCCGGAGCACCACGTCGAGATCGTCCGACAGTCCCGAGACCGTGCAGCCGGTTGCGTCACCCGTCCCGGAACGACCGTGTCCTCGCTGGTCGTAGCGGACGATGCGGACGTCCCGCACGTCCACGCCATCGCAGACGGCATCCCAGCTCGCGGCGTCCTGGCAGTGCCCGTGCAGGCACACGAGTGTCAGATCCGCATCCCGCGGGCCGGTCACCGTGGCGGCCAACGGCACTCCGTCGTCGGCGACCACGGTGACGCGACAGGACATGTTCCGGTCCGTACTCGATATCGGGTCGGCCATGTCGCCTCCTGCACAGCGGATCTGCAGGAGTTGTCGCGTCACCGCCGGGCGGCGTTAACCTCCGACATCGAATCGTGACGTCCGGTCGTCAGCGCGGGGCGAGGGCCCGGATCATCGGCGCGGGGTCGCCCGAGGGCACCAGGGCGATAGCCGGGGTCGTCACCCCCGCCTCGACGTAGCGCTCCACGTGCTCGCGGCACGCCTCGGGCTCGCCGTGGATCACGAGAGCATCCACCACGTGATCCGGGATCGCCTCGAGGGCGGCCTTGCGATCACCTTCCGCCCACGCCTTCCACATGCCGGCGAAATCGTCCGAACGGCCGAGGAATTCGTGGAAGGCGCGGTAGACGGGAACGTTCATGTAGGCGGCGATCATGCGTCGTCCGATGGCGCGGGCGGTCTCGGTGTCGAAGCCGGGGAGCACGAAGATCCTCGCGACGATCTCCTTGCTCTCGCCTCCCTCGTGGACGTAGGGCGTCACGGTGCGCACGTCGTCGGCGGACAGCCAGTTGATGATGGCGCCGTCGGCCTCACGTCCGGCGAGACGCAGCATGCCGGGGCGCAGGGCGGCCAGCAGCACCGGCGGCGCCGGGTCGGGCACGATGCCGGCCCGGAAGCCGTCGACGGCGAAGGTGTCGTACTTCTCGGAGACCTTCTCCCCCGCCAGCGCCGAACGCAGGAATCGGAGGGTGTCGCGGGCGCGCTTGAACGGTTCCTCGAAGGGGATGCCGTTCCACTTCTCCACGATGACGTCGGACGACGTGCCCACTCCGAGCACGAAACGGCCGGGCGCGGCGGCGGCGAGGCTCGCGGCCGACATGGCCAGCGTGGCGGGGCCTCGGGTGTAGACGGGGACGATCGCGGTGCCCAGCCGCAGGCTGGGAGCCCACACGCTCGCGAGGGTGAGCGGGGTGAACGCATCGGCGACGCCCGCCTCGGACGACCACACGTCCGTGTACCCGAGGTCGGGGAGCTCCTCGATGATGCGTCGCTGGTCGGGCAGAGGGATGCCGTCGAGCGGGACGGTCAGGCCCCATCGTCGTGTCGTGTTCTCCGTCATGACCGCCACCCTAGCCACACTGTGGCTCACGTCATACCCGGGCGTGTTTCGGCCCGACCGCTCGGCCCCGCCCCGCAGCCGCCCCGGTCCCCGTATGCTCGCGAGTCGTGCGTATCGATCAGTTGTGGCGTTATCCGGTGAAGTCGTTCGGGGGTGAACGGATCGACGCCGCAGCGATCGAAGCGGACGGTCTGCGCGGTGATCACGTGTGGGCCCTCGTCGACGCGGAATCCGGAAATATCGCGAGCGCGAAGCGTTTCCGACGCTACGGTCTGCTGCTGACCTGCTCGGCTCGGCTTCTGAGCGACGAGGATCCCCTCGATCCGGCGGCACTCGAACTGACGCTGGCCGACGGCACGGTGGTCCGCGGCGATGATCCCGAGGTCGACGACCTGCTGTCGAAGCTGGTCGGTCACGACGTGCGTCTCGAACCGCGCAACCGCACATACGACGAGGCACCGCTACATCTCGTCTCCCGCTCCGCGGTGGAGGCGCTCGGTACCGGCGACCCTACCGACGTGGCGTTGCGGCGGTTCCGGCCGCAACTGGTCGTCGACACTCCCGACTCGTCCGGTTTCGTGGAGGACGAGTGGATCGGCCGACGGGTGTCGGTGGGTTCCGCGGTCCTCGAACCGCACAAGCGCACCGCGCGGTGCGTCATGGTGACGCTCTCCCATCAGGAGGTTCCCGCGCGGCGCGACATGCTGCGTGAGGTGACGACCGCGCATCAGGTGCCCAATGTGCCGGACGGCAAGCCGATGCCGTGCATCGGTGTCTACGCGACCGTCCTGGCTCCCGGTGACATCACCGTCGGTGACGAGATCGGGATCGGATAATCCGGATCACTTCCCGGCGAGGTGGTCCTCGACGAGGATCTTCTTCTGCACCTTGCCCATGGCGTTGCGCGGAAGAGTGTCGACGGTACGGATCTCGCGGGGGCGCTTGTGGATCGAGAGCGTCTGCGCGACGAAGTCCGAGAGTTCGCTCGGATCACGGAGATCCCCGACGACGTAGGCGACGATCCGCTGTCCGAGATCGTCGTCCGGCACACCCACCACCGCGGCCTCCTGCACGCCGGGATGGTTCAGCAGGGCATGCTCCACCTCACCGGCGCCGATCCGGTAACCACCGGACTTGATCATGTCGACCGATTCGCGGCCGACGATGCGGTGGAAGCCCTGGTCGTCGATCACGGCGATGTCGCCGGTCCTGAACCAGCCGTCCTCGGTCATCGACTCGGCGGTCTTCTCGGGGTTGTTCAGGTAGCCGTCGAACAGGGTCGCACCGGAAACCTCCAGCTGACCGAGGGTTTCACCGTCGTGCGGCACGAGTGTTCCGGCCTGGTCGCGCAGGCGGGTGGAGACGCCGCGGATCGGCAGTCCCACCCAGCCGGGCCGGCGCTCACCGTCGTGGCGGGTGCTGATCGTGATGATCGTTTCACTCATCCCGTACCGCTCGATCGGTGCGGAACCGGTGAGGGCGAGCATGCGCTCGAAGACCGGAACGGGCAGGGGCGCACTGCCCGACACCAGAAGTCGCGCCGACGACAATGCGCGAGCGGACGATTCGTCGGCGACGACCCGCGACCACACGGTGGGAACCCCGAAATACAGCGAACCACCCGCAGCTGCATAGGCTTCGGGCTTCGGGCGCACCGTGTGCACGAGTGGCGAGCCCTGCCGCAGCGCACCGACGACACCGAGGATGAGTCCGTGGACGTGGAAGAGCGGAAGGCCGTGGACGAGTGTGTCCTCGGACGTCCAGTTCCATGCCTCGGCGAGACCGTCGAGACCGGCTGCCACCGCGGACCGTGAGAGAACGACTCCCTTGGGGGCGCCGGTGGTTCCCGAGGTGTACATGATCATTGCGGCACTGCCCGGGTCGGCCTCGGCGTGTGAGGACGACGAACGCGCACTCGCGTCGACCGGGATCGCGGGCAGGGTGACGTCCTCGGGGGCAGTGCCGAGCCACATCTGCGCGCCCGAGTCCTTCAGGATGTGAGCGCGCTCGGCCGGACCCGAATCCGGTGGCACGGGCACCGCCGCCACGCCGGCCATGAGGCACCCGGTCGTGGCGATCACCGTCTCGATGCTCGCGGTGGCGTCGATGGCGACCCGCGAAGAGCCGGCGACCTCGTCGGCCACAGAGGCGGCAGCCGCGATCAGTTCGGATCGGGTGAGCGAGACGTCTCCGACGCGGACGGCGCTGCGGTCGTCGCCGCCTGCCCCGGACTCGGTGAGCGAGGTCAGCAACGGCACGGGCGTGGTGGTGGTCATCGGTGGTGGTCCCTTCTCGACGTCCTGCCGGACGGTGTCGCGCAGCGCATGGTCCGTATTGTGGACCGCCGTGCTACGATGCGGTCCGGATCAACCTATAACCCGTGACGCCTGCCGTCAACGACGCGCGAAAGGTTCCGATGAACAGCGTTCTCACCGCACTCCGCGTGTTCGAGGAGGTTGCGACCACGCAACCGGTCGGGCTCTCGGAATTGAGCAAGCGACTCGACGTCCCCAAGAGCACCGTCCAGCGGTGTCTCAAGACCCTCGCCGAAGCCGGCTGGCTGCGCCCCTCGACGGCCAACACAGGGCAGTGGGTCATCACCGGCCGCGCGTTCAGCCTGGGCAGCGCGATGTCGTCCGGCGACGACCTGCGGGAGGTCGCACTCCCCGAGTTGAACCGCCTGCAGGCCGAGACGGGCGAGACCGTCCATCTCGCCGTGCCGGACGGGAACGAGCTGGTCCTGATCGAGCGACTCGACAGCGCCCATCAACTGCGTGCCTTCCTCGCCCTCGGCACGCGCCTTCCCCTGCACGCCGCGTCCACCGGTAAGGCATATCTCGCGTCGCTGCCCGAGGATCGGATCGAGGATTTCCTCGCGACCGAACTCCCCTCGCTGACCGAGCACACGGTCACCGACCCCGCCGCACTGCGGGAGGAGATCGCCGAGATCCGCGCCCGCGGGTACGCCGTGACCGAGCAGGGGCTGCACGACGGCATCGCTGCCGTCGCCGTTGCCCTGCGCGGGCGCAGTGGCACCGTGCGCGGCTGCTTCAGCATCTCGGGCCCGGCCTCGCGACTGACTCCCGACCTCTTCCCCGACTACGGCGCGAAGGCGCTGGCAGTGAGGGACGCGATCGAGCGCCGCCTGCCCTGATCCGCCCCGAGAGCAAGCGACGGACTCCACCGCCTCTGGACATATCGTTTTTCGATGGGTATAACGATTATCGATGGTATCGACAATCGATATACCCGCTGTCCCGCGAGTTCGGAGACGACCATGAATTCCACCCACGACACCGACCGCCCCCAGGGACCGGGGGCCGAACCCGACACGCTCTCCCCTACCGAGACGTCGAAGAAGGACCGCACCGATCTGTGGGCGTCCCTCACGGTCTTCGCGCTGACCTCGTTGATCGTGCTCTTCACGTACGTCCGCGACCTCGTTCGCTCTCTCGACGGCGGCATCGTGACCGCCCGGGTCCGATTCGACGACGCCGCAGTGGCGCCGGTGCTGTCCACCCCGAACGGCGTCGGCCTGGAGACCACCTCGACGACGGTCGTCGATGTTCCGACCGATTCCCTCTCGCCCGTCAGCGTCGGTCTCATCCGCGCCGGTGAGGCGGTGCAGACCCTCGGCTACCTGACGGCCCTGGCCCTGTTGAGTTGGATCATGGTGCGATTCGTCCGGGGCCGGTTGTTCGACCGGGGTGTCATCCGGCTGGTGTGGATCACGTCGATCGTCGCGATCGCGACGATCATCGTCCCCATGATCCCCCGCACCCTGGGCACCAACATGCTGATTCGGGACGTGGACATGAACTACGTCCTCTCGAACGCGCCCCTCGGACCCGAATTCTGGTACGCGTACGTCTTCTGCATGGTGATCTCGGCCGTAGGTGTGGTGCTGCGGATCGGCAGTCGCATGGCGCGCGACAACGAAGGACTCGTCTGATGCCTCCGGAAACCGAGCATGCCGTCCGGTGTCATCTCGACGAGTTGCTGGCCGACCGGGGCATGACCCTCACCGAGTTGGCCGACAAGGTGGGTGTCAGCGTGGTGAACCTGTCCGTGCTCAAGAACGGACGCGCCCGCGCGATCCGCTTCTCGACCCTCACCGCTCTGTGTCGCGTGCTGGATTGCTCTGTGGGGGATATCCTTTCGGTCGACTGACCGGCCCCGAGCACGGTGATGCCCGGAACCTCGTGGGTTCCGGGCATCGCCGATGGTCCGGCCGGTGGCGCTCCGGCTGACGCACGGACCTGTTTCTTTTATTCCCCGATCGCGGGAAGAATGCGGGTGCGGACCTCACCGAAGCCGATGCGGGTCCCGTTCGGGCCGGGCGCGGTGGCCGAGATGGCGATCTCGTCGCCGTCCTCGAGGAAAGTGCGGGTCTCGTCGCCGACCTGCACGGGTTCTGCTCCGCCCCAGGTGAGTTCGATGAAGGCGCCGCGCTGGTCCTTCTCCGGACCGGAGATGGTGCCGGAGCCGAACAGATCACCGGTGCGGGTCGCGGCACCGTTGACCGAGGTGTGGGCGAGCATCTGCGCCGGAGACCAGTACATCTGCGCGTACGGCGGGCGCGAGACGACGTGTCCGTTCCACTCGATCTCGAGATCGATGTCCAGGCCCCACTTCTCGGCGCCCTTCAGGTACGGCAGCGGTTCCGGGTCCTGCACCGGGGTGTCGATGCGGGCTGCCTCGAGTGCGGCGAGCGGGACGACCCACGGCGAGATCGACGTCGCGAAGGACTTGCCGAGGTTCGGGCCCAGCGGCACGTACTCCCACGCCTGGATGTCGCGGGCCGACCAGTCGTTGAGGATGACGGCGCCGAAGCAGTGGTCGGCGAAGTCGTCGGGTCGGATCTGCGATCCCATCGGGGAGCCGACACCGACGATGAAACCCATCTCGGCCTCGATGTCGAGGCGGATCGACGGACCGAATACCGGCGCAGGATCGTTGGGGCCCTTGCGCTGTCCGCTCGGCCGCACGATGTCGACCCCCGAGGTCACGACGGTGCTCGACCGGCCGTGGTAACCGACGGGCAGGTGCTTCCAGTTCGGCATCAGTGGGTCGGGGTTCTGCGGACGGAACAGGCGGCCGAGGTTCGACGCATGGTTCTCCGACGCGTAGAAGTCGACGTAGTCGGCCACCTCGATCGGCAGGTGCATCGTCACGTCGGCCACGGCGAAGACGGCCTCCTCGGCGATATCGCCGGCCACGAGTTCCTTGATCGCAGCGCGGACCTCGTCCCACCGTTCACGGCCCTGAGCCATGAACGCGTTGAGCGAGGGCTCGGCGAAGACGACATCGTCCTCGAAGACACGGCTCAGGTCGAGAACCGAATCGCCGACGCGGACACCGACACGGGGTTCGCTGTCGGGTGTGGAGAAGATGCCGTACGGCAGGTTGTCGATGCCGAAGAGCGAACCCTCCGGAATGGCGATGGTGGTCATGCGTTCGTTCCTTCGGTGATCGGGGAAACGGTCGAGGGCACCAGGCCGAGGTCGAGCAGATCCTCGAGCGGTTCGGCGATGCTGCAGGTGCCGTACGACAGGAATCGGCGCCGGACCTCTGCGGCCCGGTCGTCGGAGAGTGCGCCGAGGCGTGCGGAGAGCACTGCCCCGTCACGTTCGGCCAGCACGGAAGCGACCTCGTCGATGTCCGCTCCGGAGAGCACCGCGTCCACCGCGGCCAGCAGGTTCACGAACCCGTGCTGTTCGAAGCCCGTCTTCGGATCGGTGTTACGCACCGCGTGGTGCAGACCGGCGGTCGCCTTGAACGGAACCCCCGTGGTGACGACCGTCGACACCGCCGCAGCGAGTTCGGCTTCGTCCGGATAGGCCTCCGCCACGATCCCGCCGGTGCGGAACTTGGCGGCGTACGGTGTTCCGATGAGGCGGGCGAGGATCTCGGCGCGACGCTCGTCGCGTGGGACCTCCACGAACACATCGATATTCGATCGGCTCGTACTGATCTCGTCGAGCGCCGCGAACAACTCGTCGACGGATTGCTCTGCGGGAACCGCGATCTCAAGTGCCACCACGGACACCGAGTCCATCGCAGCGACCTGCTCGAGCGCGGGGCCGACGGCGTCGGTGCCGGTCGGTGCAGTCAGGCTCAGCGCCAGTTCACCGGGATACGGGTGTTGAGCGAGGTATTCCCGGAGTTCACCGAGACGCCCCGCCGGGAAGACGAATGCTCCGACGAGCGGCGCGTGCGTCGCCGTGCGGTGGCCGGCGTGGGCGGGGACGGCAGCGGGCAGCGGGGCGTTGCCGGGAGGGAACAGTGCTGCGTCGTCGCACAAACCGGTCAACAGAGGGCCGAAGCTCATTTGTTCGCTCCTGCGTTGCGGTTCCAGCTGCCGGCATAGGCGGCGTCCTCGCACGCGAGCGCGCCCTCACCCAGTTCGAGCGGACGGAAGGTGTCGACCATGACGGCAAGCTCGTCGAAGAACTCCACACCGATGCTGCGCTCGTAGGCACCCGGCTGCGGGCCGTGCGCGTGGCCACCGGGATGCACCGAGATCGAACCCTGAGCGATGCCGGAACCCTTGCGGGCCTCGTAGTCGCCACCGCAGTAGAACATGACCTCGTCGGAGTCGACATTCGAGTGGTAGTACGGCACCGGCACGGCCAGCGGGTGGTAATCCACCTTGCGAGGCACGAAGTTGCAGATGACGAAGTTGGTGCCCTCGAACGCCTGGTGCGCCGGCGGCGGCTGGTGGACGCGGCCGGTGATGGGCTCGTAGTCGTGGATCGAGAAGGTGTACGGGTACAGGCAACCGTCCCAGCCCACCACGTCGAAGGGGTGGTGCGGCATCAGGTATCGGGTGCCGACGATGCCGTGCGAGGTGCGGTGCTTGACCAACACCTCGACGTTCTCCTCTTCGACCTGCATCAGCTCGGTCGGACCGTGCAGGTCGCGCTCGCAGAACGGCGCGTGCTCGAGGAACTGCCCGAACTTCGACAGGTAGCGCTTCGGCGGGACGATGTGGCTGTTGGCCTCGATGGTGTAGGCGCGCAGCGGTGCGTCGCCCTTGGGCACCCAGCGGTGAGTGGTGGCCATCGGCAGCAGGACGTAGTCGCCGGCCTTCGCCTCGAGCGGACCGAAGACCGTTTCGACGGTGGCCTCACCGGACTCGACGTAGACCATCTCGTCGCCGACGACGTTGCGGTACAGCGGCGAGGGCTTGGACGACACGACGTACGAGATGCGGACGTCGGCGTTGCCCAGGACCAGGCGACGCCCGGTCACGACATCCGTCTCGGCCCAGATCGTCTCGGGGAACAGATCGTGCAGCTTCAGGTGCCGCGGCTTGAGCGGATGGTTCGGCGTGGTGGTCTGATCGGACAGCTTCCACTCGGTGGCGTCGACGATCGCCGACGGGATGTACCGGTGGTAGAGCAGCGCCGAGTCGGACGAGAAGCCCTCCTCGCCCATGAGCTCTTCGTAGTACAGGTTGCCGTTCTCGTCACGGTGCTGGGTGTGACGCTTCGGCGGGATGACGCCAAGCTGTCGGTAGAACGCCATGTCTGACTCCTCGCGGATCTCGGGCGTGCGGGGGAAGGTCGCTCGCCTGGAATTAGTAAATACGTTAACTAAACCGAGCGCGTGAGCGCAACCACAGAGAGGTCACGACCCTGTGTCAGTTGCGTCCGCGCACGTCGAACTGACTGCGGTTGGTGATCAGTTTGTTCAGGAGCATCACGAGAATCTGCTGCTCGGTGGGGGTCAGCACCTCCACCCAGGCCTCCTCGCGCTCGTTCTGGGCGCGGAAGCTGTCCCGAATCTCCTTCTCCCCCGCTTCGGTGAGCGACAGCTGCACCGAACGCGCGTCGTGGCTGACCGGAGTCTTTTCGAGAATCCCCGCCTCGACCAGGGGTTTCGCAAGGTTCGACACAGCGGCGCGACTCATCCCGGTGAGCCGCGCGGCGACATTCGGTTCGATCGGACCCGCGAGCCAGATGACGAACATGAGCCGGTAGGCCGACCACGACCTGCCCCGCGGGCGGTGGACTGCGGACTCGAGATCGTAGGTGACGATGTCCGAAGCCCGGTTGAGTGTGAGCAGAACTTCCGTCGCGCTGCGGTGATGTTCACCGAACTTGCTGTTCAGACGCTCCTGCGCGAGTTCGACGAAGGACCAGTAGTCGAGGTCGCGGGGTCCGGACATGCGGTCACAGTACCGCAGAGTCGGGGTAATTCATCCATTTACTATCTCGTGATCAGAAGAGTGGATACACGAAGTGGCCGACGCCCCCACCGGGCGCGCTCGATCCCGTCACGTTGGGCAGGTTCGCGGGCAGACGAGTGAGCTTGTGGGGTCGGCCTTCGAGGTCGGCCTGCCAGCAGTCGGTCGTCACACCGTGGAAGCCCTGGCACACGATGCGGGTGTTCGCGCCGAACGGCGAGGTCAGCCGCGGCTCGTTCACCAGCGGGTTCCAGTACGCAAGGTTGTCCGGGGTGAGCCAGGAGCGAGGATCGGCATCCGACACGGTGATCGGGCTGTTCGGCTGCTGGACCGGCCATTCGTCCTGCGCCGACGCCGCACCGGCGCCCCCGAGGACGATTCCTCCCGTCACCGCGACAACCGCTCCCGCTCGCAGCACCCGCCGAAATCCGTTCGCCATCGTTCCCCCTCCA
Source organism: Rhodococcus sp. B50 (assembly GCF_013602415.1). Classification (NCBI taxonomy): domain Bacteria; kingdom Bacillati; phylum Actinomycetota; class Actinomycetes; order Mycobacteriales; family Nocardiaceae; genus Rhodococcus; species Rhodococcus sp. B50. The sequence continues at coordinate 4,198,275 of NZ_WPAG02000002.1, read as the reverse complement.
CCCCGTGTCTTCCGGACATCGAATCACGGACGACAGTGGCCGGATACACGAATGCCGGAATTGTCGGTCCCCCGACGGGTACCGACAATTCCGGCTGCACCGCAGGACTAGTCGGTGCGGAGTTCGATGCCCTTCGTCTCTTCGATGAAGAAGACCGCACCCAGGGTGAGCAGCGCGCAGAACACGAAGTACCCTGCCGGTGCCAACGAGTTCCCGGTCACGTCGATCAGCCACGTCGCGATGAACGGTGCGGTTCCGCCGAGGCACATGTTCGTCACGTTGTTTCCGAGGGCGATACCGCTGTACCGCACCGAGGCCTTGAGCATCTCGACGTACGTCACGAAGGAGGCGCCGTTGACCACCGACACGCAGATGAACAGCACGGACTGGCCGACGATGGCCTGCCACACGGTGCCACCGGACATCAACATGAACATCGGGACACCGACGATCGCCGACGCCGCACTACCGGCGAACAACACCGGCTTGCGTCCGTACTTGTCGGCGAGATAACCCGCGATCGGCAACGTGATCACACCCAGGATGAGCGCAAGGCATGTCGACAGGAACGCGACGGACGACGACAGACCGCCTGTGGTCTGCAGGTAGGTCGCGGCATACACCGATGCGATGTAGTAGCCACCGATGATGAGCGCACCGAGCAGGATGATCTTGACGACGCTTCCACCTGACGTCCTCAGCAACTCGACGATGGGCAGTTTCTTCGTCTCACCCTTTTCCTCGAGTTCCTCGAACTGCGGGGTGTCCTCGAGGTGGTTACGGATCCAGATGCCGACGACACCGATGACGACGCTGAGCAGGAACGGGATACGCCAAGCCCATTCGAGGATCTGTTCCTCGGTGAAGACCGTGGTGATGCCGAGTGCGACGAGAGACGCGACGAGTGAGCCGAGGTAGGTGCCCGAGTTGACCATCGACGTCTGCGTGGCACGCCAGCGGGCGGGTGCGGATTCCGAGACGAACGCGTTCGCTCCGCTGAGTTCCCCGCCTGCCGCGAAGCCCTGGAGGCAGCGTGCGAGCACGAGCATGACCGTCGCCCACACCCCCAAGGTCGCATAGGTGGGCATCAGGCCCATGGCCGCAGTCGCGACGACCATGAGCAGAATCGTCCACGAGAGCGCGTTCTTCCGGCCGTACTTGTCGCCGATGTGCCCGAAGAAGATGCCACCGGGCACTCGAAGGAAGAACGCTACTGCGAACGCCGCGAATGTACCTAACAGGGCAGCTGTCTCATCTTCGGAGACGAAGAACAGGGTGGCGACCATCGTCGCCATGTAGCCGTAGATACCGAAGTCGTAGTACTCGACGATGGTGCCCACGACAGCAGCACGAATGACCTTGAGCGTCGACTGCTTCGGCTGTGAAGCCTCGGCCTGGGGTGGACTCACTGCGGGGGATACCGCGTCCGATCCGAGCATGTTCGTGTCCTTTTCGAATGTAAGGGGAGGTGGCGTCACACGCCGGCAGCACCGAGTGCGGTGCGTGGAGCGACGCCGGATTCAGCCGACCGTGCCGCATTGAGGCCGGCGATGCGGCCCATGGTCAACGCGTTGGCGACGGCATTGCCGCCGCCCACATAGCGGAGACCGAGGATGCCGGCGCCCGCTTCTCCGGCCGCATACAGCCCGGGTACGACGTTCCCGAGGGTGTCGAGGACTTCCGCGTTCGGGTTGATCTCGAGTCCGGCGTGGGTGCAGACCAGTTCGGCGGGCAGCATACGTGCCGCGTAGAACGGTCCTTGCGCGATGGGGTCGGGGTTCGAGGCGGATCCCTTGTTGACGAGGGTGCGATGGCGCAGGAAGTCAGGATCGGTCCCGTGGGGCAGCTGGGTGTTCCAGCGATCGATCGTGGCGATCAGAGCATCGACCGGTACGCCGATGAGATCGGCGAGTTCGGCGAGGCTGTCGGCGCGCAGGGTACGACCGGCATCGGCTTCCTCGGTGATGCGGTCGGCATCCCAGTCGGTGTAGCCGGACGGCAGCCCTGTGCGTGCCTTCTCGTCGAAAATCGCCCATACAGGCCCGTCCTGACGATCCATGAGACCGCCGGAGACCGCATACGACGCGTCCTCGTCCATGAACCGTCGGCCGGACTTGTTCACATACACCCTCGACTTGGGCGGGAAACCGGCCTGCCAGTGGTGGTAGCGCTGGAAGTAGGCGGTGGGCATGGTCAGCCCCCAGTCCGTGCCGGCGATCGCCGAATCGACCTGCTCGCCGAAGCGGAAGTGGTCGCCGCGACTACCCGGCGCGGCAACGACGAACAGCGACTCGCCTGCTCCGAGCGGATACGGATAGTACTGCTCGAGCAGGTCGCGGTTCTGCGCGAAGCCACCGGACGCAACCACGACGGCATGGGCACGGACCTCGATGTCGTCGGCGACGACACCGACCACACGTCCGCCCTCGACGAGCAGCCTCTGGACCCGGGTGCCGAGCACGGCTTCCACACCCTGTGCGCGACGCGCACGGTCGAGTGTCTGCACGAGTCCGTAGCCCTGATCCTTCGGCACGTGCCCGCGCCAGACGTCTTCGACACCGGCCTGGCACAGACCGGGCATGTGCGCGTTCGACGATTCCCGGGCGGGGATCTCCACGCCGAGGCCGATCAGCCATTCGAGTGTCGGGCCCGCGTTCTCGCAGAACGCACGGACCAGTCCGGGTGTGAGGACCCAATGGTTCAGATCCATGTAATGCTGGAAGAACTTCTCGGCGGAGTCCTCGACGCCGAGGCCGCGCTGCACACTCGTCCCTGCCGCGGTGAACAATCCCGCGGACAGCTGGGTCGACCCGCCCAGTTCGCTCTCGGATTCGAACAGCAGGACGCTCGCACCGGATTCGGCAGCAGACACTGCGGCCGCGAGACCGGCACCGCCACCACCGATCACCACGACGTCGATGATGTCGTCGTTCATGAGAGTTGATCTCCTGTCTCCGCGATGATGCGGTGATAGAGGCCGTTGGACGTCATACCGCCGTCGACGGTCACTTCGCTGCCGGTCATATAGCTCGAACGGTCCGACAGCAGGAAAAGCACAGCGTCGGTGATCTCGTCGACGGTGGCCATCCGGCCGGCCGGCACGCTGTTCAACGCGGCACCGACGAATGCGTCGGCGCCGCCGAGCAGGGCCGTGCCCACGAGGCCGGGATGGACCGAATTGACGCGGATACCCCAGCTCGCGAAATTCCCTGCCGCCGATTTGGACAGACCCCGCAGGCCCCACTTGCTCGACGAATAGGCCGGGGAGAAGTAGCCGATCTGGCCCGAGATCGACGAGATGTTGACGATCGACCCGCCGCCGCTGTCGCGCATGAGCGGAGCTACCGCCTTCATTCCGTAGAAGGGGCCGAAGAGGTTGATCCGCATGGTCTTCTCCCAGACGTCGTCCGGGGTGTCCATGAATTCGAGGCGTCGGGAGATCCCGGCGTTGTTGACGAGTCCGCCGAGCTCACCGTGCCGGGTGCGGATCTCGTCGACGACCCTGCCCCATTCCGCGGCGTCGGACACGTCGAGCGTGTGCGCCGACGCGGAACCGCCTGCAGTCTCGATCTGTTCGACGACCTCGGACGGGTCGTGGATATCCGCAAGGCACACATGCGTTCCCCGTGCAGCGAGCACCCGTGCGTGGTTGGCGCCCATCCCCCCGGCCGCACCCGTGACGAGTACGACCGAGGGGTACGACACCGATTCGACGACGCGGTCAGACATGACGTGATCCACCGTCGACGGCAATCGAGTGTCCGGTGACGTAGCGGGCGCTGTCGGAGAGCAGGAACAGCAACGGTCCGAAGACCTCTTCGGGGGCACCGAGCCGGTGCAGCGGGACGACGTCGAGCGCGTGCTTCAGGGCGGCCGGGTCCTCCTGGACCCACCGGGTCATCTCGGTGTCGATGTATCCCGGCGCGATCGAATTGACGCGGATTCCCTTGTCGCCGAATTCGACTGCCAACGATTCGGTCAGATGGGCGACGGCAGCCTTGGAGGCGCAGTAGGCACCGCGGCCCTTGCGCACGCGCAGCGCCGAGACCGACGACATGTTCACGATCGCGCTACCGGGCTCCATGTGCCGTGCCGCGGCCTGCGAACCGAAGAGCACGCCTTCGACATTGACGTCCAGAGTCGTCGCGATCTGCTCCTTCGAGATCTCCTCGGCGAGGGCGAACGGGAAGATGCCGGCGTTGTTGATCCAGAAGTCGATGTGGCCGAACTCCTGCAGTGCGACCTGCGCGAGCGCCTCGTGGTCGGCCGGATCGGTCACGTCGACACGTGCTCCGATCACCGTGCCGGGCGTCTCGACGAGAGCCTCCACGGTGAGATCGGTGTTGATCTGCTCCGCGGCCTCCTTCATCTGCACGTCGTTGATATCACCGCCGACCACGTGCACGCCGCGCGTGGCCAGACCGCGCGCGAACTGGGCACCCATACCGCGCGCCGCGCCGGTGACGACGGCAACCTTGCCTGCCATCTCCGGGTAGAGGGCGACGATCTGGGTGGTGACGGTACGGCCCGGGTTCTGGGCGTCAACGGTCATGGGTGATTCCTCCGAGAATGTGAAACGAAGTGGAAAGAGGTGCGACGGTCAACTGTCGTCGCGGGAGACGATGCGGCGGGCTATGCGCCATTCACCGCCGGTGCGCACGAGGCTGTCGTCGATGGTGGTGAACCGGACGAGCCGAGATTCGCCCCCACGAACGGTGGCCGTGATCTGCAGGTAGGCGCGTACACGGAGGGTGTCGTCGTCGACGCGGTAGGCCGCGAGGTTGGTGACGACGTGCCGGTGCACTTCACCTGCTGCCTGCGCGCCGACGTGGAAGCGCTCGGCGAAGGCCACGAGCTCGGCGGTACCTGCCACGGGGGCGGGGTAACTGGGCGAGCAGAACTCGCCGTCGGCGGTGAACGTTTCGGCCCACTCGCGCGCAGAGCCCTCGTCGATGAGGTGGCTCTGTCGCCCGTAGAGCTGGTGGATATGAGCGAGAACCGCCGCGTCCACGTATTCGGTCCGTGTCATGTCGTACGAAAACCATCCGTGATTGTGTGCGGTAATCGCACAGCATGTGCGATTAACGGAAATGCTAGGTGTTACAGTTCACAGACGTCAAGAGAGGTAACGGGGGTCATGACACAAATGCGGGATGTACCTGCGCAAACAGAGGATTTGAATCTGCCGCGGATCGAGCCGGACGCGGGCATGTCCAAGACGCTCCACAACGGTCTCGAAATCCTGGAACTGCTCGCGCGGAACCCACATGGCCTATCGGTCAGCGAGATCGCCGAGAACCTCGACGTACACCGCACGGTCGCCCACCGACTCGTCCGGACTCTCGAGGCACACCGGCTGTGCCGCCGCGACGACCACAAGCGCATCTCACTGGGCACCGGCCTGGTGACACTCGCCGAATCCGTCGAGCAGGACCTGCGAACCCTCGCGCGACCGATCCTCGAGGAACTCGCCGACAGCGTCGAGGCCACGGCCCACCTCGTGGTCCGCGAGTCCGACACCACGGTGCGCGCGATGATGGTGATCGAACCCCGGCGATCCGATGTTCACATCGCCTTCCGTCCGGGCCAGGTCCATCCGCTGGACCGGGGCTCCGCCGGTCTGGCGATCCTCGGATCCATGCCTCCGCGTCCCGACGAGCGCCCGGAAGTGACCCGGGCGCGACAGACGGGCTATGCGGTCTCCGCCGGCGAGGTCGTATCCACCACCATCGGAATCTCGGCAGCGGTACCGAGCCGTCCCGGGGGCACCCAGGCGGCGATAGGCGTCTCGGTCTTCGATGCCACGGATGAAGCGCGCCTCGCGGCGGCCGTGGTCTCTGCAGCGTCGACCCTCGGCGAGTTGCTCCGGTGATCGATGGCGGGTGAGGACCGCAGAGTGCCAGATCACGCAGCCCGGCGCCGCGTGTACTCGAGCACTCGAGACCTCCGACAGCACACGCCTGTGTGCACAATCGACAGGTGAGTTCAACCCAGTCGTCCATCGACCCGCACCACAGCACCCTGCGCAGTCCACGCTTCTGGCTCGCGCCCTTCGCTGTCGTCGCGGCAGTGATGAGTGCCTTGGCGTATTTCTACCTCGGCGCACTCCTCGATCCGAGCGAGAACCTGAGACAGTTCCCGATGGCCATCGTCAATCAGGACGTCGGCGATGTGCTGCCCGGATCGGACGAGCGACAGAACTTCGGCGACCAGATCACCGAGGGCATCCTCGACGGCATCGATCCCGAGGAGATCGACCTGCAACGGATGGGGATCTCGGCCGCCAACCGCGGGCTCGACGACGGCAGCCTGTACGGGGCGATCGTCATCCCGAGCGACTTCACCAAACGCATCTCGATCCTCGCGCAGGCCTCGGTGGTTCCCGGCGACATCGAGAAACCGATCATCACCCTGTACACGAACCCCCGCACAGGGGCGTTCGCGACGGGCATCGTCACGACGATCGGCGACCGCGCACTGACCCAGGTGAACGATTCGGTGGGTGAACAGCTGACCGAGACCGTCACCGCCACACTCGCCGACACTGCTCCCGACCTGCAGCTCTCCGGAGCCGGCAGCCTGACGCTGGCTCAACCGATCGATGCGCTCACCGTCGAGCACAAGCCGCTGCCGGGTGGGACGGGCGCGGGTCTGTCCGCCTTCTTCTACACCCTGCTGCTGATCCTGGCCGGCTTCACCGGTGCCACGATCATCAACGCGGTCGTCGACACCAAGCTCGGCTTCGTACCCACTGAATACGGCCCCCTCTACATCGCGAGGGAGACCACCCGGATGTCGCGCCTGCAGGTGCTGGCACTCAAGTGGGGCATCACGGTGGTCATGTCGCTGATCGTCTCGGCGTTGTACGTGTGGATCGCCACCGGCCTCGGTATGCCGGCGCCACGCGCGCTGTTGTTGTGGGAGTACGGGGCCCTCGCGATCTCGGCGGTGGGCATCACGTCACTCGCGGTGATGTCGATCTTCGGCGCGGCGGGCCTGTTGGTGAACCTGATCGTGTTCATCGTGCTCGGACTTCCTTCGTCCGGTGGAACGATCCCGATCGAGGCCACGCCACGACTGTTCGAGTGGCTGTCGACCTTCGAGCCGATGCACCAGATCTATCTCGCGGTGCGCGCCATCCTCTACTTCGACGGACGCGCCGACGCCGGGCTCGGCCACGGTGTGACCATGACGATCGTCGGACTCGTGTTCGGACTGGTCGTCGGCGCCGTCGTGACGTGGATCTACGACCGCATCGGATTCCATCGGGCACCGGACGCACCGGTGAGACTGCCCTGGCGGCCGTCCCGACAGCACGATCAGGATTCGGTGCTCGTGGGCGATACGGTTCATTCGGACCACACCGTCGATGATCGTGAGGACGACGATCGTGACGACCCGGGCGAATCTTCCGGCGGCGAGCGTTCGAGCGACAACAACGGGCCCGCGAACGAAATGGGGGACCCCGCCGCGCGTCGGGGGTAGCGGCGGAGCCCCTCCTCTATCACGGTAGTGCCGGTTCTCTCGGGGATCGCCCTCGGTACGGGTGAATTCAAGGGTGAATCGTGGGGCTACAGCGCGTCGAAAGCTGTCGCCGTGATGGAGCACACTGTATGGGTGCGCACGGTCGTCGTTACTCATCCTGCGGACGGCCGGGGCCGTCGCGGTGCAAGCATCGTCGAGGTCGACGCATCGGGTGCGCCACTCGGACCGATACGTGAGTATCCCGAATGTGCAGCTGCAGTCGCAACGATCGAAGCCGAATCGCGACCGCGCTGGGTATGGACCTCGACGGCAACCGTCTATCCCGAGCTCCTCCGCGCGGGCGTTCGAGTGCAGCGATGCCACGACCTCGCCACCACCGGCGCCATCCTCGCCGTGCGGGAGGGCCTGCCACCGCCTGCCGCGGAGGAGTCGGTCGACGAGCGGCCCGGTCTCTTCGATGCCGCACCCGCAATCGACGTCGACGCGGTCGTCGAACAATTCGCACATCAGCGTCGGCGCATCACCGGCGATGCCCGCCTGGAACTGCTCACCGCCGCCGAATCGGCCGGCACGCTCGCAGCGGCCGAAATGGGTTTCGACGGGTTGCCGTTCTCGGCGCAGGCGCATCGTCGTTTGCTCGAGGACACACTCGGGCCCCGCCCGACCGGTTACGACCTGCCGAGCCGCATCGCCGAAGTCGTCGAGGAGATCAGCGCTGTCTTCGGCCGCGCCGTGAATCCCGCATCGCACAGCGAGGTGCTCGAGGCGTTCCGTCGCGAGGGCATCACGGTCGAGTCGACCCGCAAGCACGTGTTGCAGCGGATCGACCATCCCGTGGTGCCGCTGCTGCTGCGGCACCGCGAGCTGTCGAAGTTGTACAGCACGAACGGCTGGCATTGGCTCGACACCTGGGTACGCGACGACCGGTTCCGCCCGGTGTACGTTCCGGGCGCCGTCGTCTCGGGTCGGTGGGCGAGTCGAGGCGGTGGCGCTCTGCAGATCCCCAAGGCGTTGCGGTCGAGCGTGGTCGCCGATCCCGGCCGGTCGTTCGTCGTCGCCGACGCCGGCCAGCTCGAACCCCGCATCCTGGCGGCAATGTCGGGTGACCGGCGTATGGTGGCGGCCGCCGGGTCGGACGATCTGTACGCCCCCGTCGCAGCGGCGTCCTTCGGTGGCGACCGCGCGAAGGCGAAGGTCGCGGTGCTCGGCGTGTTGTACGGAGCCACGTCCGGCGACGCGCGTGCCCTGCTTGCGGTGCTGCGTCGCAGTTTTCCGACCGCCGTCGACTTCGTCGAGCGTGCGGCGCGCGCGGGCGAGCGTGGCGAGGTGGTGCATTCGTGGCTGGGGCGGGCGTGCCCACCCGCCCCGGAGGGATTCCATTCGCACGGCGATGCGCACGCGCGCGGGCGCTTCACACGGAACTTCGTCGTGCAGGCCACCGCAGCCGAGTGGGCGCTGTGCGTGCTCGCCGAACTACGTCGGCGACTGACCACCGATCCCGATCCGACCGCCGGCGATCTCGTGTTCTTCCAGCACGACGAAGTCGTGGTGCACACCGGCAATCCGGAACTCGCGTCGTCGCACATCACGGCCTCCGTCGAGGTGGCCACGCGACTGATGTTCGGCGACACGCAGGTTCGTTTCCCGATGGACACCGCGGTGCGCGCCGCTTATGCCGAGGATTCCGGCGGCGAGTAGGTGGCGTGTGTCCACAGATGGGTGACGGCGTAGGCTCGCCACGGCCTCCACTGCTCGGCCCGCTCAGCGGCGTCGCGCGCGCTCGTCACCTGCAGAGCGCGTCGGAGAACGAGATCGCCGGACGGATAGGCATCGCGGTCGCCGAGTCGCAGAGCCAGATAGTCGACGGTCCACGGACCGATACCGGGGAGCGCGAGAAGATCCTCCGCAAACGACGGGTGTTCCGGACCCAATCCGTCGGCCACGGCTCGGGCCAGCTCGGAGACGGTGCGGGCACGAGATCGCGTCGTGCCGATGACAGCACGCAGTTCGTTCTCCTCGACTTCGGCGAGTCGGTGCGGCGCAGGAAAGCACCGCAGCCCGCCCGGTGCGTCGTCGCCGAATGCCGCGACGAGACGCCCTGCGAATGTGCATGCCGCAGCGACACTCACCTGCTGCCCGAGCACCGTCGTCACGGCGGTGGCGAACCAGTCGGTGGTACCGACCACGCGCAGACCGGGGTGGGTTCGCACGAGAGGCCCGAGCACGGGATCGGACGCGAACGCCGAATCCACGACGCACGGGTCGGCCGCTAGATCGAGCCACGTCCGTATCATGTCTCCGACGTCGGCGGCGTCCGCGCGACCTGCCGTCTCGACGAAAATCTCGAGATGCCGCACACCCCCGCCCTTCTCGAGCGCGGATGTCGCCAAATCTCCGAGGCGGACGGTGACGTGTGCGGCACCGCCGTTCGTGCGGATCGCGCGGCGGTGGGTGCCGGTCGCGGTGTCGTGGTGTTCATAGCCGGGGACGGTGTGACTTCGCAGCGACGACAGCATCGGCCCCACCGCAACGGGTTCCGCCACCGGGATGCGAAAGGTCGTGGTCATGCCACCGATTCGAGTTGCAACAGCGTTTTCTTCGCTTCGACTCCCCCGACGTACTGCCCCATGCTGCCGTCGCTGCGCACCACCCGATGACACGGCACCACCACGGGCAGCGGGTTCTTCGCGCACGCCGTACCGACCGCCCGCACTGCCCGAGGGCTGCCGGCGGCGGCCGCGATCTCGGCGTAGCTCGCCGTGCGCCCGTATTCGATGTCGGGTAGTCGCGTGATCACCTCGCGGCGGAATCCGTCGGCGAGGCGCAGGTCGAGCGGGAGGTCGAAATGTGTCCTCGTACCGGCGAAGTATTCGTCGAGTTGCCGGACCACGAGGTCGAGTCGCCGCGGTGCGTCGAGGACGCGCGGACTGATCCGGCGAGAGAGTTCGTCGAGCACGGCGTCGGATCCGTCGGCGACATAGGCGACCCGCACGAGTCCGACGGTGGTAGTGGCCAGCAGGAGCGGGCCGACGGGGGTGTCGACGACGCGGAACGCGACATCGAGCAGTCCGGCCGCCTCGGCGTCGAGTACGAGCTTCTCCCGCAACCATGCGAGGTCGGCCGATCCGACCGAGGGCTGTGGAAAGTTCATGAGCGACATCCTGTTCCGTATTCGATCCGACGACGCAACGCCGCCCGCCCGTCGGCTGCCGCGCGACGCGCCGCAGCCGGACTGTTGCCGAGGATCGTGCCGATCTCGGCGTAGGGCAAGCCCCCGACGTAGTGGTAGACCAACGCCGCCCGTTGTGTGAAGGGAAGCTCTGCGACCGCGGTCCACAGCTCGTCGTCGCCCTCACCGGGATTCCCCGTCGTCGACGTGGGTTCGGGCAGTGTCTCGATGGGTACCGGGGTGCGCCCGCGCACGCGGTGGATGTCGACGGCCTTCCGGTGCGCGATGGTCACGAGCCACGCTTCGACATTGCTGCCCGGCGGAAGTTCGGGATACGCGCGCAATGCCGCGAGGAAGGTCTCGGACCAGGCGTCGTCGGCGTCGACAGTTCCGAGCAGTGCACGGCAGACCCGGAGGACCGTCGCGCCGTGGCGGGTGACCACCTCCTCGAAGGGTGGGAGGCTCGTCCGCGGTGTGTGATCAGGCAGGGACATGGGTATCGGCAGGGACACCGGCATCGCCGGAGCGCAGCATCTGCGCCTCCTGGTCGAGCAGGAAGCGTTTGCGCTCGATGCCGCCGGCATATCCCGTGAGCTTGCCGCCGCTGCCGATGACGCGATGGCACGGGACGATGATGCAGAGGGGGTTGCGGGCATTGGCCGCGGCCACCGCCCGTACCGCGGTAGGCCGGCCGAGGGCGAGTGCGATCTCCGAGTAGGTGCGTGTGGTGCCGTACTCGATCATCTTCAGCGACTCCCACACCTCGCGCTGGAAAGGGGTTCCGACGGGAGCTGTCGGGACGGTGAACCGAGTACGACGACCCGCGAAGTACTCCGCGAACTGGGTGATCGCCTCGTCGAAACCGTCGGTCGTCTGCTCGCCGAAACCGGTGCGATCGGGCGCGGGGCGATGCTCGGCCATGTACACGCCGCTCAGGACGCCGTCTGTGTTCACCAATGTCAGCTCGCCGATCGGTGAGTCGATCACGGTGTGGGTGCGCAATGCGGTCACGGCTTCGATCCTTCCATCCGGTGTGTGCTCTGTACCGGGTAGACGGACGGGATGCCGAAAATGTGAGGTCCGTGATCACGATGATCGGTCGTACTGCACTATGACGACATGATCTCGCTGCCTGTGCCCGCGCTCGGACTCTCGGTTGCCGGTTCCATCGTCGATGTCACCCGGACCGTGCTCGGACGCACACGCGAGACCGCCGAATTCGCGCTCTCGATCCCGGCGCGGGTGGAAAGCCTGCTCGACGACGCCGAATCACTCATCGACTCCGTCGAGTCGCTGATCCGCCGCATCGACAGCGTGGTCACCGATGCCACCGACATCGTCGAGGGAGTGTCGGTGGCCGTCGCACAGGCGACGCAGGTGATCGCTTCGACCATCGGCGTGGTGGAGGAGGCCGCCGACGCAGTCACGCGCGCAACGGAGATCATCGACTCCACGGGCGGGGTCGTACGCGACGCGACGGCAGTGGCATCGGATGCGCGAGTCGTCGTCGAATCCGCAGGTCGCAGCTCCGATGCCGCCGCGGAACTGCTCGAGACCTACCGCCCTCTCGCCGATCGGGCAGCGCCGCTGGCCACCCAGTTCGTCGAGGAGTTCTCGTCGGTGGAACTGCACGCCGCGATCAGGCTCATCGACCGGCTCCCCGAGATCACCGAGCGGGTGGATGCCGTTCTGCCGATCATGGCCACACTCGACACCGTCTCACCCGAGATCCACGAACTGCTTCTCGTCGCGAAGGACGTCCGCCAGGCCATCGTCGGTGTCCCCGGTTTCAATTTCCTCCGACGGCGCGGGGAGGAGAAGGAGACCAACGGGGACGACTGACCGCACCGCGGTCGGGGACGACTGACCGCACCGCGGTCGGGGACGACTGACCGCACCGCGGTCGGCTCTACCGGTGGGCGGTGGAGAGGAACTGGTGGGTCGCGGCTTCGACGATGTCCTCGGGCGCGATGGCGATCTCGTCGTTCAACCACGCGGTGACCAGTTCTGCCAGGCCGCCGACGAACAATAATCCGCTGATCTCTCCCCGCTCCGGCGGCCACGCCCGGTCGCCGTACATGCGGGTCGCTTCGTCGGCGACCATCTGGGCGAAACTTCGTAGCGACGCCCGTCTGTGGGTGCGCAGTGGTTCGAAGCCGGCGGACTCGATCAGCGCGACACGACCTTTGCGTGGATCGTCGGTGAGGATCTCGACGAACGACGCGATGGCGTTCCGCACGAGTTGTTCGAGTGTCCCCGTACCCGTCCGAAGAGAAGCAAGCACGGCTTCGCGCACCTCGTCTGCGATCTTGTCGAGAACCTTCTGCAACAGATCGTCCCTGCTGGCGAAGCTCTCGTAGAAGTACCGCTCCGTCAACTTGGCGTGGGCACAGATCGCGGTCATGGTGGCACCGCTCTTCCCCGAGGCCGCGAACAGTTCCAGACCTGCCTCGAGCAGTGCTTCACGCCGCAACGCGACACGTTGCTCACCGCTCAGACCGGCATAGCGGCGGGGCGTGGGGGAAGTCATGGACCGATCTTGACAGACCGCATTGTTGTGACGCAGACTACACCACAATCTGACAGGACGCCCTGTCAGATGTACGCAGAAGTGGAGGTCGTCGTGACGAAGATCCTGGCCGCTCCCCCCGCCCAGTCACAGCTGCGCCCGATCCCGGGGCGATCGGGGCTGCCCGGCATCGGGCACGTGCTCGAGTACATCCGCGATCCCCTCGCGATGATGCAGAAGCACTGGGACCGCTACGGCGAGATCTCCTGGTTCTCGGCGGCCGGTCAGCGGTGGATCTCGGTGCTCGGTCCCGACGCGTGCCAGGAGGTGCTGCAGAACAAGGACCGAGCATTCGCCAACGGCGACGGCTGGTCGGTGCTGATCGGCCCGTTCTTTCACGATGGCCTCATGCTCCTCGACTCGGAGGAGCACCTGCGCCACCGCCGGATCATGCAACAGGCGTTCACCCGATCACGACTCGAGAAGACCGTCGAGGTCATGAACCCGGCGATCACCGAAATGCTCGACAGGTGGGTTCCTGCCGACGGATTCAGGGCATACACGGCACTGAAGACACTCACCCTCGATCTCGCCACCGACATCTTCATGGGCGGCGCCGAGGACTCCACGCCGGCCGAGATCGAAGCGGTGAAAAAGGCATTCATCGACTGTGTGCAGGCGGCGACCTCGATCATCCGGTATCCCGTACCCGGCACCAGATGGAAGCGGGGACTCGACGGACGCCGCCTTCTCGAGGACTTCTTCCGGCACTACCTACCGGCGCGACGAGCGCAGGAGACCGACGATCTGTTCTCGGTCCTGTGCCATATCGAATCCGAAGCGGGACAACGATTCAGCGACGACGAGATCGTCGATCACATGATCTTCCTGCTGATGGCCGCGCACGACACGTCGACCATCACGATCTCCACGATGATGCAGTATCTCGGGCAGCATCCGCAGTGGCAGGACCGGTGCCGGGCCGAGTCGCTCGCACTGGGCACCGCCATCCCGAGCCATTCCGATCTCGATGCGCTCGCCAGCCTCGATCTGGTGATGAAGGAATGCCTCCGACTGGTTTCCCCTGTCCCGGTCCTCGCACGACGAGCCGTGCGCGACACCGAGGTTCGAGGCCACTTCGTGCCGGCCGGCACGTATGCCTCCGTGGCACCGCACTTCACGCACCACATGGCGGAATACTGGCCGGAGCCAGAACGTTTCGATCCCGAACGCTTCGCGGACCATCGACGCGAGGACAAGGTCCACCGGTACGCGTGGGAGCCTTTCGGTGGGGGCGTGCACAAGTGCCTCGGCATGCACTTCGCCGGGGTCGAGGTCAAGGCGATCGTCCACCAACTGCTGCTGCGCTTCGAGTGGCACGTCGACCCCGGCTACGTCGCCCCGCTCGACTTCACGTCGTTACCGTTCCCGTCAGACGGGCAGCCGGTCGACCTGCGACTGCGGTCGACCGACCCCGACCGTCAGGCCGTGTAGAGAGTCAGGCGGTGTAGAGACCCGCGCCCGCGCGGCTCAGCACGAGCTTGGGCACGACGGCCCGCGACGACAGCTTCAGCAGCGCGTCGACGATCTCCACGACGTCGTTCACCTCGATCATGGACTCGGCCGGGATCTTGTCCTTGATCCAGTCGGACATGTCGGTGTCGACGTAGGCGGGTGCCAGCGCCGACGCCGAGATGCCGTTGCCCGACTCCTCCGCATTGAGCGTCTCCACCAGGGAGATCAGTGCGGCCTTGGTCGCACCGTAGGCTGCGAGACCGGCCTCGGCATAGACACCCGTGATCGACGAGAGCGCAACGATCTTCGATCCGCGTGCCGGATCGTTCTCCGCCTCGGCACGCAGCAACGGCAGCGACGCCTGGATCAATGCGAAGGGGGCATTGAGGTTCACGGCGACGGTCTTGTCGAACCGTCGGGCCGGGAACTCGGCGATCGAGCCTGCTGTGCCGACACCGGCGTTCAGGATCAACGCCTTCATCGAGCCGAACGCCTCACGATGCGTCTCCACGACGCGAGCGGTGGCTTCCGGATCGGCGAGATCGGCAGCGACCGCGCGCACCTCCTTGGCACCGGCTTCCCGGAGGCGATCCGCGACGCTCTCGAGGCGTTCGGCTCCGCGGGCGCTGATCGTCAGTGCGTAGCCACGTTCGGCGAGACGGGTCGCGATGCCGAGGCCGATTCCGCGCGATGCTCCGGTCACGAGCGCGCTGGTCACGTATGGGCTCCCTTCAGTGCTGCGAGTCCTGCTGCCACCAGGTCCGGCACGGCTTCACCGGCGCGGTCGAAGCCGTCGCCGATGGTCGCTCCGGCACGCCACCGGTGGTTGATGCCCTCCGCGATGACGGCGAGCTTGAGGTAGGCAAGACCCATGTAGAAGTTCCAGTTGGCGATGTCGCGACCCGACGCAGTGGCGTAGCGCTGCACCAGATCGTCCGTTCCGGGCAGGCGATCGCTCGACCATGCGGCCGGGAAGCCGAGCACGTCGTCGAGGGCGGGATGCCGGTAGACGCACATCATCGCGAGGTCGGTGAGCGGATCGCCGAGGGTGGACAGTTCCCAGTCCACCACGGCGACGACACGTCCCGTGTCACTCGTATCCAGGATGGTGTTGTCGATGCGGTAGTCGCCGTGGACGATCGAGGGAGCGGGTGATTCCGGAATAGACTCGGCGAGTGCGGCGTGCAACCGTTCGAGGTCGGGCAGCTCGCGGGTCTTGACGCGACCCCACTGGCTCGCCCACAGCTTCACCTGACGGGTGACGTAGCCGTCGGGCCGACCCAGTCCCCCGAGGCCGACCGCTTCGAAATCGACATTGTGGAGTTCGGCGAGGATGCGCACGAGTTCGCCTACACAGCGATCGATCTCGTCGTCGCCGAGCGCATCGAGGTCGGCCTTGCTGCGCACCACGCGCCCGTCGACGTATCCGACGAGCGTGAACGGCGCGCCCATCACCGAATCGTCCTCGCACTGGACGACGGTGGGCGCGACCGGCACACCGGTGTTCTTCAGTGCCGAGGTGATACGGAACTCGCGGGCGACGTCGTGCGCCGACGGCGTCAGACCTGCGGTGGGCGGACGACGTAACACCCAGTGGGAGGTGTCGTCGAGGATGCCGTAGGTGAGGTTGGACTTGCCGCCCGCGATCAACTCGGCGCGCAGTTCACCGTCGACGGCGACGCCGGAGCCGGTCAGGAACCGTTCGAGCGCAGCGAGATCGAGTCCTTCGTGTACCGCGGTCATTTCGCGGCCTCACGGGCTGCCTTGCGGACGGCACCGACGGCACGCTTGGCGATGGCCCAGCGGTGCACCTCGGACGGGCCGTCGTACACACGGAACGGCCGGACCTCGCGGGTGAGGCGTGCGATCGGAAGGTCTTCGGAGACACCGAGACCGCCGCACATCTGAGCGGACCGGTCGACGATGCGGAAGATGGCTTCGGCGGCAAAGGTCTTGGCGATCGACGTGGCGTTCGAGGCGTGCGAACCCTGGTCGAGTTCCCAGCACGCCTGCACGAGCAGCGCCCGGGTCGCCGCGATGTCGATCTCGTTGTCGGCGACCATCTTCTGGATCATGCCGAGATCGCCCAGGCGGGAACCGAATCCCTCACGCTCGGCGACGTAGCGGACGGCCGTGTCGTGACCGCGGCGGGCGGCACCGAGCCAGCGCATCACGTGCGTCATGCGGGCGGGTCCGAGGCGCACCTGCGCGTAGGCGAAGCCCTGGTCGACCTCGCCGAGCACTGCCGAATCGGGGACGAACAGGTCCTCGAAGTCGACCTCGCAGTGACCACCGATCATGGAGCGGTCGAGGGTGTTGATGTGGCGGCCGACCTTCAGGCCCGCGGTGTCGGCGGGGGCGAGGAACATGGTGGCGCCGCCGCGCTGCCCGGGCTCGCCGGACGTGCGGGCCATGATGATGAAGAAGCCTGCTCCGTCAGCACCGGTGATGAAGTGCTTGCGGCCGTTGATCTTCCAGCCACCGGAGACCTTCTCGGCACGCGTGTTCAGAGCATTGGGATCGGCGCCGGCACCGGGGGCGGGCTCGGTCATCGCGAAGGCCGAGCGCACGTCGCCGGCGGCGAGGGGCGCGAGGAACTGCTGCTTCTGCTCGTCGCTCGCGATGTGCGCGAGCATGTGCACGTTGCCCTCGTCCGGGGCGGCGATGTTGAGCGCGGTAGGACCGAAGAGCGAGTAGCCGGCCGCCTCGAAGACCGGAGCGCGGTCGGACATGTTCAGGCCGTGACCGCCGTATTCGACGGGTGCGTGCGGAGCGAAGACACCGGCAGCCTTGGCGGCCTTCTGCAGATCCGCCCGGATCGCGTCGCCACCGGCAGCGGTGATGTCGCCACCGTGGGCGTCCTCGACGGGAAGCACCTCGTCGCGGATGAACTGCTCGGTCCGCGCGATGAGGTCCCGGACGTGATCCGAGTAGGACAGGTCGACCGCCATGCTGAGCTCCTTCCGTACCGACCGATCGATCGCTCGGTCGACTTCACCGTGGCATATTCCCGCGATCGGGTCAAGCCCGGAAGGGTGCTCGACTACGCCGCGCCGACCGCATTCCGCGCGACCTGCAGGTATCGGCGCACGATCTCGTCGGGAGACAACGAACCGTCGGGCCGGTACCAGCTCGCCACCGCGACGCACATCGTCGTCACCGCGCGGCTGGCGTCCTTCGGGAAGGGCGTCGAGAAGGTGCCGTCACCGACGCCGGCCTCGACGATCTCGTCGATCATGCGCTGCTGCTCGTCGCGCAGCGCGACGAAGGCCTGGCGGGCCTCGGGTTCCATGCTGCGCATTTCGGTCGATGCCACGAACGCCTGGTCGCGGCGGAACATGTGGAAACGCAGCAGCGACTCGACGACCGCGTCGAACCGTTCGGACGGGGTGGGTCCGGCCTCGGCGAGGGCCTGCCTGCTGCGGGCGAGCAGGTCGCGCAGCACGGTGGTGGTGAGCGAGACCAGCAGCGCCTGCTTCGACGGGTAGTGGTGGTACAGCCCGGGCACCGACAGACCGGAGCGTGATGCGATCTCCCGGATCGACGTGCCGTCGTAGCCACGCTCGGCGAACGCCTCGAGCGCAGCGGTGAGCGGCTTGGGAAGGCTGGTCGGCCCATAGTGCCGCCAAGCGCCGACGTCGCCGGAAACCGAATCCTCACGCGTGTCCATGGTCAACACCGTAAGGGACGGTTCCGGCGACGTCGGTCACCGAAGGATCAGTAATCGTCCTCGCCGTAGAGGACGAGACCGCGGAGGTTCCTGCCGGCGTGCATGTCGGCGTAACCCTCGTTGATGTCCTCGAGCTTGTAGGTCTTGGTGACGAGGTTGTCGAGATCGAGCTGCCCGTTCCGGTACAGCTCGAGCAGCTTGGGGATCTGCGAGCGCGGGCCGGTGCCACCGAAGATGGCCCCCTGCAAGCGCTTCTGCAGCAGCGTCAGCTCGAACAGGCTCATCGTCACCTGCGAGTCGGTGGCATGGCCCATGCCCACGACGACGACCTGCCCACCCTTGGCCGTGAGACCGAGTGCGGGACCGATGATGTCGCCGGTGATCTCACCGACGGTGATGACGGTGACGTTGGCCATCTGCCCCCAGGTGATCTCGCCGATCGCCGGCGCGGCCTCCTCGATCGACGCGAATACGTGCGTGGCGCCGAACTCCTTGGCCTTCTGTCGCTTGAATTCGACGGGGTCGATCGCGACGACGAACCGCGCGCCGGCGTGCGCCGCGCCCTGCACGGAGTTGATGCCGACACCGCCGACACCGATGACCACGACGGTGTCTCCGAGCTTGGTGCCGCCGATCTCCGTGGCCGAACCCCAGCCGGTCGCGACGCCGCACCCGAGCAGGGCGGCCTTCTCGAGTGGGATGTCCTTCTCGATCTTGATGACCGATGCTTCATTGACGGTGACGTACGGCGCGAACGTGCCGAGCAGGCACATCTGCAGCACCGGATCGCCGTTCAAGGTCGCGCGGTAGGTCTTGTCGGAGATGGCCTGACCGGTGAGCAGGCCGGCGCCCTCGTCGCAGATGTTCTGCAGGCCCTTCGCGCAGGACCGACAGCGGCCACAGGCCGGGATGAACGCGAGGACGACATGGTCGCCTTCCTTCAGGCCCCTTACACCCGGACCGACCTTGGTAACCACGCCGGCGCCTTCGTGACCACCGAGGACCGGAAAGGACGGCAGCGGCGTCGCACCCGAACGCAGATGCTCGTCGGAATGGCACAGACCCGAAGCCGCGAGACGGATCTGCACCTCACCTGCGACGGGATCGCCGAGATCGATCTCCTCGATCTCCCACGGCTGGTTGATTCCCTTGACGACTGCTGCCTTCGTCTTCACCCGAGCCTCCTGAGCCGAACGTGTAGTGTGACGTGCATCACGGCATTCAAACACTTATCGGACGTTAGAGCAACGGCTCGGCTACACCTTCCGAATCGGAGAGTTACCCGCTACAGTCGGTAACAGACAACTTCTCGTGAAGGGCTCCTGCCATGATTCACGTCCGCCACAGCGCCGTCGCAGACATCCCCGTCGACCTCGCGTTCTCCTATGTCGACGACTATCGGAACGTGCCCGACTGGATGTTCGGAGTGGCTCGCTTCCAACCCGTGGGCGGGCAGGTCTCCGGCCTCGGTGCCGTCTACGACTCGACCATGCGGATCGGCCCCAAGGATTTCGACTCGCGCGTGGAAGTCGTCGATTGGGAACGCAACCGCACGATCGTCCTCGACTCGATCGCCGGATTCCGCGCCGCGTCGTCGTGGACCTTCACCGACCTCGGCGACGCGACGCGACTCGACGTCGACTTCGGCTACCGACTGCCCGGCGGGATCGCCGGCCACACACTCGGCCTGCTCATCGAACCTGTTGTGGGGACGGCGATCCGGCAGACCGAGCACGCGCTGCGCACGCGGCTCGGTCAGCTCGTCTAGGACCGGACTCAGAAGTTGCCGCGCGCGGCCTGCTCCCGCTCGATCGCCTCGAACAGCGCCTTGAAGTTGCCCTTGCCGAAGCCGAGCGAGCCGTGCCGCTCGATCAGTTCGAAGAACACCGTCGGACGGTCGCCGACGGGCTTCGTGAAGATCTGCAGCAGATAGCCGTCCTCGTCACGGTCGACCAGGATGCCTCGCCTCTTCAGCTCCTCGATCGGCACCCGGACCTCTCCGATACGGGCACGCAACTCCGGATCGTCGTAGTACGCATCGGGAGTCGCGAGGAACTCCACGCCCTCTTCTCGCAGCGAATCGACCGCGGTGAGGATGTCGTTGGTGGCCAGGGCGAGATGCTGTGCGCCCGGTCCGCGGTAGAAGTCGAGATATTCGTCGATCTGCGAACGCTTCTTTGCGATCGCGGGCTCGTTGAGCGGAAACTTCACGCGGTGGTTGCCGTTGCACACCACCTTGCTCATGAGCGCCGAGTAGTCGGTCGCGATATCGTCGCCGATGAACTCCGCCATGTTCGTGAAACCCATGACGCGGTTGTAGAAGTCGACCCACTCGTCCATGCGCCCGAGTTCGACGTTGCCGACGACGTGATCGAGCGCCTGGAAGATCCGCTTGGGCGCACCCTCGCGCTTGCGGTAGGTCGAGGTGCGCTCGACGTAGCCGGGCAGGTACGGGCCGTTGTAGCGCGACCGGTCGACGAGTGTGTGCCGCGTGTCGCCGTACGTAGCGATGGCGCCGATGCGGACGGTACCGTTCTCGTCGCTCACCTCGTAGGGCTCCTCGAGGACGGTCGCTCCCTGGCGCCGGGCGTGTTCGATGCACTTGTCGACATCGGGCACCTGCAGGGCGATGTCGACCACACCGTCACCGTGCCGCCGATGATGCTCGATCAGCGGGCTGTCCGGATCGACCGCACCCTTGATCACGAATCGCACGGCGCCGCTGCGCAGTACGTAGGCGTGATGGTCGCGGTTGCCGGTGGTGGGTCCGGAATAGGCGACGAGTTCCATGCCGTAGGCCGACTGGAAGTAGTGCGCCGTCTGCGTGGCGTTGCCGACCACCCACACCACAGCGTCCCAGCCGCTCACCGGGAACGGATCCCGTTCGCTGTCGTACTCCACGAGACCGACGAGGCGCTGGAGCTCCTCGGCGTCGAGCTGAGCGAGGCGTTCGCTGTCGGTCAGGGTGTATTCCAGAGTCATGGCTGCAACCTCCTGCCGCTCACTGCGGCGCAGTCGTTGTGTCGTGTGTCACCAGGAGAAACCCACCCGCCGGTGGGACGCAACGTCGCCTTCAGCAACTGGTCCGACTGACTCGAATTCGTCGGAATCCTCGGGCTCACCTATACAATCGGGCTAGTTTTCGACGCTCGATGGGAAGGAAGCGCGATGCGCGAGCCCGTGCAGCTGGACGAATTGGATTTCGCTCTCCTCGAGGCTCTGCATGCCGACCCGAAGGTCGGCGCGCTCGAGCTGTCCCGTCGCCTGAAGGTCGCGCGTGCCACCGTCTCGGCACGCCTGCGACGCCTCGAGGACACCGGTGTGATTGCCGGCTACGAACCCCGAATCAACCTTGCCGCAGCAGGTTTCGACGTCCAAGCGTTCGTGACGATGGAGATCGTGCAGGGCGCTCTCGAAGATGTCACCGAGGTCCTCGAACGCATCCCGGGGGTGCTCGAAGCATTCGCCACCACCGGCGCAGGCGACGTCCTGTGCCGCATCGGGGCCGAATCGCATCTCGGTCTCCAGCAAACCCTCATCGAACTGAACCGCTCCTCGATCGTCGCGCGGTCGACGAGCGTGATGGTGTTGTCGGAAGTCGTGCACTATCGGGCGATGCCGCTGCTCCGCACCCTCCAGCCCGAACGATCCGCGAAGGCACCGGCCTACCGGCGCTGAGCCGATCACGCCCACAATCCGGTTCCGACTAGCCGGATTGCACAGAAAAATGCGCCTCGGGCATTCGGACCCTCCGCACGCTGCACAGTTCACCGAGCCACAGTTGCGCGGGATTTGTTACTGCCGTCACAGTCGTTCGCCATGAAGAACCTGCTGACGCGATTCGAAGAAAAAGCCCCCGAGATCGTCTTCGAGTGGCACGACACCGAGACCACCGCCCGGGGCTGGGTCGTCATCAACTCCCTGCGGGGCGGTGCAGCCGGTGGCGGCACCCGCATGCGCCGCGGTCTCGACCGGCGCGAGGTGGAGTCGCTGGCGAAGACCATGGAGATCAAGTTCACCGTCTCCGGACCTGCGATCGGCGGCGCCAAGTCCGGCATCGATTTCGATCCGTCCGACCCCCGTAAGGAGGGTGTGCTGCGCCGCTGGTTCGCGGCCGTCACTCCCCTGCTGCGGGCGTACTACGGCACCGGCGGCGACCTCAACGTCGACGAGATGAACGAGGTCGTTCCGCTCACCGAGGCCAACGGCCTGTGGCACCCGCAGGAAGGTGTCGTCAACGGACACTTCGGCAAGGACGAGCGCCAACGGATCCAGCGGGTGGGCCAGCTGCGGCTCGGCGTCGCGAAGGTTGTCGAGGACGCGCGGTTCACTCCGGCCACCAGCACGAAATACACTGTCGCCGATCTGATCACCGGTTACGGTGTTGCCGAGTCGGTCCGTCACCACCAGCTCGTCTACCGGGGCAGCGACCTCGCGGGCAAGCGTGTGGTCGTGCAGGGCTGGGGCAATGTCGGCGCCGCCGCTGCCTACTATCTCGCCCAGGCCGGCGCGTCGATCGTGGGCATCATCGACCGCGACGGCGGCATCCTCGAACCCGAGGGACTCTCCTTCGACGAGATCCGCACCCTGCTGCTCGAGCGCGACGGCAACGCCCTGCGCAGCGACCGCATGCTTCCCTTCGACGAGGTGAACGCCCGCATCTGGGATCTCGGAGCCGAGATCTTCCTGCCCTGCGCCGCAAGCCGACTCGTCACCCGCGAACAAGTCGACCGCATGGTCGCTGCGGGACTCGAGACGATCGCCTCCGGCGCCAACGTCCCGTTCGCCGACGACGAGATCTTCTACGGCCCCACCTACGAGCACGCCGACAAGTCCGTCGCCGTGATCCCCGACTTCATCGCCAACTGCGGTATGGCCCGCGCCTTCGCCCAGCTCATGGAAGGCGACGTGGAGGTCTCCGACGCCGCGATCTTCGGCGATGTGTCCACCACCATCGAGACGGCTCTGCGCCGGTGCCACGACCGGTCGGCCGAGCTCACCGGACTCGCCGCGACGGCCTTCGAGATCGCACTCGACCAGCTGGTCCCGGCCGGGGAGCGCATCGATGACTGAAACCCTGGCTCCCGCGACCACCACCGGTGCCCAGAGCACCGCCGGTCTGCATCGCGCCATGCGGCCCCGCCAGCTCGTCATGATGAGCCTCGGCGGTGCCATCGGGGCCGGCCTGTTCGTCGGGTCGGGGGCGGGCATCGCCGTCGCCGGCCCGGCGATCCTGATCTCGTTCCTGGTGGCGGCCGTTCTCGTCGTGTTCGTGATGCACATGATGGGTGAGATGGCCGCGGCCAACCCCGCCAGCGGTGCGTTCTCCGAGCACACCGAGAACGCCCTGGGTCCTGTGGCGGGCCGGACCATCGGGTGGTTGTACTGGGTCCAGGTCATCATCGTGATCGCTGCGGAGGCCACCGGTGCTGCCGCGATCACCGCGGTGGCACTGCCCGGGATTCCCCAGTGGGCGTCCGCGCTGTTCTACATGGTCGTGCTGACGGGCGTGAACCTCGTCGGCGTGCGCCGCTTCGGCGAGGTCGAATTCTGGTTCGCCGCAATCAAGATCGTCGCGATCCTCGCCTTCCTGGTGATCGGTGTCGCGATGATCGCCGGATGGATGCCCACCTTCGAGACGACCGGTTTCGCGAACCTCACGGCACACGGCGGGTTCGCTCCCACCGGTATCGCCGGTATCGCAGCCGGCCTGCTCATCGTGGTGTTCGCGTTCGGTGGCACCGAGATCATCGCGATCGCCGCCGCAGAGACCGCCGATCCCCGCCGCAACGTGGGCCGCGCGGTGCGCACCCTGGTGTGGCGCATCCTCGTGTTCTACATCGGGTCGGTGCTCGTGATGGTGACGATCCTGCCGTGGACCTCCGAGGATCTTGCGACGGGTCCGTTCGTCGCCGTGCTGCAGGCCGGCGCCGTTCCGGGTGCCGCCGCCGTGATGACGGTGATCGTCGTGGTCGCACTGCTTTCGTCGCTCAACGCGATGCTGTTCAGCGCCTCGCGGATGATCTTCTCGCTGTCACATCGCGGGTCCGCACATCCCGCCTTCGGGCGACTGTCCTCCAACGGAGTTCCGCGCAACGCGGTGCTCGCCTCGGTGGCCTTCGGTTTCGTCACGGTCGGCCTGAACTATCTCTACCCCGACAAGGTGCTGCCTCTGCTCCTCAACGCCGTCGGCTCCACCATCCTGGTGCTGTGGACGTTCGTCGCGGTCTCGCACCTCGTACTCCGCCGTCGCGCACGACGCAACGGCACCGAGGACGCACTGCCGCTGAAGATGTGGGGCTTCCCGTACCTGTCGTACGCGACGCTCGGCCTGCTCGCCGGTATCGCGGTGCTCGCACTGTTCGACCCTGCCGCGCGCACTCAGCTGCTCGCGACCGGCGCGCTGACCGCAGCGATCGCGGGTACCTGCACGGTACTGGCACGGCGACGCGCTGCGGCCGAGACGATTCAGGCCGAGACGATTCAGGGGCGCCAACCGTAGGGGCGCGTGATGATCTCCATGAAGTGACCGGCGGGGTCGAGGAAGTAGGTTCCTCGACCCCCGTCGTTCCTGTTGATGCCGTGCGCCGACTGCCGAGGATCGGCCCAGTGTTCGATCTTCTGTTCGAGAATCCGAGCGTAGATCTCGTCGAACTCCTCCTCCGACACCAGGAACGCGTAGTGCTGCGGCGGGTACTCCACGTCCGGCGGCGGCTCGGCGAAGTCGAGGGTGACGCCGTTGGCGAGTTCGACGGCGAGGAAGTGCCCGGCGGGGACAGGGTCGGGCAGACCGAACAGGGTCGTGAGGAAATAGGCCGAATGCTGCTTGTCGTCTGCCGCGACGATGGTGTGGTTGAACGAGATGGTCAAGGAGAACTCCTCGAGGTCCTGCGCCTCCATGCCTGACGCAGTCCGTCATCGACACGCGACGCTGCGTTCAGAGATACCTTCCGTGTCCGAGGGATGCAAGCGATGAGTTCTCCGAGATCCCCGGGTCGGTATTCGTCGACGACCTTCGAAAGGGGACGACGATGAAACTCACGGTGACGACCTTCGTATCGGCCGACGGTGTTGCCCAGGGGCCGGGTGGCCCCGACGAGGATCGCAGCGACGGCTTCGATCGCGGCGGCTGGGTGGTGCCATTGTTCGACGAGGACACCGGCAAATTCATCGACGAGGTGTTCTCGCAGGTCGATGCGTTCCTTCTGGGCCGGAACACCTACGACGTCTTTGCTGCGTCGTGGCCGAACTCGACCGATCCCGACGACCCGGTCGCCCGTGCGCTCAACACCCTGCCGAAATACGTCGCGTCCACGACGCTCACCGACCCGAAGTGGCAGAATACGACCGTCCTCGAGGGCGACGTCCCGTCCGCGATCGCGGAACTGAAGAAGCGGCCCGGACGGGAATTGCAGGTGCACGGCAGCATCCGCCTCGTCCACACCCTTTTCGAGCACGACCTGGTCGACGAGTACCGACTCATCACATTCCCCGTCGTCCTCGGGCAGGGTCGGCGACTGTTCCCGATCGGGGGTCGCGACACGAAATTGGATCTCGTCGAATCGCGTGCCACCTCGTCCGGTGTCGTCATCACGGTGTACCGGCCGACCGGCCGACCCGAGTACGGACTCGCCGAAGTGGAGTGACCCGACGACCACGGGACGCGGCTAGGAATCCTGGCCGCGTCCCTCGCCGTGCGTGGCCTCGTATCCGGTGGTCAGCCAGTACACCGCGCGATCGATCGTCGGCAGGATGTCGGCGAGCTCGATCTGCCCTTCGAGGCACCGGCCGACGAGCCCGAAGACGACGCTCGACAAGATCGACATCATCTCGTCGACGAAGCCGGGGTCGACATCCTCCAGGACTGCCATGCCGACGGGCACCACCGCGTCGAAGCCCTGCGTATGCAGACCTTCCCATCCCGGGGCCGTCCTCACCCGGAAGTAGGCGAGGAGCATCGCGGGGTTCTTCTCCCACGGTTCGAAGATGGCGCGGATGACTCGCATCATCGCCGGGTGCAGGCGCTCACCCGGTGCGCGCGGCTGCTCGACGAGGCCGGCGTGGTTCTCCTTCATCCAGTGCTCGATGGCAGCAAGGATCAGTTCCTCGCGTGTCGCAAACCGTTTGTAGACGGTGGACAGTGACATGCGGGTGCGACGTGCGACCTCGCGCAGCTGGACGGCGTCGTAGCCACCCTCCTCCAGGAGTTCGACGACGGTCTCGAGCAGGCGTGCCCGCGCCTCGTCCGCTTCGTTCGGGATAGCGATACCACTCATTCCGAAAACATCCTTGCCGTCAACCGGTAACCGCGTTATCGTGACCTAAGTAACACGGTTACACCCTACCCGGTGGCGGCCACCCGGCCCGGCCACGCCGCCACCGTTCGAGCCCACATCCCCCTCTTGGAGCGCCGATGACGGGATCACCGAAGCGCCTGTACATCGATCGGGATCTGTGCGAAGCACACGCGTTGTGCATCGAGATCGCACCCGAGATCTTCGACCTCCCCGACGACGACATCGCGACCTGCGACGAGAACCCACCGGAAAGCCTCTGGCCCAAGGCCCATTCCGCCGCCGGCGCCTGCCCCCGGCAGGCCATCGGCATCGTCGAGACCTCCCCCTCCGCCCAACCTTCCCCGAAAGGTCAGTGATCCGATGACCGATCTCGCATCAGCCGACTATTTCACCGACGGAGAGATCGCCCAGAGTCCGTTCGAATACTTCGACCACATGCGCAGTCACAACCCGGTGCATCGGGAACCCCACTACGGGGTCGTGGTCGTCACCGGCTATCACGAGGTGGTCGAAGGGTTCAAGAACAGCGAGGCACTGTCCGCGGTCAATTCGATCGGAGGTCCGTTCCCGCCGTTGCCCTTCGAGCCCGAAGGCGACGACATCACCGAACAGATCGAGGCCCATCGTCACCAGTTCCCGATCTTCGAGCACATGGTGACGATGGACCCGCCCGACCACACGCGTGCCCGGTCGCTGCTCGGACGTCTCCTCACCCCGAAACGACTGAAAGAGAACGAGGAGTATCTCTGGGGCTTGGCCGACGACGTCCTCGACGAGTTCATCGACGAGGGTCGCTGCGAGTTCCTGGGTGATTACGCAAAACCGTTCGCCACCATGGCGATCACCGACCTGCTCGGTGTTCCGGAGGAGGACCGTGAGGAGTTCCGGTGGGTGCTCGGCGCAGGTGAACGGCCCGGCACCCGGGTCGGCGCGCTCGACCACGAACCCGTCGGGATCAATCCCCTCGAATTCCTCGACGGCCGTTTCGAGAAGTATCTCGCCGACCGTCGTCGCGAACCCCGCAACGACATCCTCAGTGGGCTGGCCGCCGCGACCTATCCGGACGGCTCGACACCCGAGCTCCTCGAGGTCGTCCGCCCCGCGACGTTCCTGTTCGCCGCCGGCCAGGAAACGGTGACGAAACTCCTCAGCTCGTCGTTGCGGGTGCTCTGCGAACGTCCCGAGTACCAGAAGATCCTGCGCGAGGATCGCAACCTCATCAAACCGTTCATGGAGGAATCGCTGCGCTTCGACAGCCCCACGAAGGTGGACTTCCGCCTCGCCCGCAAGACCACGACGATCGGCGACGTCGAGGTGCCGGCCGGGACCGTCGTGATGCTGAGCCTCGCTGCCGCCAACCGGGATCCGCGTAAATTCGATGAGCCGAACGAGTTCCGGCTCGATCGCAGGAACTCGCACGATCACATCGCGTTCGGACGCGGGCTGCACACCTGTGCCGGTGCACCGCTCGCACGCATCGAAGGACACGTCACGCTCAACCGCCTGCTCGATCGGATGGAGGACATTCGTCTCAGCGAACGCGCGCACGGCCCGGAGGACGACCGCGTGTTCGCCTACGAGCCCACCTTCCTTCTGCGCGGGCTCGTCGACCTCCACATCGAGTTCACCCGCAGCACGACGTAACCGGCAATCCCATGGCTCTGCATCGCCCGACGGGACGATGCACGAAGTGAGAGGTGTTCAATGGCAGGAAGAGTCGAAGGTAAGGTCGCTTTCATCACGGGAGCCGCACGCGGGCAGGGACGCAGCCATGCGATCCGGCTGGCGCAGGAGGGTGCCGACATCATCGCGCTCGACATCTGCGGGCCGATCCGGGAGAACGCGCAGATCGAACCGTCCACCCCGGAGGATATGGCCGAAACCGTCGAAGCCGTCAAGAGTCTGAATCGGCGGATCGTCACGGCCCAGGTCGACGTGCGCGACTTCGACGCGGTGAAGGCCGCAGTCGACAACGGTGTCGAGCAACTGGGACGTCTCGACATCATCGTCGCCAATGCCGGTATCGGCACCGGTGGGGCGATGCTGCACGAGACGGACGAATTCGATTGGCAGGAGATGCTCGACATCAACCTGTCGGGTGTGTGGAAGTCGATCAAAGCCGGAGTGCCGCACATGATCGCGGGTGGGAACGGTGGGTCGATCGTCCTGACCAGTTCGGTCGGCGGCCTGAAGGCCTATCCCACCATGGGCCCGTACATCTCCGCGAAACACGGGGTGGTCGGCATGATGCGCACCTTCGCCGTCGAACTGGGACAGCATTCCATCCGGGTCAACACCGTACATCCCACCAACGTGAACACACCGATGTTCATGAACGAGGGTGCCATGAAGATGTTCCGGCCCGACCTCGAGAATCCCGGGCCGGAGGACATGAAGGTGGCCACGCAGTTCATGCACGTCCTGCCCGTCGGTTGGGTGGAGCCGGAGGACATCAGCAATGCCGTCCTGTTCCTGGCGTCGGACGAAGCCCGCTACGTCACCGGACTCACGCTCACCGTCGATGCCGGCAGCACGCTGAAATAGGGGCGTGACGGGTGTGCCGAGCGAGTTCCTCCTGTAAACCCACTCGGCACACCCTGTTCCTCCTCGGTCGAAGCGACGGCCGGCGAGCACCGCACCTGTACGAATCGGGGGGTTCCGTTCGGCGGGGCAAGTGGCATGATTGATCGAGCAGATCAGTACGCCACGAGGCGAAAGGACTGCCATGGGCCTCTACAACGATCACGTCGTACCGCGACTGGTGAACATCGCCTGTGCGCCGTCGTTCACCGAAGCGAACCGGAAACGAGTGTGCGCCGGCCTGAGCGGCCGCGTCGTCGAGATCGGGTTCGGATCGGGTCTCAACGTTCCCTACTACCCCACTACCGTCGAGTCGGTCAGCGCCGTCGAACCCGCCGATCTCGGATGGAAACTCGCCCGTTCACGCATCGAGGATTCGCCCGTCCACATTGAGCGATCCGGTCTCGACGGACAATCACTTCCGTTCGAGGACAACATCTTCGACAGCGCACTGACGACCTGGACCCTGTGCACCATCCCGGATGCCGACGCGGCCCTGCGCGAGGTTCGGCGCGTCCTCAAACCGGGCGGCACACTGAACTTCGTCGAGCACGGGCTCGCCCCGGACGAGAGCGTCCGACGGTGGCAGCACCGACTCGAACCGATCCAGAAGCGGGTCGCGGGTGGTTGCCATCTGACACGACGCATTCCCGACCTCATCCGCGGCGCGGGTTTCGACATCCGCGAACTCGACACCTTCTACGAGGAGAAGACACCGAAATTCTTCGGCGCGCTGTCGCTGGGAGTCGCTGAGGCCACCCGGTAGCCGGGTTTGTTCAGCAAACCACTCCGGCGCTCTTAGCCACCTTCGACTCTTCGTCCGGTCGTCAGCCGACTGGGACCGGGCCACCGAGGTAGAGGCTATGACACCTTCTCAGCGAGGACGAAGACCTGGTAGACCCCATCGAACAGCCACGGCCGGCAACAGGACTCGCGGTGAAGAATGCAGCGCCTACAGGTTGCAGGCCGTTGCCGTAGAGGGCCGAGTCGCCCCGCAAAGCGGACTACGGCTTGAGGACCACCTTGATGCAGCCGTCTTCCTTCTTCTGGAACTTCTCGTACATCGCCGGCGCCTCCTCGAGGGGAGCCGTATGCGTCTTCAGGTCGAGCACGCCCAGCGGATCCGAGGGGTCGTCGACCAGTGGCAGCAAGTCCTCGGTCCATCGGCGCACATTGCACTGCCCCATACGCAACTGAAGTTGCTTGTCGAACATCGTCATCATCGGCAAGGGGTCCTTCATGCCGCCGTAGACGCCGCTGATCGAGATCGTCCCGCCCCGCCGCACCGCATCGATGGCGGTGTAGAGCGCATCGAGCCGATCCACCCCGGCCGCTTCCATCGCCATGCGTCCCAGACGGGACGGTAGCGCTCCGACCACCTGGTGGGTGGCCCAGGCCACCGGGGAACCGTGGGCTTCCATCCCGACCGCGTCGACCACGGAATTCGGGCCGCGACCGCCGGTGAGGTCCTTCAGTTGCTCCGCGACCTCACCGGTGGAGTCCAAGGCGTGGATGCCGTGGCGTTCGGCCATGGCCCGGCGTTCGGGGACCGGGTCCACCGCGAACACCTCGTAGCCGAGGTGGCGGCCGATGCGGGCGGACATCTGCCCGACCGGGCCAAGGCCCAGTACCGCCAAGGATCCACCTTCCGGTGGCGCGGCGTACTGCACCGCCTGCCAGGCGGTCGGCAGCACGTCCGACAGGTAGAGATAGCGTTCGTCCTCCCCGGCGTGCGGGACCTTGATCGGCCCGTAGTCCGCGTGCGGCACGCGCAGGTACTCGGCCTGCCCGCCGGGCACCGAGCCGTACAGGCGGGAGTACCCGAGGAACTGGGCATTGTTGTTGTACTCGCGCACCTGGGTGATCTCGCATTGGGACTGCAGGCCCTGGGTGCACATCAAG
Source organism: Rhodococcus sp. B50 (assembly GCF_013602415.1). Classification (NCBI taxonomy): domain Bacteria; kingdom Bacillati; phylum Actinomycetota; class Actinomycetes; order Mycobacteriales; family Nocardiaceae; genus Rhodococcus; species Rhodococcus sp. B50. Next base: position 4,167,148 of record NZ_WPAG02000002.1, on the reverse strand, counting down.
CAGTGGCCGCAGGAGACGTTGAAGGGGATCACCACCCGGTCCCCTGCCTTGATATGGGTGACGGACGATCCGACCTCTTCCACGATGCCCATCGGCTCGTGGCCGATGATGTCGCCCCTGTCCATGAACGGAGTGAGCACTTCGTACAGGTGCAGATCCGAGCCGCAGATGGCGCTCGAGGTGATCCGCACGATCGCGTCGGTGGGTTCCTGAATCTGCGGGTCCGGCACATTCTCCACGCTCACCGAGCGTTTCCCCTGCCATGTCAGAGCTTTCATCGTCCTCCTTCACAGGGCTGCCGCTCCACAGGAACGACAGCGTGCTGATCCGCTGGGTTCCCACGGCGCTATGAGCCGAAACGGACGTCGACACCACCGCGGTTGTCAACGTTCCTAGGCTTCTTGCGTGATGCGCTGTCACCGGTCGGCCCACCACGGGGACCGCTTCTGCAGGAACGCCGTCATCCCTTCCATCGCCTCCTCGGAACCGAACATCCGGGCCGAACGCGCTGCCAGGTCGTCTCCGTAACGATCGAAATCCGTGAGGATCCGCTCTGTGACGAGACGTTTCGATTCGGCCAGGCCCTGCGGTGAGCATGCACGGATCTCCGCGAGCAGATCCGCGATGGCAGCTCCGGTATCCCCCGTCGAAACGGTGACGAGCCCCTCGGAGCACGCCACCTCCGGACCGAACCGCTCGCCGGTCAAGAAGTACCGTGCGGCCGCGCGCGAGGACAATCGCGGAAGCACGGTCAAGGAGATGATCGAGGCGGCCAGACCGAGCCGTGCCTCGGTGAGCGCGAACGTCGATCCGGGGCCGGCGACGACGATATCGCAGGCCCCGATCAGACCCATACCGCCGGCGCGGACGTGCCCGTCGATGCGAGCGAGGACCGGTTTGGGTAGTTCCAGAATCTGCCGGAGCAACGCGGTCATGTCGCGGGTGCGGGCGGCAGCCGTCTCCTGCGCAGATCCGGAGGACCCACTCAGATCTGCTCCAGCACAGAAGGTTCCACCGGTGTGGGTGAGGACGACCGCGCGGACATCGGGGTCGGCGGCTGCATTGTCGAGTCCGCGGCTCAGTTGTGTCAGCAACGGGACGGACAAGGCGTTGCGGTTGTGTGGTGAGTCGAGGGTCAGTGTCACGGCACCGTGGTCGACGGCGTAGCGCACCACCACAGGATTCGGTTCGGTCATGACCACTCCTCCGATGTTGTGGCGGTCGTCAGTACGACCGGGGCAGACCGAGCGAGTGTTGTGCGACGAAGTTGAGGATCATCTCGCGACTGACGGGGGCCACCCGGGCGATGCGTGCGGCACCCAGCATCGCGGCCAGGCCGTACTCGTTGGTGAGCCCGGCTCCGCCGTGGGTCTGGATCGCCTGATCGAGACTGGCGATGGCGGCTTCCGCCGCGGCGTACTTGGCCATGTTCGCAGCTTCGGCGGCACCGAGGTCGTCGCCGCTGTCGTAGAGCACCGCGGCCTTCTGCATCATCAGTTTGGCGAGCTCGAGCTCGATCTTGCGTTGCGCGAGTGGATGCGCGATGCCTTGGTGGGTTCCGATCGGTTCCTTCCACACGGTGCGCTCACGGGCGTACCGGGTGGCGGCGGACAGTGCGTACCGTCCCATGCCCACGGCCATCGCAGCACCGAGGATGCGTTCGGGATTCAGCCCGGCGAACAGTTGCATCAGCGCGGCATCGGGGTCCCCGACGAGCGCATCGGAGGGCACACGCACCTCGTCGAGGAACAGCGTGAACTGGCGATCGGGCTCGATGATGTCCATGTCCATCGGGGTCTTGGCGAAGCCGCGCGCGTCCACGGGGACGATGAACAGCGCGGGTCGCAGTTTCCCGCTACGGGCGTCCTCGGTGCGGGCGACGACGAGAACTGCGTCGGCCTGGTCGACTCCGGAGATGTACACCTTGCTGCCGGTCAGAATCCAGTCGTCGCCGTCACGCCGCGCGAGGGTGGTGATGTTGTGCGAGTTCGATCCCGCGCCGGGTTCGGTGATGGCGAAGGCCATGATCTTCGTGCCCGCGGCGAGCCCGGGCAGCCACTGCTGCTTCTGCGCATCCGTGCCGTACTTGGCGATGATCGTGCCGCAGATCGCCGGGGATACGACGACGAGCAGCAATCCGCATCCCTGTGCGGCGAGTTCCTCCTGGACGAGGGCCAGTTCGTAGATGCCCGCGCCCCCACCGCCGTACTCCTCGGGGATGTTCACACCGAGGAATCCGGCGTCCGCGGCCGCGCTCCACAGTTCGGTGAGCGGCTCGTTCCGGCGAGCCTTCGGCAGAACGTAGTCGACATAGCCGTAGCGCGTCGCCAGGGCGGACACCGAGTCCCTCAATAGGGTGCGTTCGTCCGATTCGATGATGCTCATGCTCTGCCTTCCATGCTCTCCAGTGGTGCGGCATCGTGGTGCGGCGTGACGACGGCGAGGACGGCGCCGATGGCGACCTGATCTCCGACGTCGACCGCGAGCGTCGTGAGGGTGCCGGCGGTGGGTGCGGTGACGGTGTGCTCCATCTTCATCGCGTCGAGCCACACGAGCGGATGGCCGGCTTCCACCGCATCGCCGACGGCAGCGCCGAGCCGGATCACCGATCCCGGCATGGGCGCGAGCAGAGATCCGGCGGCGATCCGCGCGGTGGGGTCGACGAAGCGCGGTACAGCGATCAGACGCACCGGTCCGAGCGACGAGTCGACGTGCACCGCGTCGCCGTACCGCGCCACCCCGAAATGCCGGCGGACGCCCTCGATGTCGAGGGCCACCCGATCCGGTGCGAACCCGACGACACGGAGGTCGTCACGGCCGTCGACGTGTGCACCGTCGCGCGTGATCCGGTAGCGCACCTCGTGGTCGCCGTGAACGCCTGTGAATCGTTTGAGCTGCAGCTGTGAGGACAGATTCCGCCACCCCGAGGGCAGGCCGGTATTCACCGTGGCAGCAGCGCGGTTGTCGGCCGACTCCGCCAGAGCGGCTGCGATCGCGGACACCGCTTCCGCGTGCGCGGAGGCGAGCGGGGCCGACAGTTCCGCGAGTCCGTGGGTGTCGAAGAAGGCGGTGTCGGTCTCTCCCGCACGGAAGGCGGGATGTCTCAGCACCGCGACGAGGAGATCGCGGTTCGTGACGATGCCGTGGATCTCGGTGCGTGCCAATGTCGACGCCAGCAGACGCACCGCACGGTCGCGGGTCGGCGCGTAGGAGATGACCTTGGCGAGCATCGCGTCGTAGTGGACCCCCACCTCCGTTCCCGCGACGACACCGGAATCGACGCGCACACCGGTCTGCCGGAGCACGTCGAACTCACGTGCCTCCTGCGGCAGCGCGAAACGGTGCAGGGTGCCGGACTGCGGTCGCCAGTCCCGGGCCGGGTCCTCGGCGTAGAGCCTCACCTCCACGGAATGACCGTGCACCGGTGGTGGTGCGGGATCGAGACGGTCACCATCGGCGATGCGGAACTGGTGGTCGACGAGATCGAGCCCGGTCGTGCATTCGGTGACGGGATGTTCGACCTGCAGGCGCGTGTTCATCTCCAGGAAGTGGAACTGCCCGGAGCCCTCCGCGAGGAACTCGACGGTGCCGGCGCCCTCGTAACCGATGGCCTGCGCGGCGCGGTGAGCGGCATCGAACAGGCGCCCGCGCATCCCCTCGATCGCATCGACGAGCGGCGAGGGCGCTTCCTCGATCACCTTCTGGTGGCGTCGTTGGATCGAGCATTCACGTTCGCCCACCGCCCACACCGTGCCGTGCCGGTCCGCGAGGACCTGGACCTCGACATGTCGTCCGTTCTCGAGGTAACGCTCGCAGAAGACCGCCGGGTCCCCGAACGCCGACGCCGCCTCCCGGCGGGCCGCGTCGAGTTGCCCCGGCAGGTCGGCGAGCGTGCGCACCACCCGCATTCCACGCCCTCCGCCACCTGCGGAGGCCTTGACGAGCACCGGCAGATCGGCGTCGGTGATGTCGGCGGGGTCGAGTTCGGCGAGAACGGGGACACCGGCGTCGGCCATGATCTTCTTGGCTTCGACCTTCGAGCCCATCCGTTCGATCGACTCCGGGCGCGGTCCGATCCAGATCAACCCCGCCTCGAGCACCGCACGTGCGAATCCGGCGTTCTCGGACAAGAATCCGTAACCCGGATGAACCGCGTCGGCACCCGCCGCCAGCGCAGCAGCGACGATCTTCTTCCCGTCGAGGTAGGTCTCGGCGGGAGTGACGCCCGGCAGTCGCACGGCGGCATCGGCGTCGCTGACGTGTGGACTGTTCGCGTCGGCGTCGGAGAACACGGCAATCGCGCCGAGTCCGGCCCGACGGCACGAGGCGAACACGCGACGGGCGATCTCCCCGCGATTCGCCACGAGCACCGTGGTGATGATCGATTCGGTCACGGGAACCTCACATCCGGAAGACGCCGAAGGATTCGGCGCCGCTGATCGGGGCGGTGGCAACAGCCGACAGACACAGTCCCAGCACGGTGCGGGTATCGCGGGGGTCGATGATGCCGTCGTCGTAGAGACGACCGGACAGGAACATCGGAAGTGATTCGGCTTCGATCTGGTTCTCCACGGCCGCGCGCATCGCTTCGTCGGCGGCTTCGTCGAAGGCCTGGCCACGCGCCTGCGCGGCCGCGCGCCCGACGAGGGAAATGACCCCGGCCAGTTGGGCACCGCCCATGACTGCGGATTTGGCGCTGGGCCACGCGAACAGGAAACGCGGCTCGAAGGCACGTCCGCACATGCCGTAGTGACCGGCACCGTAGGACGCACCGAGGAGAACGGAGATGTGCGGCACCGTCGAGTTGGCAACCGCGTTGATCATCATCGCCCCATGTTTGATCATGCCGCGTTCCTCGTACTCCCGACCCACCATGTACCCGGTGGTGTTGTGCAGGAACAGCAGTGGGGTGTCTGCACGGTTGGCGAGTTGGATGAACTGCGCTGCTTTCTGCGATTCCTCGTTGAACAGCACGCCACGCGCGTTGGCGAGAATCCCGATCGGATAGCCGTGCACCTGTGCCCAACCGGTCGCGAGCGACGACCCATAGAGCGGTTTGAACTCGTCGAAGTCGGAATCGTCGACGATGCGGGCGATGACTTCTCGTGGATCGAAGGGCTGCCGAAGGTCCTCGGGGACGATCCCGAGCAGCTCTTCGGAGTCGTACCGGGGTTCGCGTACCTCGGTCCGGGGCGCCGGACCGGCCTTGCGGTGGTTGAGACGCCGCACGATACTGCGCCCGATGCGCACCGCGTCCTGTTCGTCGACGGCGAAATGATCGGCCAGACCCGAGATACGCGCGTGCATCTCGGCACCGCCGAGTGACTCGTCATCGGATTCCTCACCGGTGGCCATCTTCACCAGTGGCGGACCGGCGAGGAACACTTTCGACCGTTTCTCGATCATCACCACGTGATCGGACATACCGGGGATGTACGCGCCCCCGGCGGTCGAATTGCCGAACACCAGCGCGATGGTGGGGATACCTCCCGCCGACAACCGGGTCAGATCACGGAAGAGCCGACCGCCGGGGATGAACACCTCCTTCTGGGTGGGCAGATCCGCGCCGCCGGATTCAACGAGGGAGATCAGTGGCATCCGGTTCTGCAGGGCGATGTCGTCGGCACGCAATGTCTTGCGGAGCGTCCACGGATTACTGGTCCCGCCGCGCACGGTGGGGTCGGTGGCCACGACGACACATTCGACGCCCTCGACCACGCCGATACCCGTGACGACGCTGCCACCGACGGGAAAGTCGGTGCCCCAGGCCGCGAGCGGTGACAGCTCGAGGAACGGCGAGTCGGGGTCGAGGAGCAGTTCGATCCGCTCCCGCGCAAGCAACTTGCCTCGGTCGTGGTGTCGCCGGACGTACTTCTCTCCCCCGCCGGCGAGGGCCTTGCTGTGTTCGATGTCGAGTTCGGCCAGGCGAGCACGCATCGTCTCGGCAGCCGCGCCGTATTCGGTGGAGCCGGGATCGAGGGTCGAGATCAATGTGCTCACGTGTGCTTCTCCAGCAGGACGGTGGGAATGTCGATGTATCGGGCTCGCAACCATTCGCCGAGACCCTTGGCCTGCGGGTCGAAGCGAGCGCGGGAAGCGACGCCACGGCCGAGGATGCCCTCGATCACGAAGTTCACGGCCCTCAGGTTCGGGAGCAGATGCCGCGTCACGGACAGGGACTCGATCTCGGGGAGTAAATCCTTCACAGCTTCGACAGTGAGACAATGTGCGAGCCAACGCCATTCGTCATCGGATCGAACCCACACGCCGATGTTGGCATCACCGCCCTTGTCGCCGCTGCGGGCACCTGCGAGCGTGCCGAGTGGAACTCGGCGAGTCGGTCCGGGTGGCAGCGGCGCGGGCACACTCGGGTCGGGCAGCGGCTCGAGGACACGGATGTGGTCCGCGGCAGGGATGTCGAGACGGGTGCCGTCGGGCAACACCGCCACGTGCGGCACTCGTGCCGCCTCGACATACTCGGCCGTGTAGACACCGTAGGCTGCGCCCGGGCCGGGCGGGGCGGTCACGAAGAAACCGGGATATCCGGCGAGGGCGAATTCGATCGCCGTGGAGGTGAATGCGCGTCCGACGACGTGGGGATCGGGATCGCGTGCAGTGCATCGCAGCAGCGCACTCGCAGTTTCCTCTGAGTCGGCATCCGCATGGTCGGTGCGAGCGAGGGTCCACTCGAGTTCGGCAGGTCGTCTCGACAGGTTCGATTCCATCTGCGATCGCACCAAGTGCGCCTTCGCGTCGATGTCCAATCCGGTCAGAACGAAGACGACCTCGTTGTAGAACCCGGCGAGCGCGTTGAGGCACACCTTCAGCGTCGGTGGGGGCGGTTCGCCTTTCACCCCGGTGATACGGACACGATCGGGTGTGTGCAGGCTCAGCCGGGCGGTGTCGATGCGCGCGGTGACATCGGGGTTCGCGTACCGTCCGCCCGCTACCTCGTACAGCAGTTGCGCGGTCACAGTGCCGACGGTCACGGCTCCTTCGGTGCCCGGGTGCTTGGTGATCGTGGCCGCTCCATCGGCCTCGATCTCGGCGATGGGGAATCCGGGGCGGACGAGATCGTCGAGTTCGGTGAAGAACGCGTAATTTCCGCCGGTCGCCTGGGTGCCGCATTCGATGACGTGCCCGGCGACGACCGCACCGGCGAGTGCATCGAAGTTGTCGTGCGCCCAGCCGAAGTGGGCGGCGGCGGGACCGACGATCACGGAAGCGTCGGTGACGCGCCCGGTCACGACGATGTCGGCTCCGGCCTCGAGACACCGAGCGATGCCCCACGCACCGAGATATGCGTTGGCGGTGAGCGGGCGCGGGTCGGCGGCGAAACCGAACTCGTCGATGCGAGCGAGGAGATCGTCGCCTTCGACGTGGGCGATGCGCGGTGACAGACCGAGCCGATCCGCAACCGCACGCAGTGCCGCGGCCAGACCGGCGGGATTGAGACCACCGGCGTTCGCGACGATCCGCACCCCTTTGTCGAGGGCGAGCCCCATGCAATCCTCGGCCTGCCGCAGGAACGTCTTGGCGTAGCCGAGACCCGGATCCTTCAGACGGTCACGACCGAGGATGAGCATCGTCAGCTCGGCGAGGTAGTCGCCGGTCACATAGTCCAGCTCACCGCCGTCGAGCATCTCGCGCATCGCCGACAGACGATCGCCGTAGAAGCCGGAGCAGTTGCCGATACGCACGGGATTGTTCACGCGATCGTCGAGGGCATCGCCTCCGGCGCACAGATCGTCGGGAAGCTCGGACGACTCCACCATATGATCAGCGTCACATGTCACCGCTCTCGGAGCAAGCAATGGTGATTGTTTTGCTCGGCACATGGCGCACGAGACACCCTCGTTCACGACACCTACCCACATCGCGGCAGATACCGTAGATGGATACTGCACCGAGGTCAGGAGTCGACGTGCCGAAGCTGGAAATCAAGCAGAAATCTCAACTCTCCCGCAAACAGGTATCCGAGCGACTGATTGCGCTCGGACGCGCCTTGGCGACGGGATCCGAAGTGGACCTGGACTCGGACGGAGGCTCGATTTCGGTCGACGTCCCCGACCGGCTCCGATGGGAACTCGAGATCGAGGTAGACGGAGACGAAGTCGAGATCGAGATCGAATTCAGTTGGAGCGACTCCCCTTCCGAGAGTTCGAAAGAGGACTCGGATGAGGAGGCGGACGAAGAGGAGGACGAGGAGAGGGACGAGGGCCAGGGCGAGGAGGCGGTTCGAGACGAAGACGAAGACGAAGAAGAGGAGGACGAACCGCCGCAAACCGCTCCGCGACCGAAAGCCCCGATCAAGAAGGCGGCGCGGCGTGGCCGGCCACGCAAGAGGACCACCGACTGATCCACCCGTAACTTCTCCACCGCGGACTTCGATGCGATCCGCAGGAATCACCCCTGTGCCCATCCCGTCGCTCCAGAACTGATCGGCTCTTTCGCGAACCTGTTTGCTCTGGCGTCGGTATCCTCCGATCATTCACACATGACTTCGGACGACCCCGCCCTCGCTACGCGCGCACTGCTGAGACAACTCGACCTGGTCTGGCTCTTTACAGAACAACACGTGCTGCCGCGGATCGACGAGGCAGCTGTGCACTGGGAGCCCTCGCCGAACTGCGTAGGCGTTCGACGTGCCGACGGCCGTCTCGTCGCCGACTGGCCGGACGAGACGGCCGACGTCCTTCCTGAGCCGACGATCGCGTGGCTGCTCTGGCATATCGAGTGGTGGTGGACGAACACCGTCGCGGTCTGCACTGGAGGAACTGCGGTCGGGCCGGACGCGTACGACTGGTCCGGCTCGACCGACCGCATCCGGACTGTTCACACCGAATGGGTCGCCCTTCTCGAAACGGCCGACATCGAGAAGACGATTATCGGCCTCATGCCCGAACCCACGCCCCTGTGGGAAGTGGCCGGGTGGGTCAACTTCGAACTGGCGAAGAACGTTTCGGAGATCAGTCAGACGCTCACGCGGAAGGCGAACACATCGAGCTGACACTTACGGCGCTCATGCTGCAACAATGCCCGCGACGGGAATGCGTGCGTCGACCGCCTGCCGGAAGTTGATCATCGCGCGCTCGAGGTGATCGCGGTTCGTCACGAGCACAGCTCCTGTTGCTCGCCGTTCGAGCAGGACATCGTTGGTGAAGCGTGCATTCTCGACGGTGGAACTGGATTCCGATTCCTCGGTGATGCGTTCCGGCGGAATCCCTCGTGCCACAAGCCAGTCCTTCATCGCCCGCGCTTCGGTGACGCCATTGCGCGGTACGCCACCGGTGACGACGATCGGCGATTCCGGATAGCGATGCGCCGCACGGAGAGCCGCTTCGAGACGTTCTTCGAGCACCGGTCTGATCTTGCCGTCCTCGGTGAGCCCGGCCCCGAGCACGACGAGATGCGTACCCCTCGGATTCACGTCGAGCATCAGCGGAAAGTGCGGCGTCAGCTTCTCGAGCTCGGTGCACACGACAATGAGTGCGTCGATGGTTCCCTGGCACAGCGGGGTGATGGACAGTACGCCGTTCACCACAGTGTCGACTGCTGGAGTCGCCGCTGCCTGCCCTGTCGATACGCCTACTGCAGCTGTGGCCGCGACTGCCGTCGCCACCATCGTCCGTCGCACAGCTCCCATGCGAGTCCCCCTTCTTCTCGGATGTCGGCCGTGCCGCACTGTGCCATCTCGACGCACGCTTGTGGGAGACCTGGCCCGACGCAAGGAAGTCTCACCGCATCCCGCCGCCGGATCGATGACGTCTGACAATCGGCTTTACATCCGCACCACCGGTCTATCCATGAACAACGACGACAATCGTTGCAAGGCTCGCTATTCGGACGCATCCCGCGTTCGGGTGCGGTCGAGATCGCCGACCCGATTCCGTGCCGGCTTCCGACACCATCACCCCATCGTCGGCCGCGATCTCGGCGATTCGATCGGCATCCCAGGAGTATGCACGAGCAAAACATGTGTTCGAGTTGACGACTTCGCACACTCGTGCGACCATCCCTGCACCAACCTGAGAACAGGTCGACCCCGGCAGGTGCGCCAACACCGGACCGGGGTCTGGGCACAAGACAGATAGGGACTGTCATGCACCGTAAGGTGGAGTCTATCCACACGCCCTCGAGAGGCGTATTCCAGCAACGAGCCGCGAGCGCATTCTTCCGCGCCGGCCGCCGCACACCCGCTCCCCCGGGTCCACACCTGACGTTCTGACTTTCCGGCCCTCCGATCCGACCGTGATCGGAGGGCTCGAGGCGTTTCACCTGCATCGTCGCGCACGAGGGCCATTCCGGTAGCCGAGGCGCGTCGGTGCAGCTCGTCGCTCGTCTCCCACAGTCCGACGTCAGCGCGCCGACGCTGCGAGCCGGGGCCGTTCCCTGTCTCGAAACCGACTGGGCACCAGTATCCCTCGTCTCCACAGCTGGTGGTGGAGCACCCGATCGTGCGGGTCGACACGAACGACCGGGTCCAGTACGAGCCGCACGTCCTCCGCGACGTGGGGCTATCCGTGCTGGCCGAGACGGTCTATCGGGGCATGGCGACCGGGCAGCCTTGGGGAAGGGGACGACAGCTCAGGGACCCGAAGGGTCTCCGATCGGTCGAGATCAGCCGCCCGCAGGGCGCCCGCTTCGTTCCCGATCGACTTCATCCTCGTTGCGCGAACCCCGGGTCGAGTGCTGTGATCGAAGCACGGGTCTACGGGAGGGGCCGACGTGACCGGCGTCGAAGAGTTCGAGAACCTGCGTCCGCTGTTGTCCGCCATCGCCTACCGCATCCTCGGGAGCGTGACCGAAGCCGAGGACGCGGTCCAGGAGACCTGGGTGCGATACGAAACCTCCGGCGTCGAACCAGATTCGGCCAGAGCGTTCCTGTCCACCATCGTCATCCGGGTATCGATCAACATGCTCGAATCGGCGCGGGCGCGGCGCGAACGATATGTGGGCGAGTGGCTGCCGGAACCGATACTCGAGGAGCCGTACGACGATCCGGCACGCTCGGCCGAACTGCGGGAGTCGATCTCGACAGCAGCGCTCGTGCTGCTCGAACGACTCAGCCCCCTCGAACGGGCCGTATTCGTGTTACGCGAGGCGTTCGGATTCGGTTTCTCGGAGATCGCCGAGATCGTCGACCGCTCCGAAGCAGCGTGCCGACAACTCGCCGTGCGGGCACGACGGCACGTCGATCAGGGTTCGGCGCGGTTCGACACCGATCCGCAGGCACACGAACAGCTCACCGCTCGTTTCCTCACGGCCTTCCAAGACGGTGACGTCGACGGTCTGCGCGACCTGCTGGCCGCCGACGTCCAACTCGTCGCCGACGGGGGCGGCAAGGCGCCCGCGATACGAAAGATTGTGGTCGGCAACGAGAAGGTCATGCGGTTGCTCGCCTCGTACATATCGCCTATGGCGCGGCTCGGTATGGTGCTCGAACCGCACGACGTCAATCGGCAACCCGGTGTGATCGCACGGGACGCGAGCGGCGCGCTCGTGCAGGTCATGACGTTCGACGTGGTCGACGGAAAGATCGGCACCGTACGAGTCATGGTCAACCCGGACAAACTCGCCCACCTGGGACGAGTCGCAGAAGTACGCACCCTTGCCCGACAACTCCGCGACCTGCAACGACCCTGAAAGTCACCGGTTGTTCGCCGCGGCATGTCACAAACGACGTAGCTGTCCGGTCCTGAATGACGAGGGCTCTCGACAGAGCCAACGAACGGATCGGAGAAGCCATGTCCAACACACGCCCCCGCGTCGTCGTCATCGGCGGTGGATACGCCGGAACGGTCGCCGCCAACCGTATGAGCAGGAAGGCTGCGGTCACCATCGTCAACCCCCGGCCGCACTTCGTCCAGCGAACCCGGCTGCACCAGTTCGCCGTCGGCAACCACCATGCGGCCGGCGACTACCGCAAACTTCTGGCGAAAGGAGTCGACCTTCTGGTCGATACCGCAACCCGCATCGAACCAGGCACGCACACCGTCCAGCTCGCATCCGGCGAAACGCTCGACTACGACTATCTCGTCTACGCCGTCGGAAGTACCGCCACGAGACGGTCCACCGTTCCCGGTGTCGAGGAATTCGCGTTCCCAGTAGCCGAATTCGAGCACGCCGAGCGCCTGAAATTCGCACTGGCCGGACTCGACGACGATTCCGTCGTCACGGTCGTCGGCGCCGGGCTCACCGGACTCGAAACAGCGGGCGAGCTGGCCGAACAGGGACGTCGCGTGCGTCTCGTGTGCAGCGGTGTCATCGGTCCGATGCTGTCCGAGAAGGCCCGTGCCGCAATTTACGAGCGACTCGCGGACCTGCAGGTCGATGTGATCGAACATGTGCGCGTCACCCGGGTCGGACCGGACGGTTTCGCACTCGACGACGGCACTGTGCTCGAGAGCGCGATCACCGTGTGGACCGCCGGATTCGGCGTACCCGAATTGGCCCGGTCGAGCGGCTTCAGGACGGATGAACTCGGCCGCATCCTCACCGATGAAACGCTGACCAGCATCGACGACGACCGCGTGATCGCCGCCGGCGACTGCGCGGCACCATCGGGAGAGCCGCTGCGGATGGCGTGTCAGTCCGCACTGCCGACGGGCCTGGCTGCGGCCGATACCGTGCTCAGTCGTATCGCCGGTGACGAACCCGCGAACCTCGATTTCGGGTTCAACGGCGTCGGTGTGAGCCTGGGCCGACGCGTCGGCGTCGTCCAGTTTCACGAGCGGGACGACACCCCGAAGGAACGGGCCTATTCCGGCCGGATCGCCTCGACGATCAAGGATCTCGGGTTGAAGGCCGCGATGGCGGGCCTGCGGGTCGAAGCCCTACGTCCGGGAGCGGTGGGATTCCCGAGGGGTGGCCGTCATCCGTCGAACACCGCCACCACCGAACAGCTCTCCCGCACGGAGCAGCCGATGACCTAGCACCCGCTGAATTCGTCTTCTTTCAACACGGACAGCACTGGGTCGCCTTCACCGATCGATGCTCCCACCGAAGGAGTCTGGTCGACGACGACCCAGTTCCTGTCCCATACCTGCGCGCGCCCCTGGCCGGTCGCGTCGACGCTCGTGGAATAGAACACTCCCGCAGCCTGGATGATGTCCTGTGCTGCTTGGAGATTCATGCATACGACGTTCGGCATCACGGCAACGGGCGCCACAGCAGCGACCTGCGTGGTGGAAATCCTCGTTGCGGGAGCGGTCTCCGGAGCGACGGTCCGCGCCGTAGTGGCAGCCGACGTCGTGGATGGCGTGGTGGTCGTCGGTGCAGCGGCACGAGGAGTGGGTTGCGGGGTGGTGCTCGCGTCGTCCTTCGTGGGCGAGTCCAGCCCGTCCGAGATGTCGTTGACGATGCCCATGAAGACGAACAGCCCGGCAACGGCAGCGGCGATGAGCACCCCGCGGCGGACCCTCGGAGGCTTCGGCGGCTCGGGCGGCGGCGCCATCGCGGCACGCACGTCCCCCGCCAGGAATGCGCGGTGGCCCGCTTCGGCGCGTGCGGCGATTGCGTCCTGTTCGGCCTTGATCCGCTTGCGGCGGTCGCGCAGGGGCTTGCCGATCGCGGGGTATCCGAGGCCGGCCGCGAATGCCAGGAACAGGAGCGCGTCGGCCACGTTGCCGTTGAGTACTTCTACGATCGCCAGCCACAGCGTGATGGCGGCGAACATCCCCGCTACGACGCGCAGGTAGGGGACAACGAACTTCATGCTTCTCCTTCGACCCGACCAGACCCTGTGCGCCGCCATCTTCTGGACCGCACACGCGCGGAGCGCCTTCCTCGATTGGTGTCGGAGCGTCACCCCGCGTCGTTACGACGCACGGATCTCGATTCAGGTGGATTCGACCCCGGAATCCGGGGCCAGAACCACTCGAATCGTGAAAGTGGCGGTGTGACGGTTGACACATGCAATAGGTGAATGTATCTTCAAGATAAATGAATAGTCATTCACTCACCGGGAATGACCGTTCGATCAAGGTTCTACCTGCAGCGATAAAGGGGATCCCCATGACCGACTTCGAAGACATCACGTACGAGATCGACGGCGCAGCCGGGATCATCACGATCAACCGGCCCGAGCGCTACAACGCCTTCCGCGGCAAGACCGTCGAGGAACTGATCAAGGCGTTCCGATCGGCCTGGGCCGACAGCCGGGTCGCGGCGATCATTCTCACCGGCGCCGGCGAGAAGGCCTTCTGCACCGGCGGCGACGTCAAACAGCGCGCCGAGACCGGCGACTACGGCCCCACCGAGAGTGGCATGTTCGAGATCGGCTACCTCCACAAGCTCATCCGCGACATCCCCAAGCCGGTCATCGCAGCCGTCAACGGTGTCGCCGTCGGCGGCGGACACGTTCTCCACGTGCTGTGCGACCTCTCGATCGCGTCGGAGAACGCCCGGTTCGGCCAGGCCGGACCCAAGGTCGGCTCGTTCGACGCCGGATTCGGCTCCGCCTTCCTCGCCCGCGTCGTCGGGGAGAAGCGTGCGCGAGAAATCTGGTACCTGTGCCGCCAGTACGACGCTGCCACCGCCGAACGCTGGGGATTGGTGAACTGGGTTGTCCCGCAGGACAAATTGCTCGACGAGGCGAAGGCAGTCGTTGCCGAGATCGCCGAGAAGAGCCCCACCGCGATCAAGTTCCTCAAGCAGTCGTTCAATGCCGACACCGACCACCAGGCCGGCCTGAGCAATCTCGCGATGTCGGCCCTCGACCTGTTCGGCAAGTCTGAGGAGGGACTCGAAGGAGCCAAGGCGTTCGCGGAGAAGCGACCCGCCGACTTCGCGAAGTACGTCAAGGCCTGACCCCAGTTCCCCAGACCCCGTAAGGACCTCCCATGAGCAACATCGCACTGGTCACCGGCGCCGGTTCCGGAATCGGCAAGGCCATCGCTCTCGCTTTCGCCGCGCAGGGTGATCGTGTCGTCGCCGCCGATCTCGACCTCGCAGCCGCCGAAGCCACCGCCAAGGAGAGCCCCGAGCTGATCACCGCGTTGCCGGTCGACATCGCCGACCGCGCCCAGGTCGACGAACTCCGCGACCGCACCCATGCCGAGGTGGGCGTGCCCACCGTGATCGTCAACGCCGCCGGCTGGGACCGCACCGATCAGTTCCTCAACGCCACACCGGAGTTCGCCCAGAAGGTCGTCGCGATCAACTATCTCGGCCCGGTTCACATCTGCAGCGCCTTTCTGCCCGGCATCATCGAGGCAGGCAACGGCGGTCGCGTGATCAACCTCGCCAGCGATGCCGGTCGGGTCGGCAGTTCCGGCGAATCCATCTATGCGGGCGCAAAGGGTGGCGTCATCGCCCTCACCAAATCGCTCGCTCGCGAGATGGCCCGGCACAGCATCAATGTGAATTGTGTGTGCCCCGGCCCCACCGACACGCCGCTGTTCCAGGCACAGGACGAGAAGCTCAAAGCCGCGCTCATCAAGGCCATCCCGTTTCGGCGACTCGCGCGTCCCGACGAGGTCGCCGCACCCGTCCTGTTCTTCGCATCCGAATCCGCATCGTTCATCACGGGCCAGGTGATCAGCGTCAGCGGCGGCCTCACCATGGCCGGCTGACCGACATCGTCAGGGGAGATCGAATCATGAGCGCGTCGTACAACGCCCGGGCCTACCGGGAGTACTTCGAGAACGACTTCACGTATCTCAACGGCTTCCGGCGCAACCTGGGACGGTACGGGAACCGCGTTGCCATCACCGATCCCGAGACCGGAATCCAATTGACATACGCCGAACTCGGCGAGCGTGTCGACCGGATCGCCACCGGCCTCGCCGACGTCGGGGTACAAGCTGGAGACGTCGTCGCCTACCAGCTGTTCAACGGCATCGAGTTCGCCGAGCTGTATCTCGCCACGCAGGCCGTCGGTGCCGTGGGTTCGCCGATCAACTTCCGGCTCGCAGCCGGCGAGACCGCGTTCGTCCTCGACAAGAGCGCCCCGAAGGTGTTCGTCTACGACACCGAACTCACCCCGATGGTGCAGGAAGCACTGGAACGTGCCGCTCACACTCCTGAGGTGATCGTCGCGGTGGGTGACGGCGAACCCGTCACCACATCCGGCGCCACCCTCATCCGCTACCGCCACCTCGCGGCCGATCGGGTTGCTCTGCCCCCGTTGCACCGGACGGTGTGGGACGAAACCACTCGCCTGTACACCTCCGGCACCACCGGTATGCCGAAAGGCGTGCCGCTCAACAGCATGATCGAGATCTTCAGCGCGCACGACGTCATCATGCATTTCCCGCTCAGTCCCGAGGACAAGACGCTCAACATGACGCCGTGGTTCCACCGCGGCGGCCTGTACTCCGGAGGACCCAACCCGGTCTTCTACATCGGCGGAGAAGTGGTGCCGCTGCGCACCTTCGATGCCGACCGCGTCCTCGACCTCGTCGCCGAGCACGGCCTCACCTTCCTCATCGGAGCACCCACCAATCTTGCGATGCTCGCGGCCGCGCAGGAGGCCCGTCCGCGCGACCTGTCGTCGCTGCGCGGCATCGTCACGATGGGTGCGCCGCTCGAACGTGAAGCGGCACTGCGCTACCAGCAGGTTCTCAACCCGCGGATCTTCAACGGCTACGGCAGCACCGAAGGGTTCTGGAACACCTTCCTGCGCCCCGCCGATCTGCCCGAGCATGCCGGCACCGCAGGTCGGGCCTGCACCGACGACGACGTGCGCGTGGTCCACATCTACGAGGACCGGCTCGCCCACCACGACGACGTCGTCGCCAAGGACGGCGAAGAGGTCGGAGAGGTGATCGTCCGCTCCCCCAAGGGTTCGAACGCCTACTTCGACTCGCCCGACCAGGAGAAGGCCAAGTTCAACAACGGATGGCTGCACATCGGCGACCTCGCCACATGGGACGCCGAAGAGTTCGTCACGATCGTCGGACGCAAGGACGACATGCTCGTCTGCGGTGGTGAGAACGTCCATCCGGTGCAGGTCGAGGAAGCGCTCAACTCGCATCCGGGTGTGTCCGACTGCCTCGTCGTCGGCGTGCCCGACGACCAGTGGGGACGCATCGTCGTCGCATACATCGTCGCCGGCAGTTCCGATGTCACGGCCGACGTCCTCGACGCGCACTGTCGCGAACACCCGATGCTGTCCACCTTCAAGCGACCGCGGGCGTATCGGTTCGTCGAGTCGCTGCCGGTTTCGGCCACGGGAAAGAAACTGCACTACAAGGCAACCCGAACGGCAGCCGACGAGGTCGCCGCAGGATTGTTCACCACCCCCACCGACTCGAGGATCACCCGATGAACGCACGCCTCGAATACGAGACCGAGCACCGGCAGTTCCGGGAGGTCGCTCGCGACTTCGTCCGCAACAAGATCACTCCCGTGCACGAAGACTGGGAGCACGCGAGCTGCCTCGACCGGTCGATGTTCACCGAAGCCGGAAAACTCGGACTGCTCGCCTTCTCCGTCGACGAGAAGTACGGCGGTCCCGGCGTCGACGACTTCCGCTACAACGCCATCCTCATCAACGAGGTCAACCGCGCAGGCAACGCCGCCGCCGGCATCGCGTTCTCCCTGCAGAACGACGTGGTGCTGCCGTACTTGACCGACATGACCACGGACGAACAGAAGGCACGGTGGCTGCCCGGCGTCGTCAGCGGCGAAACCGTGCTGGGCATCGCCATGACCGAGCCGGGCACCGGCAGCGACCTCACCGGCATCCGCACCTCCGCGGTGCGCGACGGCGACCACTACGTCGTCAACGGAGCCAAGACGTTCATCTCCAACGGTCAGAACGGCGACCTGTTCGTCGTCGCGACCCGCACCTCCGACGACCCGCACAAGGGTCTGACGCTGCTGGTCGTCGAGGCCGACACCCCCGGCTTCTCCCGCGGACGTAATCTCGAGAAGATCGGTCTGCATGCCCAGGACACCAGCGAGCTGATGTTCACCGACATGCGGGTGCCGGTCGCGAACCGGCTCGGCGACGAAGGTCGCGGCTTCTACCAGCTCGTGCACAACCTCCCGCAGGAACGGTTGTCGCTGTCCATCGGCGCGGTCGCAGCCGCCGAGGGCGTCCTCGCGCAGACCCTCGACTACGTCCGCGAGCGGAAGGCCTTCGGGAAGCCGGTGTCGAGCTTCCAGAACACCCAGTTCGTGCTCGCCGAACTGGCCACCGAGCTCGACCTCGCCCGTACCTATCTCGACGACTGCATCGCCGAACACGTGGCCGGGCAGCTCACCGCCGCCCGTGCCGCGCGACTGAAGTGGTGGACCACCGAACTGCAGGTGCGTGTCGCCGATCGCTGCCTGCAACTGCACGGCGGCTACGGCTACATGCGCGAATACGGCGTCGCACGCGCTTTCGTCGACGCCCGCATCCAGACGATCTACGGCGGAACCACCGAGATCATGAAGACGATCGTCGCGAAAGATCTCGGGATCTGACGACCGTCCGAGCTGCACGATTCACACCGCTGAACACTCGGTACTGTGAATCGGACCGAAACGCGACGAGGAGCCCTTATGACCACCGACCACGATGCACTTCCCGTGGAAGAGGCCGTGCGGGCAGTTCGTACCAGCTCTCGCCGCAAGCAAGTGCTCGACGCCGCCGTGCAGGTCATGCAGCGCACCGGTTTCCACCAGATGTCGATGCAGGCGCTGGCCGACGAGGCCGGGGTCAGTGTCGGATTGATCTACAAGTACTTCGGCGGCAAGGAGGAGATCCTCCTCGCCACCATCGTCTCGATCCTCGACACCTTCCGTGACCAGCTCGAACCTGCGATGGAGGCCGCCGGCGACGACCCGGTCGAACGGCTCGCCGCCGGCATCCGCCGCTACATCGAGATCGTCGACGAGAACCTCGACGCCACCGTCCTCACCTACCGGGAGAGCCGCACGCTCGACGCCGACGGTCGCGCCCGGATCAAGGAACTGGAGGTCGAGACGTCGGCGCCGCTGCGCTCCGCCCTCGATGACGGTATCGCCGCCGGAATCATGGAGCCCATCGACGTCGACCTGATGGTGTTCGACATCCTGTTGCTCGCCCACGGGTGGGCGCTCAAGCACTGGCACTTCGGGTCCATCTACACCCTCGACGACTACATCCGACTCCAGACCCGGCTGGTGCTCAACACGACACTGAAGGCGGAGCGACGCGCGGACTACGCGCACTTCCTCCGGTAACCATCACCCTCGACCGAGGGCAGCGGAGCGCGAAGTGGTCATAGGTGCGCGTTATTGTGCGCTCCGATGACCATTTCGCGCTCCGCTGTCGGGGGTCGGCAAAGGCGAGTCAGCGGGCTGGTTCGAATTCGTCTGTACGCGCCCTGACGAACCGGGCGCACGACTCGATCGATGCGACGGAGACGCTGTGCTCAGGCTGGATCAACGGCCACGTGTGTCCCTGCTGTGCAACCACTTCCAGCGTGCAGGTGACATTCGCCTTCGCGAGTGATCCGGCCAACCCGAGTGCATCACCGACCAACGCCTCGTTGCCGCCGACCTGGATCAGGGTGGCCGGGAATCCGGTGTGATCGGCCAGCAACGGCGACGCAAGCGGGTCACTTGCAGGGACGCCCTGCAGGTAGGCCTTGCGCGCCGACTCCGCCGTCGCCAGCGGGAAGAAGACGTCGGGTGCGGTCTCGTAGAACGGCGACGAGCAGTGCAGGTCGAGCCACGGCGACAGCAGCATCAAGCCGTCGGGAGTGCGCAGACCGCCCGCCTTCGCCGCGACGATCACCGCAGCGGCGAGACCGGCGCCCGCCGAGTCGCCGGCAAGAACGATCGGTCCCTCCGCCGCGGAGGCGAGCACCTCGTAGACAGCGACGGCGTCGCGCAGCCCGGCCGGGAACGGGTTCTCCGGCGCGAGCCGGTACCGCGGCAGGACGACCGTGGCCTCGGCGCCCGCCGCGATCTTCGCCGCGTAGGCGTTGTATGCCTCCGGGCTGCCCATCCGGTATCCGCCGCCGTGCAGATAGAGGATGGTGGCCCGGTCGCCGGCCCGGACGGTCCGGCACGGTACACCCGCGAATTCCGCATCGCCCGCGGTGACCCCCAGCGCGGGGTCGATCTCGGTCGCGGCGAACATCGCGCGGCGGTCCAGCAGTTCCGGACCCGCCGGCCTACCGGCCCGTTCGGCAGGCAGCGACTCGTGCACTGTCGTCGGCATGTCGTCTCCCAAATGGTGTTCTACGAAAGGATGCTCACGAGCGGACGGTCTCGACGAGCTTGCCCGGATGACGAGCGGCAACCGTCCGACGGATGCCTTCACGCCAATCCACCGTGCACGGCCCGGTGATGGAGGCACGCAGCGCGGTGTCCGCGATGGATCCGCGCAGCGTTCCCTCGATGGGAGCCACGTCGACGACGGGCTCGACCCCCATCAACTCGCCGGCGTAGACCGCCCACTCCTGCACGCTCACCGGTTCGTCGCCACCCCAGTTGACGATGAGAGCAGGTGTGGAGGCCGCCTCGAGCAGGGCACCGACCTGGGTGTTGATGTCGTCCTCGTAGATCGGGCTGTACATGCACGGATCCCAGCGGGTGGTGATCGGCCGGCCGTCGGCGATGGCGTCGACGTGCATGGCCGGCAGTCCCCCGTTGGGACCGTACGAGGCGTTCATCCGAGCGATCGTCACCGGAACGCCGAAGGCGCGCGCAGCGAACCGCGCGGTGGCCTCCTGGCTGATCTTCGACATCGAGTAGGTCGGGGTGTGGGTGCTGTTGCACTCCCCCAGCGGTGACTGCTCGGTGAACACGTACATCGGGTCGTCCTGCGGGCGATAGACCGAATGGGTCGACATCACGAGTGCACCCTTGGCGGACCGGCAGTGTTGCAGGAGAAGTCCGGTGCCTTCCGCGTTGGCGCGAATTGCGGCGTCGTAATCCCATCCCGGAGCCAGGCTCGCCGCCAGATGCACGACGTACGTGAAATCCGCCGGTACACCGTCGAAGTCGCCGTTGCCGAGATCGCAGGTGACCGGGACGATTCCCGCCTCGTACACCCGCTGCCGGTCGTCGGGGCGGCTGTACCGCGCCAGTCCCCACACCTCGTTCTCGGCCGCCAGCGTCCTTGCGATCGGGAACGCGATCTGACCGGTCACCCCGGTCACCAGGATCTTCTCACCGCTCAACACAGGTCTCACCACAATTCGTCGGTGTACTTGTCCGTACCGACCACAGTCGGGATGAACGGCGACGCGAAGGTGACCTTGCCCGCACCCGACTTCTCGATATCCGTTGCGTAGTCGACGATGTGCTGCCAGCTCGCGGTCGGCTCGTCTTCGAGAAACAACATCTGAAGGATGCGGTCGGTGGTTCCGCCGTCGTTGCCCATCTTCATCGGCACATTGTGGTCGGAGGGCCAGGGCTTCATTCGCCAGCTGCTGATCAGATCGACGGCGCCCTTGCCGGCCAGGGTCTTGGCTGGTCCGTTGTCGATCATGTCGATAGCGGTGGCGCGGTCGACGCCCTCTGCTGGTTCGATCATCACGGTGACAAGACCGCCGTAATGGTGATCGTGTGCGAGTTCGAGGGGGACGCCGTCCTCCTGCGCAGAGACGGTCGAGTCCGGCAGGTACTGGCCGGTGTGGACGTGCTCACGCTCGGCGAAGCCGCGGCCGGCGGCGTACAGTTCGCCGACCTGCTTCTGCGCCCACGCGTCTGCGACTTCCGCATCGGGCTCGTGTACCCAGTAGATCGCGAGGTACGAACCATCCTCGGTCTTCGTCGCGACCGGTCCGGTCTCCGGGAAGCGCAGGTCCTTCAGAGTCTTCGTGGCGACCCAACGGCTGCCGGTGAACCAGCCCGGACCCACCATGCAGCCCGAGTAGCGGTGATCGCGTTCGTACCACCGGTTGTACTCGACCTCGTGGCCGCGCGACGGATCCACCATGGTGAACAGTGCGTAGCCGAGTCGCACCGGAGTCAACGTCATTACTCTCTCCTACTTTCGTGAACCGGACCCGCGGGCAGCCGGAAGGTCGGCTGCCCGCGGCCCGCGAGAATTCCTGTCGGTACGCCGCCGGTTCAGCGAGTCGCGGCAATGCCGTCGAAGGTGTCGTCCTCACGCCACTTCAGGAGCAGCTCGAAGTACTCGTAGCCGGGGCCGTACAGGCCACCGACCAGGGTGCTGCGCTTGTCGTCGAGGCGGCCTTCGTTGTTGTACTGGCCAGGGGTGCAGGTCGCGTTCCAGTCCCGGCGCATCTCCGCGTGTTCGGCGATGGTCGCGTTCCAGCCGTCCTCGGCCTCGGTGGTCGGCTCGATGGCCCGGATGTCCTCCTTCAGGCACTTCCCGACCATGTAGACCATGTGCCGCGCCTGATTGTCGATGAGGTTGGAGATGTTCGAGACCTGGGTGGACTGGGTGAAGCCCAAGAAGAACAGGTTCGGGAAATCCTTGCTCAGGAAGCCGTGGTAGGTGCTGACACCGTCGGCGAACTTCTTCGACAGCCGGTTGCCGTTGCGGCCGAGCGCGTCGTAACCGGCCTTGTCGGTCCAGGCGCGGGCCTGCTGGAAACCTGTCGCGTAGATGATGAGGTCGACCTCGTACTCGCGGTCGCCGACGACGATCCCCTTCTCGGTGATCCGGTCGATCGGGGTCTCGGCAGTGTCGACGATGTCGACCGACTCCTTGTTGAAGACCGGAAGGAAGTCGTCGCTGAAGCCGGGTCGCTTGCACATGGTGCGGTAGTAGGTCTTCAGTTTCTCGGCCTTGGCCGGATCCTTGACGATGGCGTCGACCCGGTCGCGGAGCATCTCGTTCCACTCGTAGTCCGAGCGCTCCATCGCGTCCATGTACTGCTCGAGGGTCGGTTCCGCACCGCCGGCCTCGTAGATCTTGCGCATCTGGTACTTCGCGAACTTGATCCAGCCGTCGTCGACGTCGCAGTCGGCGGTGGCGCGGTCCATCGCGCACTTGTCGAAGGAGACACGACGCTCCTTCTGCCACCCCGCCGGCAGGGACTTGAACCATTCGACATCGGTCGGTGCGTTCTCGCGGGGTGCGATCTGAGTGGGCGTGCGCTGGAAGACGACCAGCGACCCGGCATGCTCGGCCAGGTGCGGGATGGCCTGGATGCCGGTGGCGCCGGTGCCGATGATGGCCACGCGCTTGTCGCGGAGCCCGGTGAGGTTTCCGGTGATGTCGCCGCCGGTGTACTCGTAGTCCCAGCGGCTGGTGTGGAAGCTGTGGCCGGCGAAGGTCTCGATGCCGGGGATGCGGGGCAACTGGGGGCGGCTGAACAGGCCGCTCTGGGTGGAGACGAAGCGAGCGCGGAATTCGTCGCCACCGTCGGTGCGGACCGTCCACCGCGCGGTGTCCTCGTCCCATTCCATCTCGGTGACCCGGGTCTGGAACAGGGCGTGCTCGTAAAGACCGAACTGCGTGCAGAGGGACTTCGTGTAGGCGAAGATCTCGCTGCCGCGGGTGTACCGCTCGGTGGGGACGTAGCCGGTCTCCTCGAGGTACGGCAGGTAGATGTACGACTCGACGTCGCAGCGCACGCCCGGATAGCGGTTCCAGTACCAGGCACCACCGAAATCACCTGCGACATCGAGGATCTTGAAGTTCGTGACGCCGATCTTCTTCAGCTCGATGGCGGTGCTGATACCCATGAATCCGGCGCCGATGACGAGCATGTCGAGCTCGGCGGTCTCAGGAGCCGTGGTGCGCGGTCCGTCGACGTAGGGGTCGGCGTCGTAGGAAGCGAACTTGCCTTCGAAATCGATGGCCTGGACCTTGTCCGCGCCGGTGAGCGGTAGGCGCTTGTCGCGCTCTTCGGCGTACTTCTTACGGAACCATTCGAGGTCGTCGACCTTGCGCCGGGGTTCCCAGAGATGTGGATCGCGTGTGATGTCGGGGGCGGTCATGAAAGTCCTTTGGTCGTCACTGCGTCGGAATGTGCGGTCCGGCGACGGAGGGGTTCGTCGGCGGTGCCGCATTCAGCGATGTATCGAGGGGAAGCCGTGATCCGGCGCAGGTCCGGTCACCAGGGGGTGCCGGCAGGGATGTACATGAGCTCGACGCGGTTGCCGTCGGGGTCGGCGACGAACACGAACTGCGGCGCGGTCGGATCGCCCAGACCGACCCGGGTCTCCGGCACCAGGGTGCCGCCGTATTCGCACAGCGCGTCGGCTGCGGCGTCGATGTCGTCGGCGAAGAACGACAGGTGGGTCATACCCAGGTGGTTACGGCGGGTGGGCGGGGTGCCGATCACGCCGGGCTGCCGGTAGGACAGCAGTTCGATGCGCATGCCGTCCTTTTCCAGGAAAGTCGAGGTGAGGCTGCACGGTGCATCCACCTCGGGGATCTGCTCGTCGAGGTCGTATTCCATGATCTTGGTGAAACCCAGTCCGTCGCAGTAGAAGCGAAGACTCTTGGCGAGATCGGAGACACACAGTCCGACGTGGGAGGTGCGGTACGTGTGTACGGCAGCTTCGGTGTTCGCAGTCATCCGGGGGTCCTGTTCGTGTGAGGGGAGGTTCGGTCAGCCGACGGCGACGGGGGTGACCGGGCTCGCCGTGCCGCCGGTGATCTTCAGCGCGCCGATGGTCAGCAGGAACTCGTAGCACCGGTCGGCGGCGAGCTCTGCGAGGTTCATGTTCTCGACCAGATAGATGCCGTGCTCGACGAGCAGGATGATGTGTCCGCCGAGGTAGACGTTCTGGTCGAACGGGATCGGCTCGATCGCGGCGTTGTCGGAGCCGACCAGCGCGACATCCTTCTCGGCGAGGAAGGCGGCAGCTTCGAGGCCGATGCCCGGCTGCGGCATCAGCTCGCCCTGGTTGGCCAGGTAGTCCTCGAGCCATCCGGTGCGGATGAGCACCAGGTCGCCGGTCTGCAGTTCGACACCCTGGTCGTCCAGTGCCTTCTGCACGTCGGCGACGGTGATGACGTAGCCGGGCTCGAGCAGATCGACACCCTTCGAGGCGGCGACGTCGATGAGGACGCCGCGGCCGGCGATGCCACCGACCTTGTCGATGCTGCACTTGGCTGCACCCGAGTACGGAGTGACCTGGTCGGCGGGGAAGCCGTTATAGATCTTGTTCTCGGAGTACACATGACACAGTGCGTCCATGTGCGTCGAGGTGTGCGACGGCATGACGAGCTGGTCCTCGTTGGCACCGACGCCGGGGACACCACCGTTGGCGAGAGCCATCGCCTCGTCCTGGTGGTTGGTGAGGGTGAGACGCTGCGGGATGCCACGGTATTCGAGGTTCGGCACGCCCGATCGCTGGATCGGAATGCTGAGGCTGTAGGTCTTGCCCGTTTTGGGCAGGCGGAGGGCGGCGAGGACCCGCTCCGGCGTGAGGTGGTTGAGGGCGCCCAGCTCGTCCGCTTCGCCCCAACGGCCCCAGTTCGACTTACGCGTGCTCAACATCGACTCCTCAACATCAGGTCCTCGGTAACGAGGTGCGGGGGTGGTTGTCGGTCGTTTTCGGGACATGCCAAACGACGAGCGAATCGGCTTCGTGAACGACGACATCCACCCGTACGACTTGTGACCGGACTCACTGTAGCCATCGGCTACGTCCGCGTCAACAACTCCGCCGGATTTTCGTCCGCACTCGATCCGATCCGGAGAATGTCGGCCGTCCACGCGACAGCACTCACGAAATCGCGACGGCGGGTACCCATTCAGGACACCGCCCGTTTCGCGGAACCGAATTTCCCATTGACAATCGCACGTCGACGTGAGCGCGCCGGGACACCCGGCACCGATCCCTCCGGCCACCGGCGTCAACCCGCCGACGATATCGGCGTCAACCCGACAGCGGCTCGAGGATCTGCTCTCCGAAGCCCGCGACGAATTCCGACGCGGCTTCGAGCGACCGGGCATCGGCATGCACACACAGGTGCGTCACACCGACCTCCGCCAGTTCGTCGGTGTGCTCGACGAACCTCATCACGGAGCGGGAGTCGGCCACATCGACCGGTGGGGCCTCCACCTGGATCGAGATCTGCGCCGGGTCCCGGCCGAGACGGAGCAGTTCGTCCCGCAGACGCCCCACTGCGCGACGCAGGTCGTCGACGCCCGCCAGCGATGCCGTCCGAACCGAGGAGGTCATCTGCTCGGATCCGACGACCGGGCACCAACCCTCCCCTGCCGTCACCACCCGCCTGATCGCCGCACGACTGTTCCCACCGATCCACAGTGGTGGATGCGGTTGCTGCACAGGACCGTACAGACGCATCTCCCCTGTCCCACCGAAACCGTCGCCGGTCACCGGCGTGGCCGGCGACAACCAGATACGGCGCAGGGCGTCGATCGCTTCGTCGAACAGTGCGGCGCGGTCATCGAAGTTCACACCCAGCGCTGCGAACTCCGACCGCAGGTATCCCGCCCCCACCCCGACGACCAGACGGCCACCGGAGAGCAGATCCAATGTCGTCAATGCCTTGGCGGTGAGATACGGATTGCGGAAGGGCAACACGTAGAGGTTGGTCATCAACTTCAGCGACGTGGTGGCCGCCGCCGCGTACGCCAGCGCGACCGCTGGTTCGAAGCTGTCGTGCCCGCCGGCGTCGAACCATTTCGCGGACGGTGCCGGATGATCGGGCAGACACAGTGCTTGGAAACCGTGATCCTGTGCGTCCCTGCTGATCCGAGCGAGCGCGGCGCCTTCGCGGAAGCAGGGCGCCGCACCCGCGACGTCACCGGGATACTCCAGAGTGAACTTCACTTCGCGGAGAGTGCGTTACTGCGCGGCGGTGAAGTCGTAGTGCGACTCGTCCGGCCTCTCGCACAGCTCGTAGTACTTCTCGCCGTTCCACGGCGCGTTCATCTGCAGCCGGCCGAACTCGTTGACGTAGTAGTTCTTCTCCATCGCCGAGTTCGGCATCAGGTAGATGAGCTTCTTGGCCTCTTCGTGCAACTGCTCGTTGTACTCGTCGAAGGCGTCCTTGCGGATGACCATCGACGCCCGGCCCTTCTCGAGCATCCCCACGATGCATTCGGCGATGTAGCCTGTCCAGACCTCGAACCACACAGGCAGGCCCGCACCGCTGGCCACCGGCTGTGAGTTGGGGCCGTACAGCATGAACATGTTCGGGAAGCCGGGCACGGTCATGCCGAGGTGCGCCTGCGCACCCTGCGCGGTCCAGACGTCCTCGAGGGTCACACCACCGAGGCCGAAGTACTGCGTCGGCCAGATGTACTTCTCGGTCTGGAAACCGACCGCCGCGATGACGAGTTCCGTCTCGCGGGCCTCCCCGTCCACGGTGACGATCTCGGTGTCGGTCATCCGCTCGATCGGGGTCGTGACGAGCTCGACGTTGTTCCTGGTGAGCGAGGCGTACCAGTTGTTGTCGACCACCGGGCGGCGCGTCATCGGCGGGTAGTCCGGAACCAGCTTGTCGATGAGATCCTGCCGGCCGTCGACCTGGGCCGAGATGTAGCCGACCAGGATCTCGCGCAGCATGTCGTTGCGCTTGCTGATCTGCCCCCCGTTCGCGATCCACTCCGCGTCCGGCATGAGCACGTTGCGCAGGTCGATGGTGGCCAGGCCGGCGACGTACTTGTTCCAGTTCCAGTAGAACGGCATCTTCTGGATCAGCCACTGCAGCTCATCGGAGATCGGCACGCCGTAATTGGTTCGCGGCGAGATCCACTGCGGTGTGCGCTGATACACCGTCACGGATTCGGCCTTCTCGGCGATCTTCGACAGCAACTGCACACCGGTCGAGCCGTTGCCGATCACGGCGACCTTCTTGCCGGCGTACTCGACGTCCTCGTTCCACCGGGCGGTGTGCACGATCCGGCCGGTGAAGTCGGAGACTCCCTCCACCGAGAGTTCACGCGGTGTCGCGAACACACCGCTGGCTGCGACCACCACGTTCGCTTCGACCTCGGTGACGGACTCCTCGTCCTTCACGGTCAGTGTCCAGCGTTGCGTCGGCTCGTCGAAACGGGCCTGGGTGACGTTGGAGCCGAACCGGATCTGCTCGTACACACCATGTTTGCGTGCCACGTGGTCGAGGTACGCGCGTACGTCGGACTGCCGGGCGAAGTACTCGGTCCACGGGTACTTCTTCTCGAAGGCGTACTCGTAGGTGAAGCTCACCGTGTCGACGCGCACGTCGGGATAGGTGTTGATGCTCCACACCCCGCCGACCTCGGCGCGACGCTCGTAGATCGTGAACGGGACACCGAGATTCGCCAGCTGCACACCCATGGCGATACCGGCGAAGCCGGCACCGACGATCGCGACGTGGTAGCCCTCCGGAATCACCTTCTCCCCGTGCCATTGTGCCTGATAGGGCAGGTCGGGGAAGGCCAGGAGCTTGTGCCGCATGATCAGATCGTCGGGTCCGAGAGTGCGGGCTTCCGCCATCTCGAGCAGCTCGACGATCTCGTCCCGCGACGGGACCGGCAGCGTCGACTCGTCCGGCTCCGAGAGCAGGTATTCGACGGACTTCGCCCGGATGAGCGCGGTGTCCTCGTCGGAGAACACGATCGCGTCCGTCGTCGGGCCGAAGACGCGTTCGGGGGTGATCGCGGCGATCTCCGCGTCGCGGGTCGCCTGGTACAGCGCCATCCGCAACGCATTGGTGTCGGCGCACTCGACGGCGCGCTCTATGAAGCTACGTCCTGGCATGGAAACTTCCAATTCTCGGATTCGGGGGCGGGCACGGGGTGGTGTCAGTCGACGGCCGCGCCGGACAGTGCCCGCTGGTCGATGACGGACTGCCGGAGGTGCTGCTTACGGATCTTCATCGTCGGGGTCTTCGGCATCTCCGAGACGATCACGACGTCCTCGGGGAACTTCGCCGGCGAGATACCGGCCTCCCGGCAGTACGCACGGATCTCGTCGACGTCGGGATCGGCTGCACCGTCGTGCAGTTGCAGCACTGCGCAGATGCGCTCACCCGACCGGTCGTCGGGCAGGCCGATGACGGCGACGTCCGCGACGGCGGAATGCGCCGCGAGCACCTCTTCGATCTCGGTGGGGCTGATCGATTCGCCCTTGCGGATGATCAGGTCCTTCTCCCGGCCGACGAGGACCAGATGGCCTTCCGCCTCGAGCCTGCCGGTGTCGCCAGTGAACATCCAGCCGTCGGCGTCGAAGGGACGGATGATCTCGCCGTCGGCGCGGTACTCCTTGAACAACATCGGACCGCGCAGCCACACCCGGCCCACCTCGCCGGTGGGCAGCACGTCGTCCTCCTCGGTGCGGATCTGCACCTCGCAACCGAGCACGGGACGACCGGAGGTGGTGGCCAGTTGCTCGATGCTGTCGCTCATCCGCGCCGAGGTGATCATCGGGCACTCGGTCATGCCGTAGGCGTGCAGGATCGGGATGCCCATCTCGGCGAGCACGTCCCGGAACAGCTTCTCCGGCATGGGCGCTCCGCCGCCGGTCAGCATGCGCAGAGTCGGAACCACGCGAACGCCCGGGTTCTTCCGCTGCTCCTCGAGCAGCAGGGCGTAGTGCGGGGTCGAACCACCGGTGATGGTCACGCCCGCACGACGCATCAGGTCCACCGCCGCACGCGGCTCGTAGACCTCCATGAGCGTCAGCGACATGCCGGTGGTCAGCGAGGCGATCAGCAGGTCGGGGCCGCCGATGTGCGCGTACGGGAAGAAGATGGTGCCGACGTCCTCCGCGGTCGCACCGATCGCGTCGGCGAGCGAGACTCCGCCGGCGATGAGCGTGCCGTCGGTGTGGCAGACACCCTTCGGTGCCGATGTCGTTCCGGAGGTCGTATAGATCCAACGCACCTCGTCGCGGCCGACCGGCACGGGAGGAAGACCGGCCGGGTCGCCGTCGGGCAGCTCGGAGGAGACGGTCAACAGCTTCAGGCGGTCACCGCTCGCCGCGCGCAACTCCTTGGCCATGGCGCCGTGGTCGAAACCGCGGAACTCCCCCGGAGTAATCAGCCATTCCGACTCGCACTGGGCGAGCATCGCCTTGACCTCGCGTGCCCGGTAGAGCGGGATGATCGGGTTCTGGATCACGCCGAGACGCGACAGTGCGAGGCTCAGGACGACGGTCTCGATGCGGGTGGGCAGCTGCCAGCTCACCGTGGATCCGGGTTCGATGCCGCGGGCCAGCAGGCCGGCCGCGACGCGTTCGGCCACGGAAACGACCTCGGCGAAGGTCATACGACGATCGTGCTCGTCGATGAGGGCGACGGCGTCGCCGGTGGTCTCGGCCCGCAGGGCCAGCAGATCCCACAGGGAGACTGCGTCGTTCGGCGCGATGTCCGAGTTCACGAGTTCTCCTCCTTCGTCTTCGTCTTCGAGGAAAGCGGGCCGTGCGTCAGAAGCGGATATCCGGTGCGCAACAGGGCATTCGCGTGCCCGTGCCAGTGGATGTCGAAGGCCGACTGCAGGGCCGCCTGCTGACCCATGATGTCGAGGGTCTGGTTGACGGCACGTTTGGCGGTGGCCAGTCCCCAGGGGTCCATCTGCGCGATCTCACGCGCGAGGTCCATGGTCTGCGTGTCGAGTTCGTCGAGCGGGACGACGCGGTTCACCATGCCGGCGTCGAACGCCTCCGCAGCGGTGAACTTCCGGGCGGTGAACAGCATCTCCTTGGCGCGACGGGCGCCGAGTTCCCAGGTGTGCGCGTGATATTCGACGCCACCGACACCGAATTTCACGACGGGGTCGCTGAAATAGGTGTTGTCGGCCGCGACGATCAGGTCGCACGGCCAGATGACGTTGAGAGCCCCGGCGACGCAGGCACCCTGGACTGCTGCGATCGACGGCTTCGGTACGTCGCGCCACTTGCGGGAGAAACCGAGGTAGTGCTCGGTCTCCCAGCCGTAGGCGCTCTCGAGGGTCGTCTTACCCTCCTTGAAGTACCCCGGGGCCACGGTCTTCAGGTCGTGGCCGGCGGAGAAGTTGTCGCCGTTCGCACGCACGACGATCACCATGACGTCGTCGTCGCGGGCGGCCTCCTGCCAGCGGGCGTCGAGGTCCTGCAACAGCGATGCGTCCTGCGCGTTGTGCTGGTCCGGACGGTTCAGGCTGATGACGGCGACGGCGTCGTCGACGCGGTAGTCGATGTAGCTCATCGGCCGGTCCCGGTGTAGATGCGGTCGAGAGCATCGACGATGTCGGCGTCGTTGCGCGCCGCAGAACCGAAATCGAACTGCCAGCGCTTGGCGGCGTCGGTGAACAGGTGCACGTTCGACTCGATCATGTACCCGATGCCGGCGTGAACCTCGTGTGCCGAGTGGACGATCTCCTGCGCGGCCTTCGCCGCCTGCTTGCGCATCAGACCGATGTGCGGCTGCGGATCGAGACCGGCGTCGAGGGCGGCGGCTGCCGACCGGGCGTGCACCGAGGTGAAGTGCGCAGCGATCGCGAGGTCGGTGCACAGGTACTGCACCGCCTGGAAGCGTCCGATCGGTCCACCGAACTGGTGCCGCTGCTGCGCGTACAGCACGGTGATGTCGAGCAGCTTCAGCCCGGCACCGTAGAGCTGCGCCGCGCGTAGCACCGCTGCGCGCTGCTCTGCGACCTCGACGGCACTGTCGGCGTCGGCGCCGCGAGCCAGCACGGCAGCGTCGGCCACCGGCACCTTGTCGAAGGTCACCGCGAACATCGGGTACCCGCCCATGTTCGGCATCGCCTCGACAGCGGTCGCCGAGCTCGCCTCCACCACCGCCACAATGCTTTCCACACCGGGTGCGTACACGAGGAAGCTGTCGGCGTCGCCCGCGTGGTCCACGGCCAGTGCGACCCCGTCGAGCGTGCCGTTCTCGTAGGTCACCGACGAGCCCCACTCGGGGGAGGGGAACACCGGGACCACCACGGCCTCACCGTTGCCGATGCGCTTGGCGAGGTTCGTCGCCTCGTCGGTGCCGAGGACCAGAGCGGCGTCGCGGGACATCGTCAGTTCGAGCAGCGGAGTGGCGGCCAGCGACCGTCCCGCCTCGACGAAGATGCCGGCGATCGTCGCGAGCGACGGGCTGTCGGCGTCGGCGCCGGTCGGGTCGCCGAGCTGCAGCCAGCCGAGTTCGGCGAACTGCGCGACCTGGTCCGCGAACGGAACCGTGTTGGATCGGTCCTCGAGCGGCGAGTACCGCGCGAACACCGACTTGCTCACATCTGCGAGGGCAGCGAAGTCCTCGCCCCATGCCAATTCCATCTTCAGCTCCTATCGGGGCAGGCCGAGGCCCCGCGTCGCGAGCACCATCCGCTTGAGTTGGGACGTTCCTCCGGCGTGGTTGGCGAAGGACTGCCGGTACCACGCCTCGGGCTTTCCGTTGAGGGGGGCGTACGACGATCCCGACCGCAGCTGGCTGGTCGGGCCGAGCACCCGGTCGTAGATCTGCGCGAACAGCGGCTCGTACTCCTTCGCGGCGACCTGCTGGACGCCACCGCCCCACGGGGTCTGGCGACCGTGCGCGTTGTCGCCGATGATCTCGTAGGCGAGCAGACGCTGGGTCTGGACGATGCCGGCGAGTTCGGCCAGGTCGGCCTTCACGTGCGGGTCGTCGAGCTTGCCGGGGATCGCCTTGCAGTACTCGAGCAGGTCGCGCAGCCGCGCTTCCTGCATGGCGTAGATCGGTTCGACCGTCCCCGACGCGTAGAAGGCACGCATGATGTACTGCCAGCCCTTGCCCTCCTCACCGATCAGCGACGACGCCGGCACGCGGACGTGGTCGAGGAACGTGCTGGACTGGACGCCGCCGCCGTAGTTGCGCATCGGGTGCAGGGTGACGCCGGGGCTGTTCAGGTCGACGACGAAGATGCTGACGCCGGCGCTCAGGCTTGCCTCGGGATCGGTGCGAGCGGCCACGTACAGCACGTCCGACATCGGTCCCCACGAGGTGAACGCCTTCTCGCCGGTGATGACCCACTCGTCACCGTCCTTGACGGCCTTGGTCCGCAGGGAGCCGAGGTCGGAACCGGCTCCGGGCTCGGTCAGGCCCTCGGCCCAGAGGGTGCGCATGTTCGCGATGTCGGGCAGCAACCGCTTCTTCTGCTCCTCGGTGCCACCCACCAGGATGGTGCCGGCAGCGAGGAAGATGCCGACGGAGTTGATCAGAGGCGCGTCGGCCGCGTACAGCTCCTCGAGGAAGATCTGATTGAAGATCGGGGTCAACCCCTTGCCGCCGTACTCCTTCGGCCAGGTCAGGCCGATCCATCCCTTGGCGGCGATCTTCTTGCTGAATTCGACAGCGATCGCCCACTGTTCGGGCGCGTCGTCGAACTCAGGGTTGAAGGCGTGTTCCTTCGGCAGCTCGGCGTCGAGGAACTCCCGGATCTCGGCACGCCAGGCCTCGTGGTCTGCTGTCAGGGTCGGTCTCATGAAGCGGTTCCTGCCTGGAATTCGTCGTTACCCGCGGTCTGCTCGGCGGCACCGCTGCCGAGGTGACCTTCGGGGTAGAAGCGGCGGGCCCACTGACGGATGTCGCGGAAGCCCGCAGCCTCGGCGGTCGCGAGACCCGGGGGCTCGGTGTAGCGCTGGTGCTCCCAGATGGCGATATCGGCCTTCAGCTGTCCGACGGCGTTCCGCTGTCGCTTGGCCACTCGGGTCTCGTCCTCGCCGTCCTCCTTGCTCGCCCACGCGGAGAACCGCAGTATCGAGCGCTCGTCGTCGACGGGAGTGACCGCGGTCAGCGAACAGATGGAGCCGACACCGTCGGCATGGGAGAAACCGAGCCCGAGGCCGAGGAGCGAAGCGCGGGTACGACCTTCGACGAGCTCGTACGAACCGTCGGCGCCGCGGCGCTTGAAGTTCAGGGCCAGTTCGGTCTTGAAATCGGTGTCGCCGAACTCGCGGTGGACGACGGTCGGGATTTCGTCGGCACGGTGGACGTACTTGAAGTGCGCGAAGTCGACACCGTTCTCGGCGGCGTACTGCGGGTGGATCGGCAGTTCGTCGCTCTGGAAACGGCCGGCCTCCCCCAGCTCGTGGTAGTCGTCCGCCGTACCGGAACCGGGGAACAGATCGAAGATGCTGGGAACGTCGTACAGCGGGTCGCGGCCATCGACGTCGTGCCAGATGTACATGATTCCATCGCGTTCGGCAGTGGACCAGGTGCCGATCCTGCGGACCCGGTTCGTGGCTTTCTGGTACGGAATGCAGGTGTTGCGACCTTCCGGGCTCCATTGCCAACCGTGGAAGGGGCATCGGATGTCGTCGCCCGCCACCGTGCCGCCGTGGCCCATGTGGGCGCCGAGGTGCTCACAATATGCATTCAGAACCACCAGGCGGCCGTTCTGGGTTCGGTAGGCGACGAGATCGTGACCGAAGTACCGCAGCGGCTTGACGTCGCCGGCCTCGAGGTCGGTGGACCAACCGATCTGGAACCACCCCGTCGGCTTCATCGATAAGGCCATGGGTGACACTTCATCCTCCTGAAATATTGCAACAGAAGCTTTTTCGGGCACCGGCGCAGAAGACTTTCCACGACGAGGGCATTCACGAATCGTGATCGACAGACATGCGCGGGCACACGCGCCCACCCGGCGTCGGGCGAAACTTCCTCCGCTCGGCCTCGGGGCCACTGCAACCTCATGTCGTGACTGGCATCACTGTAGCCATTGGCTACGCTTGCGTCAACAAGTCGAGAATTTCTCCTCGTTTCGCCAGTTGGGCGGTGTTGACGCCACGCTTGACGCTCGGACCCGTCGGCCATAGCATCACCGGCATCGATACAGGTGCCACTGCGGTGGCCCCGGATTTCCCACCACCCCTTCGTTTCCCACCCGCATCCCACTGCGCTTCCGCGTATCGTCCGGATGGGTCTCATTGACAGCGAGGTCGAGAATTGAAAGCGATCGTCTTCGACGGCACCGTCAACAAGCTGGTCGACGGTGTCACCGTCCGCGACCCCGGCCCCGGTGAAGTCCAGGTCCGCATCGTCGCGAGTGGCCTGTGCCAGAGCGACCTGAGCGTCGTCAACGGCAAGATCCCCTTCCCCACACCCGTCATCCTCGGGCACGAGGGCGCCGGCATCGTCGAGGCCGTCGGACCGGGTGTGAGCACGCCCGCCGTCGGCGACCACGTCGTGCTGTCGACCCTGGCGACCTGCGGTCAGTGCGCCGCATGCACCTCCGGACGCCCCACGATGTGCCGTGCCTCGTTCGGGAACAGGGAGACCCCCTTCGAACTCGACGGCACCCCGATCTACAACTACGCAGCCCTGTCCACCTTCACCGAGCGCATCGTCGTCAAGGCCGGTCAGGCAGTGCCGATCCCTAAGGATGTCCCACTGTCGACGGCGTGCCTGATCGGCTGCGCGGTGCTGACCGGCGCCGGAGCGGTGTTCAACCGTGCCCGTGTGGTCCCCGGCGACTCTGTCGTCGTCATCGGCGCCGGCGGCATCGGCCTCAACGTCATCCAGGCCGCCCGCATCGCCGGTGCCACGACGATTGTCGCCATCGACACCAATCCCGACAAGGAGACGAAGACCAGCCTGTTCGGTGCCACCCACTTCGTCGACGCGACCGCCGGCGACACCGTCGCCGCGATCCGGGAGCTCACCGACGGCGGCGCCGCCCACGTCTTCGACTGCGCCGGTGGTGAGGCCATCACCAGTCAGGCGATGGAGATGCTCGACTGGGGCGGGCAGCTGATCATGCTCGGTGTCGCCGGACCCGAGGCCAAGTTGTCGGTCCCGGCCACCACCTTCTACATGGACCGCTCGGTGCTGGGCTGCCGCTACGGCTCCTCACGACCGGGTGCGGACATCCCGAAGTACGTGGAGATGTACCGGTCCGGCCGGCTCCTCCTCGACGAGCTCGTCACCAAGACCTACGAGCTGGAGAACTTCGAGTCCCTCGTGGACGATGCTCGGGCCGGGAAGCTCGACCGCGGTGTGCTGCTGATGCGGTCCTGACGGCACTCACCTCACACGAGAACAGGCGGAAGACCTCCCCGAGGTCTTCCGCGTGTTCCATTTCGTCGATTCGTCTCACCTGTTGGGTCGGGAAGCGTAGACGAGCAGCTTGAGCAACTCGGTCACCTGCTGCCGGACATCTTCCGGGCTGCGCCAGGTACCGTCGGCGAGTTCGGTGAGGTACGGCTCGTACACCTCCCACGCCGACGCGACGAGACCGACCAGAGCCGCCACCACACTCGAATCGAACTCGGAGCGCAACTCCGGCTCGACCGGGTTCTTCCACAAGGCGTCTATGTGCGCGCGGTAACCACCCGAGCGTGCCTCTCCGATCAATCGATCCGGCGCGATTCCTTCGAAGATCGACCACATCAGCATCCGACCGAACTGACCCGAGTCGAGATCGGCACCGAAGGAGTTGTCGATGGCGGCGTAGGCGTCCTTCTCCTCCGACAGACGCGTGCCACCGTAACTGACCAGCAGCTCCATCACCGCCATCAACAAGTTTTCCTTGGTGCGGTAGAAGCGGTGGATCAATCCGTACGACACATCCGCCGCGGCCGCGACCTCCCGGAGCGTCACCTTCGCAGGGCCCTTGCGCGCGAAGAGCTCCGCGGCGGCGAGAAGGATGGCCTCCTGCGCTCCGGACGCCCCCGGCCGGGTGGGCCTCCACTCGGCGACCTTCTTCTCCGCGATTTCGGGGTCGGGCTCGGCCTGCAGTGCGGGATGTTCCTCGATCGAGTCGGTCGTGCAGGTGCCGGCCAACCGCAGCGCGTCGTCCTCGGTCTCGGGATCCAACAGCAACTCGGCGGGAGTCCGATCGAATCCGTCGACCTTCGTGATCGCCCACAGGGCGATGGCAGCAGGTTCGATGTTCTCGTCGAAGGCCGCGAGGAACTCAGGGACCTCGGGACGGATTGTGTGGTTCTCGGTGTCGAACTGCCACACCGGAAAGAGCGTCACCCCGTCGCCCGCATATCCGAGCATCTTCCGGCTCCGGACACGCTTGTTGATCGCCTGACGACTGATACCCAGGAAGCTCGCCACCTGTGGTGTGGTCCAGACGTCGTCGGCGAAGGCGGCGGTCTCACTGAGGTGCTCCATTATGGCGCAGACCCTATCATGATCAGCGACAGCGGGATTCGCGTGACGAATCCGCTCGCCGGTACAAACGGCGACCGATCGGTGTTCCGATGTCACACCCCATCTTTGCGAATCTCCTACGCCCTGTCATCCCGCTCGACGGAACAACGTGCCGACACGTATTGACGCAAGCGTAGCCAATGGCTACTGTGACGGCAGTCACTAGGTCGACGGCGGCTCGGTGCGACCGCGTCACCAACACATTCATGTCGGGATCCCGGACGCTGCTCGGTCACGTGACCAGGTAGCGGCCCGGACGAGACCGACCCACATCGAATGCGAATCGGAGACACATACGCCCCCCGCTCGTGGCGGAGGCCGCGACGTCTGCGCAGTCCGCTCACGAGACCCGCCTGCACCGAGTCGGAGCCGAACTTTCCCGGTGAGCACACCGGAGGACACAACCGAACAGGATCGATATGAACTCACCCGAGATCGCGCCGTCACCGAGCGTGGCCCGCAGGGCGTCGCTCGCAGGCTTCTTCGGAACTGCCGTCGAGGCCTACGACTTCATGGTCTTCACCTTCCTCATCGCCTACCTATCGCCTCTGTTCTTTCCCAGCGACAACCCCACGGCCGGAGTCCTGAGCTCGCTCGCCGTTCTCGGTACCGGATTCCTCGCACGCCCCATCGGGGGCATCGTTTTCGGCCGGATCGGTGACCGATACGGTCGTCGCTTCGCGCTGATCGTCACGATCTCCGGCATGGGCGGGGCAACCATTCTCATGGGTCTATTGCCGACTCACGCCACCGTCGGAATCATGGCCCCGGTCCTGCTCGTCTTCACCCGCATGCTGCAGGGATTCTTCGCCGGCGGCGAACAGATGGGTTCGGCCACCTTCGTCGCCGAGCACGCCTCCGCCAAGAACTACGGCATCCTGAGCGCGATGACCCCGGTGGGATTCGCATTCGGTGCCGCCCTCGCTCCCCTGGCCGTCGCCCTCACCACCTCGCTGACCTCGGAAGACACGATGGCGAACTGGGGCTGGCGCATTCCGCTCCTCCTGTCGCTGCCGTTGATGCTGTACGTGCTGTATCTGCGCAAGCGTCTGGAGGAATCACCCGATTTCCAGGAACTCGCCAGTGCACACAAGGTCCAGTCCTCACCCGTGCGTTCGGTCGTCACGCGGTACCCCGCGACCCTGCTCCGGGTGATCGCACTCAGCACCTCGGTCCTTGCGATCGGGTATGTGGTTCCGGCATACATGCCGTTGTTCCTGCAGCAGCAGGTCGACATGGCCCCGGGCGTCACCGCCTGGATCGCCACCGCCGGATCGACCTTCGCCGTCGCCATCGGTTTCGGGGCCGGCTTCCTGATCGACAGGGCCGGCCGCAGGAACACCATGGTCATCGGGCTGGGCATCATCCTGGTCACGATGTTCCCGATCATGTACTTCATGAAGGCCACCGGCGGAAACCTGATCGTCACCGCCGGCGGCCACATGCTTCTCGTCGGCCTGGCCGGAGCATCCGCCGTCCCCGTCTATGCGACGCTCACGTCGGTATTCCCCGCCGCGGTCCGCTACACGGGCGCTGCCATCGGATTCGGTCTCGGCTCGGCGATCGGTGGAGGCCTCGGCCCCTATCTCGCAGGGAAGTTCACCGCGATCACGGGCAATCCCTACGCCGCGTCCGGTGTCGTCGGCGCTGCAGCACTTCTGGGCATCGTGGTGATCGCCACCATGCCGAACAGCAACAGCAACGCGGCACCCGAAGCCTCGCTCATCACAGGCGACACCGAATCCGTCGATGCGAATCCGGTCGAGGAACCTTCACCGGCTCCGAAGATGGTCTGACACGTACCGATCGTGGCCCCGATGCGCCCGTACGCATCGGGGTCACGCCCATGACTCCACGCCCCCGAGGCCGCCTGCTCTCTCTCGATCGGAGTACCCATGCCCCAGGATTCCGCGCCGTCTCACGGCTCCGCAGACAGCGACCGGATCATC
The DNA here is from genome assembly GCF_013602415.1 of Rhodococcus sp. B50. Classification (NCBI taxonomy): domain Bacteria; kingdom Bacillati; phylum Actinomycetota; class Actinomycetes; order Mycobacteriales; family Nocardiaceae; genus Rhodococcus; species Rhodococcus sp. B50. The sequence continues at coordinate 4,128,277 of NZ_WPAG02000002.1, read as the reverse complement.
GACTACCGCAGTCGATTCGACCTCTCACAACGCCGCTACCTCGTGCTCGGAGGCGGGCAGGGAATGGGACGGCAGGTGTCCCATGCCCTCGCCCAGCTCGGCGCCGAGGTGATCGTCGTCGATGTGGACCGGGACCGCGCCGACGCGGTGTGCGCCGAGATCGGCTCCCGCGCCACATCGGAGCAGGTCGATGCCACCGACAACTCCGAGATGGCCGCATTGGCCGAACGGGCGGGTGAGCTCGACGGCGTCGTCGACGTCATCGGCATGGCGCGCTACGGGCCTCTGCTCGACATCAGCGATGAGGACTGGCGTTGGGAAGAGTCCATCGTCCTGCGACACGCGTTACTCACGCTGCGGCATTTCGGTCGTCGGCTGCGCGACCGCGGCGAAGGGTCCGTCACGTTCGTCTCGTCGGTCTCCGGTATCGGCAGTTCTCCGGTGCACGCCGCCTACGGCGTCTACAAGGCCGCACTCGGCTCGCTGGTCAGGTCCGCGTCGATCGAACTGGGACCGTACGGTGTTCGCGTCAATGCCGTGGCTCCCGGATTCGTCGTCACACCGCGGATCTCGGCAGTACTCGACTCCGACGCACTCGAGAACACCCGCACCCAGATTCCGCTCCAGCGGTTGACGCTGCCGGCCGACGTCGCAAGCGCCCTGGCCTTCCTCGTGAGCGACCTCGCCCGGACCATCACCGGCCAGGTGATGATCGTGGACGGCGGAGCCACCAACAAATACCCGTACGACATGTCGGGTTTCTGAGTCGATGCGAGCCTGCTCCGGGAAACATCACGATTGACGGTTGACGAGAAAGTAGCCAATGGCTACAGTTCTCTCAGCCGCAGTGATCGCGGTCACGTCACACAGTTCCGGTCGCGGTCGACCGGAGCACTCGTTCCTAGCGCACAAGGAGAGGAATCGATGTCCTACGCCGTCGATCCCGAATACCGGCCGATGACGGGATTCCTCCCCGAACTCGACGTCGCCGACGCCGAGAAGGCGCGCGCAGTCATCCGGTCGATGAGGACCGAAGATCCGATGACGGCCGTACCCACAGGCGTCGCGGTGCACGGCCGGACCGCGCCCGCAACCGACGGAGCCGACATCGGCCTCATCGTGTTCGAACCGGAAGGCCGCACCGCGCAAGCACTCCCGTGCGTCGTCTACTTCCACGGCGGCGGGTTCGTCTTCGGCGACGCCGCGACCGATGTCCGGGTTCCGTCGGCACTGGCCGCGAGCCTGGACGCGGTCGTGGTCTCCGTCAACTATCGACTCGCTCCGGAACACCCCTTCCCCATACCGTTCGACGATGCGTTCGATGCCCTGACCTGGGTCGCCGGCAACGACGACCTCGGGATAGATACGACCCGGATCGTCCTCGCCGGGATCAGCGCCGGCGCCGGGCTCGCCGCGGCAGTCGCGCTCAAGACCCGCGACACCGGTGGTCCCGCAGTGATCTTCCAGGCGCTGGACTCCCCCGTCCTCGACGACCGCCTGCTCACGACCTCTGCCACCGAGTACATCGATTCCCCGTTGTGGAACCGGCAGAACGGAATCGACAGTTGGCACCACTACCTGGGAGCCGACGCCGACCGGACCGCCACCTCGGCATACGCCGCCCCCGCACGGGCCACCGACCTCAGCGGGTTGCCACCGGCGTACATCGCGGTCACCTCCTTCGATCCGCTCCGCGACGAGGGAATCGACTACGCCCAGCGGTTGACGCAGGCAGGCGTGCCCACCGAACTGCATCTCTACCCCGGAACCTTCCACGGATCGTCCGGAGTGTTCCCCCAGGCTGCGATCTCCCAGCGGATCGACGCCGACTACACCGCCGCCATCCGGCGAGCACTGACCAGCTGAACCACGAGCATCCCGGAATCGGAGAATCATGCCGCACCGCTTCGAAGGAAAGGTCGCGATCGTCACCGGTGGCGCACGCGGACAGGGCGAACGGATCGTCCGGACACTTGCGCGCGAAGGTTGCTCGGTCGTGATCGGCGACGTCCTCGACGACCTGGCGAAGACCGTCGCCGACGACCTCGGAGACTCCGTCGTCCACACCCACCTCGACGTGACCTCCCCGGAGGACTGGGCCGCCACTGTCGTCCTGGCGACCTCGACCTTCGGCGGCCTCGACGTCCTCGTCAACAACGCGGCGATCTACCGCAAGCAACTCATCGAGGACGAGACCGTCGCCGACCTCGACAAGGTCCTCGCCGTCAACCTGCGTGGCCCGTTCCTCGGCATCCAGGCCGTCGCCCCCGTTATGCGCGCCCGCGGTGGCGGTTCGATCGTGAACGTCTCGTCGCTCGCCGGCACGACGTCCTATGCCGGGCACGGCTCGTACAGCATGTCGAAATGGGCGCTGCGCGGACTGACGCGGACCGCAGCGATCGAGCTCGAACCGTCGAAGATCCGGGTGAATGCGGTGCTGCCCGGCAACCTTCGCACCGACATGTCGCCGACCACCGGTTCCACCGAAGCCCCGACCGGCCTCAAGCGCCAGGCCGACCCGCAGGAGACCGCCAACGTCGTGGTCTTCCTCGCCTCGGACGACGCGTCCTTCGTCAACGGCATCGACATCGTCGCGGACGGCGGCTCCCTGCTCGGGTAGCAGTCTCCCACCCCCGAATTCCTCAGCAGGCCACCTCGCGCCGCTGAAGCAGATCCGATCCTTGGAGGAACATGTCCACCTCGACCCCGGAAGCCGGCCGTACCGCCGAACGCTTCGACGTCGTCGTCATCGGCGCGGGCTTCAGCGGAATGTATGCGCTTCACCGTCTCCGTCAGCAGGGCCGTCGGGTCGTGTGTCTGGAGGCAGGCGACGGCGTGGGCGGCACCTGGTACTGGAACCGCTATCCCGGCGCCCGCGTGGACATCGAGTCCATGCAGTACTCGTACTCCTTCGACGACGATCTCCAGCAGGAATGGTCGTGGTCGGAGCACTTCTCGCCGCAACCGGACCTCGAGGCATACGCGAACCACGTCGCCGATCGCTTCGACCTGCGTGAGGACATCCGTTTCGAGACCCGCGTCGACGAGCTGACCTTCGACGAGTCCGCGGACGAATGGCATGTCGGTACCGCCTCCGGCAACCGCTTCGTCGCCCGGCACGTGATCGCGGCGACCGGCAGCCTCGACGTCTCGAACGTCCCGGACTGGCCCGGACTGGATCGCTTCCGTGGCGAGGCGTACCACACCTCGCGGTGGCCCAAGGAGGGCGTCGACCTCGCCGGCAAGCGCGTCGGTCTGATCGGCACCGGTTCCACGGGCATCCAGATCACACCCGAAGTGGCTGCGGTCGCCGAGCACCTCACGGTCTTCCAGCGGACCCCGAACTTCAGCCTTCCCTCACGCAACCGGACACTGGATTCGGAATACCAGCAGGAGTGGAAGGCCAACTATCCCGAGCGGCGCAAGCAGATCCTCGGCACCCACGGCGCCGTGCTCATGAGCAATGTCGCCGAGCAGCGTTCGATCTTCGACTACACCGAAGAAGAGCGCGAAGAGGTCATGGAGCGGGCGTGGAACGCCCGGAACGGACTCGAGTTCATCCGGACGTTCACCGATACCTCCAGCGATCCGAAGGCGAACGAGATCCTCGCCGAGTTCGTACGCAACAAGATCCGGTCCATCGTCCACGACCCGGAGACCGCAGAACTCCTGTGCCCGAAGACCTATCCGATCGGCGGCAAGCGGATCTGCATCGACTCGGGCTACTACGAGACCTTCAACCGCGACAACGTGAGCCTGGTCGACGTACGGGCCCATTCCATCGAGGAGGTCACCGAGTCGGGCCTTCGCACCAGCAAGTCCGAATACGACCTCGACGTGATCATCTTTGCCACCGGCTTCGACGCGATGACCGGTTCGATGCTGAGGATGAACGTGACCGGCGTCGACGGAGCGCGACTCGCCGATCACTGGGCCGACGGACCGAGGACCGTCTTCGGGCTGATGACGGCCGGTTTCCCGAACCTGTTCATGGTGCACGGCCCCGGCAGCCCGTCCGTCCTGGCGCAGATGATCACCACGGGTGAGTGGCAGGTCGAGTGGATCCTGCGGACCATCGATCATCTCGAGGAGAACGAGATCTCCCGCTTCGGCGCCACCCCTGCGCAGGAGAGCGAGTGGGCGGCCGAAGTCGACACCGCTGCCTCGCGCACGATGCATTCCCGCACCGACTCCTGGTACACGGGTGCGAACATCCCCGGCAAACCGCGGGCCCTGCTGATGTACGTCGGTGGTTTCCAACGCTATTCCGACTGGTGCACCCGCGCCGCGGACGAGGGGTACACGGGGTTCGAGAAGAAGCAGCGCGTACCCCTGTCCTGAGTCCGGATTCCGGATCCACAGTCGGATTCACGAGAACAACGTAGTCAACGGAGAGCGCAGGCGACCGAGAGTGAGCACCTTGCAGACAGTCGGCGTCGGATACGAACTGACCGTGTCCGACGTCATCGAAGAGACCCCGGATTCGAAGTCGATCGTCCTGCGCACGCCGGAGAACTCTCGTGAACTGTTCGCGTACCGGCCCGGCCAGTTCCTGACCGTCCGGATACCGAGCGACCGCACCGGACATGTCGCCCGGTCGTATTCACTGTCGAGCGCTCCCGGCATCGACGACGAGTTGAAGGTCACCGTCAAACGCACCGCCGGCGGATACGGTTCGAACTGGTTGTGCGACAACGCGGAACCGGGAACTTCCCTCACCGTCCTGCCGCCCTCGGGCCGCTTCACGCCGGCGGATTTCACGAACGATTTCCTGCTGTTCGCGGCAGGGAGTGGCGTCACGCCGATCATCTCGATCCTGAAGACGGCCCTGCTCCGGTCCGACCGGTCGGTCGTTCTGTTCTACGCCAATCGCGACCGCAACTCGGTGATCTTCCACCGCGAACTCGAGGAATACGCCGCGAAGTTCGGCGAACGTTTGACGATCCACTACTGGTTCGACGACGTGCACGGCATCCCTTCTCGTGAGAGGTTCGCGGCACTCGCGGCGGAGCACCCCTTACGCGAGGTGTTCGTCTGCGGCCCCGCCCCGTTCATGGACGGTGTGGCGGAAGGGGTACGAGCGGCAGATGTTCCCGCGGAGCGCTTCCATCAGGAAGTGTTCGTCTCGCTTTCGGGCGACCCCTTCGAAGCACCCGCGCCGCTCGTCGACGACGATCCCGCCTCTGCGGTGGACACGGTCGTGCACCTGGACGGCGAGTCGCATCGGTTCGAGTGGCCGAGCGGCAACACCCTCGTCGATGTGCTACTCGACCGCGGTGTCGACGTGCCGTTCTCCTGCCGATCGGGTGAGTGCGGATCCTGCGCATGCACAGTGGTTTCGGGGAAGGTCGTGATGGAGAAGTCGGACATCCTCGATCCGTCCGATATCGCCGAGGGGTACATCCTCGGATGCCAGGCGCGTCCCGATTCGGGCCCGATCGAGATCGAGTTCTGACACCACTCGCTCGACGGGCCGGAATGTGTTGACGCTGTCGAAGCCAACGGCTACAGTGATCCCCATCACGGCCCGTGCGAGTGAAATCCGTTTCACTCCATTATTTTTCGTGAACAATCTGTCGCGTTTCGATCTCCGGGCACCACGTCCGATGGAGTTCCGCGCCGCGGCCGTGAACAAGAGTCGTAGACCTCCTCCAGAAAAGAGACAGCGTTGACTCGGTTGTTCGACACCCATCGGCTCGGCGGACTCGTCCTCGACAATCGTCTCGTGATGGCGCCCATGACACGGGCACGGTGCATCGACACCATCCCGACCGCGGAGACGGCGGAGTACTACCGCCAGCGGGCGACCGCCGGACTGATCGTCACCGAAGGCACACCGATCTCCCCGGAAGCGCAAGGCTACGTGTACGTCCCGGGAATCTGGTCGCCGGCGCAGGTCGCCGGATGGCGCACGGTCACCGACGCCGTCCACAGCGAGGGCGGGCGGATCTTCGCCCAGCTCTGGCACGTCGGCCGGTTGTCGCACGCCTCCCTCCAGCCGGAAGGCGGACAACCCGTCAGTGCAGGCGCCGTACCTGCTCCGGAGAGCAAGATCTTCGCGCTCGACGACGACGGGAACGTCGGCTTCGTCGACGTCGGCGATCCCCGCCCGCTGAACACCGAGGAAGTCGGCCGTGTGGTCGACGACTTCGCCAGTGCAGCAACAAATGCCGAGGTGGCCGGCTTCGACGGTGTCGAGTTGCACGGAGCCAACGGCTACCTGTTCGAACAGTTCCTCAACCCCGCGACCAACACCCGATCCGACCGGTACGGCGGCTCCTACACCGATCGCGCCCGGTTCCTGCTCGAGACGGTCGACGCCGTGAGCGACGTACTCGGCTCCGCCCGGGTCGGCATCCGACTCTCCCCGTTCAGCGAACTGTTCGACATGCCCGCCTATCCCGAGGCCACAGAGACCTATCTGTATCTGGCCTCGGAACTGTCGCGCCGCAACCTCGCCTACATCCACCTCATCGACCAGCGCCCTGCCGGCGGTCGGCTTCTCGACACCGACTTCCTCACGGCCTTCCGCGCCCGGTTCCGGGGAACGATCATCCTCGCCGGCGGAGTGACCCAGGAGTACGCCGACGAACTGTTCGAGCGGGACCTGATCGACCTCGCGGCCTTCGGGCAACCGTTCATCGCGAATCCCGACCTCGTCGCACGCCTGCAGAACGGGTGGCCGCTGACGGCACCGGACCCGAGCACCTACTACGGCGGGGGCGCCGAGGGCTACCTCGACTATCCGCGATTCACCCCGGCGGCCGTGTGACCCTCCAGCCCCACCACACGCGCGCCGACAACACCAGAAGGGATCTCCATCGATGACCGAAACGACGTCGACCCCCACCCGGTGGCGTGGCCTCGACCTGGGCACCCGAGTGGTCGGCTACGACGAGCGCGACGCCATCCTGTACGCGCTGGCGGTCGGGGCCCACGCCACCGACCTCGACCTGGTCTTCGAGGACCGGCTCCGCGTCCTGCCCACCTTCGCCCTGACCCTGGCACAGTGGGCACCCGATGCGCTGGGCGCTCTCGGGGCGTTCGATACGAAGACCGCTCTCCACGGTTCCCAGAGTCTCGACGTGCTCGCTCCCCTGCCCCGGTCCGGCGAGATCTCGATGTCGGCACGGGTCGGTGAGGTCTGGGACAAGGGTCGTGCCGCGGTCTTCGAGGTGGTCGTCGAGAGCGACTACTTCGTGGCCGGCTGGTCGCTGTTCGCGCCTGGTGCAGGAGGATTCGGCGGCGATCGCGGCCCCTCGGCACCGGCCGCGCCCGAGGGAGATCCGACCGTGGTCGGCACACTGACGACCGACGCCGATCAGGCCGTGCTCTACCGGCTCACCGGCGACCGGCACCACATCCACATCGATCCCGACGCGGCAGCGCGCATCGGACAACCGCGGCCGATCCTGCACGGGATGTGCACGCTTGCGGCAACCACCCTGCCTCTCGCCGACATGCTCGGCGCCCACCCGGCCGACCTGAAGACTCTGTCCGGCCGCTTCGCGGCACCCGTCTTTCCCGGCGACACCGCGCAGGTCCGCGCCTGGGGCGACGCCACCGACGCGCGCTTCGACGTGACCACCGACGGTGGATCCGTCTTGACCGGTGGCCGCGCGTCCTTCGGCTAAACCCGACCGCACCCCATTCCCGTTCCGATCGGAGCATCATGACGAGCACACCCCGATTCGAAGGCAAGATCGCCTTCATCACCGGAGCCGCCCGCGGGCAGGGCCGCGCCGAAGCCGTCCGGCTCGCGCGCGAAGGCGCCGACATCATCGCCATCGACATCTGCAAGCCCCTCGAATACCCCGCCTACCCCGGCGCCACCCCCGACGATTTGGCCGTCACCGTCAAGGAGATCGAAGCGCTCGGCCGGCGCATCGTCGCCCGCGAGGTCGACGTCCGCGACTTCGACGCGCTCCAGCAGGCGCTCTCGGAGGGCGTCGCCGAACTCGGCGGCCTCGACGTCGTCGTCGCCAATGCCGGTGTCTGCACCGCCGCCACCACCTGGGAGCACGCCCTCGAGCAGTGGAAGGAGACCATCGACATCAACCTGACCGGGGTCTTCCACACCGTCAAGGCGGCCGTGCCGATCCTGCTCGAGCAGGGCCGCGGCGGCGCCATTGTCATGACGAGCTCGGTGGCGGGTCTACGTGGGCTGCCTTTCGTGGCAGCCTATTCGGCCAGCAAGCACGGGGTCGTCGGCCTGTGCAAGACCCTGGCCAACGAACTCGGCCAGCACCGCATCCGCGTCAACACTGTTCACCCAGCCGGGGTGACCACCGACATGCAGCCGGTCGAGATGCAGCAGCTGATCGCCGATCATGCCGACACTCTGGGGCCGATCTTCATGAACGCCCTGCCGGACGCGGCGACCGACGCGGAAGACATCGCCGGAACCGTCGCCTGGCTGCTGTCCGACGAAGCCCGTCACATCACCGGTGCTCAGATTCCGGTCGACCTGGGAACCCTCATCCGCTGATCATCGGAGGAACGATGACCGAATTGTCCATCCCCGAATACGATTCCGCCACCACCGTTCGCTCCGTCGAGGTCGAGATCGACGCGCCCGCGAGTGTCGTCTGGGAGGTCCTCACCGACCTCGACAACTATCCGAACTGGAACCCCTTCTGCATCGCAGTGGAATCGACACTGGAAATCGGCGCGCCGGTGAACATGACGCTGACCGACTACTCGGGCGCCACGGAGACCTTCCCGTACACCGAATACGTCTGTGCCGTGGTGCCGGAACGCCTGCTGTCGTGGGAGCTCCGTCCCACCGAGATCTCCGCGCAGGCCGCGCGACGCGATCAGGTCATCGAACCGATCGACGAGAACCGGTGCCGCTACTACTCCACCGACGCCTTCCTCGGCGAGGAAGCGCACCAGATCATGGCCGACAGCGGTGTATGGGTGAAGCGCGCGTTCGACGACACCGCCGTCGCACTGAAGAAGCGCAGCGAGGCGCTCCACGCCGAGCGCACCCTCGGTTCGCCCACCGCCTGACACTTCCACTTCCGGCACCACCATCCGAAAGGCCGACATGGCACACCGTATGCAGGACAAGATCGTCATCATCACCGGCGCCTCCTCCGGTCTCGGCCGGGCAACCGCCGAACTGATGGCCGCCGAAGGCGCTCGCGTGATCATGGCGGACATCAGCCAGGAGACGGGTGAGACCGCAGCGCAGGAGATCGGCGCCGACTTCGTCCGCACCGACGTCGGCAACCCCGCCGAGGTCGACGCTCTCGTCAGCGGGACCGTTGCCCGGTACGGACGACTCGACGTGATGTGCAACAACGCCGGAGTCCACGCCGCCGGCCCCCTTCTCGACACGACGAACGACGACTTCGAGCGCGTGGTCGCCGTGAACTTCGGCGGCATCTTTTACGGCACGCGAGCGGCAGGTCGCGTCATGGCGGAGCAGGGATCCGGCGTCATCGTCAACACTGCCTCCAACGGTGGTTACCTGCCCACCGAGGGCATGGCCGTCTACTGCGGCACGAAGGCGGCCGTGGTCGCGATGTCCAAGGCGTGCGCGCTCGAACTCGCACCCAAAGGTATTCGTGTGAACACGATCTCGCCGGGAACCATGCTGAGCGGCATGGTGCCGGATGTGGAGGGCATCGTCGACGTCCTCGACAAGCTCCAGCCCGTCGGATACGCCGCGAACCCCTCCCAGATGGCCACGGGAATCCTGTACCTCGCCTCGGACGACGCGAACTACGTCACCGGGCACGATCTGATCGTCGACGGTGGGGCCACTGCCGGTCGGGTCGCTCTCGGAGTCTGACATCCCGTATGCGGAACTCCGAGAAGGGAGCGGGTCGATGAGTCGGTTCGAGAACAAGGTGGCGCTGGTGACCGGCGCCGCGAGCGGGATCGGTCGTGCGGTCGCGGAACGCATCGCCGCCGAAGGTGGGGCCGTGGTCGTCGCCGATATCCAGGACGACCTCGGCACCGCTGTGGCGCAGTCGATCGTGGACGGCGGTGGTCGAGCCGTCTACCGGCACCTGGATGTCTCCTCCGAAGCGGAGTGGCAGGAGACGATCGCCGAGACGGTCGACACCTTCGGAGGCCTCGGGATCCTGGTGAACAACGCCGGAATCGCTCACCCGGACCTGATCGAGGACACCGACACTGAGCTCTACGCCCGGGTCATCGCGGTGACGCAGACCAGTGTCTTCCTCGGTCAACGAGCGGCGAGCTCCGCACTGAAGGCGTCCGGCTACGGTTCGGTCGTCAACGTCAGTTCGATGTTCGGCGTCGTCGGAGGCTTCGGATCCGCTCCGGCGTATGCAGCCGCGAAGGGCGCGGTGCGGACGCTGTCGAAGAACACGGCCGTCGCCTGGGCGTCGGACGGTGTCCGTGTGAACTCGGTGCACCCGGGTTTCATCGACACCCCCACCCTCGGAGATCAGGGCCGGGAACGGATGGCCGCACTGACACCACTGGGCAGGCTCGGCACCTCGGACGAAGTGGCCGGCCTCGTCGCGTTCCTGGCGAGCGACGAAGCGTCGTTCATCACCGGTGGAGAATTCCTCGTGGACGGCGGCTACACCGCGCAGTAATCAGGAGGTCCTCGACGCTGCGGAGCGCGAAATGGTCATAGGTGCGCATTATTGCGCGCTCCGATGACCAATTGCCGCTCCGCCGTTGGGGTCGGTGAGCGCGGGATCCCGCGAGGTGTCCTTCAACGCCACCCCCGACGCCCCCAACTGCCGCGCGCCGTTCACGAGGGCCGCGACGACGCGCGCCGCGTGGTCGTAGGTCATCCCGCCGGGCGGGTGGATGTTCGACACGCAGTTGCGTTCGGCGTCACTGCGTCCCGGCCTCGGGTGGTGCGTCAGGTACACGCCGACGCTGTCCGCCACCGACAGGCCGGGGCGTTCGCCGATGATCACGAGCATCGTCGTGACGCCGAGCTTCTCACCGATCTGGTCACCCAACGCGACGCGCGCCTGCGTCGCGATCACCGGCGGCGCCACGGTCAGCCCCCGCAGCGCGGCGACGATCGCCGCGAGCAGATCAGGTCCGTGGGCGTCGAGGGCCGTGGACGACAACCCGTCGCACAGCGCGATGCCGAGATCGACCTCCGTTCGTGGCAGCGTGGTTCCCTCGGCGAGTTGCCGGCCGAGGTCGGGGCGCCGCAGATACGTACTGCGATCCTCCGCTGCGCTTTCCACGACCAACGGATCGCCGAGTCCGAGTTCCTTCGTCCGCCGCACCATCCCGGGCACATCGAGCGGGACGTGCACGGCGTCGCGCGCCTCGGCATGGGCCGTCACGAACTCCAGATGACGACGGGTCGGGATGCTGTTCCCGGTGCGTCCCAGTCCGATCCGGGCCTGGGTGTGCCGACGCAATTCGTCCCACAGATCGTTCACAGGGCACTCCCGAGCGCTCGGAGGGGAGACGTGCCGACGTCCACCGGCAGGATGCGACCGACGTCGTCCGCCATGCCCTGCCTGCGTAGCCAGTCCTCGAATTCCGGTGCCGGTCGTAGTTTTGCCACCTCCCGCACATACAGCGCGTCGTGGAACGACAGCGACTGGTAGCCGAGCATCACGTCGTCGGCGCCGGGCACGGTGATGACGAATGCTGTCCCGGCGACGGCCAACAAGGTGAGCAGGGTGTCCATGTCGTCCTGATCGGCTTCGGCATGGTTGGTGTAGCAGACGTCCACGCCCATCGGCAGGCCGAGAAGTTTTCCGCAGAACTGGTCTTCGAGACCCGCGCGGATGATCTGCTTGCCGTCGTACAGGTATTCCGGTCCGATGAACCCGACGACCGTGTTGACGAGCAGCGGATCGAATTCGCGCGCAACGGCATACGCACGTGCTTCGAGGGTCTGCTGATCGACCGGTCTGCCACCGGTACCGAGATGTGTACCGGACGACAACGCCGAACCCTGCCCGGTCTCGAAGTACATGACGTTGCTACCGACGGTCCCCCGTCGCAGCGATCTGCCGGCCTCGTTGCCCTCCCGCAGCACGGCGAGGTCCACCCCGAAGCTGCGGTTGGCACCCTCGGTGCCGGCGACGGACTGGAACACCAGGTCGACGGGTGCGTCCTTCTCGATCAGATCGATCGTGGTGGTGACGTGGGTCAGCACGCACGACTGCGTGGGGATCTCGAACCGCTGCCGAATGTCGTCGAGCAGATGCAGCAGGTCGGCGACGGCGTGCGGCGAGTCGCTCGCCGGGTTGATGCCGACCACCGCGTCGCCGCATCCCATCAGCAGACCGTCGAGGACGGACGCGGCGACTCCCTGTGGATCGTCGACGGGATGGTTCGGTTGCAGGCGCGTCGCGAGCCGGCCGGGCACCCCGATGGTGGTGCGGAACGCGCTGGTCACCGTCACGGCGCGGGAGACCGCGATGAGGTCCTGGTTGCGCATGATCTTGCTGGTCGCCGCGACCATCTCCGGGGTGAGTCCCGGCGCGAGTGCCGCGAGCACGTCGGCGGAGTCCGGTCGGGCCGCGACCTCCAGAAGGTGGTCGCGCAGTTCCCCGACGGTCATGTGCGAGACCGGCGCGAAGGCCGTCGCGTCGTGGGTGTCGACGATCAGCCTGGTGACCTCGTCGGTCTCGTACGGGACGACCGCCTCGGTGAGGAAGGTGGTCAGCGGGAGGTCGGCGAGGGCCAACTGCGCGGCGGCACGTTCGGCATCCGAGGTGGCGGCGCAGCCGGCGAGTTCATCACCCGAGCGGCGCGGGGAGGCCTTCCCGAGCAGATCGACGAGGCCGTCGAACTTGTAGGCGGTTCCGCCGAGCGGTTGTCGGTAGAGCGTCATCGAGGCCTCCCGCGCAGGACCGGTTCGACGGATGTGAGCACGCAGTGGAGTGCAGCATTCCACTTTTTCGCCCTCGTGTCCGGCGAGTGTCGCGAACGAAACGCCGCTGGTCGTCGGTTGATGGGTTCACAACGCAGAAGTGAGGCTCACAACCTTGGTGGTCGACCATGAGGGTTGTGAGCCTCACCTTTCGGTTGTCTACCTAGCCCCGCTGGTACCAGACGTTCGTCACCCGCTGCGCCATGTGCCGCATCCCCGCGGCGGTGGGGTGCAGTGCCTTCGCCAGCGACAGCGACTGTCGTCCCTCGTAGAAGCGCTGCTCGGAGGGGGCACACGCGTCGTGCCCTTCCGACCCGGCCATGACGTCGACGAACTCGGCACCGGCCTCGGCGGCGGACCTGGCGAGCACACGGTTCATCCGCGAGAAGAAGGTGGTCACGAACGACGCATCGGCGTCGCTGGTGGGAATGTTCGGCCAGCAGCCCCGGTTGCCGAAGACACCACCGTGCCCGACCAGCAGGACCCGTGCGCGCGGTGCGCGTTGCTGGACAGCGGTAAGTGTCGCGGTGACCTTCGGTCCGAGCGCGCTCAGGGCGGCATCCATGCGCGAGGTGGTACCCGGATCGGTGCGGCAGTGCGCGTCGCCGCCCGGAAGCTCGGTGTAGCACGCCGAGACGAGCCCCGACCAGCCGACATCGTTGCCGCCGATGCTCAGCGTGACGAGATTCGTGTCCGGCGTGAGCGAATCGATCTGGGGCGGGACCGATCCGGTCGACGTCTGTTGCGGGACGGACGTGATGTGCTCGGTGCGCGCACCCGAACACGCGACGTTGACGAAGCTGACGGTCTGCAGCGAACCCGCGACGAGGTTCGGATATCCCGCATCGGCGCGGGCGCATCCGCTGAGCATCGCCGCTGCATCGAGGTAGGGCCCGGCGGCACGCGAGTCGCCGAGCGCGACGTATCGGATGCCCTGCTCGTTCCCCGGGTCGCTCATCGCGGACACCGGCCACACCATCGATGCAGCTGCCATGCCGGCGACGATCCCGGCTCGCACAATCGCCTTCATTCAGACCCTCCGGCAGCTTGTTCTCCCGGCTTGAGATCGGCACGAATTACAAACACGTTACGAGCGGCGGGTGAAGATCCCGGATGAAGCGTGGATGCACCTCGCCCCACCAGCGCATTTTGTTTACCTTCCTGTTCGAACGGCTACCGTCACTCTGTGACCGTCCACAAAGTCCTCGACGGCCGCTACGAGCTGAGCGGCCTACTCGGCGTAGGCGGCAGCGGCGAGATCCACGACGGTTGGGACACTCGCCTACACCGGCCCGTCGCGGTCAAACTGCTCGGACGGGAGTTCGGCAGCAGACCGGACGTACGACGACGTTTCGAGGGCGAGGCCCGGGCCGCCGCAGCCCTGAACCACCCTCGCATTGTCGCCGTGTACGACACGGGCGAACACGACCGACGTCCCTACATCGTTATGGAACGGCTCCCCGGGCGGACCCTCGCCGACGACATCGCCCGCGAACCCCTATCCGACGATCGCGTGCGCACGGTGCTCGCCGGAATTCTCGAGGCGCTCGTCGCCGCGCACGGGGCGGGGATCCTCCACCGGGACATCAAGCCGGCGAACGTGCTGATCGCAGAGAACGGCGAGATCAAGGTCGCCGACTTCGGTATCGCGAAGAGCGTCGGCGACGACCTCACCCGCACCGGTGAACTCGTGGGGACCGTCGCCTATCTGAGCCCGGACCGCATCACCGGACATCCCGCATCCGTGACGGACGATCTGTACGCGGTCGGGGTCGTCGGATACGAGTGTCTCTGCGGGCGGAGGCCGTTCGCCGAGGACAACATCCTCACGCTGGCACGCTCCATCACGCACGACCGGCCGATCCCGCTCACCGAACTCCGCCCGGATGCCCATCCGGGGCTCGTCGCAGTGATCGAACGGGCCATGGCGCGAGAGCCTTCCGACCGGTTCAGCAGTGCGCACGAGATGCTCGCGGCACTACAGAATTTCGACGGATACCGCACGGCGACAACCCTCCTGCCGGCGGGTGAGATCGCCGGACCGGCGACCACCGTAGGCACGGACCGTTCCCGTGGAGTTGTCGTCGCGGCGGGTCTGACGCTGGTCGGGGCGCTCGCCGTGGGCGGTCTCGCGCTCGGATTCGGACGGGGCGACTCCCCGCCCACGGCCACGCCGGAGACCCGGACGCCGGGCATCTCCGCATCGACGCCTCAACGGGTACCGGCCACCACCGAACTTCCTGCGACCCCCGAATCCACGGTCGTCCCGGCGCGCACAGCGGACGAGACCCCCGTGGTTCCGCCCGTCGTACCCGCTCCGGAGACCGCTCCCGTCGCACCGCCGACGGATGCCGGGCCCGCGAGGTCCGAACCCGAATCCCGTGGGAACAGCGGACCCGGAAACAACAACGGGAACGGCAATTCCCAGGGGAACAACGGGAACAACAACGGCAACAACGGCAACGACGGCAACAACGGCAATGGAAACGGGAACAGCGGCCGCGGTAACGGCAACGGGTGAGGTCGCTCAGCTCGATCCGCGTGCGACGAGTTCGACGGGCAGCTTCATCGATTCCGTTTCTCCGGTGCGCACGAGTTCGAGCAGACGCTCGATGGCGGTCACCCCGATATCGTGCGCGGGTGAACGGACCGTGGTGAGCGGAACCGGCAACTGTGCGACGACGGGGATGTCGTTGTAACCGACCACGGCGAGATCGCCGGGGATGGACAGACCCAGGTCGCGGGCGACGCCGAGGATGCCGATCGCGATGGTGTCGCTGACCGCGAAGATCGCGCGGGGGCGATCGGGGCGATCCAGCAGCGCACGCGCGGCCTCCACGCCTCCGGCGACATCGAAGCTCGACCGCACGACCCGCTCGGGCGGAAGCGACACCGAGGCGTCCTTCACGGTGTCGACGAAGCCGTCGCGACGGTCGCGGGCGGTGCTGGCGTGGTCGGGACCGGCGATGATCGCCAGGTCGTCGTAGCCGCGGTCGAGCAGGTGCCGGGCGGCCAGTGCCCCACCCCGGTAGTCGTCGCCCACCACGAACGGCAACCCTGCGTCGGCGTGCCGGGTGACCGCGAGAATCGGCAGCGACCCGAGTGCCAGCGACTCGACGAACGCGCGGCCCGGAAGGTGCAGGCTGCTCAGCAGCAGGCCGTCGACCTGCCGGCCCACGAGCAGCGCGATTGCCCGACGCTGTGCGTCGAGGTCGTCGGGAGGGCTCGACAGCAGTACCGAGTAACCCGCCTTCGTGGCGGCCTCCTCGATGCCCTGGTAGGTCGTGGCGACCACCCCGTCGGTGAGTCGCGGCATGACGACACCGAGGGTCGTGGTCTTGCGGGTGCGCAGGCTCGCCGCCCACAGGTTGGGTCGATATCCCAGTTCGGCCGCGACCTCGCGCACCCGCTGGGCGGAGTCCGACCAGCCGTCGACCGGTTCGGGTTGGCGCAGCACCCGAGAGGCCGTCGAGACGTGGACGCTGGCGCGCTCGGCTATCTCCTTGAGCGTCGGGGCGCGGTCGGGACGGGGCATTCGGCTCTCCTGCTTGTCTCGCATCGAGTTCGCGTTCCGGGTTGACGAGCCCGGAACATGCCTTTAGCGTATGCCATGCAATCGTTCGTGCAAACGTTCTCGCAATCGTTCTGACAAACGTTTCCTCGACCACCGGAGAAAGCCATGTCCCACGCTCAGTCGCTGCCCCAGCTCTTCGCCCTCGACTCCCTGCTCGAGCAGGAGGAGATCGATATCCGCGACACCGTCCGCAAGTTCGGCAACGAGCGCATCCGCCCGCACGTGGCCCAGTGGTTCGAGGAAGCGAAGCTCCCGGCCCGCGAACTCGCCAAGGAACTCGGACAGCTGGGCGTGCTCGGCATGCACCTCGACGGTTACGGCTGCGCCGGCATGAGCGCCACCGCTTACGGCCTGGCCTGCCTCGAACTCGAGGCCGTCGACTCCGGTATCCGCAGCCTCGTCTCCGTGCAGGGCTCCCTCGCGATGTTCTCCATCCACCACTGGGGCAGCGAGGAGCAGAAGCAGGAATGGCTCCCCCGCATGGCTGCAGGCGAGGCCATCGGCTGCTTCGGTCTGACCGAACCCGACTTCGGCTCCAACCCCGCCGGGATGCGCACCAACGCGAAGCGCGACGGTGACGACTGGATCCTCAACGGAACCAAGATGTGGATCACCAACGGCTCGATCGCCGACGTCGCCGTCGTCTGGGCGCAGACCGACCTCGACGAGGGCGCCAAGGGCATCCGCGGCTTCGTCGTCCCCACCGACACCCCCGGCTTCTCCGCACCGGAGATCCACTCCAAGCTGTCGCTGCGCGCCTCGGTCACCTCGGAGCTCGTCCTCGACGGCGTGCGCCTCCCCGCCTCGGCGATGATGCCGAAGGCCAAGGGCCTGCGCGGACCGCTGACCTCCCTCGGTGAGGCCCGCTTCGGCATCGTCTTCGGTGCCATCGGTGCCGCCCGCGACTGCCTCGAGACCGCCATCGAGTACTCGCAGTCTCGCGAGGTGTTCGACAAGCCGCTCGCCGGCTACCAGCTCACCCAGGCCAAGATCGCCGACATGGCGCTCGAGGTCGGCAAGGGCCACCTGCTCGCCTACCACCTCGGGCGCATCAAGGACCGCGGCGAGATCTCCCCGGAGCAGGTCAGCCTCGGCAAGCTCAACAATGTGCGCGAAGCCATCGCAATCGCTCGTGAGTGCCGGACCATCCTCGGCGCCAACGGAATCACGCTGGAGTACCCGGTCATCCGGCACGCCAACAACCTCGAATCGGTGCTGACCTACGAGGGCACCTCCGAGGTGCACCAGCTGACCATCGGCAAGGCGCTGACCGGCGAGGCAGCCTTCCGGTGACCACCTCTCCCGGTGCGCTCGAGGGGCTGGTGATCGCCGACTTCGGTCGCGTGCTCGCCGGCCCCTACGCCACGATGCTGCTCGCCGACCTCGGCGCCGAGGTCGTCAAGATCGAACGCCCCGGCTTCGGGGACGACACCCGGCACTGGGGCCCGCCCTGGGTGGGCGACGAGTCGACCTACTTCCTCGGCGTCAACCGCAACAAGCAATCGGTGGCCATCGACCTGACCACCGACGACGGACTCGGGCAGGCACGCGATCTCGTGGCCCGCGCCGATGTCGTCGTCGAGAACTTCCTGCCCGGCACGATGACTCGGCTCGGACTCGGATACGAGCAGGTCCGGGAAATCAACCCCGGCATCGTCTACGCGTCGATCACCGGCTTCGGCGGACACAACGATCTGCCCGGCTACGACCTGCTCATCCAGGCCGTCGGCGGCTTGATGAGCATCACCGGACCCGACCCGGCGACACCCACGAAGGTCGGTGTGGCCGTGGTCGACGTCATCACCGGAATGCACGCTGCGGTAGGAATTCTCGCCGCACTTCGGCACCGCGACCGCACCGGCGAGGGCCAGCGTGTCGAGGTGAACCTGCTGTCATCTCTGCTGTCGGCGCTGGCGAACCAGTCGTCCGGCTATGTCGCGGCGGGTGTGGTGCCGAAGGCCATGGGCAACCGTCATCCGAGCATCGCGCCCTACGAGGTGTTCCACACCGCCGATCGACCGTTCGTCCTCGCCGTCGGCAACGATCGTCAATTCGCCTCGCTGGTCGAGGTTCTCGGCGCTCCCGAACTCGCCTCCGACGACCGGTTCACCACGAACACCGCCCGTGTCGCGAACCGGGAGGAACTGACGAAGATCGTCGACGAGTTGCTCTCGGCCAAGACGGCCGACGAGTGGTTCGACGCCCTGACCGCAGCCCGGGTGCCGTGCGGTCCGCTCAACGACATCGCCGATGCGGTCGCGCTCGCCGAACGACTCGGCCTGTCGCCGGTGGTGTCGATCGACGATCCCGAGCGGGACGCTCCGCTGCGCCAGATCGCCAACCCGATCCGGCTCAGCGCCACCCCCGCTACCTACCGCACGGCGCCACCGCGCCTGCCGTAGTCGGACGCTCTCGTCAGTCGGTCTTCCGTTCCTTCAGAGTGTGCGCGACGAGAGCGTTGGCGTGCCCATGTCCCATCCCGTGTTCCTCTTTGAGCCAGTTCACGAGCTCCATGTGCTTGGCGAGATCCGACGCACGGATCATGGTCTTCCACTCCTCGATCGGGCGTCCGTACTTCTGCTCGATCGACGGGAAATACGACTCGGGTCCCTTGACCTTTTCGCTCATGCCGGAGAGGTTAACCGCGGCGACCGACAAGGACGGGCCGTTCCGATCGATCCACTGAAAACGTCCGCGGCGCCGCAATCCCGGATGGGACGCGGCGCCGCGGACGTACGGAAGTGGATCAGGCCCTCGGGCCACCGGCCACGTAGATGACCTGACCGGACACGAAACCCGCACCCTCGGAGGCGAGGAACGATGCGGTATGGGCGATGTCGTCGACCTCGCCGATGCGGCCGACCGGGATGTTGGCCGCGATGTTCGACTTGAAGTCGTCGAACGACAGGCCGAGGCGCTCGGCGGTCGCGGCGGTCATCTCGGTGGCGATGAAGCCCGGCGCGATGGCGTTGGCGGTGACACCGAACTTGCCCAGCTCGATCGCCAGGGTCTTGGTGAAGCCCTGCATGCCGGCCTTGGCTGCCGAGTAGTTGACCTGGCCACGATTGCCGAGGGCCGACGTGCTCGAGAGGTTGACGATGCGGCCGAACTTGGCGTCGACCATGTAGCTCTGGACGGCACGCGTCATGAGGAAAGCGCCACGCAGGTGCACGTTCATGACGGCGTCCCAGTCGTCGACGGTCATCTTGAACAGCAGGTTGTCGCGGGTGATGCCGGCGTTGTTGATCAGGACGGTCGGCTCGCCGAGTTCGGTGGCGACCTTCTCCACGGCAGCGGCAACGGACTTCTCGTCGGAGACATCGGCACCCACGGCGAGTGCCTTGCCACCGGCGGACTCGATCGCCGAAACGGTGTCCTTGCAAGCGGATTCGTCGAGGTCGAGGACGGCGACCTGGTACCCGTCGCCGGCGAGGCGCTTCGCGACGGCTGCGCCGATACCGCGTGCAGCTCCGGTGACGATGGCAGTGCGGGGTTGTGGGCTCATAGCGTTCCTCCGTAGGGGTGGGTGGTGCCGTCAGGTGATGGTGAGTCCGCCGTCCACGGCGATGGTCTGACCGGTGACGTATGCAGCGGCGTCGGACGCCAACCACACGGCGGTGGCCGCGATCTCCTCGGCATCTCCCGTCCGGCCGAGGATGATTCGCTGCTTCATGGAATCGAGGTAGCCGGGCTGGTATTCGTCCGTCATCTCGGTGTGGAAGAAGCCGGGCGCGATGGCGTTGACGCGGATCCCCTTCCGCGCTCCCCACTGCTGCGCCAGATCGCGCGTGAGGCCGATGACGCCCGCCTTGCTGGCCGAGTACGCGGCCTGCGGCAGACCGGCGGTGGTGAGACCGAGAACCGACGAGATGTTGACGATCGCGCCACCGGGCTGCATCACACGGGCGACAGCCTGCGCCGCCCAATAGGATCCGTTGAGGTTGATGTCGATGACCTGCCGGAACTGCTCGGGGGTCTCCTTGGTCGCGGGGACGGCCGTGCCGATCCCCGCGTTGTTGATGAGGATGTCCACCCGGCCGAGCTGCTCGACCGCCCGATCGACCATGCGCTGCGCCTGTTCGGGATCGGCGATGTCGGTCTCGACCGTGACGGCCTGCCGTCCGGCTTCACGAACCAGTTCGGCGGTCTTCTCGAGGCGGTCGACCCGGCGTGCAGCGAGCACGACGTCGGCGCCCGCCTCGGCCAGCCCTCGGGCGAACGCGACACCGAGGCCCGAAGAGGCACCGGTGACGATGGCAACGCGGCCGTCGAGACGGAAGCGGTCGAGCACGGACATACGTCATCTCCTCGCTGTGACGGGGCCTACAGGAACTGTATAGCCGACCGCCTTCTCATCCACCAAACAGGCTGTATCCAATTTTATTGGACAGCACTGTCTTTCAGAGCCAGGTCCTATTCGTCTCTTCGGTGGATCCTATGTTGCCGCAGACGCAGCAGCGCGGAGAGGATCCCGCGTCGCACCCACCGTTACCAAGTCGATAAGCACTGGCTTATTTCTAAGCGCTCGCTTATCGTGCGATGCCGTAGCGGGCTTGTCAACAGCAATCGGACAGGAACGGAAGACCTCGTGAGTGATGCATGGGACGACGTTGTCGGTGGATCCAAGGCCGCCGCCCGCATCCGCACGGCCGCGATAGAGGAGTTCGCGGAGCACGGTTACGGAGGCACCACGACCCGCCGGATCGCGGCACGACTCGGCATGAGTCCTGCGGCGATGTACCCGCACTACCCGTCCAAGGAAGAACTCCTCTTCGCCATCGCCTACGAGGGCCACGCCCTCGCCCTGCGGGTCGTCGAGACCGCCGACCGTCCCGACGCCGATCCGGCCGACCGCCTCGCCTCCGTCGTCGGCCGCTTCGCCGGCTGGCAGGCGGAGAACCATCGGTGGAGCCGGGTGATCCAGTACGAGCTGGTCGCGCTCGACCGCGAGCACTACCGCACGATCGTCGGACTGCGACGGCAGACGACGCAGGTCGTGCGGAGTGTGGTGGACGCCGGCCACGCGTCGGGAGAGTTCACCCTTCCCGACGCCGAAGGTGTCACTCTCGCGCTGATGTCGCTCTGCGTGGACATCTGCCGCTGGTACCCCTCGGGGCGCTACGACGAAGCCGCGACGATCAGCGCCCTGTATGGCGATCTTGCCCTGCGCCTGGTCGGTGCCGTGCGTTAGCATCGTCGCCACCATCGGATCGGGGGGATCTACATGGGCAGGGGGATATCGCGCCGCCGTCGGCTCCTCGAGACGCGAGAGCATCGGAGGGGAGCTGTCGTCCATGTCCATGAATGACGATGTCGTCGATCGACTACTGGTGTCGATCGGGGTCGATGCCCCGGTGCCCGATTCCGTCTCCCGCCGGCAGTCCAATTACGACACACTGGCCGCGCGCATCGACGCAGGAGTCGATCCCGAGTACATCGCGGCGTTCGAGAATTTCCACGGCATGGAGCATGCCGACATCTACCGGCTGGCCCAGAGCATCAACCCCGTCGCGATGACCACCCTGGCCACCGAATGGGCCGATCTCGGAAAGGGATTCAGCCTCACCGTCGCGTGGGGCACGCTGATGATCCGCAAGCTCGTCTCCCAGCACTGGGAGGGCGCGGCGGCCGAGGCGGCAATGGACGCGACCGTGCGATTCGGCGAGTCCGCACAACAACTGTCCGACGCCGCACGCGCGACGTCCGAGAAGCTCCGTATCGCCGCCGACGTCGGCGAGCGGGTGCGATCGTCCGTGCCCCCGCCCTCGGCGAACACGTCGTCTCTCCTGTACGCGCTCGATCCTGTCGCGGGTGCCGCCGCCGCCCGGCAGGAGGAGGCCGTTCGTGCCCAGTCAGTACGGGTGATGGAGGTGCTCTACAAGCCGTACTACCGCGATTCCGGCACGGCGGTCCCGATACTGCCCTCGCCGTATGCCGCCACCACGAGTCGCGCGACCGAGGGCTTCGTTCCCCAGGACTACGGCACGTCGGCGGTCGACGGCGCCCAGTCGGTGGGGGGCACGGCGGGGATCTCGGGCGAGAACGGACGGGCTCCGGACGGGCCGACGCCTACCGAACCGCAGAACCGTACGGCGGCGTCGACGCCCGCGGGAGACACGGACAGACGCGCGGAAGACTCCGCTCCTGCAGGTGGAGCCGGTTCGAGTGATCCCGCGGCGACCCTTCCCGCGTCCACCTCCCCGGCAGCGAGCGGGGCCCTCGGGAGCCCGACCGGTCAGCCGTACGGTTCTCCGTACTCCGGGTCGGGTGGAGGTGTCGGGGGTGGTCTACCGGGTGGTGGTTCGGCCGCCGGGGCATCACCCACGGCGGGTCCCACTCCGCTCGTCGCCGGGGCCACACCCGCCGGGGGTGCCTCCGGCCGACCCGGTTCCGCCGCGACGCGCGCCGCGGGCGTACGCCCGTTCGGCATGATGCCGGGAATGATCCCACCCGCGTCGTCCCGCGGCGACGAGCAGGACAAGCGTGTGGCGAGTTATCTCGTCACCGGCGACAACGGGAACGAACTGATCGGGTCGCTGCCCGACACCGCACCGCCGGTACTGGGGGCCTGACGCTGTGGACCGACATCTCACCCCCGACCGATTCCTGGCCTCCTGGACCGCCGCCGGCGGCGACGAGTTCCCCTTCCCCCTGCGCTACCGCACCTCGGCGATCTGGGAGGACGAGCACGTCGCGAACCTGCAGGCCGCCCGGGCGTGGCGGCACGAGACACCCGACCCGGTCCTCGACGACGCGATACGGATCCTGCTGACCGGTGAGGTCGCGGTAGAGGTCTACGGCCGTGCGACGGATCCGGCGTGCGAGGTCTTCGTCCGCGCCGCCGCGACCGGCGAGCAGGCCGTCCTCACCCGTCAGGCCTCTGCCGCAGGCGACATCCGCATCACCACGACCACAGACCTCGCGGGTGTGATCGTCGGGGAACTGCCGGTCGTGGCAGCGGGCCGCGAACCGGCACGCATCGCACCGAGCCGCGAGGTGCTCGAGCCGTCCGAGTTCGGCGCGGTCCGTCGTCCGGCGGGCGGCACGCACGCAGAGTCGTTGCGCCGATTGCTGCGTCACGAACGTTCGGCCACCGGCAGCATCCGTATCCTGCGGTACGCGCATCCGGGGTACGCACCCGTCGCCGACATCGGCTGGTTCGACGTCGTGGACGACGGCCGGTATCTCTTCCTCCCCGGCCCCGATCTCCGGGTCGCCCCGGGCACCGTCGACGCGTTCGTCCGGGAACTGTCGGCGCAACTGGCCCGGGTACGCAGGTCGTCGCACGAGGATAGGAGCGACGTCCTCCGGCCGCACTGAGCGTCGTTCGGACCCCCTCCCCGATCAGGCCTGTCGTCTAGGCTGGCGACATGACGGACCGGGACCGCACACCTGACGGCAGGCCGCAGAACGCGCGTCCGCGCGACGCCCTGGGGCGTCCGCTGCCGCCGGGCGAAGAAGGCGTCGAACGTGTTCCCGAAGACCTCGACCTCGATGTCGAGGAGACCATCGCCGAAGGTCAGCGTCTCCTCGATCACGGTTTTCCCTTCCACGCGCACGAGGTCTTCGAGGCGATGTGGAAGAAGGCACCGCCCGAAGAACGTCCCCTCTGGCAGGGTCTCGCGCAGCTCGCCGTCGGACTGACCCATCTGCTCCGGGGAAACCCGGCGGGGGCCGCGTCACTGTTGAAGCAGGGACAGGCCCGGGTGCGGCACTACGAGGACGAACCGCCGTACCGGCTCGACATCGACGGCCTCTCGATCTGGGCCGACCATCTGCTCACCGAGATCGCTCGCGACGAAACCGTTCCCGCTCCCCCGACCCCGCGCCTGAGGATGCCCTGATGCCGATACTTCCCATGTTCCCGCTCGGCACCGCCCTGCTTCCCGGATCCGACCTGCCGCTACGCATCTTCGAACCGAGATATCTGCAGCTCGTCCAGGACTGCGCGGCATCGCCGGACGGTCCTCGCTTCGGTGTCGTCCTCATCGCCCGGGGACACGAGGTGGGCGGAGGCGAGCAACGACACGATGTCGGTACCGTCGCGCGGATCGTGGTCGACAACGAGGTCGGTGCGGGTCGTCGCGAACTCGAATGCATTGCAGAGGAACGCATTCGCGTCACCAGATGGCTTACCGACGACCCCTACCCGCGCGCCGAGGTGGAGCCCTGGCCCGACACCGATTCGGGGCCGGTGGATTTCGCCGCGATCACCGGACCGATGGGCCGACTGTACGGGGTGCTCGATCGCCTCACCGAGGGTCGGGCCCCGCTACCTCCCGCCACCACCGAGCTGCCGGAGGATCCCGGCGCCCGACTGTTTGCGCTTGCCCGATACGTGCCGATGGGAGAAGCGGACCGCTACGCGGTTCTCGCCGCACCCGGCCCCGCCGAACGCATGGCCGTGTTGCTCGAGGCGATCTCCACCGCAGTCGATCTCGCAGAATGGAAGCTGAAGGGCTGAAGCGGATTCGGGAGTCCGGTGAACGGGATCGTCTCTCCTCCGATCATATGGTTGCGGGCTAGGGTCCGGGACACGCTCACCCCCGACCGGAAGGCACCCCGATGGAGACCGTCGAACAACGGCTCGCCCGGCTCGAAGCCCTCGAAGAGATCAGGATGCTCAAGCACCGCTATTTCCGGGCGTGCGACGCCAAGGACCCGGACGCGATGCGCAGGTGCTTCGTCGCACACGGTGCCGACATCTACTACGGACCCGCATTGGGCAGCTTCGACGACGCCGACGCCCTGGTCGACATCTACTCGCGTATCGCCCTCGAGCGGGTCGACGACCGTTACGTCGTGCTCGACATGCACCACGGCATGCATCCGAGCATCCACTTCACCGGATCCGACACCGCCACCGGCGCCTGGACGCTGCGGTTCCGGCAGGTGGATCTGCGTGCCCGCACCGAACGGGTCACCGCTCTCGACTACGACGACGACTACGTGGTCGAGAGCGGCGAATGGAAGATCTCCCGCTGCCATGTGAAGGTGCTCTGGTCGATCCAGCGGTCCCTCACCGACGACGTGGAAGTGGTGCAGTGATGACAGAAACGAAGGTGGCGCTGGTCACCGGCGCGAGCCGCAGCGTCGGCAAAGGCATCGCGTGCGCCCTCGGTTCCGACGGCTGGACCGTCTACGTCACCGCTCGTGGCCCAGTCGGTGTCGACGGACCGCTCGACCGCACCGCGGCCGAGGTCACCGAACGCGGCGGACGTGGTATCGCGGTGCAGTGCGATCACCGCGACGACACGCAGATCCACGAGTTGTTCCGCCGCATCGCCGACGAACAGGACTCCCGACTCGACCTGCTCGTCAACAACGTGTGGGCGTCACCGCCGGGATTCGCGGGGTTCTCCGAGCCCTTCTGGAAGCGTCCGATCAGCGACTGGGACAGCCTGATCGGCGTCGGGTTGCGCGCGCACTACGTCGCCTCCGTCGAGGCCGCACAGCTGATGGTGCCGCGTAGCGCCGGAATGGTCGTCAATATCTCGTCGTTCGGTACCCGCGGCTATCTGCACTCTGTGCTGTACGGCATGTCGAAAGCCGGCCTGGACAAGATGGCCGCCGACATGGCCGTCGAACTCCGCGGTACCGGTGTGACGACCCTGTCGCTGTGGCCGGGTCTGGTGAAGAACGAAGCCATGCTCGCTCGTGGCATCGACAACTTCGAGGGCTTCTCGTTGGCCGATGCCGAGACGCCGGAGTTCATCGGACGGGTCATCGTCGCTCTCGCAGCCGATCCCGAGGTGAATGCCCGCAGCGGCCACACCCTCATCACCGCCGAGACCGCACTCGAGTACGGCATCGTGGATGTCGAAGGTAACCAACCCGATTCACACCGGGATATCTTCGGGGGTGGGCCGCTGTTCTGAGGTGTGCAGGTGGCAGGCGACCTGCCCACCTCCTGTCACTTCTGTAACAGCGGGTCGTGTCTCCCGGCATACCGGCATGACCAGTGGACAACGGGTGCTGAAGGCACAACCCGTCGGCGGGTTCGCCGGGTCGGGCAGTTCTCCGTTGAGACGGATGCGTTCGCGGCGGCGCTGCCGTGCCGGATCCGGGACGGGGACCGCGGACAGCAGAGCCTGGGTATACGGATGGGCCGGTTCGCTGAACAGACGTTCTGTCGGGCCCCACTCGACGATCCGCCCGAGATACATCACCGCCGTGGTGTGGGCGATGTGACGCACCACCGCCAGATCATGTGCGATGAACAGGTAGGCGATGCCCAGCTCCGCGGACAGTTGCTCGAGCAGCGCGACGACCTGATTCTGCGTCGAGACGTCGAGCGCGCTGACGGCCTCGTCCGCGATCACCAACTTCGGTTCCACGGCGATGGCCCGTGCAATGGCGATGCGCTGACGCTGCCCGCCGGAGAACTCGTAGGGATACCGATCGGCGTGCTCGGCGCGCAACCCGACCTGCTCGAGCAACCGACCGACCTTCCGTCGTCGTTCGTCCTCCGTGAGGTCGGTATGTACCTGCAGCGGCTCGGCGATCGCCTCACCGACGGTGCGCGACGGATCCAGCGAGGAATAGGGATCCTGGAACACCATCTGCATATGGCGTCTCGCGGTGCGCAGATCGTTTCTGCTCAGCGCGGTCACATCGACGCCGTCGAGAACGACCGTCCCTCGGGCAACATCGACGAGCCGTAAGATTCCCCGTGCCGTCGTCGACTTGCCCGAACCTGATTCACCGACCAAGGCGAACGTCTCACCGGGGAAGATATCGAGGTCCACCTCGTCCACGGCGCGCACCAACTGCTTACGACGCGACATCCGCCGGCCCACGGGAAACTCCACGCGCAACCCACGCACCGTCAGGAGCGGCTTCCTGGTGCCGCTGTCGGCGAGTTCTGCGGTCATCGGGTTCCCTCCAACATAAGATCGGTCACCCGCGCACAGCGCGAGACGCGCTCGTTCTCCAGCGGGTGGAGCGGTATCACCGTGTCGCATTCGTCGCGACGGTGCTCACAACGCGGCCCGAAGCGGCAGCCCATCGGCATCGACCCCGGTACGGGTGGCGAACCGGGAATGGTGTGCAGATCGCTGCGACCGTCGATGGTCGGGACCGATCGCAACAGACCTTGTGTGTACGGGTGTTTCGGCGTCGCGAAGAGTTCCTCGGTGCGGGCCTTCTCGACCACCTGACCGGCGTACATGACGACCACCTCGGTGCACAGGTCGGCCACCACCCCGAGATCGTGTGTCACGAACAGCACGCCCATGTCGAACCGTTCCGCCATCTCCCGGATCAGGTCGAGCACCTGCGCCTGGATCGTGACGTCCAGCGCGGTCGTGGGCTCGTCCGCGATGAGGAGGGACGGTTCGCATGCGAGTGCCATCGCGATCATGACCCGCTGCCGCATACCGCCGGAGAACTCGTGCGGGTACTGACGCACCCGACGGGCAGCATTCGGGATACCGACGAGATCGAGTACTTCGACGGCCCTCGCCAGCGCAGCCTTCCGATTCACACGACGGTGTCGCCGCACCACCTCGGAGATCTGGTCGCCGACCGTGAAGACCGGGTTCAGGCTCGTCATCGGTTCCTGGAAGATCATCGCGATGTCGTTGCCACGTACGTCCGCCAGTTCGCGATCCGGCATCCCCAGCAGATCGCGGCCCCGGAACCGGATGCTTCCGGAGACGGTACGGGACTGGTTCGCCGGCAGCAGTCGCAGGACCGACGAACACGTGACGGACTTGCCGGAGCCGGATTCGCCGACCAGACCGACGAGTTCACCGGCCGCCACGTCGAAGGAGACGTCCTGCAGGACCGACGTCCAGCCGGAGCCGGTCGCGAACTCGACGCCGAGATTGTCGACACTCAACAGGGGTTCGCTCATTGTCCGCTCCGGTTCTCGCGGCCCACCGAATCACGGATGCCGTCGCCGAGGGTGTTGCAGGCCAGTACCGCCAGGATGATCGTCAGGGCAGGAATCACCACCGGCCACGCCGTGTAGTTCCACGCTTCGCGCCCCTCTGCGAGCATGCGGCCCCAACTGGCCTCGGGCGGTTGAACACCCAACCCCAGGAAGCTGAGCGACGACTCGGCGAGCAACGCGAACCCGCATGCCAGACTGATCTGGACGATCAGGGGAGACAGAGTGTGAGGCAATACATGCATGTGCACGATCCGCGCTGTCGGAGTGCCGATACTGCGTGAGGCCTCGATGAAGGTGTTCTCGCGCACTCCGATCACGGCGCCGCGTACCACGCGGAAGAATCTGGGGCCGAAGACGATACCGATCGCAATCATCGCGTTGGTGAGGTTGGTGCCCATCACGCCGACGATGGCCATGGCCAGCAGCAGCGGGGGAAAGCTGAGGAAGGCGTCGGCGACACGTGAGAGGATCGTGTCCCACCAGCCGCCGAGGAAGCCGGCAATCAGAGCAGGCACGACACCGATGAGCAGTCCGACCGACACCGAGATGATCGCCGCGGAGACGGCGACACGCGCACCGTACAGCAAGCGGGACAGCGTGTCGCGACCCAGATTGTCCGTGCCCAGCAGATATCCCTCGGACAGCGGAGGCAGTCGGCGCGCGGTCAGTTCCTGCGCGATCGGGTCGTACGGCGCGATCAGAGGCGCAAGCAGACCGAGAACTGCGATGAGGACGAGAAAGACGGCTGCGACCACGGTTCCCGGACGGTTCCGAAAGCGTCGCAGGAACCTGTGACGCGGAGATTCGCCGACGGCTACGGCCGTGTCCTCGACCGGCTTCGTCGAGACGGTGATGTCACTCATGCGGCGCTCCTTGCTCTCGGATTGAGGTAGCCGTAGGAGATGTCGACGAGCAGACTCATGATCACAGTGGCGAACACGCCGAAGATCACGACTCCCTGGATGGCAGGCAAATCTCCGGAGAGCACCGATTGCACCGCGAAATCTCCGAGACCTTTCAAGCCGAAGACGGACTCTATGACGGCCGTGCCGCCGAGCAGGAATGCAATCTGCATTCCCAGGACCGTCGCCGTCGGAATGAAGGCGTTCTTCAAGGCGTGCTTCCACAGGACACTGCGTCGACTCAGGCCCTTGGCAGTGGCAGTGCGAACATAGTCCTGCTGCATCACTTCGATCATGGAACTGCGTAGCTGGCGTGCGATCTCGGCAGCTGCGGCCAGCCCTAGGGCGATCGCCGGCAACAAAAGATGGCTCAGCCACGGCCACAACCCCTTTGCGAGCGGAGTGTAACCGGTGGCAGGGAGAGCACGGAGGGTCAGGGAGAAGACGAGCACGAGGAGCAGACCCAGGACGAAGTTCGGCGTGGCGACGCCGAGCGTCGATCCCATGCCGGTGGCGCGGTCCTGCCAGCTTCCGGGTCTGCTGCCGCCGATGATTCCTGCCGGAATACCCACGAGCAGTGCCACGACCACGGCCACCATCGCCAGTGAGAACGTCACGGGCAGGCGATCGACGATCATCTCCAGCACGGGCGCCTGATAGGTGAAACTCGTACCGAGATCGCCGCGCACCAGCCCGAAAAGGAAATCGAAGTACTGCACGAGGATCGGCTGGTCGAGACCGAGTTCCTCCCGGACCACCTCGACCTGCTGAGGTGTCGCCGACTCCCCCGCGATCCGGTGTGCCGGATCACCGGGGATCAGGAAGATCAAGCCGAAAGTGATGGCCGTGGCGATCATCAACAGCGGGACGACCGCCAGCAGCCGCTGCCCGATAAGTCGAAACACTCTGTGCTCCCTCGAGTTCGCGATCCGTGACCGATCACGGCCGCGGGACCGTTCGACTGCCTGTGCGTTACGGGGCGGCCACGCCGACACCGCGCCATTCGTCGACCACCCGATTGGGCTCGTAGCCCACCAGCCGGTCCGAAGAAACAGCACCCAGTTCGGCGAAAGCGATCGGCAGCATCGCCGCGTAATTCATTACCACAGCGTTCACCTCGCCGAGCAGCGCCGCACGCTCGTCGGTGTCGGTGGCGCGGTTGGCGGCTTCCATGGCTTCACGGAAACCGGGAATCTCGTCACGGGAAGGGTTCTGAGGAGACTCCTGGCCGTAGAACGATGTCAGCAACAGGGATGGGTCCGCGCGGCCGACGAGCGTGGTGAGAATGGCATCGAGCTCGCCACGATTGAACGCGGGATTGAGGTCCGTCGGCGTCATGGAGCGGATCTCCATGGCGATCCCGACGCGCGCGAGCTGCTCCTGCAGGATTTGCCCGATCATCTGGTTCTCGGGAAGGTTGGAGACACCTGCCACGAAGGAGAATCCGTTCGGAACACCCGCTTCGGCGAGCAGTTGCTGCGCCTTGTCGGGATCGAAGGCGTACCGACCGTCGAGGGTGTCGTTGTGGGCGAAATATCCTGCCGGGAAGTTCTGACTCGCGGGTTCACCGTGCCCCTCGAGCGCCGTCTCCACGACCGACTTCCGGTCCACCGCGTGGGCGAGCGCCTGCCGCACTTCGAGCTTGCCGAACTCGCTGCGGGTTCGGTTCAGGTTGAGGACGTAGTTGTTGAGGCTCGTCTGCACGTACGTCTCCAGGCCCTGCTGCTCGGCGGGGTCGAGCGACATCGGTGTCGCCATGGCGGCGTCGAGCTGGTCGGAGGCGACCGCGTTCACTCGGGTCTGCGGATCGGTCATGACAACCCATTCGAATTCCCCGGCTTGCAACGCTTCTCGATCCCAGTAGTCGTCGCGGGCGACGAAGCGGTACTGGGCCCCGGGTTGGGATTCGACCACGGTGTACCGGCCTGCTCCTGCCGGAGCGAGCACGAGCGCGGCGTCCTTGTCCGGAGTGCCGAAAGCGTTGGGGTTGACGATCATTCCCGGGAGATCCGACAGCGTGAGGATGAGCTGGGCGCCCGGACCGTTCAGGCGGAGCACCACGGTGTGCGCGTCGGTCGATTCCACCGACTCGACTCCGGTGAGCATCGCAGCGGTGATCGAGTCGGGTTCCAATGCGCGGCGGAGGTTCGCCACCACGCCAGGTGCGTCGAGCGGTGTTCCGTCCGAGAAGGTCACGCCCTGACGCAAGTTCAACGTCAGAGTGGATCTGTCCTCGGAGAACTCCCAGGATTCGGCGAGCCCGGGCACCGGCTCTGCGTTCCGATCACGATGCACCAGTCGGTCGTAGACGAGATTCAACATGGTGGAATCGCTCGTGATCCGGGTCTTGTGCGGATCGAAGGACGACGCACCGTATGTCGTGGCGTAACGCAGGGTCGCCTGCGGGTCGATCTCCGCGGTGCTGTCGGTTGCTGCCGACGTTCCACAGCCGGCGAGAAGCAGTGCGGTCGCGAAGGCAGCGACGACCGAGGTCAGCGATCTACGAGACATGAGAGATTCCTTCGTTTCTGAAGCGGGCGGGCGGTCAGGACGCGGCAATGCCGACGCCACGCCATTCGTCGATCAACAGGTTCGTCTCGTAACCGACGACCCGGTCGGTGAGCGTCGATCCGAGTTCGAAGAAGACCAAGGGCACGGCGAGAACGTTGTCCGTGACGGTCTTCGATACCTCTCCGAGCTTGTCTCCACGGGCCTGCAGGTCGGTCTCGCGGTTGGCGGAGTCGAGCGCCTCCCGGAATCCCGGCGCAGTGGTACCGGAGGGGTTCTGGGGCGAATTCTCACCGTAGAGCGCGGACAGCAACAACGCTGGATCGGAACGGCCGGTGAAGGTCGTGAGGAATGCGTCGGCGTCGCCTCGGTAGAAGGTCGGTGACGCATCGGACGGAGGCAACGGCTCGAGTTCCATGTCGATGCCGATCTGCGCCAGTTGTTGTTGCACGATCTGCGCGACCTGCACGTTCTCGGGAAGATTCAACAGGATGGCGGTGAACGAAAAACCTTCCGGCAGTCCTGCGCCGGCCAGCAACTGCCGCGCCCTCTCGGGATCGTACGGATAGTCGTCGGCCAGGTCCGGGTCGTACGCGAAGTAATCCTTCGGGAAGTTCTGCGTCGCCGCTTCGGCGTGGCCCTCCATGGCGGTGTCCGCAATTGCCTGGCGGTCGATTGCATGAGCGATGGCCTTGCGCACGTCGAGATTGCCGAACTCGCTGCGGTTCCGGTTGAAGTTCAGCGCCATGTGGTCGAGTCGAAGTGCCGTCTCCACCCGAAGACCTTGCTGTTCGGCTGCGTCGATCGTCAGCGGCGTAGTGATCGCGACATCGATATCTCCTGCCGACACCGCGCTGAGACGCGCTTGCGGATCGGTCATCACCGTCCACACGAAGTTCTCGGCGCCGATCGCATCCGGGTCCCAATAATCCGCCCTGGCGGTGAACTCGTACTCGGCGCCCGGTCGGGACTCGGCGAGGACGTAACGTCCTGCACCTGCAGGCGCGAGTGCGAGTCGTGCGTCCTTCTCCGGAGTCCCGAAAGCCTCGGGGTCGACGATCATTCCGGCAAGATCGGAGAGCGCCAGCACGTACTGGGCGCCCGGACCGTCGAAGGTCATAACGACCGTACGATCGTCCGATGCGTCGACCTCGACGACGCGGGCCAGCATCGGCGCCGTGATCGAGTCCGGTTCCAGGGCACGTCGGAGATTGGCGACCACCGCGTCGGCATCGAGGGCGGCGCCGCTGGAGAAGGTCAACCCCTCACGCAGGTGGAGTGTCAGGGCGGTCTCGTCGATCTCCCACGATTCGGCGAGTCCTGGAATCGGTCGTCCGGCTGCGTCACGGTGGACGAGGCGGTCGTAGACCATGTTGAGCATGGTGGCGTCACTGGTGATTCGCGTCTTGTGCGGATCGAACGACGAGACGCCGAAGACGGTGGCATAGTGCAGCGGAATTGCAGGATCACTGACTCCGGAGTTCTCGGGAGGAGTCGACCCACACGCGGTGAGCAATACCGCGCAGGTCCCGATCACAGCACCCCACAAACGGATCGGCGACCTTCTCGACGCAACAGTCATGCCGCCCCTCTCTCGAAAGTATTCGTGCAGAACGATTTCGAGGCGGCCGTGACACGGCCGCCTGAATACCGACCGAACCTATGGGTCTGTGACGCGGCACACCCTGCAGGTCCCGCTGATCGAGATCAACGGGCTCAAGGGGAAGCTTCGGGAGTCGAAACGAGGGGGAGGTTGTGTGCGCCGAAACCGCGAAATTCGCGCACAACCTCCCCCTGGATTCGGTGGCCCGGACGAGGGGTGGTCAGAGCACCCTCGAAAGTCGTGTATGGTTGGACATGCAACGCGGGGTGGAGCAGCTCGGTAGCTCGCTGGGCTCATAACCCAGAGGTCGCAGGTTCGAATCCTGTCCCCGCTACCACTGACCGGCCCGGACTCACACGAGTCCGGGCCGGTTCTCTTGTGTCGACGCCTCGGTCTCGGTACCGCTCCCCCAGGAGCGCTCACCTAGTAGATTTCGCGACAGAGTCTCTGCAGAGCGGAGGATGTGATGACCAAGCGCGCGACCGTCGCCGATCGTCCACGAACTCCCCGCTGGCTCCGGCCCACGATCATCGGCGTACTGTTCGCCGTCGCCTTCTATCAGATGTCGGGATGGCTCTTCCACAATCTGAAGGGCTTTCTCGGCCTGCTGTTCCTGGCGTGGTTGTTCAGCATCACCATCGAACCGATCGTCGATCGTCTCGAGCGGTTCGGAATGCGTCGCGGCGCCGGGACCGGCCTGGTGCTGTTCTCCCTGATCGCACTCACCATCGGGTTCTTCGCGGTGTTCGGCACGCTCCTGTTCGAACAGATCGCCCAGTTGCTCACCACACTGCCGGATGCGCTCACGCGCCTCACCGATTGGGCGAACCGCACCTTCGACACGAATTTCAAGAGCGGGGACGAGCTGCTCAAGATCACCCCCGACACCCTCCGCGATCTGGCTCAACGGTTCACGCCCGGTGTCCTCGGCGTCCTCAGCACTCTCGTCGGCGCCCTGTTCCAGATCCTCACGATGCTGCTGTTCGTCTTCTACATGTCTGCGGAGGGGCCGCAGATGCGCCGGACGATCGCGAGCTGGTTCCCGGCCCGGCAGCAGCAGCTGATCGCGAACGTGTGGGAGACCTCGGTGGAGAAGGCCGGCGGTTACGTCGTCTCCCGGTTGATCCTCGCCGCCGCGGCGTCGATCTTCACCGGGATCTTCTTCCTGATCATCGGGGTTCCGTACTGGCTTCCCCTCGCGATCTGGACCGGAGTGGTCTCGCAGTTCATCCCGACCCTCGGCACCTATCTCGCGATCGGGCTCCCTGCCCTCATCGCCGCGGTGCAGCAACCGCTCGACGGCGTGTGGGTGATCGCCTTCGGCACGATCTACCAGCAGGTCGAGAACTACGTGCTGCACCCGCGCATCACGGCCCGCACGGTGTCGATCCACCCGGCGGTGGCATTCGGTTCGGTGATCGTCGGCGCCACCTTGTTCGGCCCGGTGGGAGCTCTGGTATCCGTGCCGGTCGTCGCGATTCTGCAGGCACTCGCCGAGTCCTTCGGGCACCGCTACGAACTGATCCCGGAGGTGGGCGGGGAGGAGCAGGACCCGGACAGCCCCGACCTCACGGCCGACAGTGACGACTACGACTGAGAAGCGGGAACGGGGCCGGGCGCGAGATCTCTTCGCGCCCGGCCCCGCCGTCGTTGTCCGATCAGACGATGAGCTTCGCCGCGGTCGCAGCGACGACGTCGTCGGTGCTCACACCGGGCGCCGTCTCGACGAGCTTCAGTCCCTCGTCGGTGACGTCGATGACCGCAAGGTCGGTGATGATGCGCTGCACGCATCCACGACCGGTGAGCGGCAGGACGCACTCCTCGAGGATCTTCGGGTCGCCCTTCTTGGTGACGTGATCCATCATCACGATGACGCGCTTGGCGCCGTGGACGAGATCCATCGCCCCGCCCATGCCCTTGACCATCGCGCCGGGCACCATCCAGTTGGCGATGTCACCCTTGGCGGAGACCTGCATCGCGCCGAGGACGGCGACATCGATCTGGCCTCCGCGGATCATGCCGAACGACTGTGCCGAGTCGAAGTACGACGCACCGGGGATCGCGGTGATCGTCTCCTTACCGGCATTGATCAGCTCCGGGTCGAGTTCCTCCTCGGTGGGGTACGGACCGACGCCGAGCACCCCGTTCTCCGAGTGCAGGATGACCTCGACGCCCGGCTCGAGGAAGTTCGGCACGAGGGTGGGCATGCCGATACCGAGGTTGACGTACTGGCCGTCCTCGAGTTCCTTGGCGACGCGCGCCGCCATCTCCTCGCGGGTCAGTCCCTTTTTCGTTGCCTGCGTCATGAGCGCACCGTCCGGTTCTCGATGCCGACCTCGACGGGGCCGACGTGTACGACACGCTGCACGTGGATGCCGGGCGTGTGGATTTCGTTGGGGTCGAGTTCGCCGGGTTCGACGAGATGCTCGACCTGCGCGATCGTGATGCGTCCCGAGGCGGCGGCCGGCGGGTTGAAGTTGCGGGCGCTGGCCCGGTAGACGAGGTTGCCGTGGCGGTCGCCCTTCCACGCGTGCACCAGCGCGTAGTCGGCGACGATGCCGCGTTCGAGCACGTAGGTCTCGCCGTCGAACTCGCGGGTCTCCTTGGCCTGCGACGCGAGGGCGATGCCGCCGTGACCGTCGTAGCGCAGCGGCAGACCCCCTTCTTCGACGGCCGTGCCGACACCGGCGGGCGTGAAGAAGGCGGGGATGCCTGCGCCGCCGGCACGCAGGCGCTCGGCGAGCGTTCCCTGCGGGGTGAGCTCGACTTCGAGTTCACCGGCGAGGTACTGGCGTGCGAACTCCTTGTTGGAGCCGACGTACGACGAGATGGTGCGGCGGATGCGCCCCTTCTCGAGCAGCAGACCGAGCCCGAAGCCGTCGGTACCGCAGTTGTTGCTGACGGTCTCGAGGTCGGTGGCGCCCTGTTCGAGCACTGCGTTGATGAGGATCTCGGGGATGCCGACCAGGCCGAATCCTCCGACGGCGATCGTGACGCCGTCGGGGATGTCGGCTACGGCCTCGGCGGCGGAAGCAACGACTTTGTCCATGTGTGCCACGATACCCTCAGGTGTACGTCATGTGAACTTCCGTCCGCTATGCGAACAAATCCGCTCAGGATCGTTGCAAGCACAGAACGGCGGCACTAGCCTGTTCGCATAGCGTCCATCCGTCCACATCGCGAACGTTTCGGATCGGAGGTCCGTGTCTCCCTCATCCCTCGACGCCGGATACCGGGGCCCACTGTTCGATCCCGTCTTCGGCGCGGACGAACTCGGCACTGCTCTGTCGGACCGGGCGTGGATCGGTGCCCTGCTCGACGTGGAGGTCGCGCTGACCCGCGCGGCAGCTGCACTCGGTCGTGTCGACGACGCGCACGCCGATGCCGTCGCGGCAGCGGCCGGGTCGCTCGCCGACGATCTCGATCCCGCCGATCTCGGACGACGATCAGCAGCGGGCGGCAATGCCGTCATCCCTCTGGTCTCATTGCTGCGGGAGCGCGCCGATGCTCCCGCGCGGGCCGTGCACGTCGGCGCGACCAGCCAGGACGTGCTCGACACCGCGTTGATGCTGCTCGCCCGGCGCGCCGGCGGGATCGTCGTGGCGAATCTGCGCTCCGCGGCCGACGGCGCAGCCCGACTCGCCACCACTCACCGCGAGACACCGATGGTCGCGCGCACCCTCGGTCAGCAGGCACTGCCCACCACCTTCGGTGCGCTCGCAGCCGGCTGGCTCCTGTCCCTGGACGACGCCGTCGCCGAACTCGACCGCGTCCTGGCCCGCCTGCCGGCGCAGTACGGTGGCGCCGCCGGCACCCTCGCCGCGGTCCACCCGGACGGCCTCGTGTTCGCCGACACCGTCGCCGACCTGCTCGGACTCGCACGCCCTGTCGCCCCGTGGCACACCGCACGCACCCCGATCACAACCCTCGCGAGCGCACTCGGTGTCGCCGCAGGAGCGGTCGCGAAGCCCGCCACCGATGTCGTGCTCATGGCGAGCACCGAGTTCGGCGAGGTGAGCGAAGATGCGCCCGGTGGGTCGTCCGCCATGCCGCACAAGCGCAATCCCGTCGCCTCCATCACCGCGCGTGCCGCTGCCCGGCGTGTACCCGGTCTCGTCTCGACGATCCTGTCGTCGACCGACCACGAGTTCCAGCGCGCCGCCGGCGCATGGCACGCCGAATGGGAGACACTCGGCGATATTCTGCGTCTCACCGGCGGTGCCGCGCACCAACTCTCGACGAGCCTCAACGGCCTGCACGTCCACATCGACGCCCTCGACCGCAATCTCGCTCTGACCGGCGGTGCGATCCTTGCCGAGAAGGTCACGGCCGCACTCGCCGAACACACCGACGACGCACGCTCGATCGTCACCGACGCAGCGGTCGCAGGTAGGTCCCTCGACGAGGACCCCGCCATCACAGCACACCTCGATCCGCAGGATGTGCGCGAACGTCTCGATCCCACACGCTATCTCGGTCATGCCGCCGACATCGTCGATCGCGTTCTCGCCCGTCACGACAGCACGAACCGAACCACAGGAGATGCCCGATGACCGTCACGCTCAACTACGAACAGTACGGCGACCCCACGAAGCCGACCGTCCTGCTCCTCGGTTCGCTGGGCTCGGACCTGTCGATGTGGGCGCCGCAGATTCACGCCCTGTCGACCGCCTGGAATGTCGTCGCTGTCGACCATCGTGGGCACGGCGCGTCGCCCGCCCCTGTCGGTCCCTACACGATCGGGGAACTCGCCGGAGACGTCGTCGCCCTGCTCGACTCTCTCGAACTCGACGCCGTGCACTATGTCGGCCTGTCGCTCGGTGGCGCCGTCGGGCAGTGGCTCGCCGCGCATCACCCCGAACGTGTGCGCACGTTGACGCTGCTGTGCACCTCGCCGGCCTTCCGACCCGCGCAGCCCTGGTACGACCGGGCCGCCTCCGTCCGCAACGACGGCTTGGCCTCGATCGCCGATTCCATCGTCTCCCGCTGGTTCTCCGCCGAACTGGCCGAACACGATCCGGAACTCGTCGCCCGCCACGTCGAGATGGTGAAGGGCACCACCGACGAGGGATACGCCGCATGCTGTGAGGCACTGGCCACCTGGGACGGCCGTCCCGACCTCGCCCGGATCGTCGCACCCACCCTGGTGATCGCCGGCGAGCAGGACCCCGCCACCCCGCCGTCGACGATGCAGCAGTTGGCCGACGGTATCGCCGACTCGGCCTTCCACGTCGTCTCCCCCGGCGCGCACCTCGCCAATGTGGAACAGGCGGGACGGATCACGAAGCTCATCCGTGAACACATCTCGCGCGCCACTCCGTCCGCCGCGCACCGCACCGCGGTGTTCGAGGAGGGACTGGGGGTGCGCCGTTCCGTACTCGGTGACGCCCACGTCGACCGGTCCATCGAGTCGGCCACCGAATTCACCCGCCCCTTCCAGGATTTCATCACCCGCACCGCGTGGGGCGATATCTGGGCACGTCCGGGTCTGGACCATCACACCCGCCGGTTGCTGACCCTCGCGATCCTCACCGCGGTCGGCAACGAGCACGAACTGGACATGCACATCCGCGCAGCCCTGCGCGCGGGGATCGACCCCGACGAGCTCGTCGAGGTGTTCCTGCACACCGCGGTCTACGCGGGTGTCCCCAACAGCAACCGCGCGTTCGCGCTCGGCAGGCAGGCCCTCGCCGACGCTGAAGGGGGCGCCGGGTCGTGACCACTCCCGATGTCACGTCACCGACGGTCGTCCGCGAGAACCCCGGGGCGTCACCCGATTACGTGCAGTCGCTGGCCCGCGGCCTGTCGGTCATCAAAGCCTTCGGTGCGCACACCCAACGGCAGTCGCTCTCGGACGTCGCCCGCGCGACCGGCCTCACCCGCGCCACCGCCCGCCGATTCCTGCTGACCCTCATCGAACTCGGCTACGTCCGCACCGACGGATCCCAGTTCTGGCTCACCCCGCGGGTGCTCGAACTCGGATACAGCTATCTGTCCGCGCTGACGCTGCCGGAGGTCGCGCGGCCGCATCTCGAAGCGCTCGCCGAGAAGGTCAAGGAATCGACCTCGGTGTCGGTGCTCGACGGAGACGACGTCGTCTACGTCGCGCGAGTCCCTGTCAGTCGCATCATGACCGTCACCATCACACTCGGCACCCGCTTCCCCGCCTACGCGACCTCCATGGGACGAGTGCTGCTCGCCGGCCTGACCGACGACGAGTTCGAGGCCTGTCTCGCCCGGGCCGATCTCGCACCCATCACCGGCAACACCGTCACCACAGCCGAGGCGCTGCGCGAAGAGGTCGCCGCGGTGCGTCGCAACGGATACTGCGTGGTCGACCAGGAACTCGAAGAAGGCCTGCGATCGCTCGCCGCACCGATCCGCGACGCGTCGGGAACCGTTGTGGCGTCGGTGAACCTGTCGACCCATGCGGCGCGCTACCGGATGGAGACCGTGCACGACGAGCTCGTCCCGGCGCTGCTCGCCACCGCCGAGGCGATCTCCACAGATCTCGCCCGCACCCAGACCCACCAGTGAACAACTCCGATCGAGGTACATCATGACCGACGTAGTGATCTGCGAACCCCTGCGCACCCCGGTGGGCCGGTTCGGTGGTGTCCTGAAGGACATCGCCCCCGAGGATCTCGCGGCCACCGTCATCCGCGAACTCGTCGCCCGCACCGGCATCGCCGGCTCCGACATCGACGACGTCTTCCTCGGCCAGGCCTCCCCCAACGGTGAGGCCCCGGCTCTCGGCCGCGTCGCCGCCCTCAACGCCGGTCTCGGCGTGGACGTTCCGGGCCTTCAGGTCGACCGTCGTTGCGGCTCGGGTCTGCAGGCGATCCTGCAGGCCGTCATGCAGGTGCAGACCGGCGGCAGCGACCTGATCCTCGCCGGCGGCGCCGAGTCGATGAGCCAGGCCGAGTTCTACGCGACCGGTATGCGCTGGGGCGTCAAGGGCGAAGCCGTCGCACTGTCCGATCGCCTCGCCCGTGCCCGCGTCACCGCCGGTGGTCGCGACTTCCCGGTGCCCGGCGGCATGATCGAGACCGCCGAGAACCTGCGCGCCGAGTTCTCCATCAGCCGCGACGACCAGGACGCCCTGGCCGTGCAGTCGCACCAGCGGGCCGTCGCCGCGCAGAAGAACGGCGTGTTCGCGCAGGAGATCGTGCCCGTCCGGGTGCCGCAGCGCAAGGGCGATCCGCTCGTGGTCGACACCGACGAACATCCCCGGGCCGACACCTCGATGGAGTCGCTCGCCAAGCTGCGTCCGATCCGCGGCAAGGTCGATCCCGATTCGACCGTCACCGCGGGCA
Source organism: Rhodococcus sp. B50 (assembly GCF_013602415.1). NCBI lineage: Bacteria > Bacillati > Actinomycetota > Actinomycetes > Mycobacteriales > Nocardiaceae > Rhodococcus > Rhodococcus sp. B50. The sequence goes on along the minus strand of NZ_WPAG02000002.1, from coordinate 4,087,637 downwards.
ACGCCAGCGGCCAGAACGACGGTGCCGCTCTCGCGATCGTCACCACCGCCGAGAAGGCCGCCGCGCTGGGTCTGCGTCCGCTGGCCCGCCTCGCGAGCTGGGCGGTCGCCGGCGTGCCGCCGCGCACCATGGGGATCGGCCCGGTGCCGGCCACCGAGAAGGCCCTCGGCCGACTCGGGCTCACGCTCGCCGACATGGACGTCATCGAACTCAACGAGGCGTTCGCCGCGCAGGCCTTGGCGGTCACACGCTCGTGGGGCATCGAGGCCGACGACCCGCGCCTGAATCCGAACGGCTCCGGAATCTCGCTCGGACACCCGGTGGGCGCGACCGGCGGACGTATCCTCGCCACACTGCTGCGCGAACTCGACCGCCGTGAGGGTCGCTACGGACTCGAGACGATGTGCATCGGCGGTGGCCAGGGGCTCGCTGCTGTATTCGAGCGCATCGCCTGACGGCGAGTGACGGTATTCGACCGTATCGTCTGACATTCCAGGTGCGGTGCTCGCGACGGATCCTCCGTCGCGAGCACCGTACAGTCCGTACGCTCGTGATCATGAGCGAAGTACGGATAACCCCACCCACCGATGCCCCCGCTCCGCCCACGACACGAGCCCGGACCCTCGCGCGTTATCTGCTGGCCGCCTCACTCGTCTTCGCCGGGCTCGGCCACCTCTTCTGGGCCCGCAAGGACTTCCAGGCACAGGTGCCCGACTGGGTGCCGATGGACAAGGACGGCGTGGTCATGGCATCCGGCGGTGTCGAGATCATGCTCGGCGCCGGACTCGCCGTGGCGAACCGCGACCGCGTCCGTGTCGGACGTCTGGCCGCGCTGTTCTTCGCCGCAGTCTTCCCGGGCAACATCGCCCAGTATCTCGGCAAGCGCAGCGCCTTCGGCCTCGACACCGACCGTAAGCGCCTGATCCGCTTGTTCTTCCAGCCCGTGCTCATCCTGTGGGCGCTGTGGTCCACCGGAACCCCCCGACGCTGACGCGGTTGGCGCCGGAGGGCGGACCGGTGTCCGTCACTCCGGCGCGACCCGCACGAGCATCTTCCCGAAGTTCTTCCCTTCGAGCATGCCGATGAACGCCTCCGGGGCGTTCTCGAGTCCGTCGACGATGTCCTCGCGGTACTTGATCTTTCCGTCTCGGACCCATGCCGAGGCTTCACGCAGGAAGTCGCCGTACATCTCCTTCACGAATTCGCTCTGGATGAATCCGCGGATCGTGAGACTCTTCGTGAGAATCGAGTTGAACAGTCCAGGAAGGCGGTCCTTGCGGTTCAGGTCTGCACCGTTGTACTGCGCGACCAGACCGCACACCGGGATTCGTGCGTAGGTGTTGAGCAACGGCCACACCGCCTCCTGCACCGGTCCGCCGACGTTCTCGAAGTAGACGTCGATGCCGTCGGGAACCGCCTCCGTCAGTTTGTCGGCGAAGTTCGGGTCGCGGTGGTCGATTGCCGCGTCGAAACCGAACTCCTCGATCAGCGCGCGGCACTTCTCCGGCCCACCGGCGATACCGACCGCGCGGGCCCCCTTCAGCTTTGCGATCTGTCCCACGGCCGATCCCACCGGCCCGGTGGCGGCCGCGACGACGACGGTCTCGCCCTCCTTCGGCTGCCCGATCTTCAGGAGCCCGGAATAGGCTGTGAAACCGGGCATTCCGAGTACACCCACGGCGGTGGAGATCGGCGCGGCCTGTGGATCGAGTTTGCGTACCGTGGAACCGTCGAGGACGGCGTGCGACTGCCAGCCGGCACCGGCCAGGACATAGTCGCCCGCCTCGAGGCCGTCGTACCGCGATTCGACGACCTGGCCCACCGTCCCGGCGACCATCACGTCGCCGAGTTCGAGGTGCGCGGCATACGACTTCGCGGTGCTCATCCGGCCGCGCATGTACGGATCGAGGGACAGGTAGACGACGCGCAGGAGGATCTGACCGTCGCCGACCTCGGGCAGATCCACCGTCTCGAAGCGGAAGTTGTCGGCGGTGGGTGCCCCCTCCGGGCGCGACGCGAGAACTATGCGGGTGCTCTGACTCGTCGTGGCTTCACTCATGCCGACAGTGTGCCGCACGCGCAGGCGTCCTAAACGCTGCACGCGGGCACCCCGGCAGGCACGATGTCGCGCCGGAGGGGTGTCGGGTCAGGCGCTGCGCTGCACCTCGCCGCGAGGCACCTGATAGTTCGAGAACAGCTGCGAATGGATGACCTCGGTGAAGGACGGTCCGTCCTGCTCGACCCGGGCAGGACGGCGAGTGGGCGAAGCGGTGCGCGAGGCACCCATCTGCGACGTGGAGCGGATCGCCATGTCGGTCTCCTCTCGGAAGGCGGGAAGAGGTGGCCACCGGCACCGTACAGAAGGTGCAAATCGGGTGAGCGACCCCTCGAGAGATACATATACCCGCTCGATGCCCGATATGCACCTGTCGATTTCGGCGAGCCGCGCGCGGTTCTTCGGACGCCCTCGGGAGCTATCTGTCGACCTCATGGCCGTCGGGGGTGGGGAGCACTCGGATGGGTGCGCTCGTGGCCGAGTTCAGTGCCCCCACCCGACCCCTCAGCGTCGCGGCCGGATCACAGGTCCGCACGGAGATCGTGCGAGAACCTCCAGGAGGCAGGTGGAACCACGAATCCTGCAGGTCACCGCCGGTGACGTCGAGGTGCACGTACTGCGCCGCACCCTCGGTCCGCACCTCCACGCTCCACCCGTCCGGGACGGATCGAGCAGTTGCAGCGAGACCGATTCCACGCTCGACGGGCCGCGCAGAACCACCCACGAGATGTACCGACTCCGCCAGCACCGCGCCGGTGGGATCCACCAATCTGGCGGCCGCAGTGTCGAAAGTGCGCGGCCCGAATCGATACGCAAAATTGACATCGGTGAAACCGCCCGTCACCGCGGCCCACGAGAACACCCGGGTCTCGTGCGGATCGAGACGCAGCGGCAGCGATACGTCCACCGGCACGGCACCCGAGGCGGTGTGGGCCTGCAACTGCAGCGTGACGGCGAGGGCATCGGCGGTGTCGTTGATCGCGTCCACACGCAGGCCGTCGAGGCCGTCGTCGGTGAGAAGCACGGTGACGGGCGCGAATACCCGGGCCAGCACCCACCACGGTGCCTTCGGGTTCCCGTCGGCGCCGAGCACGCCCCATCCGGCACCCGGTTGCAGGTCGCGGGTGGACAGGATCAGGGCTCCGCGACATCCCGATCCCGATCGTCGCCAGTACTGCAGCACCTCGGTGTACGCCTCGCAGATCGCTGCCCGTCCGAGCGCGAGATACCGAGCGGGATCGGCCCACCGCACCTCGGAAGGGTCGACTCCGAAGATCGTGCGCACATAGTGGTCTCGCACGTCCTCGAAGTCCCACGATGCCCCGTTGTCGCGCGGCACAGCCGCCTTCCACCGCGGATGGTGACCGGCGACATTCACGCTGCCGAACTCGGCCTCGATCGCGGTGTCGGACGGCGGGATCGAGAACGCGAGGCATTCGGCGGCGAAGCGGACACCGGCGGCACGTACGTCGCCGGTCGGACGACGGTATCCCCCGACTCCGAAGTAGTGCGCCACACCCGAACCCACCGCGATCGGAAGCGTGTCGCTACCCGGGGGCGCGGACGGCGACGACGACACCCACACCGTTTCCGGAAACTCGCGGTCGACGATGTCCGGCAACCAGTCGCCGAGCGCAGCAATCGGCACGCCGTTCAGCCCCAGCATGGCCGGTTGCTGTTCGGTCTCGCTCCCCCCGCACAGCACGACGGGAGCCGGATTCCCGGCCCACCGGCGCGACAGGGCACGCATTTCGTCCTCGAGCAGCGAGCGGAAGTGCGAGTCGTCGGGCGGATCCGTGGTGGCGAGCATGACGTCCTGCCACACCATGATGCCCAGCTCCGCACATGACCGATAGAATTCGTCGTCCTCGTAGACCATGGTGCCGGAGATGCGGATCGTGTCCACACCTGCCGACACGCAGCGTTCGAGGATGCGTCGAGTGCCGGCCGGGTCGTTCAGCGCGATGGGGTCGACCGGTGTCCACACCAATCCGCGGCAGAAGACGTCGACGTCGTTGATCCGCAGCCCGAACCCGTCTCCCGAAGTGCGCTCCACCGATCGGAAACCGATGCTGCCCAGGTCGATCCGATGTCCGTCCAGAAGAAGGTGCGCCGCATACAGGTTCGGGTCACCGTAGGTGTGCGGCCACCACCGTCTCACCTCGGGAAGCATCACCTGCATCCGCACGTGCGCCGTCCCATGGGATCCGTATTCGGGCCGTGCGTGTGCCGTCACACCTTCGATGTCGACGATCGCCTCGGAGACGGCGGAGCCGGCCAGGGTGAGGCCGATGTCGACGATCCCGTCGGATCCACGCAGAGCCGTCCGTATCGTGCGTTCGAGGACGACGGGCTCGCCGGAGCCGACGAGACGCACGGGACGCCACGGACCGACCGGTGCCGGGGCTCCACCGTAGACCGGAGCGCGCCCGAGCATCGTGGTGCGGAACCACCGTAGTCCCTGGGCCGACACGAGCGACGAGCGCCAGCGTCCTCGCGGTCGGCGCTTGCGGAGCGCGGCGTCCAGCGAGGCGCAGCGGATCGCGATCCGCGCCGTCGACGGAAGACGGTCGAGAACGACGGTGAGCGGCACGAACATCGATTCCGATGTGGCGACGAGCGTGCCGTCGACCCAGACGTCCGCGAGAGTCGCGAGCCCGTCGAAGGTCAGATACCACGGTCCGTGTCCGGACACCTCGACGTCGGTGACGAACCACCAGTCACCGCTGTCGGGAGACGACGCCCGGGCCGCCTCGGCGCCGTCGGCATCCAGGATCGCGCCCGCGGCCGTGCCGGGTATGCGGACCGGCAACCAGCGACCGTCCTCCGGAAGGTCACCGGGATGCTCCATCTCCCCGGGACCGACACGGAGACAGCGCCATCGGGAAGCGTGCAGCAGATCCATGTGTGTCGAACCCCGTCACCGCACACCGACGGCGCGGACGACGGTCGCCATGGCGTCCCCCCAGGCATCGGCCATCGCGGCCAACTGATCGCCGGGGTCGACACTGCGACCGCGCGCCGCGCGTGCCATGCGGAACTGCACGCTCTTCGCGCCCTCGGCGACCGCGCGGAATCCGTCGGCCGCGGCCGCCGCACCGGGGTACCCGCGACCGTCCATGTAGAGGCTGACGTCGGCGGCGAGTTCGGCGGTCGCACCGCACTGGCGGAGCACCCCGAACGTCCACGGATGGAAGACGTCCATCCCGCCGGTACGGATCCGCTCGACGTCCACGAGTACCCGGGTTCCGAGTTCGCGCACCGGATTCGAACCGGCGCGCATACGCAGGTGCCGGAGGACCACCGTGTCGAAGGCATCGCACTGCTGCTGCGACGCCTCTATCCGCACCTGCTCGAGATAGGGCGGCCAGGTAGGCACCGGCTCGTCGAGACCGAACACTCCGTAGAAGTCCTCACCGGTGAGGACGTGATAGCCACTGTTGTGGAAGTACTCGAGCGTTTCGGCATCGCGGTCGATGAGGTTGGGCACGATCGTCGTCTTGGAACGACTCTCCCGGTATCCGGTGCCCTCGGTGTCGGGCAACCAGAAGGCGTCCACTTCGATCGTGGACAGCAGACCGGTAGCGGCGTTGTCCTCGAGGTGGTCCACCGGACGGCGCCACACATTCATCTCTGCGACGTCGATCCCGTACAGCGACAACAAGTCTTCGGGTCGGAACTTGAGAAAGGTCCACTGGGTGCCGTCGAATCGGGCCGAGAACGCGCACGCGGCCGCGGGGACCGGATCGTGGCCGAGCGCATGCAGCACCTCGACCCACAGGTCGACGTAGCAGTTGGTCTCGGTCCAGATCCGGTCGGCAGCGTGCACGAAATGCGGTGAGTACCCGTCGACGCGGACGTCGATGAGCCGACCACTCACGGGAACATCCTGTCGCGCACCGGAACGGGCCAGCGGTCGACGTCGAATCCGTGGGTCCGCAACAGCGCCAGAGCGATCCGCTCCATACCGAACCCGACGCACGCGCTGTGTGCGACTTCGCCGTCGGCCGTGCGGATCTCGAAGGTCTCGCCGAAGTGCTCGCGATGGCAGTTGCAGGAGACCACGGCGGTGCCTTCGTCGAGGTCGCCGTAGAGCCGGACCGTCAGTTCGGTCTTGAGGTTCTCGGTGCGCTGATTGACAGCCAGCATACGTCCGGCCCGCCCGAAGAACGGGTCGTTGGCGGGCACGGCGGTCGCGTCGAGACCGAGCGAGTCGAGCACCTCGAGCCCTCGCTGAACCCAGGAATCACGATGCTGTGCAGCGTCGTTCTCGGTGCCGATACGCACGAACTCGTGCATCCGGAAGGCCTGCATGCGGGCGGGGTCGACTGCCGGTTCGTGCCGGAAGCAGTAGCCGAGAACGTCGAGCAATTCACCACCCTCACGCAACGTGCCGGTGTAGCGCGAATAGGCGGGATGGCATGCGGCGGAGACGAGCACGGTGTCGGCGGGTTCGAGCCACGGATCCCACGCCTCGCCCCGTGACCGCGCGGCGAGAAGTTCGGCGTGCTCGATGTTGCTGCCCGCGAAGGTGTTCACCGCTCCCGTCAGGTGCGGGAACGAGGCGATGTAGTCGGTGCGCTCGAAACTCGTCCGCGGGAAGACCGGAGGGAAGCGCAGACGCGTCGCCGCCCGGCCCGGACCTGCCGCGACCACCACGCGGTCGATGCCGTCGACGATGTCCTCGAAGACACCCGAACGTCCGTAGAGGCCGGGAACACCGGTCTCCACGAGCAGTTCGGCTTCGAGCAACTGGTGCTGGAAGTCGAGGCGGGCGCGCTCGAGTTCGGACAGTTCGCCGGTTGTGGCAGTACTTGTCGCGGTAGTACTTGTCACAGCGTCCCCCGGTAGGCGATCGACAACTGGGCCGAGTTGTTCATGATGCGATCGTTGTTGACCATCACGGCGGCACCGTGCGCGTCGCGCAGGTGACGACCGAGCGAGTACTGCGAATCCTCGCGGTATCCGGCGATCCCGCAGATGAGCATCGCGCGGTTCACCAGATCCACGACGAGGGTGGACGCGGTGACCTTGAGATTGTTCATGGCGAGCGAGAAGCCCATGCCCGACATCGATTCGTCCTGCGCCGACGCGGCGGCATCGAACCGAGCGGCAGACGCGGCGACGAGATCGGCGAACTGCTGGTGCACGGCGGCGGCTTCGGCGAGTCGCAGTGCACCGGGCGGGGTGACACCCGGGCTCCGGCGGGCCACCGACCGCACGAACGAGCGAGCCTTCTCCATCGCCGCGTCGGCGATGCCGAGCCACACCGCCGACCACACGCTGTGCGAGACGGGAAGCATGGTGCGCGACGAGATCTCGGAATAGGCCGCGCCGACCACGAGGTCGGCGGACGTCGTGGCGGTGAGGACGAATCCGGGACTGCACGTACCCCGCAGCCCGAGGGTGTCCCAGTTTCCGGTGGGCTCGAGGGTCACGTCGCCGCGTCGGCACACGACGAGCACCTGGTCGCTCGGGGGGCTGTCGGCGGTGCGGCGCGCGGTCACCAGGATCGCGTCGGCGTACTCACCGTACGAGATGACCGGCGCGTTCTTGGTGAGCGAGACGGCCTCTCCGTCCCGGGCGACTGCGCAGACACTGCTGCGCACGTCGCCGCCGGTGCCGAGTTCTGTGGTCGCCGAAGCGATCAGGTAGTCGTTGGCCACCGCCTCGGCGACGAAGGCCGTCACACCCGGGGTGGAGTGACGCACGAGCGACAGGATCTGCGTCTGGTGCATCGCGAAGATCATCGCGGTCGAGGCGCAGTACCGGCCGAGGATGCGCGCGACGGCGCACAGCTCACCCAGCGACACTCCCTCTCCGCCCTGGTCGACGGGGACGGCGCAGTTCAGCAGTTTGTGGACGCGGAGCGCGTCGAGGGCCTCGTGCGGGAACCGTCCCTCACGATCGACCTCGGCAGCCGCGGGGCCGGCACTCTCGCGTCCGACGATCTCGGCGCGGGCGAGCAACGACAGTCCGGCGTTCTCCGCAACGGTGAAGGGTGCGGACACGGAGGTCACGCGGCGCCCAGTTCCGTCAACGCCGACCTGATGGCTCCGATGCTCGCAAATGTGCTCTTGCGCAGCAGTTCGTCGGGGAACTCCACGTCGAAGGCGTCCTCGAGGGCGAGCATCACGTTCACGCTGGCGTGCGATGTCAGGCCGAGTTCGTAGAGATCGGCGGCGGGGTCGAGCGCCATGCTGTCGACCGACAGCTTCGCGTGCTCACCGAGGACCTTGCGGATCACCTGCTCCGTCATGGATGTTCTCCAGTTTCTGCTTCTTCGACGCGGGTCGCCACGACCGTCGCGATGGCGTATGCGGGCTCGTGAGAAATCGAGACCTGAATGTCGATCACCTGTTCATCTCGCGCCAGGGTGGCCGCGTTACCGGCCAGTACGACGGTGCATCCGCCCCAGTCCGCGCGGCGGATCTCGATGGCGCGCCACGGCACCGCGTGGTTCCGGGGACGCAGGACCTTCATCACGGCTTCCTTCGCGGCGAAGCGCGCCGCGAGCCGTTGTGCGCGACCCGGGCCGGTGGATACCTCCAGCTCGTGCGGGGTGAAGACACGCTGCAGGTAGCGGTCGCCGAACCGGTCGATGCTCGACGCGATGTCGCGGACCGTGACGACATCGCAGCCGACGCGTGTCGTCGCGACGCGGGGACCGCCGCCATCGTCGTTCATGGGTCACTCCTCGGGATGCGCTGCACACGGTAGCCGCAGGCCGGTCGAGGTACACCGTCCGAACACCTGCGGCGTGCAGGACATCCCGGAAATCACCCCGACTTTCACCCGGTGGGCCCGGTCGAGTATCGGCAGTTCGCGCGGTGAAACGAGATTCGCTACCGCAACACGCCGCGTCGATCCCGGTTCGGCACGCGAACGACGAAAGGCCCCGACCGGGTGGTCGGGACCTTTCGTAGGTCGGAAGTTATGCGGACGTCCGCACGGGTTCCTTGTCGCTCTCGGGCTCGCCTGTCGTGGCCGACTCTTCCTTCTCCGCGGTGGGCACCGGGACGGTGTCCTGCGCGTAATAGAAGTGCGGGCGGCGGTGACCGAGGAAGGAACCACACCACGACATGACCGCGATGTACCGATTACGGAAGCCGACCAGGTAGACGAGGTGGACGGCGAGCCACAGCACCCACGCGATGAAGCCGGTGAGCTCGATCTTCCCGACCCGCGTGATCGCGCGGAACCGGTTGATGATCGCCATGCTGCCCTTGTCCTTGTACTGGAACGGGGTGCCCATCGCGACCTTGCCGGTGATCATCTTCGCGACATGGCGGCCGCCCTGCATGGCGAACGGCGACTGAGCCGGCAGGTTGTCGAGGGTGACCATGTCGCCGATCGCGAAGATGTTGTCGCTGCGGCCGACGGTGAAGTCGGGGTCGACGAGCAGGCGTCCGCCGCGGACCGTCTCGCAGCCGGTGCGCTCGGCGAGCACGTCGGCGAAATCGTTGGCCTGGATACCGGCCGACCAGATGATGGTCTCCGCGGTGAGGCGGCGGGTCTCCTCGGTCGTGGGCGTGGTGAGCGTGGCACCGTGCTCGTCGATGTCGGTGACCATCGTCCCGAGAACGACGTCGACGCCACTCTTCTCGAGCGACTCCTCGGAGTACTCGCTGAGCTTGCCGCCGAACGGGGGCAGCACCTTGTCGGCGCCCTCGACGAGCGTGACGGTGACGTCATCGGCGCGGATGTTGCCGATGTTCTCGGCGAAGTAGCGCTGCGCCAGCTCCTTGATCTGCCCCGCGAGCTCGACGCCCGTCGGGCCGGCGCCCACGACGATGAAGCTGAGCAGATTCTTCCGACGCTCCGGGTCGGTGGTGACGTGCGCTTCTTCGAAGCACCGCACGATCTGACGACGAAGCCGCTCTGCGTCCTCGACCGTCTTCAGCGCGTACGTCAGGTCGGCGAACTCGTCGCGTCCGAAGTACGCCTGACGCGCACCGGTCGCGGCGACGAGGTACTTGTAGCCGAGGCGCAGACGCTGACCGCCGGCTTCGTAGACGACCGTGTTCTCGTCGGGCAGGACATCGACGACTCGGCCCAGACGGACGTCGGCGTTGGGGTACTCGGCGAGGATCGCGCGCACGGAGGGAGCGATCTCACCGGGCGAAAGGACACCGGTCGCGACTTGATAGAGCAGAGGCTGGAACAGGTGCTCGGTGGTCTCCGAGATGAGAACGAAGGGTGTGCCGGCCTTGGCGAGCTTCTTGGCGGTGGCCAATGCTCCGAAGCCGGAACCCACGATGACTACATCTGTCCGATCGACCAGGGTCGCTGTGTCCGCATCGTCCATGCTGTCGTAAACCTCCACGTGCTGGGGTGTCATCTCCGTTGATGTATGACTCCCAACGTAGGTACGAAGGCCCCTTGTTATCCACTAACCTGGGATATTCGAAAAACTGTTATCTGTTCTGCTCATAAATGCAGGTGGCACACATCCCGGGAGGAGCCATGGATTTCCGTCAGCTGCGCTACTTCTTCGCCGTCGGCGAGGAGGGCAGCTTCTCGCGTGCCGCCCAGCGCTGCTTCATCTCGCAGTCGGCGATCAGCCATCAGATCGCGAAACTCGAACACGAACTGGGCACCACCCTGTTCGACCGCACCACTCGTTCGGTCAAGCTCACCTCGGCCGGCCAACGCCTGATGCCGATCGCCGCCGAGGTACTCAGCCTCGAGGCGAAGGCCCTCGAGGTCGGCCACGAGCCGCGGGAAAGTATCCGGATCACCGCGAACATGAGCTTCGCGTCGCAGAGCCTCGACGCGATCTCCAGCGTCCGGGAACGTCATCCCAAGATCGACGTGGAGTTCGTCATCAAGGACTTCACCGACCGCGTCAATGCGGTCGCGTCCGGGGAGGCCGATCTCGCGCTGATCCGCGGCGACGTCGACCGCCCGGGTCTGGAAGCGGTGCGTCTCGGTATCGAGGAACTCGTGATCGTCACATCGAGCGCGCACCCGCTGTCGGCGTTCTCGACCGTCGACCTCGGCGACCTCGCCCACTATCCGCTGCTGCTGCCGCCGCGTGGCAGCCAGGTGCTGTTGCACCGTGTCGTCGAGGACGCTTTCGTCGAGGTCGGTCGCCGCGTGCGTCTCGGCCCTCCGATCGCCAGCGACCACACGGCGACCCTCGAGGTGATCACCAATCCGCGGGCGTGGACCGTGCTCTACGCAGGAACCGCAGCCGACACACCTCGCAAGGGGCTGAAGTTCATGCGCGAGATCCACCACCGGCTGCAGGTGCCGGTGTGCGGGGTGGTGCGGAGCAACGCGACCCCCAATCCCGAACTCGAGTTCCTCATGCAGGCGCTCGCGCATTCGATCGTGCCACCCACCGACAGCGCGCCGTGAAGTGCCTCAGTGGCGCGGCGACAGCTTGTCGAGGAGTTCGAGGCCCTGACGCGCCCACGCGATCTCGGCTTCGCCCCGGCCGATGAGACCGTCGTACGCAAAGGCCTTGAACGCGATGATCCGTTCGTGGTCCTCGGCCGGGTACTTCTGCACGCGCCTCGCGATGGTCGCGTTGCTGAGATCGAGGATCGCGTCGCGCACCGCGGTCCATTGAGCGATCTGCTCGGTGTAGTGATCGATGTGCCGGCGCAGGCAATCGCGGGCGCTGTCCGGGTCGGCCCATTCGAAGTAGGCCGCGCGCATATGGGCGGCGTCTCGCACCGGGGCGTAATCCAGCGGAGTGGACATCCACTCACGGAAGGCCCGGATTCCGTCCTCGGTGATCGAGTACCGGGTCTTGGTGCTGTTGGGACCCCAACGCACCTGCTCGCCTTCGACGAGGCCCTCACGCTCCATCCGACGTAGTTCGGGATAGATCTGCGAGTCGGGTGCATGCCACACGTGCCCGACCGACCCGCCGAACCGTTTGGCTGCGTCATAGCCGGTCAGAGGCTCGGCGGTGAGCAACGCGAGCAGCGCGTACCGCAGGCTCATGGACCACCACCTTTCCCCGGGCGAGTATTCCACCCTTGCAAACAACTATATCGATAGATAGTGTGTGCTCCAGCTCACCGACTATCTATGCAGATAGTTATTTCCCCTCAGTGCTCGGAGGATCCGACATGACCGATCTCGGCCCCACCGGGGCGACCGCGAAGAACATGGCCTACCCGCTCGACGCCTGGTACGTCGTCGCCTGGGATCACGAGGTGGGTCGCCGCGAGATCCTCGCCCGCACGATCGCCGGTAAACCGATGGCTCTGTACCGCACCGAGGAGGGCCGTCCCGTCGCCCTCGCCGACGCCTGCTGGCACCGGCTCGCACCGTTGTCGATGGGCACGCTCGTCGGCAGCGAGGGCATCCAGTGCCCCTACCACGGCCTGCAGTACAACTCTGCGGGACGCTGCACTCACATGCCCGCCCAGCAGACGATCAATCCGTCCGCGATGGTGTCGTCCTATCCCGTCGTCCAGCGGCACCGCTTCGTGTGGGTCTGGCCGGGCGACCCGACGCAGGCCGATCCCGATCTCATCCCCGACATGTTCCAGATGGACTCCCCCGACTGGGCCGGCGACGGACGCACGATCGACGTGCAGGCCAACTACCAGCTCGTCCTCGACAACCTCATGGACCTCACCCACGAGGAATTCGTGCACTCGTCGTCCATCGGCCAGGACGAACTGAGCGAGTCCGACTTCGTCGTCACCCACGACGATCGCACCGTCACGGTCACCCGCTGGATGCACGACATCGACGCACCGCCGTTCTGGCTGAAGAACATGCGCGACAAGTTCCCCGGCTTCGAGGGCAAGGTCGACCGCTGGCAGATCATCGAGTTCCAGGCGCCCTCCACGATCCGCATCGACGTCGGTGTGGCCGAGGCCGGCACCGGTGCTCCCGAAGGAGACCGCAGCCATGGCGTCAACGGATTCGTCATGAACACCATCTCCCCCGTCGACGAACGCACCGCCCTCTACTTCTGGGCGTTCATGCGCAACTACCGCCTCGACAGCCAGCTCATCACCACGCAGCTGCGCGACGGCGTGCACGGTGTGTTCGGTGAGGACGAGGCGATGCTCACCGCGCAGCAGAAGGCCATCGAAGCGAACCCGGATCACGAGTTCTACAACCTCAACATCGACGCCGGCGGCATGTGGGTCCGGAGGCTGATCCAGCGCATGATCGAAGCGGAACGGAACCTCGCCTCGGCCACCGTCGTTCCCGAGGGAGCCCACTGACATGAGCAGCAACCAGATCCGTTGGCAGCGAGCGCGGGTCGTGAGGATCGAGCGGGCAGCCGATTCGATCGCCGAGATCACCCTCGCCGCCGACACCGCCCACCGCGTCGAGCCCGGCGCCCACATCGACGTGCGACTCCCCTCGGGCGACACGCGCTCGTACTCCCTCGTGGCGGGTAGCCCGGACGGTCGGCTCACGCTCGGCGTCCACCGCTCCCCCACTTCGCGCGGCGGCTCCGAATTCATGCACTCCCTGCGTCCCGGCGACGAACTCGACATCACCGAGCCGCTCCAGAACTTCCCGCTGCGGGTCGGCGCACCGAGATACGTTCTGCTCGCCGGCGGCATCGGCATCACCGCGGTCCGCGCGATGGGAGCCGTCCTCCGGCGCCTCGGCGCCGATTATCGCTTCGTGTACGTGGGCCGTAGCCGCTCCGCGATGGCCTTCCTGCCCGAACTCGAAGCCCTCCACAACGACCGCCTCGACGTCCACATCGACGACGAGGGAACCGGATTGGATGTCGCCGCACTCGTCGACGGCATCGACCACGGCACCGAGCTGTACATGTGCGGTCCGATCCGGCTCATGGACGCCGTGCGACGCCGGTGGCACGATCGCGACCTCCCGATGCCGAACCTCCGCTACGAGACCTTCGGCAACAGTGGATGGTTCGAGGCCGAGGAATTCACGGTGACCGTACCCGAACTCGGTGTCACCACTACTGTCGGCTCCGACGAAACGATGCTCGACGCCCTCTGCCGCGCCGGGGTCGACATGATGTTCGACTGCCGCAAGGGCGAATGCGGACTGTGCGAGGTCTCCGTCGCCTCGCTCGACGGACGAGTCGACCACCGCGACGTCTTCTTCAGCGAAGAGCAGAAGAGCACCGCGAGTCGAATGTGCGCATGCGTGTCACGCGTGGTGCGCGATTCGGCGTCGTCCCGATCGACGACGGGTGTCGTCACGCTCGACCTTCCCTGACCACTGCGCATTTCACACCACGAGGAAACACGATGGACCTTCGCGCACGCATCGACGCCTCGCCGATGCATCCCTACCAATGGATGATCGTCGCCCTGTGCGTCGTGCTGAACATCCTCGACGGTTTCGACGTCATGGCACTCGCGTTCACCGCCAAGAGCATCGGTAGCGACTTCGGCCTCGGCGGATCGGAACTCGGCGTGCTGCTCAGTGCCGGTCTGATCGGAATGGCCGTCGGCGCTCTCGCTCTCGCACCGATGGCCGACCGGATCGGACGCCGGCCTCTGATCCTGCTGTCGGTTGCACTCGCCACCGCCGGCATGGGTCTGTCCGCGAGTGCCGGATCCGCATGGGAACTCGGCATCTGGCGGGTGATCACCGGACTCGGCATCGGCGGCGTCCTCGCCTGCACCACCGTGATCGCCAGCGAATACTCGTCGGCTCGCTGGCGAGGGCTGGCCATCAGCATCTACACCGCCGGATACGGCGTGGGTGCCACGATCGGCGGTATCGCCGCCGTCGGTCTCCAGAGCGAATACGGTTGGCGTGCGGTGTTCGTCACCGGTGCCGGGCTCACCGGTCTGGCGCTCGCCCTTCTCGTCGTTCTGCTGCCCGAATCCCTCGACTTCCTCACCAGCCGGGGACGCGCAGGCGATCTCGACCGGATCAACACGATCGCGCGACGCATCGGCCAGAGCCCCGTCTCCGCACTCCACCGCTCCGGTGACGAATCGGCACCGCGAGCGGGGCGGATCTCGGATCTGTTCTCCGGAAGCAACACCCGCTCGACGGTGCTGCTCTGGGCGGCCTTCTTCGCCACCATGTTCGGCTTCTACTTCGTCAACTCGTGGACACCGACCCTGATGGAGACCGCCGGTCTCACCAAGGACCAGAGCGCCACGGCGGGAATGATGCTCACCCTCGGCGGCACCGTCGGGTCGGTGCTCTTCGGAGTCCTCGCCAGCCGCTGGACCACCCGGTCGGTCCTGATCACCTTCACCATCGCCGCCGCCGCGACCATGACGGTCTTCATCGTGTCCATCTCGACACTGACGCTGGCATTCGCGCTCGGCATCCTGATCGGTGGACTCATCAACGGGTGCATCGCCGGCCTGTACACCCTCGCACCGTCTCTCTATGGTCCGCAGGTTCGGGCCACCGGCGTCGGTTCCGCCATCGGCATAGGCCGAGCGGGCGCCATCCTCGCACCGACCGCGGCCGGGATGCTCCTCGACGCGGGATGGACGCCCGAGCAGCTCTACTTCGGAGTGGCCGGCGTGGTCGTGCTCGCCGCGGTGGCGCTGTTCGCGCTGCGTCCGGCACGATCAGCGGACGCCTCGTCCGAACCGGTGCCGGCCTCCGTCTCCACGGAATCGGGCCGCTGACCCGGTGCCACCACGATAGCGACGCGCTCGTTGCGGACTCTCCGTTACGTAGCTCATCCGGCGCGAGAATCGGAGCGCAAAGTGGTCGTCAGGTCGCGAAACTTCGCGCTCTGACGACCATTTCGCGCGCCGATGAGGTAACTCCAGTCGCGCAATGACGTTGTTCTCGGTGCCGCAGCGGCGCCGACGCACGCACCCGGGCGATCATGTCGTCGGACCCCCTCGTGTGCACTCCTTCGGCGCGAGCCCCAGCGCCAGGTGCGGCCAGTGGGCGATATCGCGTCGCATCTGCCGGTCGTGGGTGGCCACGGCGACCGCCGCGTCTGTCGCCCCCAGGGCGTCGGTCAGTTCGTCCACCAGAGTGATGGACAGGTGGTTGGTGGGCTCGTCGAGGAGCAGCACGTGCGGGCGTGCGGCGAGAACCATCGCCAGGTCGAGGCGTCGCTGCTGCCCCATCGACAGGTCGCGGACCCTCTTGCCGAGATCGCGTTCGGTGAACAATCCGAGTTCGCCGAGATCCACTGCTCCCTGGTCCGGGACGAGTCCGGCGACGACCAGCTCACCGACGTGCGCGTCGTAGACCTGCTGCACCCGGGCCGCCGACGGTGCCGGCGATTCCTGGGCGAGCCGTCCGATCCGCACGACGGGGTCGCTCTCGCGGGTCCCCGATGTCGGTTCGACCTCGCCGGCCAGCACCGCGAGCAACGTCGACTTGCCGGCACCGTTGGGTCCGGTGATCACGAGCCGCGAGCCGGCAAGCACGGCCAGGCTGACCGGACGGTCGAGCCGGCCGCGCACCATGGCGTCCTCGACCCGCACCAACGGTGTGTCCGGGTCGATCCCATCGGCCTCCGCTCCGAGCGCCGGCATCGAGAACTGCAGCGGCGGTACGGGTACCGCCACGGCATGGTCGTCCAGTGCTTCCTGACGGCGGTGCACCGACTGCACGAGCGCCGGCGCACGAGTGGCACGTTGATGCTTGCCGGTGCCCTTCTCCGGGCGCCAGCCCGTGACGAGGCGATCCCGAGCGGACCCGAGGTCCGATTCCAGCCGGGCTCGCTCGGCCTGCTCGCGCGCATATTCGCTGACCCAGCGCGCATACTCGGCCTCGCGTCCCGTCCGGAACCCGGCGTATCCCCCACCGTACAAACGTGGACGACCGTCGCGACTCGGGTTGAGGTCGAGGATCGACGTGGCCACATCGGTCAGCAGGGCGCGATCGTGGCTGACGAGGACCACTCCGCTACGGGTCTGCTGCAGACGTTCGGTGAGATAGTCGAGGCCCGACGCGTCGAGGTGGTTGGTCGGCTCGTCGAGCAGCAGGAAATCGTGTTCGGCGCCGAGCAACGCGGCCAGGCGCACACGGTAGCGCTGTCCGACCGACATCTCTGCCAGGGGTCGCGAACGGTCGGTGACGGCTCCGAGCGCTTCGAGGGCGGTGTCGACGCGACGATCCGCGTCCCACGCGTCGAGTTGCTCGGCGATCTCGAGGGCGTCGGTATACGCGTCGGCGGCTCCCGGCCGCTCATCGGCGAGCGCTTCGGTGCTCTCGTCGAGCGCCTGCAGTGCGACGCGGACATGCGCGAGTTCGATGTCGACGAGATCGCCGACGGTGCGCCCCTCGGCGACGGTCATCTCCTGTTCGGCGATCCCGAACGAGCCGAACCGACGCACGGTCCCCGAGTCCGGTTCGAGGCGACCGGCGAGCACGTGCAGCAGGGTGGACTTGCCGCGGCCGTTCTCTCCGACGACACCGAGCCTGGAACCCGGCGTGACCGCGAGATCGACTCCGCGCAGGACGGGATGGCCGTCGCGTGCGAGGTGAACGTCGACGGCGCCGAGTTGGGCGCGGGATCGCCGGGGCAGGGTGATGGTGGTGGTCATATGGATTCCTCCGAGTGGAGGCGCACTCGTCCCGAAACCACGGGTGGGAAGGATGCGCTCGCTGACGAACGGCCGAGAGTCGGCCGGATGTGGGTACACCTCGTACCGCGACCTCGGATCACATCACGAGGCGCGGAGTGGGTGTCGTCAGTGGAAGTAGAGCGCCTGAATCACGA
Source organism: Rhodococcus sp. B50 (assembly GCF_013602415.1). Lineage (NCBI taxonomy): Bacteria > Bacillati > Actinomycetota > Actinomycetes > Mycobacteriales > Nocardiaceae > Rhodococcus > Rhodococcus sp. B50. Next base: position 4,069,953 of record NZ_WPAG02000002.1, on the reverse strand, counting down.
TGTCCAGGGTACCGATCGTCCGAGTACCGTCAATCGAGTTTCCGTCCCCGGTCGCGCAGTGCATCGGTAGCCGCGGTGAACCGTTCTTCGTAGGCCGCGGCCAATTCTTCGAGAGTCGCGACGCAATCACCCGCATAGGCCGGGGCATGCATGGGTGCGAGGCTGCTCGGGTTCAGACTCGCGAGTGCGCGGATGGTGGGTCCGAGTTCGGGGGTCAAGCACGTTGCGCGGCCCAGATCCTCCGCCTGCAGAGCCGGACCGACGATCTCGTTCGTCGTTTGCGCCGGGTACCTGCCGAATGCCGTGAAGAGGTCACCGCACAACAGGGTCGAGGTCGTTTCCTCGAACATCAGACCCGCGTCCCATCCGTGCGGAACGTGTGGGGTATCGATATGGCGTACGCGGCGGCGCCCGGTATCCAGGACATCCCCGTCCTGCAGAGGATGCGGTGGGCGGTCCGCGAGATCGGCGACCTGGACGAAGCACCCCATCGCGCCGTGGGCAACCTCGGCCGCCGGCGCGACCTCCAGCCAGGAGTTCATCGACCCGCACTCGTCGGCCTCGACGTGCCCGAAGGTGATCCACCGCAACCGATCCAGCGGTATCAATCGCGCCATCGCTTCCGACACCGACGGGAACAGCACACGATAACCGGTGTGGAACAGCAGAGGTTCGTCACCGTCCACGAGGAACTGGTTCATCGTCAGATCCGCCGCGTCGAGATATGTGGACAAACGGTATACATCCTGAGCGATCTCGGTGATCTCGGTTTCCATCACAGGTCTCCTCGGCCGCGCCCCTCTTCGAGGGTCTCTCCGTCTCCGGCCGGACACAAGCCTTCGAACCGACACTCGTGCGAGGATGCGAGGAGCAGTAGTCGACGAGGCCGCAGGAGGCGCTCATGGAGCACACCGAATCGTCGTTCACCGGCGGCGGGGCGATCCCGATCGTGTACGACGTGTGGTCGCCGGAGGCCCCCACAGGCGTGCTGATCCTCAGCCACGGACTGGGCGAGCACGCGCGTCGCTACGACCACGTCGTCGAACGGCTCACCGACCTCGGCCTGGTCGTGTACTCGCCCGACCACCGCGGTCACGGACGGTCGGGCGGCAAGCGTGTACACGCGCGCGAGATGCGCGAGTTCACCGAGGATCTCGACACCCTGATCGATCTGGCGCTCCACGAACATCCCGGACTGCCGGTGTTCATGCTCGGGCACTCCATGGGTGGTGCCATCGCTCTCGCCTACGCGCTCGACCATCAGGACCGGCTCACCGCGCTCGTGTTGTCCGGACCGGCCGTGGTCGTCACGTCCGGGACACCGAAGCCCGTCGTGGAGATCGGGAAGTTGATCGGACGTTTCCTGCCGGGTGTGCCGGTGCAGAAGCTCGACAGCAAGGCGGTGTCGCGCGATCCCGCCGTGGTCGCAGCGTACGACGCCGATCCGCTCGTGCACCACGGTCTCGTGCCCGCCGGGCTCGCTCGAGTGCTGGTGCTCAACGAGCAGAGCCTCGAGCAGCGCCTTCCGAACCTGACCCTGCCGTTGCTCGTCATGCACGGCACCGAGGACACCCTCGCCGATCCGGCCGGGGCGCAACTCATCGCCGACCGTGCCGGTTCCAAGGATCTGACGCTGAAGTTGTACGACGGGTTGTTCCACGAGATTTTCAACGAGCCGGAGAAGGACCGCGTGCTCGACGATCTGACGGCGTGGTTGAAGGCCCGGCTCGCCGACCGATAGGAGGACTCGTGCAGACACGCATGCCGGTCGCCTTCCTCGGCCACGGCAGTCCGCTCAACGCTCTCGAATCGAACCGCTACACGCAGGCATGGGCAGCGTTCGGACGTTCCGTTCCGACTCCCCGCGCGATCCTGGCGATCTCCGCGCACTGGTACATCAACGCCACCGCTGTGACGTCGATGCGATCTCCGCGCACGATCCACGACTTCTTCGGGTTCCCGCAGGATCTGTTCGACGTGGAGTATCCGGCTCCGGGTGCTCCGGAACTGGCGGAGGAGATCGCCGATCTCGTGCACCCGACGTGGGTGGGCGCCGACGTCGACTCGTGGGGCATCGACCACGGCACCTGGTCGGTCCTCACCCATGCCTTCCCGAATGCGGACATCCCGGTGGTGCAGCTCAGCCTCAACGCCTACAAACCACTCGACTATCACGTCGATCTCGGCGCCCGCCTCGCCGGATTGCGCGACCGCGGGGTGTTGATCGTCGCGAGCGGCAACGTCGTCCACAACCTCGGGGCAATGGATCCGCGGCAACCGGGGGCGGGATTCGACTGGGCGCATCGATTCGACGAGGACGCCCTTACCGTCCTGCAGGACCGTCCCGGAGATGCGGCTGCGCTGCACGAGCACGCCGACTATCACAAGGCCGTGCCCACCCCGGACCATTTCCTGCCGCTGCTGTACGTCGCGGGTCTGGCCGCCGAGTCCGGCGAACAGCCGACGACCCTCGTGGACGGTGTGGAATACGGATCGTTGTCGATGACGTCCTACGCCGTCGGCGGGAACTGCCCGCCGCGCGACGGGGACGGTCACGGCGCCGGACTACCCGAGAGCCCGGAGCCACCCGACACCAACCTGTGAGCGCTCAGGCAGCGTCGTCCACTGCCACGATCGCGCGTCGCGCGAACCGCGTACTGAGCCCGATCAGCTCCATGGCCTCGGGAATCGCGCGGGCCAGGACCGGCCATGCGTGGATCTGCCCGCGCCACAGATGTGTCTCCACCGGCCGACCTGCCGACGCGAGGCGTTCGGTCATGATCTCCACGTCCGGCCTGGTCAGCTCGTATTCGGCCGCGCACATGAACATCGGAGGGAACAGCGCGGGGTCGGCGTCGACGGGGTTCATCTCACCCTCGATTGCCTCTTCTCCGGCGAACCAGCGCGGACGGATCTTCCCGAGGGCCTTGATGGGTAGGTAGGCGTCCCTCGCCATGTACTTCGGATCGTGCTTGTCGAGATCGAGGTTGAGCAGCGGCGAGTAACCGATCACCGCTGCCGGTCGCTGGATACCGCGCCGCGCGGCGAGCTCGGCGACCTTCGCCGCGAGATAACCCCCGGCCGAATCACCCCCGACGACGATACGGGTGGGGTCGTCGGCCACTTCGAGCAGCGCGGTGTACGCGTTCATCGCGTCCTGCACCGATCCTGCGATCGGCACTGCGGGCACCTGCCGGTAGTCCATCGAGTACACCGGTGCACCGGAGTCCAGGGCCAGTTGCACGCACAGTTGACGGTGGGTGGACGGGCCACAGAAGACGAAGCCGCCGCCGTGGAAGTAGAGGATGGTGGCGTCCTCGAGCGGGTCGTCGACCGGCTTCGGGGAGATGATCCGCTCACCGGGCACTCCGCCGAGTTCGGTCTGCGTGACGTACACGGCACGCGGGGTGGGCGTGATCCTGTCGACCACCCACGACAGCCGGCCGAGCACCGCGATTCCGAAGTCGTTGCTCGGCCAGAAGCTCAGGATCGGCTTGAAGAGGATCCGGACCACCCACAGGAGGATCAGCGCGACCCTACTGCTGCGGTCGTGCCAGGTCACCGCATCGGTACGCATGTGCACACACTATGTGACCGATACGGTTCGGGCATCGAGAGTTCCGACACCCGCGAGTCTCGGCAGGGATGCGGGTCACCCGATCCGCAGCAGTGGCACGAGCAGTTCCTCGTCGGTCAACGCCCCGTGCTGTCCGGGCAGGTTCGACATGACCTGCTCCCCGTCGCTGCGGATCACCGTCGATTCGCCTCGCCCGACAGCCACGATGTCGCCTATCCGCTTGATCAGCGACGGATCGGGATCGGGTCCGAACAGACACGCCGCGAACGCGTCGTCGCGGGTGCCGACCCACGCGTGGTCGCCGAGTTCGTTGCGCCAGCGTTCGAGGACCCGGTCGACGTGGTCGGTGTAGATGTGACGGCATCGTGGTTCGCCGGCAATGACGGTGACGTCCTCGCCGAGACCCGGGGTGTGGTCGAAGTCGATGCGACGGCCGCGTGAGGCGTCGACCATGCCGTGGTCGGCGGTGACGAGCAGGCGGGTGCCGTCCGGCAGCGTCCCGGCGAGTTGCTCGACGAAACGGTCGACCACCGTGAGCTGCGCGAGCCACGCCGCGGACTCCGGCCCGTAGACGTGCCCGAGCGTGTCGACCTCACCGATGTAGCAGTAGACGAGGCTGCGGTCGCCGGTGCGCACCGCGGCGACCACCTGGGCGAGGAGATCGCCGTAGGCGGAGACCCCGACGAAGTTGCCGCCGCGCAGCACGGCCCGGGTGAGGCCGCTCCCTTCGAAGGCCTTCGGCACGACGGTGGTGACGGTCAGGCCGGCCTCGCGGCCGCGTTCGAACACCGTCGGGTGGGGTTGCACGGTCTCCGGGACGAGGTCGTCGCGCTGGTCGACCGCGGTTCCGGCGAGGGTCCAGCGCAGCCAGTTCACCGGGGCTTCGATCTCGTCGACGTACGACTGGTAGCCGGTGATGCCGTGGAGGCCGGACGGCAGTCCCGTCCCGAGGGAGGCGAGGCTGACCGCTGTGGTCGTGGGGAAACCGGCACGCATCGGGCTCCCCGGCGTCTGTGTCAGGTACGGGGCTGCTTTCGCATTGCGCTGCAGCAGTTCCCATCCCATCCCGTCGACGAGCAGGACGACGGTGTGGTCGGCCGGGGCGAGATCGAGCCGATTGTTCTCACCGGCGACCCCCGCGGACGAGAGCACCGACGGCATCAGGTCGGCGAGGGTCGGCTCGGCGTAGACGTCGCGCAGGGGCAAGCTCATATTCCGAGTATGAGCCACGGCCCCGCGCGCGGGTGTCACTTGATATCGGACCCGTGCTTCGTCAGCGGCATGATCTCGATGTTCATGTAGGGGAACAGAGGCAGGTTCCACAGGATCTCGTGCAGCTCGTCCGCCGACTCGACGTCGAAGATCGAGATGTTGCTGTACTGGCCGACGATCCGCCAGATCTCGCGCCACTTGCCCTGGCGCTGCAGATCCTGACTGTAGGCCTTCTCCTTGGCGACGGTCTCGGCGCGCACGTCGGGGTCGAGATCACGGGGGATGTCGACGTCCATCCGAACATGGAACAGTGCCATGATGTTTCTCCTTCTTGTGTTCTGACGAAAAGTGCGGATCAGGAGCGCGCGTACTTGTTCACGACATCCATGTCGAGGTCGACGCCGAGCCCCGGTCCCTCGGGCAGGTGCACCTGGCCCTCGGAGTAGTCGAGCGGCTTCTGCAGAAGTTCCACGGCGAACAGCTGCGGACCGAACAGTTCGGTGCCGTAGTCGATCCCCGGCTCGGCGCAGGCGAAGTGGATGGACGCCGCAGTGCCGATGGGTCCTTCGATGGAGGTCGCGCCGTGGCAGCGCAGGCCTGCCGCCTTCGCGACGGCGACGACCTGCTTGCTGCGCTGCAGCCCGCCGCACTTGGTGGTCTTGAGCGCGACGACATCGGCGGCACCCAACTTGGCCACTTCGTACGCGTCGTGCGGAGTCTGTACGGATTCGTCGGCCATCACCGGCGCCGAGACGCGGCGGTTGATCTCGGCGAGCACATCGAGTTGATCTGCGGGAGTCGGCTGTTCGATGAGTTCGACACCGCCGTCGACGAGTTGCGGGACGTGACGCAACGCGGTGAAGCGGTCCCAGCGGGCGTTGACGTCGATGCTGAATCCGACCTCGCCGCCGAACGCCTCCACGATCTTGACGACACGGTCGGTGTCGACGACCGGGTCGAGCGCACCCATCTTGAGCTTGAAGGAGAAGTTCAGGCGCTGCTCACGCTTGTGCGTGACCTCTTCGACGATCTCCTCGAGCGGAGCCGCGCCGAGCGCCCAGCGCACGTCGACGCCGGTACGGAAGGCTCCGCCGAGCAGCGACGCGACCGGCACACCCAGTGCGCGACCCCACGCGTCGTGCATCGCGACGTCCACAGCGGCCTTCGCGAATCGCGCGTTGGCGACGATGCGCTCGATATCGACCATGACGCCGCTGATTTCGTCGACGCCGCGCCCGATGATGTAGGGACCGATGTAGCGGTCGACGATCTGCTGCATCGTCTCGACCGACTCGCCGCCCCACCACGGTCCGCCCGGCACGACGCCCTCACCGTAACCGGTGACACCACCTTCGGTGGTCACCGCGACGAGCAGGATCGGCTGCGCCTCCGAAGTGGTGGTGGCGAACTTGTGGGGCCGGATCAACGGCACGTCGATGATCGTCGTGGTGACGGATGCGATCTTCAGATCGGGATCGGACATCGGAATTGCTCACAATCGGGTCGGGGTGTGACAGGGGGTACGTCGCCGGCGTAGTCAGCATGAATGCCGGTGCCCCAGAGGGACACCGGCATTCACGATGCGAACCGCACTCTCGTTCGGATTTGATCAGGCCGCGTCCGCGGTCCGGATCACGATTCCGGGTCGAGCACGAAGTTGTAGGTCACCTCGGCGATGCCGTCGGCGTTGGGCTGCGGATCCAGGATGAGCTCGGGCTTGACCGCTGTCGCGACGTCGTCCTCGACCCACTCGCCGCCCTGGAAGTACAGCTGGGTGGTGATGGCGCGCTTGCCGGGAGCCTTCACCATCAGGTGCAGGTGCGCGGGACGCCACGGGTGTCCGCCGTAGGACTTGATGAACCAGCCGGTCGGGCCGTCGGACGGGATCTGATAGGGAGCCGGCTTGAGCGTGGTGATCTCGAAGTTGCCGTTCTCGTCCACCTGGACGGTGCCGCGCAGGTTCCACTCGGGGATACCGGGGGCGAACTGCGAGTAGAAGCCCTCTTCGTCCGCGTGCCACAGCTCGACGGTGGCGCCGGGCAGACCGTTGCCCTCGAGGTCGGTGACCTGGCCCTTGAAGACCAGCGGCGGGGCGACCTTGTCCTTCTCGCGCATCGGCATGGTGCACTTCGACGGGAGCTTGGGGCTGTCCGGGACGTAGTAGGGGCCTTCGATGGAGCCCTTGGTGCCGGTGAAGCCCTTGCGGTTGTAGTGCACCTTCTCGATCTCGTGCTCGAGGAAGACGTCGAGCCACAGCGGCCACTCGCCGTATTCACCCACGTCGATGAGCCACTGCTTGAGCACGCGGTACTCGTCGTAGGTCACCTGGTGCTTGTCGACGATACCGGCGAGAGCGTCCAGCAGGTCCTTGTAGATCGCCGACGCGCGCTCGACCGAGGTGTCGGACGTGACCCGCTCGGACTTGAACTTGTCGGTCGCAGCGTTGCCGGACCCGTGGGCGGTGGGGTTCTCCATGGTGGTCATGGCTCTCCTCGTGAGGGACTGAACTATCGGAAAGTGTGGGGCCGGTGCGACACGGGGCTGCGGTGATCACCGGTATGTACGCTGTGCGTACTTGTGTATCGCAGTGCGTACACCACATACTGTGCGTGGTGTCACACAGCTTGTCAACACCGGATCGGGCAACATCGACGAGTACGCAGGTAGGAGGCGGGATGCCGAGCATCGACCTAGGTAATGGTCCTAGCAACGAGCGGGACTTCATTCAGAGCATCGAGCGTGGTTTTGCGGTATTGCACGCCTTCGACGACAAGGACCCCAATCCCACCCTTGCCGAACTCGCCACCAAGACCCACCTGTCCCGGCCTGCGGTTCGACGTATCCTGTTGACCTTGCAGAGGCTCGGGTACGTCACCTCGCAGGGGACGCGGTGGTCGCTCACTCCGCGCGTGCTCAGCATCGGTCAGCACTACACCGCCTCCCACACCCTCGTGGACTCGGCGCTACCGAAACTGGTCGAGATCGCCGAACACACCAACGAATCGGCGTCGCTCGGCGTGCTCGACGGCACCGAGGTCGTCTACGCCGCACGTGTTCCGGTCCGCAGGATCATGAGCATCAACGTGTCCGTGGGCACCCGCGTCCCCGCCTACGCCACGTCGATGGGCCGGGCACTCCTGGCCTGGTCACCACGTGAACTGGTCGATCACGTACTCGACCGGACGCAGTTCGAGCGACTCACGAGCGCAACGATCGACAACCCGGACGACCTGCGGGCCGAACTTGCTCATGTGCGGAGTCGGGGGTATGCCATCACCGCCGCGGAACTCGAAGAAGGACTCATCACGATCGCCGCGCCCGTCTTCGACCCCTCGGGCCACGCGGTCGGAGTGCTCGCATGTTCGACGTCGACCGGCCGGCACACGCTCGAGTCCTTCCGCGATCTCACGGCGAAACGGGTGGTGGACTGCGCAGAGCGCCTCAGCAGCGAACTCGGCTACCGTCACCACTGAGGACGGCCCACCTCATCCACGCAATGTCGTCGACGGCGGCACCCCGTACTTGCGTTTGTAGGCCGCCGCGAACCGGCCGGTATGAGTGATGCCCCATTTGAGGGCAACATCGGTGACCGACAGCTCCGAAGCATCACCCACCGCGAGTTCCTCGTGGATGCGCTCGAGGCGCAGGTCGAGCAGGTAGTCGCGAGGGCACACTCCGAGGTACTCGCGGAATCCTTCCTGCAGGCGCCGCACACTGACTCCGGCTACCTCTGCCATGTCGGCGCTGGTCCACGCCGCCGCGGGATCTTCGTGCAGCCGATCGAGCACCCGCTTGATGATGCGAGGCCGGGCACCGCCGGTCGGATCCGCATCGTCCGGCATGACGGCGAGAATGAACGACGTCGTCAGGGCACCCGACAGTTGTTCCGCGACAAGCGGATTCCGCCAGAGCGATTCATCCGATTTCACCTGTTCGACGATCGAGCGCAGCAATGTCATCCAGCTGCGCCCCGGCTGGGTCGTCAGATCCACCTGGTCCGGAAGCTGCAGGTCGGGGCGGGCGAGAATGCGCGACATCTCTCGCTGCAGGTAGTCGCGCTCGAGCTTGATCCCGACGATCTCGCAGTCGTTCGTCCACTTCTGCTCCGGCGCGGCGGTGTCGGGACGGAAGACGGCGGCGTGACCGACCTCGGAGATCACCCCGTTGCCGGCCGCGATGCGCCCGGCGATCGGGATGTTCACCGCATAGGCACCGGGGTGCTCACTCCGGATCGAGACCGCAGCTCCCCAGCCGATCCGGGCGAGACGGATCGGACCGAGCGGCAGGGTGCGGAGCTGCAGCGAAGGCGCGACATCGTCGAGCGGTGTCAGATCGTGCTCGAAATACGCATTCGAGACGACTTCTTCCACTTCTCCCCAATCGACCGGCCTCGGGGTCGGCTCCACTGCCATCGGCTCCCCACCTTCGTTCCCAGCTCGTCGTCGTCGCCGACCTGCACATTTCCTGCGATTCGAGCGCGTGCGATCCAGTGTGATGCGGAACACGGTCCCGAGCAAACAGGGACCTAGGACTCATTCGTCGCGCTAGGTGGATAGTGACCGCGCTCACCGGATCGCACAAGCCCTTCCACGTCCATATGGTCTGTGTCACACCAGATCGAAGTCCAGCAATTCGCACCGGACAGGAGGACGCAGACATGGATCAGCGCACACTCCGCAACATCTTCGGACAGTTCGCCAGCGGCGTCACCGTCATCACCTGCGCGAACAGTGACGGGGAGCCTCACGGCGCGACCGTCACCGCGTTCACGGCCATCTCGCTCGAACCGCGCCTGTGCCAGGTCACCCTGACCCGCACATCCAAGGCCTGCGGATTCCTCTCCGACGCTCCGTTCGCCGTCAACATTCTCGCGGCCGATCAGCTCGGCACCGCCATGCACTTCGCCGGACGGCCGCAATCCCCCGAGCCCGTCTGGGAGCAGGGACCGACCGCCCCGATCCTCGCCGGTACGGCCGCGACGCTGTCGTGCACTCCGTGGCGGGAGTACGACGGTGGCGATCACGTCATCTACATCGGCGAGATCGTCGACGCGACCTTCGACGAGACCGCGGACCCGCTTCTCTTCTACCGCAGCACCTTCCACGATCTCGGTGCCCCGAGCGCATCGGCCGCGTGGAACGGCTGCCTGGACGACCCGCACAACGGATGGTTCGACTCCCGGACCCGATTCGTGCCGTTCCACACCGCCGCAGTCCACGCCTGAACATCTTCCGATTTCCCCGGACAGACCCCCGGACAAGGAGACATTCCATGACCACCACCGAACCCCGGCCCACGGAAACCCTCGACCGTTCCAAGGTGAACGTCGCCGCGGACTCCCCGGCCAACCAGCAGAAGAACTTCGCCTCCCGTCCGATGACCGGCGACGAGTACATCGCTTCGATCGACGACGGCCGCGAGATCTACCTGCACGGTGAGCGCGTCAAGGACTTCACCAACCATCCGGCCTTCCGCAACTCCATCCGGATGACCGCGCGTCTCTACGACGCCCTGCACACCGGCGAGCACGTCAACACCCTCACCACCCCGACCGACACCGGTAACGGCGGCGTGACCATGCCGTTCTTCCGGACCCCGAAGTCCGCCGACGACCTGCGGGCCGACCGCGACGCCATCGCCACCTGGGCGCGGCTGACCTACGGCTGGATGGGCCGCAGCCCCGACTACAAGGCGTCCTTCCTCGGCACGCTCGGCGCGAACGACGAGTTCTACTCGCCCTTCCAGGACAACGCGAAGCGCTGGTACCGCGAGTCGCAGGAGAAGGTCCTGTACTGGAACCACGCGATCATCAACCCGCCGGTCGACCGTCAGCTGCCGCCGGACCAGGTCGGCGACGTGTTCATGAAGGTGGAGAAGGAGACCGACGCCGGCCTCATCGTCTCCGGCGCCAAGGTCGTCGCGACCGGCTCGGCCATCACGAACTACAACTTCATCGCCCACTACGGTCTGCCGATCAAGAAGAAGGAGTTCGCGCTGATCTGCACGGTGCCGATGGACGCACCCGGCATCAAGCTCATCTCGCGCGCCTCCTACTCGCAGAACGCGAACGTCGTCGGTTCGCCGTTCGACTACCCCCTGTCGTCGCGGATGGACGAGAACGACGCGATCTTCATCTTCGACAAGGTGCTCGTGCCCTGGGAGAACGTATTCATGTACGGCGACGTCGAGAAGATCAACAACTTCCTCGGGGGCTCCGGTTTCCTCCAGCGCTTCACGCTGCAGGGTTGCACGCGACTCGCGGTCAAGCTCGACTTCATCGCCGGTCTGCTCATGAAGGCACTCGACGCCACCGGCGCCGGCGGATTCCGCGGCGTGCAGACTCGTGTCGGTGAGGTGATCGGCTGGCGCAACCTGTTCTGGTCGCTCACCGACTCCATGGTGAACAACCCGGAACCGTGGATCGACGGCACCGTGATCCCCAAGCTCGAATACGGCCTCACCTACCGTATGTTCGCGATGCAGGGCTACCCGCGCATCAAGGAGATCATCGAGCAGGACGTCGCCTCGGGCCTGATCTACCTGCCCTCGTCCGCCGCCGACTTCAAGAACCCGGACGTACGTCCGTACCTCGACAAGTACGTCCGCGGCTCCGACGGCATCCAGGCGGTCGACCGCGTGAAGGTCATGAAGGCACTGTGGGATTCGATCGGCTCCGAGTTCGGTGGTCGCCACGAACTGTACGAACGGAACTACGCCGGCAACCACGAGAACGTCAAGGCCGAACTGCTGTTCGCCGCCGAGAGTCGCGGTGACGTCGCCTCCATGAAGGGCTTCGCGGAGCAGTTCATGAGCGAGTACGACCTCGACGGCTGGACCGTACCCGACCTGATCGGCAACGCCGACGTCAGCGCGTACTACAAGTAGAAACCCGCACTCCGCGCGCGGGCGGATGATCTCCGTTCCCCCTGCCCGCCCGCGCGCGGTCCCAAGACCACTCCGCTGCGAAGGAGCGTCCGAGATGATCACCTCTGCCTCGAACTCCGTATCCCCCCATCCGGTCCCGGAATTCGATGTGGTGGTTCTCGGACGCTCCTTCGCATCCCAGCGTTCGGCCGGACGGCTGAGGAACGAACTGCGCCTGTCGATCCACGAGATCGGCAATGCCACTCTCGCCCGCTACGACGACATCGACCACCGATGGGAGATCCTCATCGGCGACACCGTCGTCACCCGAGCCAAGTTCGTCGTCGACGGACACGGCGGACTCACGATGCAGGGCCGCGAGGACAGCACGCTCGACCGGCACACCGTGACGGTGAACGGTTTCCCGAACCTGTTCCGCCCCATCGTCGCTACGCACACGGACCCCGTCGGGTACACGGTGTCCTGCATCGAGTACATGCGCAGCAACGGTCTGGACTACGTCGAACGGAGGCTGCGGACGCCGGTCGCGGACGACGACTTCCCCGAGTTGTCGTTCGACCGGCCGACGCCGATGCTCTGGTTCGGCTGAGCTGTCCGGACAGGGTACCGAGCGGGTGACGACAACGATGTCGTCACCCGCTCGCGTGCGTTCGCTCTCCCTGCTGCTCAGCCACGCAGGACTTCGGCGGGAGTGACACCGTACCGCTTCCGGAAGGCCGCAGCGAAACGTCCCGGGTGACCGAAGCCCCATCGGAAGGCTACGTCCGCCACCGTGATTCCTCCTGCCGCGAGGTCGGCGTGCGCCCGGTCCAATCTGATGTCGAGCAGGCATGCGGACGGGCTGCTTCCCACGTACTCGGAGAACGCCTCCTGCAGTCGACGCACACTCGTTCCGGCGATCTCCGCCATGTCGGCTGCCGTCCAGGCACGGCCCGGATCCTCCCGCAGAGCGTTCAACACCCGGCGCACCATCCCCGGACGCGGCGCCGGTGACAGCCCGTCGACCGGCGCGACCGCCAGGACGAAAGCGGTGGTGACCGCTCCGGCGAGCTGAGCGGACACCAGAGGGTTCGTCAACACCTGCGTGGCACCGGTGAGCTGGTCGCTCAGTGATGCCACCAGCCCGTGCCATTCCTGCGCGGAACCCTTCAGGTCGATCCGATCGGGAAGCTCGAGTCGTGATCGCAACGGCCCCCCGAGGATCCGGTCCGCTTCGCGTTCGAGGTGATCGCGATCGAATTTGATTCCCAGGACGGAACATTCCGCATCCCAGCGGGTGATGAGCGAGGGAGTGTCGGCGCGGAAGACGGTCGCGGAGCCCGGCTCGGAAACGACGATTCCCGACCGGCCCCGCGATTCCAGACGTCCACTCAGGGGGATGTTCACCTCGTAGGCGCCGGGATAGTCGCACTCGATCGCAACGTCTGCTCCCCAACTCATCCGGCCGATGGTCACACCACCGAGATCGGCCGACACCAGTTCGAGTTCGGGTCGATCCGCCTTCCCCAGGTCCGTGAGCCGGTGCGGGAAGTAGACATCCGCCACCGCACGGGAAGCCTCGTCCCAATCCTCGATCTCGGGCACACTCACGTCTTCGAGACTAGCCAGAACCGAGACGCCGATCACATTGTCGCGCGATTCGTCCCGACTCCGCGCAATGTGCATCGACCTCCACCCCGACCATCAATATGGTCCACATCACAGTCACCGATGGTCCCGCCCGGAGGACCGAAGTTCCCCGACGTGTAGGAGAGCACTATGACCAGCACCCTTTCGTGGCTCGACGAGGTCACGATGGAAGAGCTCGAGCGGAACCCGTATCCCGTCTACGAGCGTCTTCGCGCCGAGGCGCAGGTGGCCTTCGTCCCTGTTCTCGGCGCCTACGTCGCCTCGACGATGGAGGCCTGCCGCGAAGTCGCGACCAGCGACGACTTCGACGGCATCATCACGCCGGCGGGCGGGCGCACCTTCGGCCATCCGGCGATCATCGGCGTCAACGGCGACATCCACCGCGACCTGCGGTCGATGGTCGAACCCGCCCTCCAGCCCGCCGAGGTGGACCGCTGGATCGAGGATCTCGTCCGCCCGATCGCACGACGCTACGTCGAGGCGTTCGAAGCCGACGGCAGGGCCGATCTCGTGGCCCAGTTCTGCGAGCCGGTGAGTGTGCGGTCGCTCGGAGACCTGCTCGGACTGAAGGACGTGAGTTCGGACAAACTGCGCGAATGGTTTCACAAGCTGTCGGACTCGTTCACCAACGCAGCGATGGACGAGGACGGAAACTTCCTGAGCCAGGAACGTTTCGACGAGGGCGACCGCGCCAAGGAGGAGATCCGCTCCGTCGTCGATCCGCTGATCGACCACTGGATCGAGCATCCCGACGACAGTGCCATCTCGCACTGGTTGCACGACGGCATGCCCGAGGGGAAGACACGCGACCGCGACTACATCTACCCCACGCTGTACGTCTTCCTGCTGGGAGCGATGCAGGAGCCCGGTCACGCGATGAGTTCGACGCTGGCCGGTCTGTTCACCCGTCCGGAGCAATTCGAAGCGGTCGTCGACGAACCGTCGCTGATCCCCCGTGCGATCTCCGAAGGAATGCGCTGGACTGCCCCGATCTGGTCGGGAACGGCGCGTATCGCCAAGCGGGACAGCATCGTCTCGGGAATCGAGATCGCCGAGGGTTCGGTGGTGATGTTGTCGTACGGGTCGGCGAATCACGACATCGACATCTTCGACGCACCGAGCCGATACGACATGACGCGTCCGCCGCTTCCGCATCTCGCCTTCGGTGCCGGCAAGCATGCCTGCGCAGGCATCTACTTCGCGAACAACGTCAGCCGCATCGGCCTGGAAGAGTTGCTCGAGACGATCCCCAACCTCGAGCGCGATACCTCCGAGGACGTCGAGTTCTGGGGCTGGGGCTTCCGTGGACCGAAGGCTCTGCACGCCCGATGGGAGATCTGACCGTGACGTACACACTGACCGCCGGAACCGTCGCAGTGCCGTGCGAACCCGATCAGACGGTGCTCGACGCGTTCCTGCGCAGCGGACAGTGGATGCCCAACTCGTGCAATCAGGGCACATGCGGCACCTGCAAGATCAGGGTTCGCAGCGGCGAGGTGGATCACCGGAACTCGCCGGAGCAGACGCTCACACCCGACGAACGCGCCGCAGGTTACGCACTGGCGTGTCAGACCACCCCCTGCAGCGACGCCGTCCTGGACACCCCTGCCGGGCAGGATACGACGGGCACGCACACGCTGCGCGACGTCGCGGCGACCGTCATCGAGGTCCGGGACATCGCCGCCGGGACCCGCAGGGTCCTGCTCACCACCGACGAGCCGCTCGAGTTCTCGGCCGGGCAGTACGTCGAGCTGACGGTGCCCGGGACCTCCGTTCGTCGCCAGTACTCCCTGGCCAACCCTCCGTCGGAGCCGAAACTGCTCGAACTGCACGTCCGGCGGCAACCGGGTGGGGTCGCGAGCGAATGGGTGTTCGGAAACATCGAGGTGGGTGAACGTGTGGAGATCACGGGTCCCTACGGCGACTTCACGTTCGATGCCGAGAGCACCGGACCGATGGCGCTGCTCGGTGGTGGTACCGGCCTCGCGCCGCTCAAGGGCATCGTCCGGCATGCACTCGCCCTGAATTCCGATCGGGAGATCCTTCTCTACCACGGGGTCCGCACCTGTGCCGATGTGTACGACGCCGACTTCTTCCGCGAACTCGAGGCACGCCATCCGGGCTTCCGGTACGTCACCTGCGTCAGCCGGGAGACCGGTGGCGATCGGGAGGGTTACGTCACCGACGCGTTCGTGGAGGACGTATCGTCCGCGAAAGAGTTCACCGGTTACATCTGCGGATCCGACGCATTCGTGGAAGCATCGGTCAAGTCGTTCAAGCGGCGCCGTATGGCGCCGCGGCGTATCCGGCGGGAACGATTCACTGCCGCCGGCTGAGCCGGCAGTTGTGTACCGCCGGCTGAGCCGGCAGTTGTGTACCGCCGGCTGAACCAGGAATTCGGCAGCGCCGCCCGTGTGTTCACGGGCGGCGTTCGCTTGTCGAGGGTCCTCCGACCCGATCCCCAGGGGTCCTAGGTATCCCTAGGCATTTACCCGGTGTGACTGCGGCCACAGGCTGTCATCGTGGATGTATTGCCGGACACCCCGCGGCCGGACAGGACCGGACGACACACTCGTCCGCCGCCCTTTCCGCCCGCGTCGGCCGCGTCGGACCCAGCCCGTCCGTCCCGGAACGAAGCCGATACCTGGAGGATCTCATGACCGACACCGTGGAACACGTGCGCGCTCGACTGGACGGCGCTCTGATCGAGGACCCGACCACCGGGCGGTACCAGATCCGCCGTGACGTCTTCACCGACGAAGAGATCTTCGAGCTCGAGATGAAGTACATCTTCGAGGGCAACTGGGTGTACCTCGCGCACGAGAGCCAGATCCCGAACGTCGGCGACTACTTCACGACGAACATCGGGCGGCAGCCGGTCGTCATCAGCCGCGACAAGGAAGGCGAGCTGCACTGCCTGATCAACGCGTGCAGCCACCGTGGCGCGATGTTGTGCCGTCGCAAGACCGACAACCGCACCACCTTCACCTGCCCCTTCCACGGCTGGACGTTCCGTAACAACGGAAAGCTCTTGAAGGTCAAGGATCCCCGCGACGCCGGTTACCCCGAGCAGTTCAACACCGACGGCAGCCACGACCTGCGGAAGGTCGCCCGTTTCGAGAGCTACCGCGGTTTCCTGTTCGGCAGCCTCAACCCGGACGTCAAGTCGCTCGAGGAGCACCTCGGTGACACCACGAAGATGATCGACATGCTCGTCGACCAGTCCCCCGAGGGCCTCGAGGTGCTGCGCGGTTCGTCCACCTACACCTACGACGGCAACTGGAAGCTGCAGGCGGAGAACGGCGCCGACGGCTACCACGTCTCGGCCACCCACTGGAACTACGCCGCGACCACGGCGCGCCGCACCGCCGGTGAGTCCGCCAACGAGACCAAGGCGATGGACGCCGGCACGTGGGGCAAGCAGGGTGGCGGTTACTACTCGTTCGATCACGGCCACCTGCTGCTGTGGATGTGGTGGGGCAACCCCGAGGATCGCCCGCTGTACCCGCGCAAGGATGAACTGGCGAAGGAGTTCGGCGAGAAGAAGGCCGAGTTCATGGTCGGTGCGTCGCGCAACCTGTGCCTGTACCCGAACGTGTACATCATGGACCAGTTCTCTTCGCAGATCCGGCATTTCCGGCCGATCTCCGTGGACAAGACCGAGGTGACGATCTACTGCATCGCGCCGAAGGGTGAGAGCCCCGAGTCCCGCGCCAACCGGATCCGCCAGTACGAGGACTTCTTCAACGCGACCGGCATGGCCACCCCGGACGATCTCGAGGAATTCCGCTCCTGCCAGAAGACCTATCTCGCGACGGCCGCGCCCTGGAACGACATGAGCCGCGGCGCGACCCATATCCTCAACGGACCCGACGAGGTCGCACAGGATCTGGGGATGACGAAGGTGCTGTCGAGCGGTGTCAAGACCGAGGACGAGGGCCTGTACCCGATCCAGCACGGCTACTGGCTCGAAGTGATGCGCGACGCCATCGCATCCGAGAGCTCCGCCGCCGACCCCTCCGCGCTCTGAGAGGACTTCAGATCATGACTGCTGTACGCGAATTCACGCAGACCGACATCGAACAGTTCCTCTACCGCGAGGCCCGGCTGCTCGACGACCGCGAGTTCGAGAAGTGGCTCGAGTGCTACCACCCCGACGCCGAGTACTGGATGCCGGCCTGGGACGACGCCGGTGAGCTCACGGAGAACCCGCAGACCGAGATCTCGCTGATCTACTACCCGAACCGCGGCGGCCTCGAGGACCGCGTGTTCCGCATCCGCACCGACCGCTCGTCGGCGACCTCACTGCCCGAGCCCCGCACGGGTCACAACATCACCAACGTCGAGATCCTCGAGCGTCGCGGCACCGAGATCGATCTGCGCCACAACTGGTTCTCCTTGTACTTCCGGTACAACACCACCGACACCTACTTCGGGACCACCTTCCTCACTCTCGATGTGTCGGGTGAGCAGCCGGTGATCAAGAAGAAGAAGATCGTCCTCAAGAACGATTACATCCATCACATCGTCGACGTCTACGTCGTCTAGTCCGACCCCGACACGAAAGGAGGCACGTGCCATGGCGTATCAGGTGGCATTGAGCTTCGAGGACGGGGTCACCCGCTTCATCAAGGTCAACCCCAACGAGACCGTTGCCGACGCCTCGTACAAGGCTCGCATCAATATTCCGCTCGACTGCCGTGACGGCGCCTGCGGAACATGCAAGGCCTTCTGCGAGTCGGGCAGCTACGACGGCGGCGACTACATCGAGGACGCCCTCACCGACGAAGAGGCCGAGCAGGGCTACTGCCTGCCGTGCCAGATGATGCCCGAGTCCGACCTCGTGGTGCAGATCGCGAGCACCTCCGATGTCGCGAAGACCGCGGCCGCGTCGTACACCGCGACCATCACGGACCTGCGCCGCTTCTCCGAGAGCGTCGTCGGGTTCACCGTCGAGATCGACAACCGCGACGACCTGGTGTTCCTGCCCGGCCAGTACGTCAACATCGGTGTGCCCGGCAGCGACGACGGCACCGGCAAGCTCGCGACCCGCTCGTACTCCTTCAGCACCGGCCCGAACGAGAACTCGCTCGCCTTCCTGGTGAAGATCACCGAGGGCGGTCTGATGTCCGAGTATCTGCGCGACCGCGCGCAGGTCGGCGACACCCTCGAGTTCACCGGCCCGTTCGGCAGCTTCTTCCTGCGCGAGCGCAAGCGCCCGTCGCTGCTGCTCGCCGGCGGCACCGGCCTGGCGCCGCTGCTGTCGATCCTGTCGAAGATCGAGGCCGACGGCTCCGACCATCCGGTGCACCTGATCTACGGCGTCACCTTCGATCACGACCTCGTCGAACTCGACAAGCTCGAGGAGTACACGAAGAAGCTCCCGAATTTCACGTTCGACTACTGCGTCGCCGACGAATCGTCGTCCGCTCCCAACAAGGGATACGTAACGGGTCTGTTCGAGCCGTCGCACCTCAACGACGGGGACGTCGACATCTACCTGTGCGGTCCGCCGCCCATGGTGGAGGCAGTGCGTAACCATCTGTCGGACAACGGCATCAACCCGACGAACTTCTACTTCGAGAAGTTCAACACGTCCGCGACCCCGGGCGGAGCGACCGCGCCGGTGGCGACGGACGCGGAGAAGGCCGCTGCAGAGAAGGCCGCTGCCGAGACCGGCCGTCCGGTGGTGCTCGAGAATCCCGAGCCCGGCAACTACGAGATCGGCGAAGAGCATCCGCCCGTCGCCGAATCCGACGAGCAGTTCGATGCCCGCATGGCACTCGAACTCGGTGTCGTCGAATTGACGATCGGCCGGCTCACCCCCGAGCAACTCGTCGAGTTCCGGATCCTGGCCGAGGCCTCCGGCGCCTCGGTCGAGGGTGACCACTTCACCGACGCCGCGGCGTTCACCGACACCAACGCGGCCTTCCACGAGTTCCTCTTCCGCTGCTGCATCAACCCTGTTCTTCTCGAGGCCTACAACAAGCTCGAGGTGACCCGGCTGATGAAGCAGGTCCTGCGCGACGCGCAGTGGATCGAGGAACACATCGTCGACGAGCACATGAAGATCGTCGAGGCGTTCGAGAAGGGCGACAAGGCCGCCGCACGGGATCTGATCGTCGTCCACTCCCAGCACGCCAAGGAGACGATGCGCCGGGCGATCGCCAGCGGTGCCACGGCCGGTGCATCCTCATGACCGACACGAAGATCTTCCCCGGTCGGTTCGACGGACGGTGCCTGACGATCACGGGTGCGGCGCAAGGCATCGGCCTCGAGGTCGCGACGCGGATCGCCGCCGAGGGTGGTGAGGTCGTGCTCGTCGACCGCGCGGACCTCGTGCACGAGGTCGCCGAGCAGCTCCGCGAGTCGGGCGGCAAGGCCCACTCGGTGACGGCGGATCTGGAGACCTTCGAGGGCGCCGAGGAAGCGATCTCGTATGCGATCCAGACCACCGGCCGCATCGACGTGCTCATCAACGTCGTCGGCGGAACGATCTGGGCGAAGCCCTACGAGCACTACGCGCCGGAAGAGATCGAGAAGGAGATCCGGCGTTCGCTGTTCCCCACTCTGTGGACGTGCCGCGCGGTCGCTCCGCATCTGATCGAGCGACGTGCCGGGACGATCGTGAACGTCTCGTCGGTCGCGACCCGCGGCGTCAACCGCGTCCCGTATTCGGCGGCGAAGGGCGGTGTCAATGCGATCACCGCGTCGCTCGCACTCGAGCTGGCGCCCTACGGCGTTCGTGTGGTGGCGACCGCGCCCGGCGGCACCGTCGCGCCGGAACGACGGATCGCTCGCGGTCCGTCCCCGCAGTCGGAGCAAGAGAAGGGCTGGTACCAGCAGATCGTGGACCAGACCGTCGAATCCTCCCTGCTCAAGCGGTACGGCACACTCGAGGAGCAGGCCGCCGCGATCTGTTTCCTGGCCTCCGAGGAGGCCTCTTATATCACCGGCACGGTTCTTCCCGTTGCCGGCGGCGATCTGGGCTGACCGCCCCTCGCTCGGCCTCACCGGAGGCGCCAGTCCCTCCGGTGAGGCCACTTTTCTCCCCGAATTCGCTTGTGACTCCCCTCACAGACCGGAGCAACTCATGACCCATGCCACGCAGACCTGGGCCAGTCCACAGCATCGGCGCAGCGTCGTCTGGATCGTCGCGCTCGCCACCCTCGCGATCATCTTCGACGGCTACGACCTCGTCGTGTACGGCACCGTCCTCCCCACGCTGATGGCCGACCCCACTCAGCTCGGCGAGATCTCCGCCCAGCAAGGCGGTGCCCTCGGCTCCTACGCCCTCATCGGCGTCATGGTCGGCGCACTGACGACGGGAGCCTTCGGCGACCGCGTCGGTCGCCGGAAGATGATGCTGATCAACATCGTCTGGTTCTCGATCGGCATGGGCGCAGCCGCCTTCGCCACGAGCATCCCGATGTTCGGTGCGCTCCGCTTCTTCACCGGCATCGGTGTCGGGGGCCTGGTCGCCACCGCCGGTGCCGTGGTCGCCGAGTTCGCTCCGCCCGGCAAGCGCAACCTCTTCAACGCCATCGTCTACAGCGGCGTTCCCGCCGGTGGTGTCCTGGCCTCGCTGCTCGCCATCCTGCTGCGCGACGCCATCGGCTGGCGCGGACTGTTCCTCATCGGCGCGCTGCCCCTCGTGATCCTGCTTCCGCTGGCGCTGATCAAGCTTCCCGAGTCGCCTGCCTGGCTGCAGTCGCGTGGACGTTCCGAGGAGGCACGGGCAGTGTGCGCCAAGTTCGGCTTCCCCCTGCCGTCCGCGACTCCCACCGCCCCGACCGAGAAGATCGGGTTCGCGGCACTCGCCACCCGCAAGTACGCGCTCGGTACGGGACTGCTCGGCATGATGAGCTTCGCCGGCCTGCTGCTCACCTACGGTCTCAACACGTGGCTGCCGAAGATCATGGCCGACGCCGGTTACAACGCCAACGGATCGCTCGCCTTCCTGCTCGTCCTCAACGGCGGTGCCATCCTCGGCGGCCTGCTCGCCTCGAAGGTCGCCGACGGCCGCGGACCACAGTCCGTCATCGTCACCACCTTCTTCCTCGCCGCTGTGGCCCTGATCCTGCTCACCCTCGGCTTCCCGCTGCCGGTGCTGTTGACGGCCGTCGCGATCGCGGGTGTCGGCACGATCGGTACCCAGGTGCTCATCTACGGATTCGTGTCCAACTACTACGACACCCCGGCACGCGCCGCAGGTGTCGCATGGTGTGCCGGCTTCGGCCGCCTCGGCGGTATCGTCGGCCCGGTCATCGGCGGTCTGCTCATCGGTGCAGGCTTCGCGAACAACGTGAACTTCTACATCTTCGCGGGTATCGCGCTCGCCGGCGGTCTGGTCACCTGGTTCGTTCCCAAGCCGGTCCACGGCGTCTCGCCGGTCCGCAGTTCCGACCGTCCCGCGCCGACTACCGTGGATGCGTGACGGACAACGCTGTGCTCATCGGCCGGAACTCCGAGTTGATGCAACTCGAACGCCTCCTCGACGAGGCGCGGGCGGGGGTCCCCTCGCTCGTCCTCGTCGAGGGGGCTTCCGGCGTCGGAAAATCTTTGCTGGTTTCGCATTTCGTCGATCGCCACGACGATCTGATCGTCCACGACGCATCCGGCGCGCCGTGGGAGGCCGGTCATCCCTGGTCCGTGCTCGAGCAGCTTCTCGGTGACACCGTCGTCGCGGACGACCCGGTCGAAGCGGCCCGCACTCTCCTCGATCGGATCGACGAGGTGACCGTGATCGTCGTGGACGACGCGCACTACGCAGACGTCGAGTCGTTGCAGTCGCTGTCATCCTCGATGCGGCGAGCGCACGGACGCCCCCTTCTCATGATCTGGATCGTGCCCGACGTGCTTCCCGACGACGTCGCCCAGGCGACCGCCGACCTTCTCTCGAACAGCCACCGCGTGGACACGCTCCATGTCGGTCCGCTGGCACCACCCGACATCGTGCAACTCGCCCTGCATCGCATCGGTGTCGACCTGTCCGCGTGGACGGCACGCCGACTTCAGGAGCACACACTCGGCAATCCTCGTTCGATCCTGCAGCTCCTCGACGAGATACCCCGTGGTGAGTGGCATCGGTGGCAGGCACGTTTTCCCGCCCCGAAGCAACATGCCGGCCGGGTGAGCCGCATCCTCGACCGCTGCTCGCCGAACACGCGCGCACTCGTCGAGTCCGTCGCCGTGCTGGGCACGGCCACCGTGCAGGCTTCCGCCGAATCACTTGCACTCGTTGCCGAACTCGCCGAAATCGACGACACCACCGAACCGCTCGACGAAGCCCACCGCCTCGGGCTGCTCACGATGCGCGAACAACGCGGGGTGGTGTCGCTGTCGTTCCCGGATCCCATGACACGCGCGGCAGTCGCCGACGGGATCGGCCCGGCGCGCTGGCACAGTCTGCACGCCCGGGCGGCGGTGCTCGTCGACGACGAAGGCGCCAGGCTGTTCCACCTCGTCTCCGCGACGCCGACGGGCAACGAGGAACTCGCTGCCCGCCTCGACTCCTACGCCCGGCGCTGCGCTGCCGACGGTGCGTGGTCGCAGGCCGCCGAAGCGTTGATCACCGCGAGTCGCATCAGCCTGGACCGGGATCTGCGGACGCAGCGGATGATCCGTGGAGTCGACGCACTGACCGGCGCCGCGGATCTCCCTCAGGCGCAGACGTTCGTTCCCGAAATCGAGGGCGTGCCCAGCGGACCGATGCGCAATGCCGTGCTGGGCTATCTCGCGATCCAGAAGGGGCGGGCCGCCGAAGCACATCACCTGCTCACCGAAGCATGGTCGATGCTCGACGACCCGAGTGCCGAACCCGAACTCGCCGCGACGATCTCCCAACGACTGGTACTGCATTCGCTGGCACGGCTGCGCGGCGACGATCTCGTCCTGTGGGCCGATCGCGCCTCGGACACCCTCCCCGACACGGCGCCACCCGTCGTCGAGTCGCAGGCCATCCGAGGTCTCGGTTTGGCGATGACCGGCCGGGTGGACGACGCGGTCGAGTCGTATTCGGCCCTGTCCGACGCCATCCGGCTCGGTGCGCAGAGTCAGCGCATCCGCATGGCCGAGGGATGGCTCGCGCTGGTGCTCGACCGGCCCGACCTGGCGCGCACGGAACTCGAAGCCGCAGAACCGACCACCTTCCGCGGGGGGTCGCTCCGCATCTCCCTGTGGGCGCAGGCGTGGCTCGCACGAACACAATTCGCCTTGGGTGCCTGGTCCGATGCCCTCCGCACCGTGGACCGTGCCGCGGCACAACTCGAGGCGACGCAACTCGACCTGCTGCGACCACTCGTCCATTGGACGGGGGCCCAGGTCCATGCTCTGCGCGGGAACTGGGGTGCAGCACGAGAACACGCCCATCGGGCTCGCGCCGGGAACAACGACTACTCACTGATGCTGGTACCGGCCTGCCTGTGTCTGGCACAGTGCGCCGAGGTCGTGTCCGACTACACGAGCGTCCTGCGCTACCTGCAGCCGATCGTCACCATGCGCGACCGGGGTGCGATCGACGAACCCGGGCACTGGCCGTGGCCGGACCTCTACGGCAACGCTCTCGTGCTCACCGGACGCGTGGACGATGCCGACGACTTCCTGCGGCCGCACGAGGAACTTGCCGCCGAGCGCGGGCACCGATCCGCCAAGGCACGCCTCGGTTACGTACGCGGCCGGATCCACGGCGCACGCGGCGACATCGACGCCGCCCGCGATGCCTTCGAGAACGCGCTCGACGAGATCGACACGCTGCCACTGCCCTACGACCGCGCGCGCATCAACTTCGCGTACGGCCAGACGTTGCGCCGCGCCGGACGTCGCCGCGACGCCGACACCGTGGTCCGCACTGCGCGCGAGCTGTATTCGTCTCTCGGCGCCGTCTCGTACGTCGAGCGCTGCGATCGGGAGCTCAAGGCCGGCGGACTCCGCACCGGCGACGGCGAGACCGATTCGCCCCGTTCGGATTTCTCGACGCTCACTCCGCAGGAGCGCGCCGTCGCCACACTCGTCGCGTCGGGACGCACCAACAAGGAGGTCGCCGGTGAGCTGTTCCTGTCCGTCAAGACGGTGCAGTACCACCTGACCCGCGTGTACTCGAAGTTCGGCATCCGCTCGCGCAGCGAACTCGCCGCAAAGTTCCGACAACAGAATTGAGGTTGACGATCCGATGACCGCCGTGGACGATCGCCCCACCGCCGAGACCGACCTGTTCGAACGCCCCGCACGTCCCGTCGTCGGGCCGCGCGGCATATTCAGGGATCTCGGACCGCGCTACGCCGCGAACGGTCTGATCGGCCTCATCTTCTCGTGCACGGGCCCGGTCGCGGTGATCCTCGCGGCCGGCGCCGCCGGTGGGTTGAGTGCACCGCAACTGGCGTCGTGGATCTTCGGGGTGTTCGTACTCAACGGCCTGCTCACGATCGTGATGAGTGTCGCCTACCGGCAGCCCCTCGGGTTCTTCTGGACGATCCCCGGCACGGTGCTCGTCGGTGGGTCGCTGACGCATCTGAGCTGGGCGGAAGTGGTCGGCGCGTTCTTCGTGACCGCTGCCCTCGTGACGGTGCTGGGAGCATCGGGTCTGGTGCGCCGAGTGATGGAGGCGCTGCCGATGCCGATCGTCATGGCGATGGTCGCGGGAGTCTTCCTGAAGTTCGGCCTCGATCTGGTGACCGCGCTCGGCTCCGACGTGGCGATCGCCGCACCGATGGTGATCGTCTTTCTCCTGCTCGGTTCCGTTGCGGTTCTCGGCAAGTGGATGCCACCGATCCTCGGAGCACTCCTTGCCGGGGTGTGCGCGGTCGCGCTGTCGGGCCGGTTCGCTCCGTCCGGGACCGACAGCGCGGTGTTCGCCGCACCGGTGTTCACCGCGCCCCATTTCACGTGGTCGGCGATCCTCGAACTCGTCGTGCCGCTCGCCATCACCGTGCTGGTCGTGCAGAACGGTCAGGGGATCGCGGTCCTGCGTTCGGCCGGGCACAACCCGCCCGTGAATGTTTCCGCCATCGCGTGCGGACTGTGGTCCTTCCCCGCCGCCTGCGTCGGCGCCGTGTCGACCTGCCTCACCGGACCGACCAACGCGCTGCTCGTCGCCTCCGGGGAACGCACGCGTCAGTACACGGCGGCGATCACGTGCGGCACGCTGGCGATCGCCTTCGGTCTGTTCGCCCCGCTGTTCGTCCGGTGGATGATCGCCGCCCCCGCCTCGTTCGTCGCGACCCTCGGTGGACTGGCGATGCTCAAGGCGCTGCAAGGCGCCTTCGTGGCCGGGTTCGCACACAAACACACGATGGGTGCGCTCGTCGCGTTCGTGGTCACCGCCTCGAACATCACCGTGTGGAACATCGGTGCGGCCTTCTGGGGGCTCGTCGCAGGCGTGGCCGTGTCGTGGCTGATGGAACGCCCGGATTTCAGCCGCTGACACCGGCATCGACGTATGCGGCGAGGTGCTCGCCGGTGAGCGTCGACCGCTTCTCCACCAGCTCGGCGGGGGTGCCCTCGAAGACGACGCGTCCACCATCGTGGCCGGCGCCGGGACCGAGGTCGATGATCCGATCGGCATGGGCCATCACGGCCTGGTGATGTTCGATGACGATCACCGACTTCCCGGACTCGACGAGCCGGTCGAGCAGCCCGAGCAGCTGTTCGACGTCGGCGAGGTGCAGACCCGTGGTGGGTTCGTCGAGGACGTAGATCTCGCCCTTCTCGGCCATCGCCGTGGCGAGCTTGAGCCGCTGCCGTTCACCTCCCGACAGAGTGGTCAGGGGCTGACCCAGCCGCAGATAGCCGAGCCCGACGTCGGACAGTCGCTGCAGGATCTTCGACGCCGCCGGTGTACGCGCCTCCCCCTCGGCGAAGAACTCCTGCGCCTGCGCCACGGACATGCCCAGCACCTCGGCGATGTTCTGCCCCGCCAGGGTGTACTCGAGCACGGCGGCCTGGAAGCGTTTGCCCTCGCAGTCCTCGCAGACCGATTCGACGGTGGCCATCACTCCGAGGTCGGTGTACACGACGCCGGCGCCGTTGCAGGTGGGGCAGGCACCTTCGGAGTTGGAACTGAACAGCGCCGGTTTGACGCCGTTCGCCTTCGCGAACGCCTTGCGGACGGGTTCGAGCAGACCCGTGTAGGTCGCGGGATTGCTGCGACGCGACCCCTTGATGGGGCTCTGGTCGATCGAGACCACCCCGTCGCGGTCGGCCACCGAACCGTGGATCAGTGAGCTCTTGCCCGAGCCGGCCACGCCGGTCACCACGACGAGCACACCGAGGGGGATGTCGACGTCGACGTTCTGCAGGTTGTGGGTGTCGGCGCCGCGGATCTCGAGTGCCCCGGAGGGGGTACGCACCTCGGGCTTCAGCGACGCGCGGTCGTCGAGGTGCCTGCCGGTGAGGGTGTCGGCACGTCGCAGTTCGTCGACCGTGCCCTCGAAGACCACCTGCCCGCCTTCGGTGCCGGCGCGCGGACCGAGATCGACGATGTGGTCGGCGATCTCGATGGACTCCGGTTTGTGCTCGACGACGAGCACGGTGTTGCCCTTGTCGCGCAACTGCAGCAGCAGGTTGTTCATGCGGGCGATGTCGTGCGGATGCAGACCGATCGTCGGTTCGTCGAACACGTAGGTCACGTCGGTCAGCGACGAGCCGAGATGCCGGATCATCTTGGTGCGCTGCGACTCTCCCCCGGACAGAGTGCCGGTGGGACGATCGAGCGAGAGATAACCCAGCCCGATCTCCGTGAAGGAGTCGAGCAGATGCCGGAGCCCGGCGAGCAGCGGAGCGACCTGCGGGAGGTCCAGTCCACGAACCCATTCCGCGAGGTCGCTGATCTGCATCGCGCACACGTCCGCGATGCTCTTGCCGTCGATCTTCGACGACCGGGCTTCGGGAGCGAGGCGCGTGCCCTCGCAGTCCGGGCACGTGGAGAAGACGACCGCCTTCTCGACGAACGCGCGGATGTGCGGCTGCATCGCCTCGAGATCCTTGGACAGGAACGACTTCTGGATCTTCGGGATCAACCCTTCGAAGGTGACATTGATGCCCTCGACCTTGACCTTGGTGGGTTCCTTGTACAACAGGTCGTGGAGTTGCCGCTTGGTGAACTTCGCGATCGGCTTGTCGGGATCGAAGAAGCCGCATCCACGGTAGATCCGCCCGTACCAGCCTTCCATGCTGTAGCCGGGAATCTTCAGCGCACCCTCGTTGAGCGAGAGACTGTCGTCGTAGAGCACTGTCAGGTCGAAATCGGATACCGAGCCCTTGCCCTCGCAGCGCGGGCACATGCCGCCGAGGCGGTTGAAGGTGACCTTCTCGGCCTGCGTCTTCCCCTCCCCTTTGTTCACCGTGACCGCGCCGCTGGCCCGCACCGACGGCACGTTGAACGAGTACGCGTTGGGCGGGCCGATGTGCGGCTGCGCGACCCGGCTGAACAGGATACGCAGCATCGCGTTGGCATCGGTGGCGGTACCGACCGTCGAGCGCGGGTTCGATCCCATCCGCTCCTGACCGACGATGATCGCCGCGGTGATGCCGTCGAGCACGTCGACGTCCGGGCGGGCCAGAGTCGGCATGAAACCCTGTACGAACGCACTGTACGTCTCGTTGATCAACCGCTGGGACTCCGCGGCGATGGTGCTGAACACCAGCGAACTCTTCCCCGAGCCGGACACACCGGTGAACACGGTGAGCCGCCGCTTCGGGATCTCCACGCTGATGTCGCGGAGATTGTTCACCCGCGCTCCGTGTACCCGGATCGCGTCGTGAGTGTCGGCGACGTGCACTTCGTGTGCCGGTGCGTCCTTCGTCGAGGTCATGTTCGAAGACTCCAGTGTTGGTATCGGTACGGACTCGGAAACGAGTACAACGATCGGAGAGTAAGGCCGATCGCAGGATCGGTCAGCGCAATTGCTGGATGCGGACCATGTTGCCCGCGGGATCGCGGAGAGCGCAGTCGCGGACGCCGTACGGCTGGTCGGTGGGCTCCTGGACGATCTCGGTGTCGCCGACCTGCAACTGTTCGAACGCCGCGTCGAGATCCTTCGTCGCGAGGATGATCGACGCGAACGTGCCCTTGGCCATCATCTCGGCGATGGTGGCGTTCTCGTCCTCGGTGATACCGGGGTCGGCGTCCGGCGGGTACAGCACCAAGGACGTACCGGGAGTGTCGCTGCGGCCGAGCGTGATCCAGCGCTTTCCGGCGTAGCCGACGTCGTTGAGGACTTCGAAGCCGAGCAGGTCGCGGTAGAACGCGAGGGACGCCTCGGGATCGATGTGC
Source organism: Rhodococcus sp. B50 (assembly GCF_013602415.1). NCBI lineage: Bacteria > Bacillati > Actinomycetota > Actinomycetes > Mycobacteriales > Nocardiaceae > Rhodococcus > Rhodococcus sp. B50. The sequence goes on along the minus strand of NZ_WPAG02000002.1, from coordinate 4,041,379 downwards.
GGAAGGAATGTCTGGTGAATGGTGATGTCCATGTCGATCACGGTAGGACCGGCGGGCCCGTCCGCGCTTCTCGATTCCTGATCGGTCTGGTGACATTCCTGGCCACGCACGACGGGATCCCGTTCGTCTCCTCGGATGCCTGTTTGCGGTACACGCTCGGTGGCACACCGACGAGTTCCGTGAACCGGGTGCTGAAGGTGCCGAGCGACGAGCACCCCACCTCGAAGCACACCTCGGTGACGGTGAGATCGCCGCGGCGCAGCAGAGTCATGGCCCGTTCGATGCGCCGGGTCATGAGATACGAATAGGGCGACTCGCCGTATGCGATGCGGAACTGGCGACTGAGATGTCCGGCCGACATGTTCACACCCCGCGCGAGCGCCTCCACATCGAGGGGCTGCGCGTACTCGCGATCGATGCGATCGCGGACGCGGCGCAGCAACGCGAGGTCGCGCAGACGCTGATCGGTGACGGTCTTACCGGGCACGGTCCGATCGTGCCACGGGATGGCGTCACACACCGTTCCTCGTGGGAGTCCACAGCCGATTCACCCCACGGGGACCATGGAAGCACAAACACGACCCGCCGAACCCGGAAAACTGACAACCTGTCCCTACCTGCTCATGTACGGACGAAAGGTCACCGATGGCTCGTGCGGTTCGCGTCGTCGTTCTCGGATCGGGATCGTGGGGCACCACGCTCGCCTCCTTGTCCGCGCGGAACACTCCGACGACACTGTGGGCGCGGAACGACGATGTCGCCCGCGAGATCGATACCGAGCATCGCAACCACCGTTATCTCGGCGAACGTCCTCTGCCGCAAGGTCTGCGCGCAACCCCGGATCTGGCGGAGGCGGCGCGCGAAGCCGACGTCCTGGTCGTCGGTGTCCCGTCGCATGCGATGCGCAAGACGCTCGAGCAGGTCACCGACGAGGTGCGCGCGTGGGTGCCGGTCGTCTCCCTCGTCAAGGGACTGGAGCCGGGCACGCGACTCCGGCCCACCGAGGTGATTGCCGAATGCCTGCCGGGACATCCCGTCGGATTGCTGGCCGGGCCGAACATCGCCGGGGAGATCGCCGACGGGATGGCCGCCGCGGCGGTGGTCGCGATGCAGGACGAGGCAGTGGGAGCCGCACTGCAACCGCTCTTCGCCACGTCGCTGTTCCGCGTCTACCGCAACACCGACGTGCTGGGCTGCGAACTGGGCGGAATCCTCAAGAACATCGTGGCGATCGCAGCCGGAATGGCCGAAGGGCTCAGCGTCGGCGACAACACCCGGGCGATGGTCCTCTCCCGCGGACTGGCGGAGATGACGCGGCTGGGGGAAACCATGGGTGCGGACCCGCGCACGTTCGCCGGGCTCACGGGCATGGGCGATCTCATCGCCACGTGCACGAGCCCGTCGTCGAGGAACCGCAGGATCGGAGAGGCGCTGGCGCGCGGGCTCAGCATCGACGAGGCCGTCGAGGCTCTGGGGCAGGTCGCCGAAGGGGTGAAGACCGCGCCGACCGTCATGGAACTCGCGCACGAGTACGGGGTGGAGATGCCCATCGCAGCCGAGGTGGCGGCCGTGGTGACCGGGAAGAGCACCCCGACCGACGCGTACCGGGGGTTGCGTCGCGTCGCTCCCGGCCATGAGGAGGACATCGTCTGACCCTTTATTCGGCTTTCTAGGGCAGGTATCAGAAAGCCGAATAAAGAGCTGTCGTCCATACCTCCTAGGCTGAGCGAACGTTAATTGAAGTGGTGTGCCATCGTGGTGCCATGACTTCTGCCGCCGACGCGCTGTCGTCCCTCCTCGACACCCGTTTCAGCTGCCGCGCCTTCCTGACCAAGCAGGTCCCGCGCGAGGACATCGAACGCATGCTTCTCATGGGGCAGCGCACAGCGTCCTGGTGCAATTCGCAACCGTGGCAGACCCACATCGTCAGCGGTGAGGCCACCGACCGTCTGCGTGAGGCCGTCTACGCGCAGGCGGCCTCCGGCGATCTGGATCCCGACATCCCGGGGCCCGCCGAATACCGCGGCGCGTACGCCGAACGCCGCCGCGGCGCCGGCTACGCCTTGTACAACGCGCTGGGTATCGCGCGCGACGACTATCAGCGCCGCACCGAGCAGATGCTCGAGAACTACCGCTTCTTCGGCGCACCGCACGTCGCGATCATCACCACCGACGAGGCCCTCGGCGTGTACGGGGCGGTCGACTGCGGCGGGTACGTCTCGACGCTGCTGCTCGCCGCCGAATCGCTCGGCATCGCCGCCGTCCCGCAGGCCGCCGTCGCGATGACCTCCACCGCGCTGCGACGCGAACTGAACATCGGCGACGACCGCGACATCGTCTGCGCCATCTCGTTCGGCTACGCCGACGAGGCGCATCCGGCCAATGCGTGTCGCACGGATCGTGCGTCACTCGACGAGACGGTCGAGTGGCACGACTGATCGCTCGGTCGTTCCGGCGCTGTCCGAGTATCAGTCGTTCTGGGCGCGCAGGTAGCGCCCGAAGTGCGGCACGGTGAACCCGATGAACCCGCGCTCGGCGGAGTAGATCAGGCCCTTCTTGATCAATCCGTCGCGCGCGGGTGACAGGGAAGCCGGCTTCCGGCCGAGTTCGACGGCGATCTTCGATGTCGCGACCGGACCGTCGTCGCCCGACAGATCCGCCATGGCCCGCATGTATTCGCGTTCGGCGGGTGTCGCGCGTTCGTAGCGGGAGCCGAAGAAGCCCACGGCGAGTTCCTCTTCCGCGGCGGGTGCCGCGACCCGCACGTCGTCGGCGGTGATCGGTGAATCCGCCGCGACGTCCCATGTCGCCTTGCCGTAGGCCTGCACGAAATACGGGTAGCCGTCGGCGGTTTCGTACAGCAGGTCGAGGGCCTCCTGCGTGAACTCGACGCCTTCACGTTTCGCCGGCGCGATGAGCGCGTGGTCCGCCGCCGCGCGGTCGAGTCGGTCGATGCGGTGGTAGGTGAACAGCCGCTCGGAGTAGGACTTCGACGCCGAGAGCACAGCGGGGAGGTGCGGTAGACCGGCCCCGACGACGACGAGCGGTGCGGCGTCCTGGCTCAGCTCGTGGCAGGCACCGCAGATCGCGGAGACGTCTTCGGGCCCGAGGTCCTGCATCTCGTCGATGAACAGGGCGATGCCCACGCCGACGTCGCGCGCGAGCCCGGCGGCCTCCACGAGCAGTTCGACGAGGTCGATCTCGATGTCCCCCGAGTCGGCACGCCCTTTGACGGCCGGTGCGTCGATCCCGGGCTGCCAGCGTTCGCGCATGCCCTTGTCCGCAGTGGCCCGCAACGCGAACGACTTGAGCACGCCGAGAAAATATTCGACCGATTCCGGATCCGGATGTGCTGCGGCGATTTCCCGAACCGCCATGTGCAGCGCGGACGACAGCGGACGCCGCAGGCCCTGATCCGGGCGGGCTTCGATCTTGCCGGTTCCCCAGCTCTTCGCGATGGCCGCGGACCGCAGATGGTTGAGGAGGACGGTCTTCCCGACGCCGCGGAGCCCGGTCAGGACGACGCTGCGTTCGGGTCGCTCGCGGGCGATCCGTTCGAGAACGACCTCGAACGCGGTGAGTTGCTTCTCGCGGCCGGCGAGCTCGGGCGGGCGCTGTCCCGCGCCCGGGGCGTACGGGTTGCGGACAGGATCCATCCGTCGATGCTAACGGCGAGCACATCGGATTCTGAGCTCATCCAGCGCGTGTCTCAGACAGGGGGTATTTGCGCTTGTCCGTGCTCGAAACCGCAGTTGTTGTCGAGGTTTCGGCAAATATTCGACAACAACTGCAACCTCGGTGCCTACGGCGTCCATGCACGCATGCGCATTCAAGACTTTGACATTCATTTTCGATAGAGACTATTTCTTTCTGCATGACAACGCTCTCCCGCTACGGCGGCGCCGCCCTCACCGTCGTCGCTGCAACCTTCGTTGCCGCATGCGCCGGCACGACCGAGGCCGATACCTCCGAGACACCCACATCCGCCGCCGCCGAAGTGGTGAGCGCCGAACCGCGCCTCGTCGTCACCTACGACGGCGGCGTCCTCGTCGTCGACGAAGAAGACCTCACCGTCGTCGGCGACTTCGCGCTCGACGGCTTCAACCGCCTCTCCCCGGCCGGCGACGGACGCCACGTACTGATCTCCACCGAGGGCGGATTCCGCGCCCTCGACACCGGCAGCTGGACGGAGGCCCACGGCGACCACGGGCACCACTACGCCGGAGCGCCTGCCCTCACCGGCCTGACATTCACCGCCGAGAAGCCCGGACACGCCGTGCCGCACGCCGGTGTCACCGCACTGTTCGACGACGGCACCGGACGCATCGACGTGTTCGACCCCGCCGATCTCGCATCGGCGACCGAACTCCCGACCCTCGACAGCCGCACGCTTCCCGACGCCCACCACGGTGTGGCCGTCCCGATGCCCGACGGCGGAATGCTCGTCACCCTCGGCGACTCCGAGGAGCGGACAGGGGTGGCGCTGCTCGACGAGAAGGGCACCGAGATCGTGCGTACCGAGGAATGCCCCGGCGTCCACGGCGAGACGGTTGCGTCCGACGGAGTCGTCGCCTTCGGATGCGAGGACGGCATGGTGATCTTCCGCGACGGATCGTTCACCAAGGCGTCGGCGCCCGACCCGTACGGCCGGATCGGGAACCAGGCCGGAAGCGAGGACTCGACCGTCGTCCTCGGCGACTACAAGACCGATCCCGATGCGGAACTCGAACGCCCCGAGCGCGTCGCGCTCGTGGACACCCGCACGGCGTCGGTGCGCCTCGTCGACCTCGGCACGAGTTACACCTTCCGCTCGCTCGGTCGCGGGCCGGCGGGTGAAGCACTCGTCCTCGGCACCGACGGCAACCTCCATGTGATCGATCCCGGGTCCGGTAAGATCGTCCGGCAGATCGAGGTGCTCGAGCCGTGGACCGAGCCCGAGGAGTGGCAGGCGCCCCGGCCCGCACTCGAGGTGCACGACGGGACTGCGTTCGTCACCGACCCCGCCACCGATTCGCTCCACGCGGTGGATGTGACCTCCGGGGAGATCCGGTCGACCGAACTGCCGCGCACCCCGAACGAGATCAGCAGCGTCGACTGACTCCGCTACGGAAGTATTCGACTTTCTAGTATCAGCACTAGAAAGGCGAATACTTCCGTCGAGAACAGCGGAACGACGCCTTCCGACAACGTGATCCACGTCACCCGACAAGCGTGCGAAACGGAAATCTCCGTCAAAACGGTTGGGGAGACATTGTTCTCGTCACCCGATCTCGAAGACAACGATTGTGTAACGTAGCGACGCACCTGTTTCCGACCGGGAGGTATCGCCCGTGCTGTCGACCGAAGTCCGTTCCCGACCTGTTCGATCCCTGCTGATCGCCATCGGTCTGACGGTTTCGGCCCTGGCAGTCGCGGGATACATGCGCGACGCGGTGAACGAGTACCTCATGGATCTCGACGTCTTCCGCGATGCCGGCTGGGCCTTCCTGCACCACACACCGCTGTACACGGAGGGCTTCTTCAGTCACTCCGGCTTCCGGTTCATCTACCCACCCTTCGCAGCGTTCCTGTTCGCCCCGATGGCGCTGGTCGGCAGTACCGCACTGCAGGTGTTGTGGACGGCAGGGCTCATCGCCCTCGTGTGGTGGGTGCTCAAGGTCGTCTACCAGCGACTCGACATGTCGCAGCCGAGTCTGATCGCGGCCGCGTCACTCGGTCCTGTGCTGTGGCTCGAGCCGTTCCGCTCCAACTTCACATTCGGACAGATCAACATCGTGCTCATGGCGCTCGTGGTCGCCGACCTGCTCGGCGTGATCCCGAAGCGCTTCCGCGGTGTCGGTATCGCGCTGGCCGCCGCGATCAAGGTGACCCCGGCCGCCTTCGGTCTGATCTTCCTGCTGCGCCGCGACTGGCCGTCGGCCTTCCGCGCGTTGGGTGCATTCGCCGCGACCGTCGCGTTCGGTTACTGGTTGCGCCCCGATTCAACCGTCTACTTCTGGACGACGGAGTTCTTCGCGACCGACCGCGCCGGCGACCCGTCGTTCTTCCGCAATCAGGCACTCACGGGTCTCATCGCCCGTTTCGACTTCTCCGACGGCACCGCCAAGGCGCTCTGGCTGGCCGGTGCGGTGATCATCGTGGCCGGTACCGCGTGGGCCGCCTATCGCTTCCTGCGGGCCGACGAGCCGGTGGTCGCGGTGGCTCTGGTGGGCCTGGCCTCGTTGCTCGCCGCTCCGATCGCCGTCACCCACCACTGGGTGTACGCCCTCTTCCTCGTGCCGCTGCTGATCGCCCCTGCCTACCGCCGCTGGTGGCCGGTGCTGCTGCCCGCCACCACGGTCTTCCTCATCGGACCCAACCACCTGCTGCGTGAAGCGTCCTCCGGCGGCTGGGTCGAGCAGCTTCTCCTCGAAGTCCTCGGCACCTCGCAGTGCCTGGCCGCGATCGCTGTGTTCGTCGCCGCGATGTTCGCCGCGCGCAGTCGTCGACCCGGTGCCGGGAACACTGTCGAGCGCGAGGAGACCGTCGCCGCGCCGGCTCAGGTCCAGAACGCCGACGCTACGAGATAGAGACCCGTCCCGACCACGGTGCTCAGTGCGGCGTTGCGTCGCCACAGATGCACGATGATCGTGCCCGCGAGACCGACGGTCGCGGGCAGCCAGGTCGACTCCCCCACATCGCGCAGCGTGTAGATCACGAGGATCACCATGACCCCCGCGGGCATCGTGCGGCCGAGGAAGTCGACGAAGGCGGAGTTCTTCAGCGCCGACAACGCGAGGAACGGCGCCGCGCGCAGTGCGATCGTCACCACGAACATCACCGCCAGAGCGCCGAGGACGTATCCGGCGCCGGGCACCGACTCAGGCACGGGCCACCTTGTTCCGGTAGACGAACCGCACGAACAGGCACACCACGAACAGGCCGAGCCCGACGACGAGCATCTGCTCCTTCGCGACCAGCAGTGCGACGAGACCGCAGATCATCGCGATCACCGGTGCCGGCAGGTCACGGTTGGCGCGGAAGGCATCGATCGCGAGGACGGCGAACAGCGCGGTGAGCGCGAACTCGAGGCCGGAGAGCCCTTCGGGGAGCACCGCTCCGATCAGGGCGCCGATCGTGCCCGACACGACCCACATCAGCTGGCAGAGCACCTGGACCGTGAGGACGCGGGTGCCGGAGAGCTGCTCACGTGCCTTGGGGGCGACGATCGCGTACGACTCGTCGGTGAGCGCATAGACGCCGTAGAGGCGCCCGAGCCGGCTGCGGATGCGGTGCAGCGGGAACGACAGGCCGTAGAAGACGTGCCGGAAGTTCACGAGCAGCGTCGCCGCCGCCACCGAGGCGAGCGGGGTGACCGCCGCGATGAGACCGATCGCGAGGAACTCCATCGACCCCGCGTAGATGACGGTGGAGAAGATCGGTGCCCACCACCACTCGAACCCGCGCTGGGTGAGCACCACACCGAACGCGAGTCCCAGCGGAATCAGTCCGAGACCCACGGCCCAGGAGTCCGCGATACCCGCGCGGATCTCGAGGGTACGGCGGTCGGGCATGCTCATCAGGCTATCGCCGGGCCGGAAGACTCAGTGCCCGGCCCCGCCATGCCCGAAGGAAGGTGATCTGTGTCCGCCTCGTTCACGGAGGTCGTGTCCTCCGCGTGGCAGGCCGTGTCGACCGTCGACGAACCCGCTCCGACGATGGTCGTCGTCGGAACGGCCATCGTCGCATTCGTGCTCGTCACCGTGCGGCCGCTGTGGTTGAAGACCCGTCACGTCATCACGCAGGCGCACGAGGGATCGCACGCGCTGGTCGCGGCGCTCGTGGGCCGCAAGCTCTCGGGTATCCGCCTGCACAGCGACACCTCGGGGGTGATGGTGTCGTCCGGCAATCCGCGCGGTCCCGGCATGGTCGCGACGACCTTCGCCGGGTACACCGGCCCGGCTGTGCTCGGTTTCGCGGCGGCGACACTGCTGACCCTGGACCGGCCCGCCGCGGTGCTGTGGTCGATCCTCGCCGCGCTCGCCGTCCTGTTGCTGCTGATCCGCAATCTGTACGGCTTCGTCTCGGTGGTGATCGCGGGTGCGCTCGTCGGTGCGGCCGCCTATCTCGGCGATCCGGTCGTCCGGTACACCGCGGCCTATCTCATCACGTGGGTCCTGCTCCTCGGCGCGACCCGCCCGGTCCTCGAACTCGCCCGCACCCATTCGCGCGGTCGCGGCCGGGGTTCGGACGCCGACCAGTTGCGCGGGCTCACCCGTATCCCGGCGAGCGTGTGGATCGCGCTGTTCGCGATCGTCACAGCGGGTACCGCCTTCTACGGCGTCACACGCATCGTGGTGACCCAGCTGTCCTGAGCCGTCACGGCGCCGGCGACACCTCGTCGTAGCGGGCGAGCAGGGCCCGGCGCAGGATCTTGCCGCTCGGCAGTCGCGGAACCTCGCCGAACTCGACGGTGCGCGGCACCTTGAAGTGCGCGAGGCGTTCGCGGGTGTACTCGACGAGTTCGGTCACCAGGGCATCGTCGGCCCGCACCCCGTCCACGGGTGTGACAACGGCGTGGACGCGTTGGCTCATCTCCTCGTCGGGCAGGCCGACGACGGCGACGTCGAGGACGGCGGGGTGCATCGTCAGCACGTCCTCGACCTCGACGGGGTAGATGTTGACGCCGCCGGACAGGATCAGATCGGTGCGCCGCGCCGAGAGGTACAGGTAGCCGTCCTCGTCGACGTGCCCGAGATCGCCGAGGGTCGTCCAGCCCTTGTCGTTGTAGGCGGCGGCGGTCTTCGCCGGATCGCCGTGGTACTCGAAGTCCAGGCCGTCGCCGATCCACACCGTGCCCACTTCTCCCGGCCCGAGTTCGCGGCCGGACTCGTCGCAGATGTGCACCTGCCCCAGGGTCGGACGGCCGACGGAACCGCGATGTTCGAGCCATTCCGGCGTGGTGATCATGAAGAAACCGTTGCCTTCGCTGCCCGCGTAGAACTCGAGGATCTTCGGACCGAACCAGTCGATCATGCGTTCCTTGACCTCGACCGGACATGGCGCCGCCGCGTGGACCACGACGCGCAGACTCGACACGTCGTAGCGCATCCGGGTCGATTCGGGCAGCTTCAGCATCCGCACGAACATCGTCGGAACGAACTGGGCGTGGGTGACGCCGTACCGCTCGATGGCCTCGAGCGCACGTTCGGCGTCGAAGGTCTCCATCACCAGCGCGGTGCCTCCGTTGCGGACCGTTCCCATCGTCCAGCCGAGCGGTGCGGCATGGTAGAGCGGGCCGGGGCTGAGATAGACGGAGTGCGGGCCGAATCCGAAGGCGTCGCGCATCGTCGAGTCGATGGCCAGGCCGGTGCCGAAAGGAGCTCCGGTCAGGGCGGGCAGGATCCCCTTCGGGCGTCCGGTGGTGCCCGAGGAGTACAGCATGTAATACCCCTCGAGTTCGTCGCCGACGGGTGTATCGGGCAGGGTCGCAACAGTGTCGGCGAGGATCTCGGCACCGCTCGGCGAGTGGGTGCCGGTGGTGACCCGCGCGTCGAGGACGGGGTTTCCGTCGGCGACGACCGCCCCGAGCCGGTCGAGACGTTCCGAGTGCACGAGCACACGAGCTCCACAGTTCTCGACCACGTAGGCGGCCTCGTCGTCGGACAGGTGCCAGTTGACGGGCGTATAGAGCAGACCGGTGCGCTGCGCCGCCCACACCACCGGGAAGACGTCGAGGCAGTTCTCCATGAGGATCGCGATGTGGTCGCCCGCCCGCAGACCACGCTGCCGGAACAGGTGCGCAATGCGGTTGGACGACGACTCGAGTTCGCGATAGGTGAGCGTCGCGCCGTCCTCGACCATGACGATCGCCGGTTTGTCACCGAAGGCGGCGGCGAGATCGGTCGGGTTCATCGACGGCATCGTCATCGGTCACTCCCTCGTGGACGTCGGCGACAAGTATTACCTGTATAACGATGTAAGGACCAGACTTCATCGAAAACTCGTCCGATGTCGCACGCGGTTCGCAGACTCCACAAACGGCGACACACATGGTTAACTACGTTGACGACCACATCGAAGGAGCGTCATGGACTTCGCGTTGAGCGACGAACAGGTGGCCCTCGGCGAGAGCGAGCGCGCGTGGCTCGTCAAGAACGACCCGATCGCCGCGCGCAGACCGGTCATCGACGACGGCCCCGCCCGCCTCCCCGCCGACGGACTCCGCCACCTCGCGCACTCGGGGTCGATCGGACTGCTCACCACCGAAACCGGCGGCACCCACGTCGATCTGGCCGTGCTCGTCGAGGAGCACGGACGGGCCGGCAGCTCCGTTCCCCTCGCCGAACTCGCGATCGCGGCGAGTCTCCTCGAGACGATCGGTCATCCCGCGGCCGCAGCGGCGGAAATCGGCGAACGCGTCGTGTTGCCCGCCCTGTCCTCGCCCGAGAAGTCCGGTCTTCATGCGCGATTCGACGGGGAAACACTCGTGCTGAGTGGCACGACGGCACCGATCACCGGCCTGATCGACGCGCACGACCTCCTGCTGGTCGCCGTCACAGACACCGGCGCGGAGGTCGCGGCGGTCGTGCCTGTGGAGACGCTCACCGTGCGGTCGCTCGAGTCACTCGATCTCACCCGGTCGTGGGCCGTCGCCGACGTCGACGTCACCCTCCCGCAGGATTCCTGGTTCCCCCTCCTGCCCGGCACGGTAGCCTTCGCCCACGACCGTCTCGCGACCTTCCGCGCCGTCGATGCCCTCGGTGCCGCTGCCCGCCTGGTCGAGATGAGTATCGAATATGCCGGTAGCAGAACTCAGTTCGGCAGTACGATCGGCAGTTTTCAGGCCGTGAAGCACCACTGCGCGAACATGGCGACGTCGACCGAGGCATCCCGCGCGACACTCTGGGCCGCCGCGGTCGCCCTCGACGGGGACGATCCCGCAGCGCGCGCCCGGGCGGTGTCGGCCGCGGTCGCGTTCGCATGTTCCGGAGCGTCCACCACCGCCCAGACAACGCTGCAGGTCCACGGCGGCATCGGCTTCACCTGGGAGCACGACGTGCACCTGCTGCTGCGCCGCATCAAGGTCGACGAACTCCTCGACGGATCGGTCTCGTACCACCGTCGCCGGCTCGCGGTGGCCTGAGACGACGGGAAAGGGGCGGGATCCGGTCGGATCCCGCCCCTTTCCCGTCGTGTTACCGGGCGCGGGACGATTCGATCTCGTCCACCATCTCCAGCAGCCGGCGACGGTCCACCTTGAGCGACACACTCCGGGGCAGAGCGTGGACCGTGTGGATCTCCACCGGAATCTCGTAGGCCGTCAGGCGGGTACGCAGGAAGGTCTTCAGCTCGTCGACGTCGATACCTTCTGCACCGTCGACGGTTTCGATCACGGCGACCGGCACGTGGCCGAGCCTGTCGTCGGGGCGGCCGAAGACGGACGCGTCGAGAACCGACGGGTGGGCCCGAAACGCGTTGCAGACGGTTTCGGGCTGGATCTTGAACCCGCCGCGGACGATCGCGTCGTCGGCGCGGCCGTCGATGTAGAGGAAGCCGTCCTCGTCCAGATGAGCGAGGTCACTGGTGCGGACCCAATCACCGACCCCGGTGCCGGTCTGCGGCGAACTCACTTCGAGGCGGCCGGTGCTGCCGTCGGGCAGCACCATGCCACTCTCGTCGACGGTGCGCATCCGTACTCCGGGGAAGGGCCGGCCGACGCTGCCACGCTTGCGATCCCACCACTGCTTGATCAGGGGCTTCGTCCACCCTGCGACGGCACCACCGAATTCGGTTGCCCCGTACATGATCATGATCGGGATGCCGTACCGCTCGGTGAATTCGTCGGCCAGTTCCGGACTGACGAAGGTGGTGCCGGCGGTGATCGCCCGGAGGGTCGCAAGCTTCTCTTTCGGCACGTCGGCGTTGAGGACCGACCGCATGGCAGCCGGCGGCAGACCCGCGACGATCATCCGGTGCTCGTAGACCGCGTCGACCCATCCCTCGACGGTGAAGCGGGGCATCAACACGATCGGCCGCGCTTCCGACAGCGACTGGATCACGCCCCACAACCCGCCGATGTGCACCATCGACAGGGAGATCAGCGCGACGGGGCCGGTGAACGGCTCGTGATCGCCTCTTCCCTTGCCGGTATGGCCGTGCACGGCCTCGAGGGCGGCCTCGAGTTGGCGCCAGGTCAGCGGAACCCGCTTGGGCGGACCGGTGGTGCCGGAGGTGAACATCTCGACCGCGACCGGGTCCTGCTCGTCCGGGCGGGGTGGTACGGGAGCGTCGCCGAAGACACATGCGACGTCCGAACCGTCCACGGCGACACCGACGATGCCCGCTGCGGCGATGGGTGCGGCGAACTCCTCATCGGCCCAGTACTCGCGCGGCGCGAGGATCACATCCGGGTGGGCCTCGGCGGCGTCCTCGACGATCCGCCGCGACGGTTGGGCAGGGTTGAGGGTGAGCAGCACGCGGTCGTGTTTCAGGATCGCGATCAGTGCCGCAATGGATTCGGTGCGGTTGGTCAGCACGACACCGATCCGGCTGCGGGGTCCGCACCCGAGTCGTTCGAGCTCCGCGTCGATCCGCTCGGCCGTGTCACGCACCTGCGCCCAGGTGTGCCAGGTCTTGTCCTCCTGCACCATGTTCGCACTGTCGGGGGTCGACCACAGCAGGGCCAACGCCTCTTTGATGCCCGTCATCGCGGAGCCTCCTCTTCGGTCGACCCGAAGGTGTTCGTAGTGCCGGCCGGCGATCCGGCCGGGAAGCGCGCCTCAGCGCGGAAGACCGAGCCCTCTCTCGGCGATCATGTTGCGCATGATCTCCGAGGTACCGCCGGCGATGGTGTACGCGCGGGCGTACAGGAATTCGTCCTGCCACCGGCCCCCGTCGACGACCTGCGGGTCGCCCTCGACGAGGATGCCGTCCTCCCCTGCGAGTTCCAGGGCGAATCGTGCTGTCTCGACGCCGATCTCACTGAACATCAGTTTGGCCATGGCAGCATCGTGGGAACGTTCCGTACCCCGCGACCAGCGACCGATGTTCGCGTACACCAGTGCCGACAACGCTTCCACCGACGCCTGGAGTTCGCCGATCCGTTCCTGCACCGCACCGTCCTCGATCGCGGGACGCCCGTACCGGATCGTCCTGCGCGCGAGTTCCTTCAGTGCATCGACGTCCTGCTGGAGGCGTACTGCGGCCGACGCCACGGCGCTGCGTTCGTGGGCGAGACTCGAATTCGCGATCAGCCAGCCGTTGTCGAGATCACCGATGAGCGCGTCGGATCCGACGGGAACGTCGTCGAGGAAGATCTCGTTGAAATCCGAGGTCCCGGTCATCTCCCGCAGCGGCCGCACGTCGACACCCGGCGACCGCATGTCGAGCAGGAACGCGCTGATACCACGGTGTTTCGGTGCGTCGGGATTCGTCCGCGCCAGGAGGTAGCCGTAGTCGGCCCAGTGCCCGTTGGTCGTCCACACCTTCTGGCCGGTGACGGTGAACCCGCCGCCCTCGGCCGGTACGGCCTTCGTGCGCAGGGACGCGAGGTCACTGCCGGATCCCGGCTCGCTGAACAGCTGGCAGAAGACGAGTTCGCCCGATCGAATACCCGGAAGATACTTCTCGCACTGTTCCTCCGTACCGAAGTCGATCAACGCATGCGCGACCAGCAGTCCGGCTCCCTGCACCGCCGCCGGTGCCCGGCCGCGCGCCAGCTCCTCACCGACGACCACGTCCTTCTCCGGTGAGTGCGCCGCTCCGGCGCCGCCATAGCGTTCCGGCCAGTCGGCACCGATGTAGCCGGCCTCGAAGAGCTTGCGGGTCCATTCCTTCAGCGCTGCGAGCTCGCCGGCGTCGTCGGCGCTGCGCACACCCGCCTTCACCGGCACATCCGGTTTGTGGGTGTCGACGAACTCGCGCACCTCCTTGCGGAACTGTTCGAGTTCGGGTGTCAGTCCGTAGTCCATGTCAGCGCACCTCGTAGTCGCGCGTGGGGACCCGGGACCGATCGACCTGAGCCAGCCCGATGGGATTGCCGAGGTCGGTGTACATCATCCCGGCGACGAGAGCGTGGGATCGTGTGCGGTCCTTGGACTCCCAGATCGCGCGGATGCTGCCCTGGATCGCGGCCGGTGGTTTGGCGGCGATCCGTTCCGCAAGCTGCTGCGCGCGGTCCCACAGCGCGTCGCGGGCGACGATCTCACTGACGAAGCCGATCTCGTATGCCCTCTTCGCCGACATGCGTTCATCGAGACCGAGCAGCACCATACGCAGTACCTCGCCGATGGGGATGCGGTATGCGAGGCCGATCGGTTCGAGTGCGGCGACCATGCCGTAGGAGACGTGCGGATCGAAGAACTGGGCGTCCTCACTCGCGACGATGATGTCGGCCTCGTTGAGCCAGTAGAGTGCCCCGCCGGCGACCATGCCGTGGACGGCACACACGAGCGGTTTCCAGCAGTTGTTCTGCTTGGGCGACAGGTCGACACCGGGATCACGACGGCTGAAGACGTTGTCGGACAGAAAGGTTCCCTCGTGAACGTCGACACCGGTGCTGAATGCCCGGTCGCCGTTCGCCCGGAGGACGACGACGTGGACATCGTCGGTCTCGGAGGCGTAGTGCCACAGCTCCCGGAATTCCTCGCGCATCGTGTCGGTGAACGAGTTGAGCTTGTCGGGACGATCGAGCGTGATGGTCAGAACGTGATCCTTCAGCTCGGCGATCACCGTGGTCGTGCCGGTCAGGTCCACTGGTCCTCCTCGAGCCGATCGCTCCGTGTCGCCTCATCCTGCCCCGCTGCCGGCGGGGACGGGTGGCCTTTCACGACGTCGTCCGGTTTCCCGCCGCGCGTCGCCGCTCCTCCCGCAGTTCGGCATCGCGTTGGAGCATCCGGGCCGCCAGTTGCTCGAAATCGGCGGGAGCCGCAGGCAGATCGACCGCGCCGCCGGCACGGGAGGGGAGTGCGATCGTCGCGGTGGCGGGGCACGTGACCTCGCCGCGCTGGCTGGTGCCGCGCAGTTCGACGTCGACGAGACGACGCCCGCCCTCGGACCGCTTGCCGACGACCTCACCGGTGAAGGTGTGGGTGTCGCCGAGATAGTTGAATTTGCGCATCTGACTCGACATCGACTCGAGCCAGCCGTCGTCGCCCATCCAGTCGGTGAGGTAGTGGCTGAGCCAGCAATCGCGCATCATGCCGTAGTCGTAGGCGGCCGGCAGACCGATGGAGCGGGCGTAGCTGCTGTCCCAGTGGATCCGCTGGGCCACGTCGGGCACCCCTTGCTCGTTGGGGATGTAGAACGGCGCGATGCGCTGCCGGTTCTTGTAGGCGAGACGACTCGCGCACGGGGTGTACGGAGCGAAACCGTAGCCACCGGAATGGAAGACGACCATATCGGTGGTCGTCAGCGGACCCTTGGCCATCGTCCCGAGACTCTCACCGACCTCGACGTCCTCCCAGTAGCGGGTGTTCGCGCCGCGCACCTGCTCCTGCGCGTAGATCTCGTCGATCCTCGCGATATCGTCGGGGGTGTAGGAGGCCGGTTCGATCGAGTCGTACTTCTTGCGCTTCTTCGACTCGTGGCGCTCGGTGTGGATGGTGATGACCCGCTGGGTCTGGACCACCTCGGCGCGCTGGTTGAACTGCACCTGGAGTCCGGTGATGATGAGCGAACGCCCGGCGAACTCGGACTGCTTCTCCTCGACCTTCTCGGTGCCGTGGAAGCCGTACAGCGTGTCGCCGTCGAGGATCGGCCGGTACCAGTGGGTCGTGGTGCCGGAGACGAACACGTGGATCCCCCGGAACGAGGGGCGGCGCTGTTCGCGGGGTACGGGGTCGGCCAGCAGTTCCTTGCGGACGGCGATGTTGACCATCGGGGGTGTGATCTGGCCGCCCCAGCGGGTCACGGCACCGTGCTCCTCGTCGGTGAACAGCGGATTGTCGTCGCCGTAGCTGCGCGCGAAGTTCCGCATGATGTCGGGTGAGGCGCGCGTGTACTGCTCCCGCTGCGTCATGGCGTGGTAGACGCCGACGAGATCCCTCGCCCGCGCAATGTCTTCATCGCGGAAGGTGTAGATCTCCGAAGGCTTCTCGGTCTTCTCCGACGTGGTCATCGACTACCTCCGTATAGGGGACGACGCTCGACGCGAGCGGCCCGTATCACCCACAGTAGGGCAACCTAGTTATACATGTAAAGACTCTGCCGAACCTCACGTCCGGCCGGGCACTCCGTCACCGGCCAGACGCTCGACGACATGCCGGCGCACCAGCTTTCCCGTCTCCGTGCGCGGCAGTTCGTCCCAGTAGACGATGCGGTCGGGCGTCTTGGATCCACGCAGGGTCTCGCGCACGAACGAGCGCAGCTCCTCCGCATCGACCGACTCGTCGGGACGCAGTACCACCACGGCCTCGATGCGTTGTCCCCACTCGTCGTCGGGCACTCCCACGACCGCGGTGTCGGTGACGGCGGGATGACGCAGGATCACGTCCTCGATCTCGGCCGGCGCGATGTTCTCGGCGCCGCGGATGATGGTGTCGTCGCTGCGCCCACCGATGAACAAATAGCCGTCCTCGTCGACGAATCCGGTATCGCGGGTGTCGAAGAATCCGCGGTCGTCGACGAGTTTGCCGATTCCCGCGTACTCGGCCGAGACCTGTTGTCCACGAACCCAGATGCGTCCGGGCACACCAGCCTCGACTACGAGGTCGTCCGCATCGCGGATCTCGAGGTCGATGCCGGGGACGGGCCGGCCCACCGATCCGAGCCGGGCGCGGATCCGTTCGTCCGTGCTCGTCATCGCAGCCCGGTGGTCGTCGGGGCCGAGAACGGTGATCGTCGAGCTGGTCTCCGTGAGCCCGTAGGCGTTGACGAAGTCGACCTGCGGCCAGGTCACGAGGGCGCGTTCGACGACCCGACGGGGCATCGGCGCACCACCGCTCGCCAGGGAACGCAACGAGGGCACCGAGGTGTCGGCACCGGAATCGAGGATGCGCGCGAGCATCGTGGGGACGACGAGAGCGTTGGTGATGCCCTCCCCGCGGACGGTGTCGAGCCATTCGGTTGCGGTGAACTGCTCGAGCACCACCGTCCGACGACCGGCGTACAGATTCGTGAGGACATTGGCCACCGCGGCGATGTGATAGGGCGGCACGCTCACCAGGGCCGCATCGGTGTCCTCGGCCGACGCGAACTCGACGGACCCGAGCACGTACGACACCAGGTTGTGATGCTGCAGCAGAACACCTTTCGGCGCAGACGTGGTGCCGGAGGTGTAGATCACCACAGCGGGGGCGTCCGATTCGGGATCGTCGGCTTCCATGACCGCCGACCGTCCGAGCCGGTCCAGCCAGGCCGCGGGTGAGAACACACCCGGTGCGTCGCCGGCATCGTCCACGATCACCAGCGCGTCGGGATGATGGGACAGCAGCGCCTCACCCTGTTCTCTGCCGAGCCGGTAGTTGATCGGCACGAGCGGAACACCCGCGTACGCTGCAGCGAACAGGGCCACGGGGAAGGCGGGGCCGTTGACTGCGTGATAGACGAGGGAATCGGCGCCCGCCTCGCGGATCGAGGCGGCACCGGCGACGGCGAGGTCGCGCAGGCGCCGGGCGGAGATGCCGTCGTCGCGGCGCCCCACCACGATGCGGTCCTCGAGCCCGTCAGCAGCCATGTCGAGCAACATCGTGAGGTTCATGTAAGCCCCTGGTGCAGGTGTGATTCGGTGTAGGTGTGACACAGGGTCAGTCCGAGGCCGGCAGCGGTTTCGCCGTCTTCACCGACAGCGGAACGCCGTCGACGGCGAGAACGCCGGCACCGGGCGTGGTGCACAGCAGTTCCACCGTGCCCTCGGCGTCGGTGTACCTCTTCCCCAGCGCGGTCGGGCCGTGATGCGTGTCGTCGATCGCCGTGCCGTCGCCGGTCCCCTTCTTCCCCTGCACCATCTCGACGCCGCCGCAGGTGAGCGCGACCTCGTCGCCGGGGGCTCGGACGACGACCACGGCGGTGCCGTCGACGGCGCTGGCCCAGGATCGACCTACTTCGAGTTTCACGATTCCTCCGATCGAGCGGTACTGCGCTGTGGCTTCCCAAAGTAGCGTGCGTCACATAGTTTAGATAGTGCTACAAGTGAACCGATCCGTGTACGGCCGAGGAGACCTCCATGCCACTTCCACTCACCGACGATCACCGGGCCGTTGCAGATGCCGTCCGATCGTTCCTCGGCGGCCACGATGCCGGCAGTCTCGCCCGGCAGGTGACCGACGACCCGAGCGCCGATACCGGCACGCTGTGGAAGCAACTCGCCGATCTCGGATGGCTCGGCCTGCACCTTCCCGGAGAATTCGGAGGGTCGGACGCCGGCCTGCCCGAGGTGGCGGTCGTGGCCGAGGAACTCGGCCGACTCGTCGTCCCCGTCCCCTACCTCGCGAATGTCGCCGTCTCCGCCGCGCTCGACGCGAAGGGCGACGACGAAGTGCGTTCGACCTGGCTTCCGAAGTTCGCGGACGGTTCGGTGATCCCCGGGCTCGGCCTGGCCGGATCCCTGACGACGACCGGCGACACGGTGAGCGGTCACGCCGACCTTGTCGTGGGAGGCACGGGCGCCACGCTCCTCGCCCTCGTCGCGGGCGACGATCTCGTTCTCGTCGATCCGGACCACGCCTCCGTCTCCGTGGCGCCCACCGGAGAGTTCGACCCCACGTCGCAGGTCGCGAAGGCAGCACTCCGGGAGACTCCTCCGCTCGCCGTGGTGCCGGGCGCCGGCCGCCACGCGAGCCACGTCGCCCGCGCGCTCGCCGCTGCGGAGGCGTCCGGCGGAGCCCGCGCAACCCTGGAGGCCGCGCTGGCCTACGCGAAGGTGCGCGAGCAGTTCGGCCGGCCGATCGGTTCGTTCCAGGTGATCAAGCACCACCTCGCCGACATGCTCGCGACGAGCGAATTGGCGACCGGCGTGGCATGGGACGCCGCACGTGCCGGGGTCGACGGCGAGCAGGCGCGACTCGCACTCGACGTGGCACGGGTCATTGCGTTCGACTCGTACATCGCCAATGCCCAGAAGAGCATCCAGATCCACGGCGGCATCGGCTTCACGTGGGAACACGACTGCCATCTGTTCCTTCGTCGCGCCCACGCCCTGCGGATCCTGTTCGGCGAACCGACCACCGCGCTCGACTCGCTCACCGAATCGGGCACCTCGGGAGTGCGCCGCCACTACGCCGTCGACCTTCCTCCGGAGGCGGAGGAATACCGCGTCGCCGCACGCGACTTCGTCGCGAGGTACACCGCGACCCCCGAATCCGAGCGACGCGCACTGCTCGTCGACTCCGGCTACCTCATGCCGCACTGGCCGCCGCCGTTCGGTCGCGGGGCGTCGCCGGTCGAACAGCTGGTGATCGACGAGGAGTTCACCGACGTCGAACCGCACGGTCTCGGTATCGGTGCGTGGATCCTGCTCACCCTCACCCAGCACGGCACACCGGAACAGATCGGACGGTGGATCCGCCCCGGTCTGCTCGGTGATCAGGTCTGGTGCCAGCTGTTCTCCGAACCCGGTGCCGGCTCCGACGCGGCGGCCGTGTCGACGCGCGGGGTGAAGGTCGACGGTGGATGGCGCGTCACCGGCCAGAAGGTGTGGACGTCGAATGCGCAGAACTCGACGCGCGGTCTCGCGACCATCCGCACCAACCGCGACGTGCCGAAGCACAAGGGCATCACCACCATGGTCATCGACCTCACCGCACCCGGCGTGACCGTCCGTCCGCTCCGCGAGATCAGCGGCGACTCCGCCTTCAACGAGGTGTTCTTCGAGGACGTCTTCGTCCCGGACGAGGACGTGGTCGGCGCCGTCGACAACGGGTGGACGGTGGCCCGCGCGACGCTCGGGAACGAACGCGTCTCGATCGGCGGCGGCAAGACCGACGAGACCTACTCCGCCTACGCGCTGCTCGATCTCGCCGCGAAGCACGCGCCCGGCGACGTCTCCGTCACGCGCCGGATCGCGTCGCTGATCGCTCGCGAGCAGGCCTTCTCGATCCTCAACCTACGGCAGGTCGTACGGGCGGTCGCCGGTGGCGATTTCGGTCCGGAGGGCAGCGTCACGAAGATGCTCATCGCCGAACACACCCATCACGTAGGCGAACTCGCGATGCAGATCGCCGGTCCCGCAGCGCTCCTCGGCGACGAGCCGGTGTGGACCCACTACTACCTGCTCGGCCGGGCGATGACCATCGCCGGCGGCACCTCGGAGATCAACCGCAACGTCATCGCCGAACGGCTGCTGGGCCTACCTCGCGAGCACATCGCGAACTAGATTGCCGAAAGCAGCGGACCCGGCATCCTGTGCCGAGTCCGCTGCTTCGTCCGTCACCCCGTCGACCTGCCCGCTCAGGTCGATCGCGCCAGCACCTCTCCCACCGCGCGGTCCCGAAGCACCTCGGGGCGGGCGATTCGCGCCTCGTCGGCGACCGCTCGACGGAGCAACAAGTGAGCAGGATGCTCCCATGTGAAGCCGGTACCGCCGTGGATCTGGATACAGCCCTCGGCATTGGACACCGCGGCCCGCAACGCCGCCGCGGTCGCCAGGTGCACCGCCGCGGCCTCCTCGGGTTCCTGGGGAGCACGGTCGGCGGCCGCCAGCACCAGTCCCCGCGCACCTTCGGCCGCGACCAGCATATCGGCGCAGCGGTGCGAGATCGCCTGGTACGAACCGATGGGCCGGCCGAACTGCTCACGCTGCCCCGCCCAGTCCACCGCCATCGCCAAGGCTCTGTTCGCGACACCCACCGCGTCGGCGGCGATGAGCAGTTCCGCGACGCGGAAGGACGATTCGAGTGCGGCGTCGGCATCGACCCCCGACACGAGCACGGTCGCGGCGACGTCCTCGAACGAGACGATCCCCACCGTCCCGGTCGGATCGAGCGATGTCTGCACGGTGACAGATACGTCGGCCCGGTCGAGAGTGAGCAGGACGTGCTCGCCTGTCGCATCGTCCGTCGCGAGGACGACGAGCACCTCGGCCACGGGCGCACCCGCGACCCGCTCCACGTGACCGGTCAGCCCTCCGTCGCGTAGGACGGGGAGGTCGGCAGTGTCCCACCCGCGATCTCCGACGGGCACGACGAACGCTGCCGGCGAACCACTCACGACCCGTCGCGCGTCCTCCTCGGCGCCGGCCGCGACGAGCACCTCCAACGCGATCGCGGTCGGGACGAGGGCGACCGGCCCGAGATGGAAGGCCACTTCTTCCACCGCCGCACACAACATGCGCAGCGACCGGCCGTCGCCGCCGAGATGCTCGGGCGACGACAGGCCGGGGAGGCCGAATTCCACCAGCGTGGACCACAGTCCGGTGTCGTGTTCGCCCGCCGAGTCGACGCGCTCGAGCAGCGAGACGGTATCGACGCGGGCGGACAGGATGTCGCGCAGAGCCTCCCGCAGATTCGCCTCGTCCTCCGGCGGGGGTGTAAGGGGACGCCCCGGCACCACGGCCGGCGCACGGGTGCCCTCACCTCTGTGCGAAGGCAGACCGAGAACGTTCTCGGCGATCGTATTGCGTTGTATCTCCGAGGTTCCGGCACCGATGGTCGCAGCACGGGACATGAGGTATCCGTACGTCCAGCGCCCCTTCTCGACAACCCCTTCCGAGCGGGTACCGAGGACGGCGGCCGAACCGGTCAGGCGCAGCGCGAGCCGGTGCATGCGCTGTTCGAACTCGGCCTTCACCAACCGGTTGATCGACGCCACCCCACCCGGATCACGCCCGGCGAGAACGGCATCGAGGGCGCGGGCACTGTTTGCAGCGATCTCGCGCACACCCGTCTCGACGGTGGCGAGTTCCTGGCGGATCACCGGATCGTGCGCATATCCACGGCCGCCGGCCAAGCGGAAGACCTTGTCGACGGTCGAGCGGTACCGGAACTCGTCGGCGAGGAAGGCGGTCGCACGCTCGTGGCCGAGCGAGGTCCGCATGATCGACCAGCCCTGCCCCTCTTCCCCCACCCGGTTCTCGACCCGCACTTCGACGTCGTCGAAGAAGACCTGAGCGAAATGGTGGCCGCCCGCCGCGTCGCGCAGGGGTCGCACCTCGATACCGGGCGAGTTCATCGGGATGAGCAGGTAGGTGATGCCCGATGTGCCCCGCCCGGGTGGGCCGGTGCGCACGAGGGTGAAGATCCAGTCGGCGTGATCGGCCATCGTCGTCCAGATCTTGCTGCCCGTCACCCGGTAGACATCGCCGTCGCGAACGGCACGGGTGGACAGCGACGCAAGATCGCTGCCGGCGCCGGGCTCGGAGAAACCTTGGCACCAGAACTCTTCCGCGCGCAGCAACGGCTCGAGGAAACGCTTCTTCTGTTCGGCGGTGCCGTGGACGATGATCGTCGGCGCGACGATGAACGACAGTGGGCACGGATGCTTGGGCGCACCGGCTTCGGTGATGGCGCGGTAGTAGTCGAGTTGATCCTCGAGCGGCAATGCCATGCCACCGACCTCTGCGGGCCAGCCCGGCGCCGCCAGGGAACGGTCGACGAGTTCGGACTGCCACGCGATCGCGGCCTCGAACCGCGCGCGGGACGTCTCGGGACGGGGGCGTCGCCGGAAGTCGTCGAGCAGAGCGGACAGTCGGGGACGCCAGTCGCTGCGAGCGTCGGACTCGAGCGTCACCGTGGGCTTGCCTTCTTCCACGTCACCTCCCGGGTGATGGTGCTGTAAGTGCCGGAAACCGACTGTTGCTCAGTCGGACTGCGTGCGGCGCTTCGCGTAGCGGGCACCGATGTCCGCGCCGTCCGCTCGGTAGGTCGCCGCCGCTTCGGATTCGAGGGCGAGGGCGTGCGCGAGCGACGTGCCGGCGCCCTCCTTGAGCAACCGGAGCATCCGCCGGATCGCCCCGGGATAACCTCCGGCAATGCGTTGCGCGACGGCCACGCTGCGGTCCAGGAGTTCGTCGTGTGGGACGACCTCGTTCGCGAGGCCGATGCGCGCGGCGGTCGCGCCGTCGATCGGCTCCCCGGACAGGATGAACTGGATCGCGGCGGGCAGACCGATCATCCGCGGCAGCATGGCACTGCCGCCCCAACCGTTGAGCAGACCGATCTGCGCGTGGGTATCGGCGAACTCGGCGCGTTCGGACGCGATGATGAACGAACAGTTCACGGCGAGTTCGTAACCGCCCGTGTAGCAGGGTCCGTTGACCGCCGCGACGACCGGTTTCGAGATGCCGCGGAGCACGTGGGTGGGGGTGGGCCCTTCCGCGGCGGGAGGCGGACCCGACAACGCCTCGGGCAGATCCACACCCGCGCAGAAGGACGTCCCTGCGCCTGTAAGGACGACGACGTTCACCTCGTCGTCGGCATCGGCGCGCCATAGTTCCTTCTTCAGCGCCTTCCGCATGGCGCGGTTGATCGCGTTGCGGCGGTCGGGACGATTGAGGGTGAGGATCGTGACGGCACCGTCGCGCTCGACGAGCACCGGCGTGTCGTCCTCCCGCACGTCTTCGGCGGTCTCGGCCTGTCGTGTCATCGATTTCTCCTCACGGGACGGGAACGGAGTCGACGACGATGTCAGCGGTCAGGGAGCGCAGTCTCGCTTCGGCTTCGGCAGCGATCCGCTGCACCAGCTCACCGGCCGGCGGGATGTCGCGGATGAGCCCCTGCGACTGCCCCACCGTCCAGATGCCGGCCTCCGGATCACCGTCCTCGTAGACGGTGCGCCCCCGCGATCCGGCGACGAGATCCTTGACGTCCTTGAACCGCCCGCCCTTGCCGAGGATGTCCACGACCTCCTCGCTCACCGAGTTCCGCGCGGTCCGCATGGTGTTGCGCAGTTGCCGGAAGATGAGCTGGGTGTCGAGTTCGCTCGCGCCGACGATCTGCTGCTTGATGCGTTCGTGGATGGGGCTCTCCTGCGTGCACATGAAGCGGGTGCCCATGTTGATGCCGTCGGCGCCGAGGGTGAGAGCGGCGGCGAGTCCGCGACCGTCGGCGAAGCCGCCCGACGCGATGAACGGGATGTCGAGGGCGTCGGCGCAGGCGGGGATCAGGACGAGCCCGGGTACGTCGTCCTCGCCGGGATGACCTGCCGCCTCGAAACCGTCGATGCTCACCGCGTCGGCGCCGATCCGCTGGGCCTTGAGGGCGTGCCGCACACTCGTGCACTTGTGAATGATCTTGATGCCGTGCTCTTTCAGATGCTCGACATGCCTGGTCGGGTCGGAGCCGGCGGTCTCGACGATCGTCACGCCGGAGTCGATGATCGCCTGCCGGTACTCGGCGTAGGGAGGCTGGTTGATCGACAGCGTGAGGGTGAGGTTGACGCCGAACGGCTTGTCGGTCAGCGCGCGGCACCGCTCGATCTCCGTGACCAGGTCCTCCGGGGTGGGCTGGGTCAGCGCGGTGATGATCCCGAGTCCGCCGCCTTCGGAGACCGCTGCCGCGAGTTCGGCGCGGCCGACCCACATCATGCCGCCCTGGACGATCGGGTGCTCGATCCCGAATTCAGCCGTGAACCGCGTGTTCAGCATGGATGCTCCTGTCCGAGGCCAGCCGGGCAATACATAGGTAACATAGTTGACTATGTAAGCATCAGCAATAGTCGTCGGCTCGTCGCCTCACCCCGCAGCGACCGGTTACCTGTGAGTACGATGAGGCAGGAACTTTCACCAAGTAGTCGAAGTGATCTCGGAGCAGGAGGCCGTTCCCGTGACCGACGAAGTGTTGGCGCCCGGATTCGACGCGCGTTCGGGAGTCGGATTCGACACTCGCGCGGGCGGTGGCCGGGCCATCCGCACCCCCAAGACCGCAGAACTCGTCGCCCGGAAGCTCCGCCGGATGATCGTCGACGGGGAGCTGAAGGACGGCGACCACCTGCCCCATGAGGCCTCGCTCATGGAGCACTTCTCGGTGAGCCGGCCGACGCTGCGCGAAGCGGTCCGCGTCCTCGAGGCCGAACGGCTCGTCGAGGTGCGACGCGGGTCGCGCTCGGGCGCGCGGATCTGTGTCCCTGGCCCCGAGGTAGTGGCGCGACCGGCGTCCCTGCTGCTCGAACTCGCCGGTGCCACCGTCGCGGACGTCTACGTCGCCCGTGAGGCCGTCGAGCCCGCCGCCGCGCGACTGCTCGCGGAGAACGGCAGCGAAGAGGCCTTCGACGAACTCGAACGCCTGGTGGACGAGACCATCCCGTCGTCCTTCGCCGACGGCACCTTCGGCCAGGCCGCGGCGATGTTCCACCTGAGGATGGTTCAGCTCGCCGGCAACGCGTCGCTATCGCTCATCGCGGGCATGCTGCACGAGATCTACGAGCGGCACACCATGAACGTCACGCGCGAAAGCATGCAGCGCGACGCGGAGAAGTACGAGGACCACTACAAGGTGTTCGTCCGCTCGCAGCGCAAGCTCATCCGTCTGCTGCGTGCCCGCGACGGCGAGGGCGCTTTCACGCACTGGCAGAAGCACATGGCGGCCGCGCGCGAACTCGTCGTCGGTGGCCGCGAGGACGTCGAGGTGCGCGACATCCTCGACTGACCGGATTTGTTGCCGGCGTTCAGTTCCCGACCTGCATGGCGACGGCCCGCACCGGTGCGCCGTCGATCCCGGCGAACGGGATCGGCAACAGCGAGACGAGCGGATCCGGGAAGTCGACCGCCTCGAGGTTGCGCAGGTTCTCGCAGATGACCGCCCCCGCGTCGGCGAGTACGTGGTGCGCCGCGAGCGTCTCGTCCCCGGTGGGATCCACGCTCGGCGCGTCGATCCCGATCGTGCGGACGCCGCGGTCGAGCAACCACCGGCAGGCGTCGACGCTCAGGGCCGGATGCTCGAAATAGCGATCGGTACCGAAATGCTGCGACCAACCGGTGAGGACGAGCGCGATGTCGCCGGAACCGATCGCGGGCTCACCCCACATGTCGGCGGTGACGAGCGAACCGGCATCGACGCGGGCGCGCACGTCGAGCACCACACCGCGTCCCACGAAGGTATCCGGTGGCACCGCGTCGATCGCGGCACCACCGCTGCGTACGTGCCGGGGCGCGTCGACGTGGGTGCCCGTCTGCGATCCCATGTCGATGCGCATCAGGTCGAATCCGTCGGCCTCGACGGTGGCGTGCGGGATGAATATCGGTGCCGGATCCCCGGGATAGACCTGGATGTCCGGGGAGACGACGTGGGTCAGATCGACGATCCGCCGCACGCGCATGACATCGCTCCTGTTCGTGTCATCCGAAATCGACCTGCCGGTGCGCGTTCGCGAGGGCGGTCACCACGCCGGTGCCGAACGCGCCGAGACGGTCGAACAGCACCGCGGTACCGACCGCGATGCCCTCGCTGCTGATGTGGTTGTCGGCCTCGATACCGACCTCGGGCCCCTCCGGCAGGCGGGACAGCGCCAAGGTGACATCGGAATTGATGTAGCCGACACCCTTGTCCGACCAGTTGGTCACGAAGGACGTTCCCTCGCCGACGGTCGCGGTGTTGACGAACGGCGACAGTTCCTCGCCGACGATGATCGACAGCTGCCGCGACCACAGTCGCTTCCGGTCGGAGTTCTGGTGCTCCGAACGCACCCGCGTCCATCCAGGCCCGTCACTGCCGTACCACGACGAGACCTGGAGCGGCCCAGGCTGGGTCTCGAGGGAACCGGGAGGAGGCGTCGGGGACTCACCGCGCGTCCACACCGATCCGGGCGGCGGCGCCGACGTGCGCAGGAAGGTCAGCGTCGCGCGCGCCGAGACCTCACCGCCCTGCATCAGGTTCGCGTCGGCGACGCGGATGCGATTGCCGTCGCGCACGCGGGTCGTGGTGAAGGTGATCGGCTCGTTACGGACCGGCCTGAAGAGATCGAGCGTGAACCGGGACGGGACGAAACCCTCGACGGCATGGTGGATCTCGAGCTCGCGTGCAACCAGACCGCTCACACACGGCCCGTTGAGCATCGTGTCCGACCACGGGCTGGTCGCGTACTTCGTCGGCAGGTAGACACCGTCGTCCTCGGTGAAATAACCGCGGTTCTTACGCTCGTGCATTCGGGAATTCTCCCAGCACCGGCCGCGGCACGCTCATCGGGATGCCCCAAGATGGGATCGTGCACGTACACGAACCCGATGTTCCGGCCGCCCGTACCCGCCTGATCGTCGACGTCGACACCGGTATCGACGACGCCCTCGCCCTGCTCTATCTCGTCGCGAGCCCGGAGGCCGAGATCGTCGCCGCCCTGTGCACGGCGGGGAACGTGCCGGTGGACCAGGTCACCGCCAACACCCTGTCCTGGCTCGAGGTGTGCGGCCGGCCCGACATCGAAGTGGCTGCCGGATCGCAGGTTCCGTTGGTCGCGCCGCTGATGACCACGGAGGACACACACGGTCCGCAGGGAATCGGGTACGCGGAGCTTCCCGCGGCGTCGCGGTCACGGTCGTCGCGGTCGGCCGCGCAGGCTTGGGTCGATCTCACCCGCGAGCATCCGGGAGAGCTCACCGGGCTCGTCACCGGTCCGCTCACCAACCTCGCCCTCGCCCTGCGCATCGATCCCGAACTGCCGTCGCGGTTGCGTCGCCTCGTGATCATGGGTGGGTGTTTCCACCATCCGGGTAATACGACGCCGACCTCGGAATGGAACGTCGCGGTGGACCCGGAGGCCGCCAAAGTCGTGTTCGACGCGTTCTCGATCGTTCCTCCCGACAGGCGGCCGGTCGTGTGCCCGCTCGACGTCACGGAGTCGATCGAGATGCATCCCGAGCATGTCGCGCGGATCGGGGACGTGGTCGGTGTGCCCCGATCCGGGGAGCTCTCACCGGACGCTCCGCGCGGTACGCGGTCGTCGGCCGATGTGCCTCTCATCCGCTACATCTCCGATGCGTTGCGGTTCTACATGGAATTCCATCGGGACCAGGGACTCGGCTTCCTCGCACACGTGCACGACCCGTTCGCCGCAGCGGTCGCGCTCGGCACGGTTCCGTACACCTCCCGCCCCGCAACGGTCGACGTCGAACTCGACGGCCGGCTGACCCGTGGCACCACGGTCGCCGACCGGTCCGGTATGTGGCAGAGGACGCCGAACGCGGATATCGTGGCGGGCACCCGTCCGGCCGAGTTCTTCGATCATTTCGTCGAGCGGGTGGGATCGTACATTCGCGACTTGAACCTACCCCCGAGTAAGAACTAGCGTCGACAGCGCACAGTTCGGGGACAAGGAGATAAACGTGGCACAGAAAGTGCGCGTCCAATATTTCGACGATATCGACGGCCAACCGATCATGGAGGGTCTGGCACAGTCGTTCCGCATCACGGTCGACGACGACGAGTACGAGATCGATCTTCGACCGGCGAACGCCGACAAGTTCCTGGCGGTACTCCGCCCGTGGCTTCACGAGACGGCGCCTGCTCAGCACGCCTCGACCACACACACGATCACGCCGAAGAAGCCTGCGGCCAAGGCCCGTACCCGGACATCGGGTACTCACAAGGCGATCCCGCCCACCCGATCGCCGGAGCAACTCGCCGCGATCCGGCACTGGGCCCGCAACAAGGGTTACGACGTCAGCTCGCGCGGTCGCATCCCGCGGCACATCCTCGAGCGGTTCGAAGCCGCTCACTCCTGAGCATCACCACCGTCGCCTCCCGGGGCGGACGATCCTCACCGACGACCGGCGCTGTCTCGTCACGCGACGAGATGGTGCCGGTCGTCGCGTCGGATGGTCACCGCAGCGACGATCACGCCCACGACCACGCCGATGACGGTGTCGGCGACCCGGTTGACGGCGAGGCCCGGACCCGCGTGCTGCCCGAGACCCGTAAGCAGCAACGCCATCGTCGTCACCCCGACCGAGGCGAGGCCGTAGTTCCGGGTCACCGTGAGTTCGGTGAGCGTCTGGAACAACACGGCGGCTGCGGCCACCGGCCAGTAGCCCAGGTCGAGCGCCAGCAGCCCGGCGGCGATCACCGCGCCGCCCACGTTTCCGAGCAGACGTTGAATAGCGCGCTGGACGGTGTTTCGGTAGTTCAGACCTTGCAGTGCCGCCATCGCGCCCATCGCAGCCCACAACGGATGGTCGAGCCCGATCAGTGCGGCGAACGACGCGGCGAGCAACGACGCGACGAAGATCCGGGCCGCTCCGATCAGCACGAGACGGTCGAGCAGACGACCGCATCCTTCGCGGACGAAGCCGGGCGGCGTCGGCAGCACCGCCCGCCCCTCGGCATCGACGCGTGGAATCTCGATGTCGCGCCGCGCTTTCCGAAGCTCCGCCTCGAACCGGGCGAAGTCGTCGCGGCGTGCGCGGGAGGTGTCGTGCGACCCGCTGTCGAGCACCGTGTCGGCCGCGTCGAGCAGAGCGACCAGTTCATGGACATGGACGTCCGGACGCCGCGGGGCATTCAGCGCGACGGTCTCGCGTGCCTTCCGGATACTCTGTCGCGCTGCGGGAACGGCGTCCGCACCGCGGGTTTCGACGGCGGAAACCGCCGCGAGGGCGCGCGCGACCGCGAGACGAGCCGGCGTATGGGGATGGGAGAGCGCGGGCAGCATCGCCACGACGTAGCCGAGCAGCGCACCGATCGCCGCCGCGGCGGCGATCAGGCCCGCATCTCCCCATCCGTCGGAGAAACCGGCGGCGCCGGCGGCCGCGAAGATGAGGATCACCGGGCCGGGGCCCATGAGGGAGAAGGCCGTGAACACCCAGTAGGCGACGGCCGAGCCCAGGGAGAGCACGACGATCTGCACCCACAGCGGAGCACCCATCGCACCCAGCGCAGCGCCGAACGCGGTGTAACCGACGATGCCGAGACCGACCCACGGAAGTCGTACCGCGAGACGCGGATACGGCTCGTATCGCAGGAAGGCACTGGTGAGTGCACCGAGGGCGGCGAAGCCGGCCACCTGTCCGTAACCGAGCAGACCGCCGCCGACGAGGGCGAGCATCGTCGCGAACCCCACACGGAGCGCGACGGCCACGGTCGGATCGCCGCGCCGCACCTCGAGGGCGTCCTTCCACGCGGTCGCCGACAGTGAATGCGCGAGCGCTCCGTGGGCGTGACGGAGCTGGGAGCGGTCTTCGAGTCGGCGGGCAAGCATTCACCCACGATATTACTTTACTGGTGAAATATCTATGAAATTGTTTGGCTTCTACAGTTAGACTTGCCACATGCCCTCCGAGACACCCCAGCCCGATTACGTCGATCGCGTACGTCTCGGATGGACAGCCCGGTACCCGGACCTCGACGTCCGTCCCATCGACGTGATCGGGCGCATCACCCGAATCGGGTCGCTCGCGCTCACCTACTTCGATCGAGAACTCGAGGCGAGCGGCATCAGCCGCAGCGAATTCGAGGTACTCAGCGCACTCGCCCGCAGCGACCATCCGTTGCGGGCCAGCGAGGTCACCTCCATCACGGGCATCTCCGGTGCGTCGACAACGAAGCACACCGAGCGACTCGCCACACTCGGTCTCGTCGAACGCAAACGACTCGAGCGCGACGGCCGCGTGGTGCTGCTCACCCTCACCGACGACGGGCGCGCACTCGTCGAGAAGGAATTCCCACGGCGCCTGGCGCGCGAGCGGCAGATGCTCGACGGACTCGACGACGACGAAGTGCAGGTCCTGTCCGACCTGCTGCGCAAGGTCGTCCGCAACGTCGAGAACCACTACCCGGCCTGATCCGGAGGATCAGGGCATCTCTTGCGTCTCGGCCCGTTCGATCTCGCTCACGGCGTGGCGCAGATACGCCTCGGGAGACACGCGACGTGCGGCGACGAGATCGGTGACGACGAGCAGGCCCGCGGCCAGATACTGCTCGGGACGGATCTTCGGGCGTTCGGCGTCGGGATCGGACACGCCGAGTGCACCCGTGAGCACGGCGACTACGGCCTCGGGTTCGAGCGACGGCAACCATCGCAGCCCGGAGCGGACGGAGCGTTCGAGCACGGCCTGCACGTCCTCACCGGCCAGACCGTCGGGATGCAGTTCCTCGAGCAACTCCCGGACCATGCCCGCATGCACGGCAGTGACCTGCTCGTAGGGTAGGTCGGCCAGCACCGCGACCGCCTCGTCGAAGGATTCGGCCGACTCGCTGCGGGCAGCAGCGAGCGCATCGGCGGTGGCCGTCGCGATCTCCCGCGGCGTCCTCGGCCAGTGGTCGGGCCACACAGTGATCTCCTGTCCTTCCTCCGGACGCCCGGTCACAGGCGTTGCTGCAACGCGAGCGCGTCGTGCGGTGCCCAGCCTTTCATGTCGTTGTCGAAATACACGTAGACGTCCCTGCCGTCATCCAGCCATCCGCGGATCCGCTCGGCCCACACGTCGAGGACCTCGGCGGTGTACCCGCTCGCGTACAACTCTTTGTCGCCGTGCATCCGTACGTAGACGAAATCGCTCGTGACGTCGGTGAGAAAGGGGAACTTTCCGGCCGTGTCGGCGACGACGAGCCCGATGTCGTGCGTGCGCAGCAACTCCACGGCCTCCGGGCTTGCAAGGTCGGGATGCCGCACCTCGACGGCGTGACGCAACGGACGCTCGGCGTCCACCTCCACCCACGCCCGGTCGTCGGCGAGCTTGTCGGTGTGCCGGCGGGCGAGTTCGCCGGCGGCCGTCGTCGTGCGGGGCAACCGGGCGAAGAAGTCCGCGAGCCTGTCCTCCTCGTAACCGAGGGTCGGCGGGAGCTGCCACAGCACCGGTCCGAGTTTCGGGCCGAGCGCGAGCACACCGGAGGCGAAGAAATTGGCGAGGGCGTCGTCGACACCCGCGAGCCGCTTCATGTGGGTGACGAACCGCCCGCCCTTGACGGCGTAGACGAAGTCGTCGGGTGCGGCGTCCCGCCACGCGAGATAACTGCTCGGGCGCTGCAGCGAGTAGAACGAGCCGTTGATTTCGATCGATCCGAACCGCTGGGCGGCGTATTCGAGCTCCCGGCGCTGGACGAGTCCTTCCGGGTAGAAGTCTCCGCGCCAGCCCGGATAGCGCCATCCCGATATCCCGATCCTCGCCGCGGCCACGTTTCCGAGCGTAACCTCGGCTTCGATTCGGCACGCGCAGCACCACAACCGCGCTTATCCTCTGGGCTACAAGATCACATCACACGCCAGGAGCCGTCATGTCCACGAGCTCGGTTTCTTCCAACGATCCGTTCCGATCACTGCTGAAGCAGATCTGGTGGGTGGTGCTGCTGCGCGGCATCCTCGCCGTCCTCTTCGGTGTCGTCGCACTCGTCTGGCCCGGCATCACCGTCTGGGCTCTGGTGGTCGTCTTCGCGGCCTACGCGATCATCGACGGCATCGTGCTGGTCGTCCAGTCGGTCCGAGACAAGCCCGAGGGCTGGGGCTGGTGGCTCGCCATGGGTGTCGTCTCCGTCCTCGCCGGTCTCGTCGCGCTGTTCTGGCCCGGCATCACCGCACTGGCACTGCTGTACGTGATCGCGTTCTACGCCATTCTGTTCGGCATCACCGGCATCGTCGGCGGTATCCGATTCCGGAAGGTCCCCGAGTCCGGATGGGTGTGGTCGGTGCTCGCAGGCGTCGTCGCCGTCCTGTTCGGCATCGTGCTGCTGATCTTCCCCGGCGAGGGCATCCTGAGCCTGATCGTCCTGCTCGGCATCTACGCGATCCTGTTCGGCGTGTTGCTCATCATCCTGGCGTTCCAGGCACGCAGCGCGGCGAAGAAGGCCGGCATCCTCTGACCACCGACCTTCTCCCCGATCCATCTCAGGCGTTGCGCAGACGTCCCCAGGCGTGCCAGCGGTCGATCTCGATCCATGCGTTCACGCGCTTGCCGTCCCGCGCGTGGTACGCCTTGCCCGTGTAGTGGCGAGCAATCCGGTCGATGTCCTCCAGGGACGGATCGTCGACGAGTTCGACGACCCGTCCCTGGATGCTGACGTGCGTGATCCAGTCCTGCGGATCCATCGCCGACAAGCTCACCCGCGGATCGTTCCGCAGGTATTCGAGGCGCTTGCGGCCGGAGTCCATGTTGACGAGGATGCGGTCGTTCTCGAAGACGTACCAGGTCGGAACGGAGACGGGCTGACCGTCCGGGCGCAGGGAACTGATCGTGGCGTAGTTGGGCTGGGCGAGGAATTCGGCGACGGCCTCGGGCATGGGTCGTTTCGGCACGGCACTCCCTTTCGATGACGGATGCGGTCTTTCGTATCGAGACTAGGCCTCGATTACCGGCGAAACCGTCCGCGACGACGTGAGGAGGACCGACCATGGAGGTCGACATCCCCCGAAAAGGAGACGATCATGCCGCGATATCTCTGGCAGGTGAACTACACCGCGGACGGTGCCCGCGGTCTGCTCACGGACGGTGGCACGTCCCGGCGCGACGCCATCGTCCGGATGGTCGAAAGCGTGGGCGGGACGGTCGATTCGGTGCACTTCGCGCTCGGTGGTCACGATCTGTACGTGCTCGGCGAGGTGCCCGACGAGATCGCGGCCGCGACACTCGAACTCCGCACCATCGCATCCGGCGCCGCGCGCTCCACGCCGATCGCCTTGCTCACCCCCGAACAGGTCGACGAGGCCGCGCGCCGCGACGCGAGTTACCGGACGCCGGGGAGCTCGGGCAGCTGACCGCTCGTCTCCCACGACGAGCTGCTGGGTATCGTCTGCTCATCCTGTTGCTTTCTCGAAGAAAGTGAATTCGTGATGAGTGTGCGCCCGGCCCAGCGCAGCGACCGCCGCCCGGCCCGGATCCACCCGGCATGGTGGGTCGCCGCGGTGGCCTTCCTCGCGTTGTTCGGCGCCGCCGGCTTCCGGGCGGCACCCGGCGCGCTCATGGTGCCGCTGCACGACGAGTTCGGCTGGTCGACGAGCGTCATGTCGCTCGCGGTGAGCATCAACCTCGTCCTGTTCGGGCTCGTCGCACCGTTCGCCGCCGCTCTGATGGACCGGTTCGGCATGCGACGGGTCATCTCGTCGGCGCTGTTCCTGGTGGCCCTCGGCGCCGGCGGCAGTATCGCCATGACCGCCTCGTGGCAGTTGCTCGTCTTCTGGGGACTGCTCATCGGTACCGGCACAGGGTCGATGGCCCTGGTCCTGGCGGCGACCATCGCCGACCGGTGGTTCGTCGAACGGCGCGGCCTGGTGATGGGCATCCTCACGGCCGGCTCCGCGACCGGTCAGCTGGTGATCCTCCCTCCCGTGGCCGCGCTCGCGGAGAACGTCGGGTGGCGACAGGCTTCCCTCGTGATCGCCGCGGCGGCGCTCGTCGTCGTCCCGCTGGTGTGGGCGGTGATCCGCGACCACCCCGACGAGCGCGGTGTCCTGCCCTACGGGGCCGACCCCGAGACCTACGTCGCGCCGGCGCGAGCGACCGGTGGTGCTGTCACCCGCGCTCTCGAAGGGCTGGCCTTCGCGGTGCGTCACCGGGCGTTCTGGGCGCTGGCGATCGCCTTCGCCATCTGCGGAGCCACCACCAACGGACTCGTCGGCATCCACTTCATCCCGTCGGCCCACGACCACGGCATGCCCACGACCACCGCGGCGAGCCTGATGGCCGCCGTGGGAATCTTCGACATCGTCGGCACCATTGCCTCCGGATGGCTGACCGACAAGTTCGATCCCCGCAAGCTGCTGGCGTTCTACTACACGTTCCGCGGCGTGGGTCTGCTCCTGCTGCCCTGGTTACTGCAGGAGTCCGTGCATCCCAGCATGATCCTGTTCGTCGTGGTCTACGGCCTGGACTGGGTCGCCACCGTGCCGCCGACCGCGATGCTGTGCCGCCGGATCTTCGGCGACCGCGGAACGATCGTGTTCGGCTGGGTGTTCGCCTCCCATCAGATCGGTGCCGCGGCGGCCGCTTTCGGTGCCGGGGTCATCCGCGACAACCTCGGCACCTACACCTACGCATGGTGGGCCGGAGCGTCCCTGTGCGCGGTCGCCGCCTCGCTGTCGATCCTCACGAGGGGTCGCGTCGCCACGGAATGTCGCAATTGAACGAATCGACTGTTTCCGGCGGCGCGGAGCTGTCACACTTTCGGCATGCTGATCGGACGAAAGGCTCCGGCGCTGATCTGCGCCGTCGGAATCCTGTGCGCCTGTTCACCATCGGGTGACGATCCGGCCGCCCAGGCCCAGCCGGCGAACAGCGCCGAGGCCGACGCGATCGTGCGGCTCGTCGACGAGGCCATGGCCGACCGGCACTTGCGCGCCGTCCTCGTGCGGGTCTCGGAGGGCGGTGAAGAGATCGTCACCCGTGCGTTCGGGGAGTCGATGACCGGTGTGCCGGCGACCACCGACATGCACTTCCGCAACGGCGCCGTCGCCATCTCGTACGTCGCGACGGTGCTGCTGCAACTCGTCGACGAGGGCGTGGTGGGCCTCGACGACAGGGTGTCGCAGTGGTTGCCCGATCTCGCGCACGCCGAGCGTGTCACCCTCGGCCAGCTGGCGCAGATGACCTCGGGCTACCCGGATTACGTCCTCGGCAACGACGAGTTCGCCGATGCGAACTACGCGGATCCGTTCCGCGCGTGGACTCCGGACGAACTCCTCGAGTACGTGACGTCAACATCCTTGCTCTACGATCCCGGCACCAACTGGAACTACGCCCACACCAA
Organism: Rhodococcus sp. B50; assembly: GCF_013602415.1. Classification (NCBI taxonomy): domain Bacteria; kingdom Bacillati; phylum Actinomycetota; class Actinomycetes; order Mycobacteriales; family Nocardiaceae; genus Rhodococcus; species Rhodococcus sp. B50. The sequence goes on along the minus strand of NZ_WPAG02000002.1, from coordinate 4,005,863 downwards.
CTATGTGATCCTCGGCCTGGCGCTCGAGGAGATCACCGGCCGGCCGATGGACGAACTCGTTCGGGAACGGGTGCTCGAACCCCTGGGACTGGACGGCACCACGGCATCGCAGACGGCCGCGATGCCCGACCCGGTGCTGCACGCCTTCTCCTCCGAACGGCGCGAGTTCCTGGGTGTTCCGGCGGGCACCCCCTTCTATGAGGAGAGCACCTTCTGGAACCCGTCGTGGACCATCACCGAGGGAGGCGTGCAGACCAGCACCATCTTCGACCTGCACGACACCGCCGTGGCGATCGGCACCGGCGAACTGCTCTCGGAGAAGTCGTACGAGGCAATGGTCTCGACCGATCTACGCGGTCGTACCCACGCGCAACCGGACTGCCCGACCTGCTTCGAACAGTCGGAGGCGTACACCTACGGACTCGGTGTGGTGATCACCGGCGACTGGCTGATTCAGAATCCGATGTTCGGTGGTTACTCCGCCGTCGAGGCGTATCTGCCCGAACGGGAGGTGGCGATCGCGGTCGCAGTGACCTACGAGCCGGAGGCCTTCGACGACACCGGTGGATACGTGAACGAGGCCGATGCCCTGTTCCGCAGGATCGCGGCGGAGGTCGCCCCCGATCACGCACCGCCCACGCGCGAGCGCCCGGCCGGGTAACCGAGCCGGCCGGGCGCGTCGTAGATCGTTCAGACGCTTCGGAAGTCGCGTTCGGTACCCGCCCACTCCCGGGCCCATTCGCGCAGCTCGACGGCACGGATCTTGGAACCGTTGCCGCCGACCGTCGTGGGCATCCGTTCGATGATGTGGATCGCCGTGGGCACCTTGAACGCTGCGAGGGTCTCGCGGCACCACGCCTTCAATGCGTCGGCGGTGGTGCCGGCCGGAGCGTCGGGTGTCGGCACGACGAAGCCGACCGCCTCCGTGTAACCGCCCTCGCCGGTGAGACCGACAACTTTGGCGGTGCCCACGCCCGGATGCTCGGCCAGCCGTACCTCGATTTCGGCGGGGTCGACCAGGAAACCACGCAGGCGCAGCACGTCACCCATCCGGCAGACGTAGCGATAACCACCGTCACCGAGGTCGACCGCGAGGTCGCCGCTGCGGAACCATCCGTCCGCGGTGAACGCGCGCGCAGCAGCATCGGGGTTGCCGAGATAGGCGTCGACGACGTTCGGACCGCGGAACTGCAGCTCGCCCTGTTCTCCGGCCGGCAGGACCCGGTCGTCGTAGGGATCGGCGACCCGCAGTTCGATCGCGGTGTCGACAGCGCGACCGCCACCGTTCCACCGCACCGACTCGGGATCGTCGGCGTTCCACAGCATCGCGAGAGCGAACACTTCCGACGAGCCGAACACCCCGGAGGTGTGGGTGCCGAATTCGTCGCGCAGCCACCGGGCGATCTCGTGGGAGCGGCCGAGGAAGTCGGCGATACCCACCCAGCGCAACGACGACAGGTCGACGCGTTCACCCTCGTGCCAGGTGTCGTAGAGGCGGCCGAACAGATCGTCGGCGCCCACCGCATGGGTGACCTTCACGTCCCGCATGCGGCGCAGTACGGCGGCCGGGTCGAAGACGGTCTCCATGAGCAGTGCTCCACCACCGGCGAGGGCAGCCATCGCTGTGCTGAAACCGAATACACCTGAGACGGGAAGCACGCACAGGGCGACATCACCTTCGGTGACCTTCATGATCGCGGCGTCGGCGCGACCGTGGCGGACGATCGCGCTGTCGCGGTGTGCGGCCAGCTTGGGTACGCCGGTGGAACCGGACGTCGTGAACGCCACCGCGATCCGGTCCTCGGGATCGTCGTCGGCACCCGCCGGGGTGAGTGTCGCGGTGTCGGGCGTCTCGGGTGCACTCGAACCACGCGTGTCGCCGCTGCCTGCGGTCCAGGCCCCTCCACCGAGGTCGAAATCGGCCGGGGACGCCGACGCGTTCGCCGGCCCGGGCACCACCGCGACCACCGGGGTGGCCACCTCGGACACGGACTCCGCGGCCTCCGTGAGCCGACCGAACAGGTCGAGTCCGTGGAAGGCGGCCGGCACCGCGACGACGGCAGGTCGCGCGGCGGTGAGGATGTGGGCGACCTCGCGGGTGTTGTAGCGGGTGTTGACGCCGATGACGTGGGCGCCGAGCGCGGAGGCCGCGAACTGCCACACGAGTGCGTCGGACCAGTTCGGCAGCATCACGGCGACACATCGACCGGCGCTCAGGCCGATCTGCTCGAGTTCGCCTCGCACGGCCTCGACGCGGTCGCGGAACTCTCCGCGACTGCGGGCCACCGCTGCGTCGTCGACGATGTCGTAGGCGATCGGTGCATCCGGATTCGCGGCGACGAGCCCGTCGAGCAGGGCAGGCAGGGTGTCGAGTCGGGTGGTGGTCACAGCGCTGCCTCCTCGGGAATACCGGCCCGGCGCAACTCACCGATCCAGGTGTCGGCGAGTGCGGCGAAGTCGTCGATCTCCTCCATCGGATAGTGCCCGATGCCGGCCAGTGCCGTGAAGCGGGCCCGTCCGGGAAGAGCGTCGTTGATCATGTCCGCGGCCTGCGCCACAGCATCGGGGTCGATCCACGGGTCGTCGACACCGGCGACGAGGTGGATCGGTGCGGTCACCTGGCCGAGCCGGTCGCGCACGTCGTGGGTTCCCCAGCCGATGAGATCCGACGACGAGATCTCCGGATCCTCCCGTTTGTGCATGAGCGCAATCGTGTGCGCCTGCGCCTCCGGGACCGAACGCCCCACGGATGCAAGGGTTCCCAGATAGGTGCGTTCGGACCGCGACGGTCCGGCGACGTCCTCGAGTTCGCGGCGCAATCCGGCCACGTTCACGCGCCCCGGGCCGGCCTCGGCTTCCATGGCCACGGCACCGGACAGCGGGCGGTCCGGGCGGGTCGCGAGCTCGAGGGTGAGCTTGCCGCCGATCGAGCAGCCCATGACGAACGGCCGGTCGACGCCGAGCTCGTCGAGCACCGCGCACAACCAGTCGCCGTAGGTGATCAGACTCGTCACGGGACCATCCGGCGCCGGCTCCGAACGACCGTGCCCGGGCAGATCGGGTACCACCACGCGGTAGCCGCGCTCGGCGAGAGCGCGAGCGACGTGACGCCACTGCACCCCGCTCTGGCCGGCAGTGTGGATGCACAGGACCGTGGGCAGTTCCGTCACGTCGAACCCATTGCCGGAATGCGCGTCGGGCGTGACGATCTCGACGAAGCCGAGCGCTCCGCCGATCTCCAGGTAGCGGGCCTCGATCATGAGCGGGCCTTTCGGGCGAGGGCACGGGCGTGCCCGATGATCGTGTTGAGCGGCTTGGTCAGGCGCAGGTACTCGTATCCGTCCCCGGTGGAGGAGAACTCACCGCGGATGGCGCGACGCATGAAGTCGTTCTCCTCGGACAGGACGAGGTCGGTCCAGGCGTGGTCGGGTGCCACGAAGGTGAATGTCGCGCCGTGCGGGGTGCGCCGGGTGACGTCGACGATCCGGCCCTTGTAGATGCGCAGGTGCAGTTCGGTCTCGCCGCTGCGCAACCCGATGGTGCCATCCCAGGTGGACAGCGACGAGGTGAATTCCCGGTCCTCGGAAAGGCTCACGGCGAGCAGGCCGCCCCAGACGGGTGTGCAGAAATCCAGTTCGGGAAGGACGGGCAGTTCGCTGCCGAAAGACCAGGTTTCGGTTCCGGATTCGCGTACCACACCGGTGGCGTCCACGAGTCGGACGAAACGGCGTATCGTTCGGCCGGCCACGCGGGTGATCACGGCGTCCGCCGAGACGATGTCCGAGGCAGAGACCGGATCGTGTGTGTGCCAGTCGAATCCGGACGGAACGCCACCCGGCACGGGCGGGACGAGCGATGCGACGGTCAGGGCACCGAGGACGGGCGTGCCGGCCGGCGCGACGGAACCGGCGGCGGTCAGGACGTCGGCCACGGCACGAGGTTCGGAGGCGACCCGGTCGCCCACGGTGAGCGGTCGCGTGGTGGTGTGTGCGCTCATGCCGATTCGGGCCTTCCCAGGAGTTCGTCGGAGATGATGCGCATCTGGATCTCGCTGGTGCCTTCGAAGATCTTCGTCAGACGCGCGTCGCGCCAGTGGCGTTCGACCTGGAAGTCGGTGGTGTAGCCGGCGCCACCGTGGATCTGCACGGCTTCGCTGGTGACCTGCTCGGCCATCTCGGTGGCGACGAGCTTGCACATCGACGCCTCGAGCGAACACCGGCGGCCGGTGTCGATGTCGGTAGCCACCGAGTACATCAGCTGACGCGCGGCCTCGATGTCTGCGGCCATCTTCGCGATCTTGAACCGTAGGTGCTGGAAGTCGCCGATGGGGCGGCCGAACTGACGGCGGGTGTGCACGTACTCGATCGAATCCTCGAGCGCGGCGCGGGCGAGACCGATCGCCCGGGCGGCGGTGTGCGCGCGGCCCACTTCGAGACCGGAGACGGCGAGGTAGAAGCCCTTACCCTCCTCGCCGAGCATCTTGTCCGCCGGGATGCGGAAGTTGTCGAACGAGAGCTCCCAGGTGCTCCAGCCGAAGTAACCGATCTTGCGGACCTTGGTGCCCGAGACGCCCTCGGGGAACACGCCGCGTTCCTTCTCGACGAGGAAGGCGCTGATCCCCCGGTGCGGCTTGGCCGGATCCTTGTTCGGATCGGTGCGGGCGAAGAGGACGAGGTAGTCGGCCTCGTCGGCGTAGGTGCACCACATCTTGGTGCCGTTGACGACCCAGTCGTCGCCGTCGCGCACGGCGCGGCACGAGATGTTGGCGACGTCGGATCCGGCCTCGGCCTCCGACAGCGCGTACGCGCCGAGATACTCACCACGCGCGACCTTGGGCAGCAGCGCCGCCTCCTGCTCGGGTGTGAAGCCGCCGCCCATGCCGTTGCCGCGGGCGAGCAGACCCGACACGCTCATCCAAGCCCGCGAGAGTTCCTCGGCGACGAGGCAGTACTCGAACACGCCGAGTCCGAGACCGCCGTGCTCCTCGGGGATCATGATCCCGAAGAAGCCGATCTCGGCCATCTCCTTCTTGAGCGAGTCGGGGATCGTGCCCTGGACCGGGTCGAGTTCGTTGGCGACGGGCAGCACCTTCGTCATCGCGAAGTCGCGGGCGAGGTCGCGGATCGCGAGTCGTTCCTCGGTGAGATAACGCGGCGAGTCGATGCGCGGCTGCGAGGGGCGGTGGGTCATGGGAGGTGCACTCCTTCGATGGACCGGAGTAGGTCATTAACGCTTGTTCACCCAGTACAGCACGGCACCCAAAGCCCGTCAACGGTTCAGAGCGAATATCCGACCAGATTGAGCGCGTATCCGGCGAAGTCGTCGGCGACCTCCTGGGCCGTGAGCGGGCCGTTCTCCCGGAACCACAGAGGGATGCCGGCGCACATCGTCAGCACCGCGGTGACGCCCTGGTGCACCCGCTCCAAGGAGAAGATCCCTTGCGCAACACCGTCTTCTGCGATGTCGACGAACAGTTGTTCCTGCGCGTCGCGGGAACCGACCACGCGCTTGCGGTCGAGCCGGCCGAGATAGCGCAGTTCGGAGTTCGCCACCAGGCACGCACGCGGATTCCGCGCGGTGTACAGCGCGTGGGCGGCCACGGCCGCGCGCCACCGGTCGGCGGGGTCGTCGCCGACCTTCCGTAGGGCATTGCGGGTCGCCGTGAACTGCTCGTCGCTCGCGCGACGCAGAATCTCCACGAGCAATTCCGACTTGTTCTCGAAATGGTTGTAGACGTTGGCAGCGCTGCAACCTGCGGCGTTGGCGATGTTGCGCATCGTCGCGCCGTGAAAACCGCACTCGTAGAACTCGTCGAGTGCGGTCTCGAGAATCCGTTCGCGAATGGACGAGGACGTACCGTTCGACCGGCTGTTCATCCCTGCACAGTAAGCACGAGGGGCGCCGACCAGCAACAACCTTCCCATTGACGCAGATCTACGCGCTTGTTATGGTCCAGCTCACATGAACGGTCGTTAATAAACGGACTTCGGAGGATCTTCTGTGTCCAGCCCCCAGCTCGAACCCTCCCTTCTCGAACGCATCACCCGTCTCGAAGACCTCGAGGCGATCCGGCAGCTCGACGCTCGGTACTGCCGCCACCTCGACGACGGCAACTGGGATGCCCTGATGGATCTGTTCACCGACGACGGCGAATTCGACGGTCTGTCCCATCCCCGAGGCAAGGAGGAGATGCGCTCCTTCTTCGCAGGACTCGCCGACGGCGGCCTGACCTCCTTCTGGCACTTCATCACGAACCTCGAGATCGACCTCGACGGCGACCGCGCCACGGTGCGCTCGTTCCTGTGGCAACCGTGCGTCACCGACGGCACCCCCGCGATCGCCGCCGGGCGCTACAACGATCGGCTCGTCAAGATCGACGGCCGCTGGCTCTACGAGGTCAAGCAGGTGCGCTTCCACTTCTTCGGCCCGCTCGAGGCCGGCTGGGACGAGAACCTCTTCGCGCTCGACAGCGCCCGTGGTGCGGCGGTGCGAGCATGACCGACACCGTCGCCGGCGACAACGCGACATCCCCGAAGGACGAGCTCGTCTGGACAAGGATGCTCCACCTGCCCGAGGTCGCGGAACTGCGTCGCCGACGCAGTCGTGTCACGAACGCCCTCGGCGGTATCACCGTCGTGCTGTTCGCGACCTTCCTGATCGCGTTCATCGGATTCCCCGACCAGCTGGGAGACAATTCCGTCCTCGGCATCCCGCTGTCGCTGTGGGTCGTGTTCTCACAGTTCGCAGGCACCTGGGTGCTGGTCTGGGCGTACTTCCGCCTCTCGCGCACCTATATCGGCCCTGCCGTCGACGACGCCGTCGCGGCCGTCGAGCAGAACCGTCCCGCATCCGAGGAGATCGAATCATGAGCGGCGACGCCGACTATCTCGCCATCGCGATCTGCAGCGCCGTCATCTCGCTGACCCTGTGGGTGACCTTCGCTGCGTCCCGACGCGCCAAGAGCGCCGACGGATTCTTCGCCGCCGGACGCTCGATCTCGAGCTGGCAGAACGGATTCGCCATCGCCGGCGAATTCATCTCCGCCGGCAGCTTCCTCGGCACCACCGGCCTGATCTTCTCGAAGGGCGTCGACGGAACGGTCATCCTGTTCACGTCCGTCATCTCGTTCCTGCCGGTCCTGTTCCTCCTCGCGGAGAAGATGCGCAATCTCGGCAAGTACACCCTCGCCGACGTCCTCGTCTTCCGGACCGACTCCCGTAATGTGCGGGTTGCGGTCGCGTTGAGCACCATCGCCACCGGCACCTTCGTGTTGCTCGCCCAGCTCGTCGCCGCGGGCGTGCTCCTCGAATCCGTCTCCGGCATCCCGTTCTGGCTGTCGGTGGTCGTCGCCGGATCGCTCATGGGCGTCTACGTCTTCGTCGGCGGCATGCTCGCCACCACCTGGGTGCAGGTCATCAAGTCGACGATCCTGTCGGTGCTCGCGATCATCGTGTGCTTCGGCATCCTGGCTCAGTTCGGCTTCGCCTTCCCCAAGGTCCTCGATGCCGCGACCGACAATGCCGTCGCGGGCGACGCCATCCTGTCGCCCGGCCTGATCTTCGGTCAGACGAGCGCGATCAACCTCGTCTCCTACGCCCTCGCATTCGCCCTGGGCACCGCGGGCATGGCACACATCCTCATCCGGTTCTTCACAGTTCCGGAAGCGACCACGGCACGACGCTCGCTCGGCTGGACCGTCGCGCTGTGCAGCCTGTTCTACCTGGTCGTGATCGTGATGGGCTTCGGTGCCGCGGCACTGCTCGGCCCGAACGGAACGGACCTCGTCGGCCCGGGCGGCAACCTCGCCGCACCGGTCCTCGTCACCGAACTCGGTGGTGGCGCCGGCACCATCGGCGGATCGGTCGCCCTCGCGCTGGTCGCGGCAGTGGCCTTCGCATCCATCGTCGCAGTCGTCGCCGGTGTCGTGATCTCTGCGGCGGGCACTTTCGCCCGCGACGTGTGGCCTGCCCTCACCCGGAAGGAACCGCTCGAGAACCTCGATGCGGACGATCAGGTCCGAGAAGACGACGCGCAGGCACGCATCGCCCGCTACGGTGCGGTGACGTTCAGTGTCATTGCGATCGCCCTGGCCATGCTCATCGGTGACGACACCAACATCACCTTCTTCATGGGTATGGCGTTCATGGTGGCCGGCAGCGCACACCTGCCCGCCCTCGTTCTGAGCCTGAACTGGCGACGGTTCAACGCCACCGGCGCGGTGTGGGGTGTGCTCACCGGTCTCGTCTCGACGATCGTGAGCCTGATGTTCACCGAAGCGCTGTGGATGGGCAGCGGTGCCGCTCCCCTGACCATCCAACTTCCGGTGATCGTCACCATGCCGCTCGGCATCGCCGCCTGCGTGATCGGATCGATCGTCGGCGAGAAGCGTCGTGGACGTGGCCGCCTCGAGGACGAGAAGTTCGCCGAGATGCTCGTGCGGGCGGAGACCGGCATCGGTGCGGAGGTCGCCGGCACGCACTGATCCGTCATCGATATTTCGGGTTCGCGACCTTCAACCGGTTCGCGGCCAACCCCCTGATCACCTCGGCGACCTGCTGGTCGCCGAGGTGATCTCGTCCTGCACGCACTCCGAGGGCGAGTTCGGTCTCCGTACGGTAGCCGAGCCCTGCGAGCCGTACCCGGTACGTCTCGCGCACCGCGGGAGCGATGGTGGCCTCCCGCGCGGCGATTCCGAGTACGTGTGCCGCGACCCGACTGCGGTACCGGGTCTTCGCATCGGCGCCGGAACCCACCTCGAGAACGAACTGCCGGACGGCCTCGAGCAACTCCTCCACTCGGGGCGTCCCGAGAAGATCCGCATCGGGAGCGGTTTCGGCCGTATCGTCGTACGGGGGAACGCCGAGCAGATCCAGCAGATCGTGTTCACACTCGGCGACGCGGCGACCGATGGCCAGCAGTTCGAGGGTGTTGTCGCCTCCCGACGAGGCCGCGGCGGCCTGCATCCGGCAGATCACCGCCCACCGCAGCGATCCGTAGACCTCCCACCAATGGACGACGTCAGGATCGGGACTCTGTCCCGATTCGTCGGCGTAACCGCGGAACAGGTCGTCGCGGGAACCGAACCCACCGACCGGGTGGGGCGACCCGAAACGCCACGTCCTGGTGCACAGCCACCCGAGATCCTCCATCGGATCACCGACGTGCGCCAATTCCCAGTCGAGTACCCCTTGCACCCCTTCCGAGTCGACGAGCAGGTTGCCGTTGCGGAAATCGCCGTGTACGAATGCTTTTCCGGTTGCCGGCGGGCGATTGCCGGTCAGCCAGGCGAACGTCGCCTCGAGGGCCGGCACGGGCGCGCCGGTGGCGACGTACTCGTCGAACAGGAAGCACAGCGGATCGTACTCGGGGAGATTCGGTACGGCCCCGATGTCCATGCGGTGGATCTTCGCCAGGATGCGCCCGAGTTCGTAGGGCAGCGCCGCGCGGATCTCGGCCAGATTCTCGTCGCGCAGCAACTTCTGCGGCAGTGCCTCACCGGACACCCGCGACATCACGAGATAGGCGCCGATTCCGGGGCGTGGCTCCTCACCACTGCGGTCGATCACGTCGGGCACGGGCACACCGACTCGCGCCGCCTCGTCGAAGGACGCCGCTTCCATCGCGATCCGGTGGGCGTCCTCGCGCCCCGGCGGGTCGCGGCGCAGGATCAACTCCCGCACGGTGCCGGTGGACGACGCCGCTGTGAGCGCCCACGTCTCCCGGCTCGCGCCACCGGTGAGCCGTTCGATGCGCCGCAGCGTCCAGCTTCCGTCGAATACCGACGAAAGGCGCTTCGTCAGCTCATCTTTCAATTCACCGCTGACTCCACCCACCGCGACCTCCCCTGTTCGGTTTCCTGCGGTGGATACTCCCACGGCTGTCCGAGGTGTGCGAGTGCTTCGGCCGCAACCTCGTGGAGTGTCAGGCCGCGAACCCCACCGCGCCGATGACAGGGATGATCGTCATGAACACGATCGCGATCGCGAAGAGCGTGATCGTGATCTTCTTGTCCCAGCGTGATCGCGTGCCTGTCGCGGCGAGCATGAAGAAGACGAACCCCACACAGATGGATCCGATACCGATGACGACGGGTGTTTCCAGCATGCCTCCATCATCGCCCATCACGGGTCGGCGCTTCGGTGTCGGTCATCTCTCGGCGGCAGGTCGGAACAGTTCGACCAGATTGCCGGCAGGGTCGGCGAGCAGGATCTGGTGACCGCCCGGCCCGGTCACCACATCGCTGCGGAATTCGATGCCGGCACCGCGCAGGCGAGCGATCTCGGCGTCGAGGTCGTCGACGACGAGGTGGATCCGGTTGCGGCCCGGACCGGCGAACTCCTCGGGGGTGGCGCGGGCCCCCGAACTCGCCGGCCCGGACAGCAGCAGCCGCAGCGACCCCCGGATCACATCGGCGAAGGCGGGCGCGGGATGGGTGAGCACGGTGAAGCCGAGATGGCGGGTGTAGAAGTCGACGGCCGCGGATACGTCGTCGACGAGGTACCGGACGCTGACATATTCGTCGGTCGTGGTCATCGGTCACTCCTGATCATGTTGTGGCGTAGAGGGTCTCGCACAGGTACCGGATGCGGGTGTCGATCTCGGCAGCGGTGGCCCGGAATGCAGGACAGGTGTCGTCGCCGACATCGCCGGCTGCCGCCGGGTCGGGGATGCTCCAGTGGATCGAGCGGGTGTCGTCGTCGAACTCGGGGCAGGCTTCGCGCGCCTTGTCGCACAAGGTGATCACCGTGCCGAAGCGGCGGCCGGCAAGACTGCCGAGGTGGCGGGGATGCCGGCCGGTGATGTCGATCCCGAACTCTTCCCGCAGCACCCGCACCGTGTTCGGGTGCATGTCCCGTTTCGGGCGGGTGCCTGCGCTGGTCGTGTCGACGGTCCCGCCGGTGCGCTGCCGGAGCAGAGCTTCCGCGATCACGGAGCGGGCACTGTTACCGGTGCACACGAACAGCACCGGTGAGGGCTTCGCGGACGTGAACGTCACAGGCGGGCGGTTGCACCCCAACGCCGGATGCAGCACCGCGCCGGTACCGGCCAGCATCTCGGTGCACCGGTCGAGGTCGAGGTGGTAGTAGCTGTCGCGGCCGTCGAAGCTGCTGCGGGAAGCCCGCACCAGCCCGCCGTCGCGGAGCAGGCGGAGGTGATAGGAGACGAGGTTCTGCGGCTCCCCGACCAGCGACACCATCTCCCGGACCCGATAGTCGCCGCCGGACAGCGCGGTGAGCAGTTGCCACCGCACCGGATGGGCGGCCAACTGCACGAAGGCCGGGACAGGTTGACGCACCGACTCCATCACCTGATGATAGCACCAGATACATCAAATCATTTTGATCCAATCTGGGTGCGCGCGAAGGAGCCGTGATGTCGGAGACGACAGGGACGGGCACGCCCGAGGGGCTGCAACGACGCCTCGGGCCGGCCGATGCAGTCGTGATCGGTCTCGGATCGATGCTCGGGGCGGGGATCTTCGTGGCCCTGGCGCCCGCAGCCGGAGCTGCGGGGTCGGGCCTGCTGATCGGGCTCGCGGTGGCGGCAATCGTGGCGTACTGCAATGCGTCCTCGTCGGGACGACTGGCGGCGCGGTATCCGGTCTCCGGCGGCACATATGTGTACGGACGCGAACGGCTGGGCGAGTTCTGGGGGTATCTGGCGGGCTGGTGTTTCGTGGTCGGCAAGACCGCCTCGTGCGCGGCCATGGCGTTGACCGTCGGCCTCTACGCCTGGCCGGAGCAGGCGCACGCGGTCGCGGTCGCCGCGGTCGTGTTGCTCACGGCGGTGAACTATCGCGGTATCCAGAAATCGGCACTCGCGACCCGGATCATCGTGGCGGTCGTGCTGGCCGTACTCGCCGCGGTGGTTGTCGCAGGGTCGAACTCCGGCTCCGCCGAGGCGACCCGCCTCGGGTTCGGCACCGACATCACCGTGGGCGGGGTGCTGCAGGCGGGCGGGTTGTTGTTCTTCGCCTTCGCCGGGTACGCGCGGATCGCCACCCTCGGCGAGGAGGTACGCGAACCGGCGCGCACGATACCGCGCGCGATCTCGATGGCACTGGGCATCACCCTGCTCGTCTATCTGGCGGTCGCTGCGGTCGCGCTGCTGGTGCTGGGCCCTCGCGGGCTGGCCGAGGCGACTGCACCGTTGTCGAGTGTGGTGACCGCGGCCGGAGTCGAGTGGTTGGAGCCGGTGGTGCGCGCCGGGGCCGTCGTTGCCGCTCTGGGTTCACTGCTCGCCCTGGTGCTGGGGGTCTCGCGCACCACCTTCGCGATGGCACGGGACCGGCATCTGCCGCACGCACTGGCCGCGGTGCACCCTCGGTTCGCGGTGCCACACCGGGCCGAACTCGCCGTCGGAGTGATCGTCGCGGTCGTCGCCGCGACCGCGGATGTCCGTGCCGCGATCGGGTTCTCGTCGTTCGGGGTGCTGGTCTACTACGCCCTCGCCAACGCCTCCGCCTGGACGCTTCCGGACGGCGGGCGACGCGGGCGCATCATTGCTTCACTCGGGCTGGCCGGATGCCTGGCCCTGGCGTTCACGCTGCCCGGCTCATCGGTGCTCACCGGTGCGGCCGTGATCGCAGTGGGCGGGCTGATCTACGCCACGCGTCGGCGCTTCACGTCCCAGCCGAGACCGGTCGAGCCGCAACGGTAGATCCGTCAGAAGCGAGATGACGATCGGCCTACCGCCGGTCGGAGGTAGCGCCACTGTCGGGCCGAAACGCGCCGTGGAAGGTCATCGGCACGTGATGCTGCAGGTTCACCGTCGCGACCGGTCCGTCGCCCGGCCGGGCGGCACGCAGGACGAGAAGCCTGCTGGCCCTGCGCGCGGGCTGGTGTTCGAGCGTCAGCAACCAGCCGTCACCCTCGGTGTCGCTGCCCGGTGCGAACAGAGGTTCACAGACGGTGTCGCCGGCCTCGGCCGTGTACCGGCTCGTCGTGCCCGTGCGGTGATCGATCGTGGTGACCGAGTCGGGATCCCCTCCCGGAACCGATGCCGACGCGGTGTAGCTGAATCGATGCTCGGTGGTGGCGAACCGCTGGTCGAGTTGAGGGAACTCGCATCCGTGATCGTCGACCGCGGTGGCGGTGATGCGGCGGGTCCTGCGGTCGACGGACAGCCGAGTGAGCGTGCCGCCGAAGGCCGGTCCGGCATCGCCACGATAGTTGCGCAGGTGACCGTTCCATCCTTCCCAACCGTCGGCCGGATCGTGCGCGACGAGTTCGACGACGGTGCGATCGCCGGCCTCGTAGGCGTTGGTGACGTGGAAGTGGAACAGCGCGTCGTGTTCGAAGGCCGTCGGGTCACCACCGTCCCGCGGCACCAGGACGATGGTGGTGCCGAGTTCCGGTCGGTACGACAACGCATCGTCGAAGGGCCGCAACCCCAGTGCGACCGGGACGGGATTCCGAACCACCAACGGCCCCAGCACGAACACCATGTGCCGTTCGGTCAGCGCGAAGTCGTGGACGAATCCGAGCTTGGGAATCGGGATCGTTGCCAGCCCGCGCAGCCGGTCACCACGGTCCAGCCGGTAGCAGCGGATCATCGGCCGGGGAAAGAAGTCGAGCCCGAAGTTGAAGACGTCCCCTGTCATCGGGTCGATCTTCGGATGCGCGGAGAACGCGCCGAGCCGTTTCAACGCGCCGTCGAACGATTCGGGACCGTAGGTCCGAAGGGTCTCCGCGTCGAGCCGGTGCGGCCGTCCCCCTTCCCAGAGGGCGTAGAGCGCATCGTCGTGCAGCAGCACACTGGTATTCGCGAGGTTCTCGGGGAACCTCATCGCGTTGGCGAGCGGACCGCCGAGCCGCTGCGTGCTGAATCCTTTCGGAGGACGACGTGTCTCGTTCGTCCTGGCGAAACTCTTCGTGCGCACGTACCGGTTCCGATAGTGGATACCGTCCGGTCCGATGCGGATCCGGGACACCATGCCGTCGCCGTCGAAGATGTGGCTCAGGGGATGACCGTCGATGTCGAAGCGGCCGGGTCCGATCCGGTAGAGCGTGCCACTCAGGCTCTCGGGGATCGTGCCCTCGATGTCGTGCAGGTCGTAGTCGAACTCCCGATGCTGGGAGTCCCACGGTGATCCCCCGAGTTCCTGCGCTTCCTGCTCCGACGCCCCCGTTGCAACAGTCATGTACCGACAGTCGCACAGATGAGACAGATTGCGAAGAAGTGTCTCATTACCGCTCGTGACGTCCGCGGATCAGCGGTTGAGCTGCGCGATCCGTCCGGTCAGCAGTGTGGCGAACGCCGTCCACGCCGAGTACGGAGCCAGCGCGGCACCCGCAGCCGGATTCGCCTCGGCCGTCCGGCGGGTCAGATCTGCCGTGCTGGCAGCGAGCAGCGCGGCCACCACCGTGGCAGGCATCAGCCGATGCCACTTGAAGAACACCCATGACCACGACGCGTTGAGGACGAGATTCGTGGCGAGCGCAGCGATGTAGTTGCGGCGACCCGCGTAGTCGTCGGCATCGGTGTACTCGTCGATCGCGACAGCCGAGGTCACTGCGATATCGGCATACAGCGCGGTCCACACGATCGGAAACGCTGCGGCCGGAGGTTGGAAACCCGGCTTGCGTAGCTTGCGGTACCACCGGGAGTTCGTGTCCTGGGAGGCGATCGATCCGACGAGCGCGGTGGTCGTCGTAGCGGCGGCGGTCGCGAGCACGGTGCTGAGTCTCATGTCGTATCGGCTCCTGTCGAGGACGGCTGCCCATGGGCTACCCGAGTCGAACATCCGGGAAACGGACACGTCGGTAGGGTGGCGAGAGGAGGACGATATGAGTGGGTTACAGCAGGTCGGTGACGGTGTCTGGGCGTTCGTGCGCACACCCGGCGGTTGGGGCGAGGCCAACACGGGACTGGTCGTCTCCCCGGGATCCGCATCGCTGGTCGTCGATACGGCGTGGGATGTCGCGTGGGCGCGACGCATCGCCGAGGTTCAGGCACCGCTCGTCGCCGATGCTCCGATCACCGATGCCGTGAACACCCACAACGACGGCGACCACTGGTGGGGCAACGACACGCTGCCATCCGAAACACGGATCATCACCAGCACGGCAGCACTGGACGCGATGCGCGAAGATCTTCCACCGCGCGCTCTCACGGTGCTCGCGGGCACGGGCTCGCTGATCCGGTGGATGCCGGGACCGATCGGCGCGACAGGTGCCTACATGGCGCGCGTCCGCGGCGACGCCCGCTTTCCCCGCCGCACACCCCGGATGCCCGACACCACCTTCGCGACCGCCCTGACTCTGGAGATCGGTGGTCGCGTGGTCGAACTCGAGCAGCTCGGACCGTGCCACACGGCCGGCGATCTCGTCGCTCGTGTTCCCGACGCCGGCGTGGTCTTCACCGGCGACCTACTGTTCATCGGTTCGACGCCGATCCTGTGGCACGGCCCGCTCGACAACTGGCTGTCGGCGCTCGACCGTCTGCTCGGCTGGGACGCCGCGGCGTACGTGCCCGGACACGGGCCGACGTGCGGCGCGACGGAGATCCGAGCACTGCGCGAGTACTGGCTGTGGCTGCGCGACGCTGCCCGCGACCATCATCGGGCCGGACTCGGCCCGCTCGAGACAGCACGGAAACTCGCGCGCACGAAGGACTTCGATGCGTGGCGCCACTGGAAGTCGCCGGAACGCATCGCCTCGAGCCTGAGCACCCTGTTCGACCAGTGGAACGGCAACCCACCGGCACCGCCCACCGTGAGGCGACGAGCTGCAGCCTTCGCAGCGGCCGAGACTCTGTTGCGCGAGGGAGTATTCGACGCGTCCTGACCACCCGTCAGGAGAGGTGCTTCGGCTCCGGACTCGTCTTGTGCGACCAGTCCGATCCCACGGGTGCGGTTCCGAGCACGTCCGGACACTCGTCGTCGCGACTTCCGGCGGGCGCCAGGGAGATCACGACCGACTTGTAGGTGGGACAGTTGCTCTTCAACGCCGTCGAATCGAGCGGCACGAGAGGGTTGGTCTCCGGGTAGTAGGCGGCCGCGCTCCCTCGCGGCAGGTCGTACTCGACGATCCGGAACCTTGTGGCACACCGCTCGCGTTCGTCGCCGTCCCACAGCGTGAACAGGTCGACGAAGTCCCCGTTGTCGAAGCCCAGCGTCGCGATGTCGTCCCGATGCATGAACACGACGCGCCGTCCGCCTTCGATCCCGCGATAGCGGTCGCTGAGACCGTAGATGGTGGTGTTGAACTGGTCGTGACTGCGGATCGTCTGCAGCAGCAGATGGCCGGGCGGTACCTGAACCACCTCCACCGGAGAGACCGCGAATTCTGCCAGGCCCGAATCGGTCTGGAAGGTTCGAGTGTCCCGGGGTGGATGCGGCAGGATGAATCCTCCCGGCCGCCGGACATTGACCTCGTAGCCCTCACAACCCGGGACGACGCGGGAGATGCGCGAACGAATGTTCGCGTAATCGTCGCGCATCGCCTTCCAGTCGAGCCCGTAGCGGTCGCCGAGCGTGGCCTCGGCGATGCCGGTGATGATCGCGACCTCCGAACGCACGTGCTCGCTGGGCGGTTTCAACGGTCCTCGGGAGGCGTGGACCGCGCACGTCGTGTCCTCGACCGACACGAACTGCGGTCCGGAAGCCTGGACGTCCCTGTCGGTACGTCCGAGCGTCGGGAGAATCAATGCCGTTGTGCCGCAGACCAGGTGGGAGCGGTTCGGTTTCGTCGAGATGTGCACTGTCATGTCGATGCCGGCCATCGCCTCGGCGGTGACGGCGGTGTCCGGCGCCGCTTGCACGAAGTTGCCGCCGAGACCGAGGAAGAAGCGCACCTTGCCATCACGCATCGCCCGGATCGAATCGACCGTGTCGTAACCGTTCTCACGAGGCGGATCGAAGCCGAACTCCTTCTCGATCGCGTCGAGGAAGCTCTGCGGTGCCCGCTCCCAGATTCCCATCGTGCGGTCGCCCTGGACGTTCGAGTGACCGCGCACCGGCATCAGTCCGGCGCCGCGCTTGCCGATGTTGCCCTGCGCGAACGCAAGGTTGCAGATCTCCTTGATGGTCGCGACCGCGTTGCGGTGCTGAGTGATCCCCATAGCCCAGCAGAAGACCGTCGCCTTCGAGCGGCGCAACATCTGCGCGGCCTCGGTGATCTGCTGTCGCGACAGGCCGGTCGCGGCGACCACCTCGTCCCAGTCGATGTTCCGGATGTGTTCGACCCATTCGTCGAATCCCTGGGTGTGGTTCTGCACGAAGTCGTGGTCGAGCGCATCCCATTCGACGAGCAACGACCCGAACGCCTGCAGCAGCGCGAGGTCGCCGTCGACCTTGATCGACAGATGCAGGTCGGACAGATCCGTTCCTCGACCGAGCAGGCCGCGCGGTGTCTGCGGGTTCCGGAAATTGACCAGGCCCGCTTCGCGCAGCGGGTTGATCGTCAGGATCTTCGCGCCGTTCTGCTTGGCCTCTTCGAGTGCGGTGAGCATGCGCGGGTGGTTGGTGCCGGGGTTCTGCCCCTGCAGGATGATCAGCTCGGCGTTGTGCACGTCGTCGAGCATCACGCTGGCCTTGCCGATGCCGATCGACTCCTGCAGCGCGATGCTCGTGGATTCGTGGCACATGTTCGAGCAGTCGGGCAGGTTGTTCGTCCCGAACGCCCGCGCGAACAGCTGGTACACGAAGGCGGCCTCGTTCGATGCGCGTCCGGACGTATAGAAGGTGGCCTGATCGGGGCCGTCCAGCGACTTCAGCTGCTCACCGATGAGGGTGAAGGCCTCGTCCCACCCGATCGGGGTGTAGTGCGTGGCGCCGGGTCGCTTGACCATCGGGTGCGTGATGCGGCCCTGTTTACCGAGCCACAGTTCGCTGTGCTCGGCGAGTTCGGCGATGCTGTACCGCGCGAAGAACCCGGGGTCGGCGCGTCGGGTGGTGCCTTCCTCGGCGACGGCCTTGGCGCCGTTCTCGCAGAATTCGGCGATCTTGCGATGGCCGGGGTCGGGATCGGGCCACGCGCAGCTCGGGCAGTCGAACCCTTCGGCCTGGTTCAACTCGAGCAGCGTCTCGGCGGAGCGCACCAGCCCCATCTGTTCGAGGGATCGTTTCATCGCCACCGCGACACCGGTGACGCCCGCTGCGGCCTTCTTACGGTCCCCGACCTCGAGGTCGCCTTCGTCGTAGTCGGCCTGCCGGTCACGGTTCAGCATTCGATCACCTCTCGCCACGCACGGTTTGCCGAGGAATACCCCGGCCCTCCGCCTGCCGAAACGGGTCGGCGATTACGCCCGGACCAGCATCGTCCGGACGTACTCTCGGGAGATGGGATGGTCGAAAACGCTCGGAATCCCGGCCGCTGCGGCGGCCGCTGTCGGCGCCTACGATCTTGTGCAGAAGCGACATTCGCTGCTACGCAACTTCCCGATTCTCGGGCACGGGCGCTATCTGTTGGAGTCGCTGGGACCCGAACTGCGGCAGTACATCACGACGAACAACGACGAGGAGCGGCCGTTCAACCGCGACCAGCGCAGATGGATATACGCCTCGTCGAAGAACGTCACCAACACCTTCGGTTTCGGTAGCGACAACGACATCGAGTACACCGACGGATACACGATCATCAAGCACCGCACGTTCTCGGACCTGCCGCCGTCGAGTGCCCCTCACGGGGGTGAGAAAGTGTCGATCCCGTCCGCGAAGGTGCTCGGCGCTGCCCGGGGACGTGCCCGCGCCTTCCGTCCCGAGTCGTTCGTCAACATCTCGGCGATGAGCTTCGGTTCACTGTCGGGCGCCGCTGTGGAAGCACTCAACCGGGGTGCCCGGGCGGCCGGTTGTCTGCAGAATACGGGCGAAGGTGGTCTGACGAAGTACCACCGCAACGGCGGGGAGTTGATCTTCCAGATCGGCACCGGCTATTTCGGCTGCCGCGACGAGGACGGAAACTTCGACCTCGCACGATTGAAGCGGGTCGTCGAGTCGGCGCCCGTGCGTGCCCTGGAGATCAAACTCAGTCAAGGTGCCAAGCCGGGGCTCGGTGGCTTGCTCCCTGCCGCGAAGGTCACCCCGGAGATTGCCGAAGTCCGGGGCATCCCCATCGGGAAGGACTGCGTGAGCCCATCGCGCCACACGGAGTTCCACGACATCGACGGCCTGCTCGATTGGGTCGAAATGCTCGCGGCCGAGACGGGACTTCCCGTGGGGGTCAAGTCCGCCGTGGGCGATACGACCTTCTGGGACGAACTCACACGGCAGATGAGCGAGACCGACCGCGGCGTCGACTTCGTCACGATCGACGGGGGCGAAGGCGGCACCGGCGCAGCACCTTTGGTGTTCGCCGACGCTGTCTCACTGCCGTTCCGCAGCGGCTTCGCGCGGGTCTACGCGACGTTCGCCGAGGCCGGTCTGACCGACGACGTCACCTTCATCGGCGCCGGAAAACTCGGCCTACCCGACAATGCGGTGGTCGCAATGGCACTCGGCTGCGACATGGTCAACGTCGCCCGCGAACCGATGTTCTCCATCGGATGCATCCAGGCACAGAAATGCCACACCGACCGCTGCCCTACCGGAGTCGCCACACAGAACCGCTGGCTCACCCGAGGACTCGACGTCCCGTCCAAGGCCGACCGCGTCGCCGACTACATCGAAGCCCTACGCCGCGACGTGTTCAAGATCGCGCAGGCGACGGGTGTGGCGCATCCCGGCCTGATCACCGTCGACGACATCGAGATCGCCGACGGCAACCGGCACGCGATCACCCTGCGCGAGCTGTACGGCTACCGGGACGGCTGGGGATTGCCGTCACAGGCGGATGGGGAGGAGATCACGCGGCTGATGACGGTGGAGGCGGTGACGACGCCGGGTGGGACGGAGGCGTCGACGTCGACCTCGTGAGCGCCGGTCGAACTGTGGACCCGACACGATGTGTGAGGAAGAACCGATGAGTCCAAGCCGCCCGCAGTAGTCAGGAGGATTCGCCCCATGAGTACGTCCGACGACTGGAACGCGCAGGTGATCGCCGAATTCAGAGCCAACGGAGGCCGTGTCGGCGGCAGCTTCGAGGGAGCACCGATGATGCTCGTTCACCATCGTGGCCGCAAGAGCGGTCGCGAGACGGTGACTCCGACGCTGTATCTGCCGGACCCGGAGGATGCTGCGATCATGTACGTCTTCGCGAGCAAAGGGGGCGCACCCTCCCATCCGGCCTGGTACTACAACCTCACCACGGCCGGCCGAGCGGAGGTCGAGATCGGCACCGAGACCCTCACGGTCACCGTGGAGGAGATTACCGGCGCCGAACGCGACCGCATCTATGCCGAGCAGGCCCGTCGTTACCCCGGTTTCGCCGAGTACGAGGAAAAGACCCGCGGAGTGCGCACTATTCCGGTCCTCGCTCTCCACCGAAGCTGATTCCCTCCGGCGGTCAGGAGTTCGACAGCCGACGGCTCGCCCCGTAGGAGTGACACACACTTCGGTGGTGCCGAGCCCGCTGAGCAGGGTCGGAACCACCGAGATCCCGCCGGCACGCGCCGACGGGATCTCCCGTGCCGATCATGTCGACCGGGGCGACGTCCAAGACAGAGCTACTTACGCCCCGCCTGCCATTGCATGCCCCACCCGAACGCGCGGTCGAGATCGGACTGGCTGCCGTCGATGTACTGCACGAGGCGCTCGACGGTGATGCCCTGTCCGTCGCTCTGCAGCATCGCGATCGCGCAGATCCGCGCGCCGTTGTTCGGCGAGTCCAGGCGCACCTCGATCTGCGGGCCGGACGGCGGGGTCAGGGTGACGACGCCGTCCACGGCCGCCCAGTTCGGGGCACCCTCGTAGATCATCGCGAAGATCAGCACGCGCTTGAACAGTTCGGGACGTTCGAGGTTGACGGACATGTTCTCGCCACCGGTGCTCGAACCCGTGCGATCGTCGCCGTCGAGGTGGATGTAGGGCGGGGTGTTCAGCGCGCCGAAGCTGTTGCCGAGGGCTTGGATGACGCCCTTGGAACCGTCGGCGAGTTCGAAGAGGCAACCGAGATCGAGGTCCACACCACCGCTCGCGCCGGTGAGCTTGGCGAGGAAGCCCTTCTTCTGCTCACCGCGCGACCAGTTGAGGTTCACCCGCGTCACACCTTGGCCCGATCCGGCCTTGGAGAGGCTGACGGTGGGCGATTCCTTGGTGAGGTTGATCTTGCTCAGGTTGATGCCGCCGGCATTCTGCTCGGGCTTCTTGTTGTAGTCGATGGCCATGTCGAGCCTTTCGTCGAAGTAGCTGCGCGAATGCGCACGTGATACGGAAAAGCGATGGGAGCCCCCGATCCGAGCTGTCGGATCGAGGGCTCCCATCTGCATGTGATTCGAACTGTCGAGGATCAGGGGATGCTGGTCTTCACAGCATCCGCACCTTCCCTCGCCGCGATCTTGCGGTTGCGGTAGATGCTCGAGGCGAACGCTGCACCGATCAGGGCGACTCCGACCAGGCCGGTGATGACCTCCGGCACGTGCGTACCGATGGAGTACAGCAGGATCAGCGCCAGCGCACCGATGGCCCAGTGAGCACCGTGCTCGAGGTACACGTAATCGGACAGCGTGCCCTTGCGCACCAGGAAGATGGTGATCGAACGGACGAACATCGCGCCGATGAAGCCGAGGCCCAGGGCGATGATGATCGGGTCGGACGTGATGGCGAAGGCGCCGATGACACCGTCGAACGAGAACGATGCGTCGAGCACCTCGAGGTAGAGGAACAGGAAGAAGCCGGCCTTACCGGTGGCCTTGGCGAGGCCGCTCGGGCCGCCGCTGGACTCTTCGCCTTCCTCGGGGATGTGGAACATCTCGCCGAGTCCGTTGACCGCGATGTAGGTGATCATGCCGAGTGCGCCGGCGATCATGACGGTCGAGACCTTGTCGTCGGGAGCGATCACGGTGGCGGTGATCAGCAGGAGCACCGTCGCGATGACAACCTCGAGTTGCTCGAGCTTGCCGGCCTTCGCGAGGGGCCGCTCGAGCCATTCGAGCCACTTGATGTCGCGGTCTTCGAGGATGAAGTGCAGGAACAGCATCAGCAGGAACATGCCGCCGAACGCTGCGATCTGCGGATGCGCGTCGGTGATCAGGGTCTCGTAGCTGGGGCTGCCGTCCGGGAAGTAGGCGGCTCCGTCGGCCGGCGGATTGAGCGCGAGATTCAACGCCTCGATCGGTCCGAGTCCGGACGCCACCCACACGATCGCGAGGGGGAAGATCAGACGCATACCGAAGACGGCGATGAGGATGCCGATGGTGAGGAAGATCTTCTGCCAGAACTCGCTCATCCGCCGCAGCACGGTGGCGTTGATGACTGCGTTGTCGAACGACAGCGACACCTCGAGGATGCCGAGGATCACGCAGAGGAACAGAGCTTCGGGGCCGCCGTAGAGGAAGGCGACCACCAGAGAGACGACGGTGACCGCAAAGGAGGCACCGAATATTCGCAGAACCACGAAGCGTGGCCTTTCTCGTAGGAATCAGGGCATTGCAGGGTGGTTACTGCAGATGTCGGTTGCACACCATCGGGGTGACCCGGAGCGCCGGGTCCGGCTGCGGTACGAGGCGACCGAAGCCGGATCCGGCGGACTACGAACTAGACGTTGACGCCGTAGTCGCGAGCGATGCCCGCCAGACCGGACGCGTAGCCCTGGCCGATGGCGCGGAACTTCCACTCCGCACCGTTGCGGTACAGCTCGCCGAACACCATCGCGGTCTCGGTCGACGCGTCCTCGGACAGGTCGTAACGAGCGAGTTCGTTACCGTTCGCACGGTCGACGACGCGGATGTACGCGTTGCGGACCTGGCCGAACGACTGGCTGCGCGAGTCGGCATCGTAGATCGAGACCGGGAAGAAGATGCTCTCGATGTTCGCCGGCGTGGCGGCGAGATCGACGTTGATGACCTCGTCGTCGCCCTCGCCCTCGCCGGTGCGGTTGTCGCCGGCGTGCTCGATCGCGCCGTCGGGCGACTTGAGGTTGTTGAAGAAGATGAAGTGCTGGTCGGACACGACCTTCTTGTCCGCCCCGGTCGCGATGGCGCTGGCATCGAGGTCGAAGTCGGTGCCGGTGGTGCTGCGAACGTCCCAGCCCAGGCCGACGGACACTGCCGTCAGGTTCGGAGCTTCCTTGGTCAGGGAGACGTTTCCGCCCTTGGTCAAGCTGACACCCATGCGGGGTCCTTTCGATCGTTCCAACGGTCGACGTACCGGTGTAGGGCACGCCCGGTGTGCGTTTCTCCCCACACTAGTTGTTGGCGTGGGGTACGCCCATATCCACTATGCCCGGTCCCGCGCAGCGCTTCCGTGATCTGCACGGACCACGGCTCCGACCGGCGGAAAGGCAACGCGTCGGCCCTGCGGACGTGCGCCCAGTACCATTCGGTTCTGTGGCGAGCCGATGGACGCGCCGCCTGTTCGGCGGGGAAGATACGGAAGATCCCGCGGCTCGTCGTGCACACGATGCGATGGTCGCGGCATTCCTCGACATGGACAAGCGCCAGTCCGTCATCGAGGCCGGTGTCGCCGCCTCCTACGAGTTCGAACCCGAACGGCACCTGCTCCGCGAGTGGGATCCGATCCGGCAGGCGTGTTACCGCGCCGGGGAGACGTATCTTCAGCTGGCAGTGACGGATCCGGATCAACCGCTCGCGCCTGCCCCGGCCTACGAGCAGGCGTTGCGCCAGATTTCCGACGCAACACGAACACTTGATGAATTCTTCGGAAACAACCAGGGTCACCTCGAGCGCATGACGGCCGTGGCGAACACCGTGCCCGAGCTCGCGCACCGGATGCGTACCGAAGCGCAGGGCGTTCTCGGTATGACACAGCAGCCGGATTTCATTGCTTTTGCGAACTTTCCATCGGTGCGCACGGCCACCGAAGCACTCGAAAAAGCGCTGAACAGTCTCGATGCGGCGCATGGGGTGGGCGCGACCCGCACGGCCGCCCTTCGGGTCGAAGAAGCGACGACGAGCCTCCGCACCGCGCTCGCGCAGGCTCCGGGGCGCCGCGACGAGGCCGCGCGCACACTCGCCTCGGTCACCACCCGGCTCGGAGCGGTCCGGACACGAGCCGAGGGTCTCGCACCCGCCTTCTCCGCGCTGCTCAGGGAGTTCAACGCTGCCAGTTCCGCGGATCTGTCCGGCAACGAGACACGGGCGAGAGAGCTTCTCACTCGCGCGGAAGACCAGCTCACGCAGGCTCGCGCGGCAGCGAAGGAGGGCAGGCCCGAGGACGCGCTCGAGCTGGTCGCGGCGATCCGCGCCGAACTGTCCCGCGCCGAAGGACTCGTCGACGCCGTGACCTCACGACTCGCGACCCTGCGATCAGTCCGGCAGAATCCGGGTGCCAAGGTCGACGAGGTACGTTTCCGCCTCCGTGACGCACAACACCTGGCCGTGCAGCGCGGCCTGACCGCAGAATGGGGTTCCGTTCTCGACTCGCAGTTGAGCCGGATCGACAGGGCCGTCGACGCACTCACCGGTGTGCACCCCGACTACTGGGCCTACGTCAGAGATTTGGATGCGGTGTCGACCTTCATCGCAGGAGTGGTCGATCGAATGAGAGGACGGACCGAGAACGCATGAGGGGGGCCACGCTTACCGAAGTGCGCGCCATGCAGCACTTTCGGCATCTCGACGACGCGACGTTGGAGGAATTGTTCCTGCACCGTCCCGAACCGTTCGGGCACAGCGACAATCGCGACCGTCTGGCGACCGCCCTCGGCGCCACACTGTATGTGCCCGCGACGCGCAGTGATCTCGTCGCGACGATCACGAGGCGTGCCGCGGAGGGCGTGACCTCGATGGTGCTCGACCTCGAGGACGCCGTCGCCGACGACGAAGTCGAACAGGGCCTGCAGAACGCTGTCGCGACCCTCGATGCGCTCGCCGCGAACGGACCGTCGACGATGATGTTGTTCGTCCGTGTCCGCACCGCCGACGGCATCGGGCGGGTGGCGTCCATGCTCGGCGCCGGCAAGACCGTGCTGACCGGATTCGTGGTGCCGAAATTCACCGCACGCACCGGTCCCGCCTTCCTCGAGGCGGTCGCTGCGGCGTCGACCCTGATCGACCGTCACCTCTACGCCATGCCCGTCATCGAATCGGCCGAGGTCGTCCACCGCGAGACACGCGACGACGAACTACGCGCGATCTCCCACATCCTCGCCGAGCATCGCGACCGCGTGCTCGCGGTCCGGATCGGAGCCACGGACATGTGCGCCACCTTCGGGATCCGGCGCGACCGCGACCTGACGATCTACGACGTGCGGGTCGTCGTCGACGTGATCGCCGATGTGGTGAACCATCTGGGGCGAACCGACGGAACGGGTTTCGTGATCACGGGTCCGGTCTGGGAGTATTTCGCCGACCACGAACGCATGTTCCGTCCGATGCTGCGCGCAACCCCCTTCGAGGAGCAGGACGCGGTATTGTTCCGGCAGCAGCTCGTCAGCCGCGATCTCGACGGCCTGCTACGCGAGATCGCCCTCGACCGGGCGAACGGAATCCAGGGAAAAACGGTCATCCATCCGTCTCATGTCGCTGCAGTGCACGCTTTGTCGGCCGTCACCCATGAGGAGTACCACGATGCGACCGACATCCTCGATCGCGACACCGGGGGTGTGCAGGCGTCGGGATACGGCAACAAGATGAACGAACGCCGCCCGCACCGCACATGGGCCGAGCAGACCCTGTTGCGCGCGTCGGTATTCGGTGTCACGCGTAAGGGGATCACCTTCGTCGACCTGCTGACGGCGTTGGTGGACCGATGACCCGACTGTTCGATATTCCCTGGGCCACAGCAGAGCTCGGACTTGCGCTGGAACACGTCGACTCCTCGCGCGAATTCACCGTGCCCGAACTCGTCCGGCCGGGACTGCGACGTAATCCGCGTCGAGCACACCTACTGGTCTCCACGGTGCTCGGTAAGCACATCCCCACCGAGCCCGCGGCGGTCCGCGGTGCCGGTCACCGCCTCGGTGAACTCGTCGCCGATCTGCTGGGCGACGCATCGTCCGATGCGGTCGTTCTCGGGTTCGCCGAGACGGCAACGGGTCTGGGCCACTGCGTGGCCGATGCCCTCGCCGCGGCGTGCTACCTGCATTCGACACGGCGGCGCACTCCCGGAGCGGAGGTGCTCACCGGATTCGAGGAAGGGCACTCGCACGCCACCTTCCACCTGCTCCAACCGACCTCCGGCGCCCTGTTCGCCAATCCTGCGCCGCTCGTTCTCGTGGACGACGAGATTTCCACGGGAGCAACAGCTCTCGACGCGATCCGCGCACTGCACCGCGACCACCCTCGCGATCGGTACGTGCTCGCCTCCCTCGTCGACATGCGTTCGGAGCAGAACCGCATTCGGACGACCGAGGTCGCAGCGGAACTCGGCGCGACCATCGAGCACGTGAGCCTGGCAAACGGGCGCTCCGTCGTGCCCGACGATCTCGTCGCGCGGGTCGCGTCGTTGCCCGAGCCTCCTCTCAATCCCGAGGGTGATCGACGCGGCGACGTCCGGTTCGTTCGTGCACCCTGGCCCTCGCACGTGCCGGACGGTGGCCGGCACGGGATGCTGCGAACCGACACAGAGGGATTCGACGCGGCTCTGGCGACGCTCGCCGACACGATCGCGGAGGTGCGGGACGCGCAGCGACCTGCCGTGGTCATCGGGCACGAGGAACTCATGTACCTGCCGCTCCGGCTGGCGGACGCACTCACCGAACGCGGCACGCCCACGCGGTTCCAGACCACGACCCGATCCCCCGCCTACGTGATGGACGTCGACGGATATCCCCTGCGTCGTGGATTCCGCTTCACCGCACCCGAACACATCGACACCGAGTTCGAGAACGAGGTGCCGCGTTATCTCTACAACGCGCAGTGGCCCACACCGACCGAGGTCCGGCCCGAGCTGATCCTCGTGATCGATTCGCCTGCCGACACCGACCGCCTCCGCGCACCGGGAGGTGTTCTCGACGTACTCACCGCGGCCGGCGAGGACGTCCTCGTCGCGGTCGTGCCCGCAACCGATCCGACGGTGCTGCGCACCCACAGGGAGACTTCATGACCGTGCCACTCACCGGACCCGAGTTCGGCTCCTACGCACCCGACGAGGTGACGTGGTTGCTCAAGGACCTCTCCCACGTCGACCTCGAGGGGGACATCGCCGAACGCGAGGCACGGATCCAAGCGGGTCTCGCTCACTACGCCGAGTCCCTGCCGATCGAGTACCAACCCGACGCCGCCTATCGCGAACTGTTCGACAAGGCACTCGGCACGACGGCAGGCCGGTTGGCGCACGCGGTGGGCACGGTCACCGAACTGCTTCTCGCCGAACGCGGGACGGACCTGACCCTCGTGTCGCTCGCGCGGGCGGGCACTCCGATCGGCATCCTGATCCGCCGATGGGCTCTACGACAGCACGGCCTGTCGCTGCCGCACTACACGGTGTCGATCGTTCGCGGGCGCGGAATCGACTCCGCCGCTCTGGACTACATCACCGAGCGACACGACCCCGAGTCCATCGTGTTCGTCGACGGCTGGACCGGCAAAGGCGCGATCGCACGCGAGCTGTCCGCCGCCCTCGCCGAATACGCCGCGTGCGGTGGCCCCGTCCTGTCGGACGATCTCGCCGTGCTCGCGGACCCCGGCCACTGCGTGCGTACCTACGGCACGCGCGACGACTTCCTCATCGCCTCGGCCTGCCTGAACTCCACCGTCTCCGGCTTGGTGTCACGAACGGTCCTCAACGACACGTTGATCGGTCCCGGTGAGTTCCACGGCGCCAAGTTCTACGCCGAACTGGCTGCCGACGACGTGTCGAATCAATTGCTGGACGCCGTGACCGCGGAGTTCGACACGCGCGGGGACGTCGAATCGGCCGCACGGAGGGTGCTCGATTCCGACCGTGCCCCCACGTGGGCCGGCTGGGAGTCCGTCGAACGAGTACGGGCCCAGTACGGAATATCGAGTGTCAACTTCGTCAAACCCGGTGTCGGGGAGACGACTCGCGTGCTGTTGCGCCGCGTTCCCTGGAAGGTGCTGGTGCGCGACCTCACCGCCGACGAGCACGCCCACATCCGCATGCTCGCGGCCGCTCGGAACGTTCCCGTCGAGGAGGTCCCGGACCTCGCCTACTCCTGTATGGGACTGATCAAGGATCTGCCGTGAATACCCTTGCGCCCGCACTGGTCGCCACCGACCTCGACCGCACGCTCATCTATTCGCGCGCCGCGATGACCGGCGACCAGTTCGCCACGCAGGACCTGCTGTGTGTCGAGTACTACGAGGGCGCACCACTGTCGTACGTTACCGGCGCTGCAGCACAACAACTTCGCGCCCTCGCCGATGACGCGGCGGTGGTACCGACCACCACGCGCACACCCGAACAGTTCCGCCGCATCGACCTCCCCGGCGGTCCGTGGCGGTACGCCATCGCGAGCAACGGAGGGTCGATCCTCGAGGACGGACATCTCGACCCCCACTGGCGCCGGAGCGTGGAGGCAGCGGTACGTGAGGGGGGCGCGAGCCTCGACGAGATCACGACCGAACTGCGCAGTCGTATCTCCGAGGACTGGGTGTCGAAGTTCCGCATCGCCGACGAGTTGTTCTGCTATCTCGTCGTCGACGTCGCAGCGCAACCTGCCGGATTCCTCGACGACTGGCACGACTGGTGTTCGACGCGGGGCTGGAACGCTTCACAGCAGGGCCGCAAGATCTACACGATGCCGAACAGCGTGTGCAAGAGCCGCGCGGTGGCGGAGGTGCACCGCAGGCTCCGCGATCGGGGAGTTCTCACGGACGGCGCGCCCGTCTTGGCCGCGGGCGACGGCGCACTCGACGCGGAGATGCTCAAGGCCGCGGATGCCGCGATCCGGCCTCGTCACGGCGAACTGGAACTGATGGACTGGCGCCACCCGACCGTGTCGGTGACCGGCGCTGCGGGCGTCACGGCCGGGGAGGAGATCCTCGCCTGGTTCGCCCGATCCGCTCGTCTTCCGGCCCCTTCGTAGAGTAGAAGGCGCCCGGCCACCGACACAGTGAGGACACATCTCTTGCCGACTCCGCTCTCCAAGGGTCAGAACGGACCGCTCACCGCGTCCGACGTCGTCGTCTCGCTCGAGCTGACCACCCCTGCCGATCTGTCCGCACTACTCGTCAAGGCCGACGGCAAGGTGCGCTCGGACGCCGACTTCGTCTTCTTCAACCAGCCGACGGGGCCGGGCGTGCGCCTCGTCTCCGGGGCGCCCGGTCAGGCCGCGTCGCTCGCCGTGTCGCTCGCGCAGGTCCCCGCCGACATCGATCAGGTGCGCGCCGTGATCACCCTCGACGACCCGTCGAGCAACTTCGGCCGGTTCGCGTCGCCCACCGCGCGGGTGTCCGACAGCAGCGGAACCGTGCTGTACGAGTACCGGATCGACGGGCTGAGCAGCGAATCCATCGTCATCGCGCTGGAACTGTACCGACGTCAGGGCGCCTGGAAGGTCCGCGCCGTGGGGCAGGGATATGCGGGCGGATTCGCAGCGTTGGTGACCGACCACGGCGTCAGCGTCGACGACGCTCCGGCTCAACCGGCTGCTGCGGCACCGCAGCCGTCTGCTCCGCCGGTCCAACCGAGCCCTCCCGCGCAACCGGCCCAGCCGGCACAGCCGGCGGAGGTCAGCCTCACGAAGAATCGTCCCGTGAGCCTGGTGAAGGGCCAGAAGGTCACCCTCCGCAAGGACGGCGGCGTCGCGCTGACCTTCCTGCGCATGGGTCTCGGCTGGGATCCGGTCGAGAAGCGCGGCCTGTTCGGGAATCGCTCCGCCGACATCGACCTCGACGCGTCGGCGGTGCTGTTCGCCGACAACCAGATCGCCGACGTCGTGTACTACGGCCAGTTGCGCTCGAAGGACGGATCGGTCCAGCACGAGGGCGACAATCTCACCGGTGCGGGTGAGGGCGACGACGAGGTCATGCTCGTCGACCTCACCCGTGTTCCCGCCCATGTCACGACGGTGATGTTCATCGTGACCTCCTACAAGGGCCACACTTTCGAGCAGGTGCAGAACGCGTTCTGCCGACTCGTCGACGGCACGATCAATACCGAGCTCGCGCGCTACACGCTGCAGGGCGGCATGCCGTTCACGGGCATGGTGATGGCGAAGGTCTACCGCCAGGGCAGCGAATGGAAACTGCAGGCCATCGGTGAGGGCATGCAGGCGAAGCATCCCGGTGAGGCCGCGCCGCAACTGGGCCGGTTCCTGGCCTCGTAGCCCGATGGGCGAGCGCTTCACGGCAGGGCAGAATGCTCCGCTGGCGATCCGCACGGTCCGTTTCACGGCGTCCGCCGCCGTCCCGCTGGACGTGTGCGCATTCGTCGTGGACGACCGCCTGCGGGTCGCTTCCTCCGACGACGTCGTGTTCTACAACCAACCGAGGACGGCAGGCGTCCGGCTCGAGGGCGAGGTGATCGTCGTCGACGTCGGCGCTGTCCGCCGCGGCGCACGTGTGCTGTGCGCGGTCGGCTGCGAACGCCCCGCTGCGGTGTCGACCTCTTTGTCCGATGCGGCGGGCACCTCACTCGCGACGTTTCACGTGGAACCGGCGGCCGGTAGCGAGACGGCTTTGCTGTGCTGGGAGATCTACCGTCGTAACGACGTGTGGAAGGTGCGCGCCCTCGGCCAGGGTTACACCGGCGGACTCGTCGAGATGTTCACCGCGCACGGAGTCGACGTCGACGATTCGGCGGAGATCTCCGACTCGGAAACGGTGCCCGCTCCGGCTGTCGGACTCCCACCGCTCGAATTGTTGTGGCGGATCTTCGAGGACGCCGCGCGTTCGGCGGCCGCATGCACGTCCAGCCTCGAGTTCGCCCGGCTGCGACTCGACGACGAGCTCTCGGCGGCAGTAGCCGACCCCGCCCGCCGTACCGGCCTCGAGGCCGAACAGTCGAGACAGCGTGCGCAACAACGCTACGACGAACTCGTGGAGGTCGCCGAAACACGCTACCGGAACGACAGTGCAGTGCTCGCCGCGGAACTGCTCACCGTCGACGCGACCCTGCCACCCGCACTCGCGTCCTGGACCTCCCCCGCCTGGATCCGATCATCCACGCCGAGTGACGGTGTGCGCGTGGGTGAAGTGGCAGCAGATCACGGGCCGTTGCGCATTCCGCTGTGTCTGCCGGCACCGCTGCTGCGTCCGCTGTGGATCGAGGGCGAACCCGCCGAACTCGGTCCCGTCGTCTCGTCCCTGGTCGTGAGACTGCTCGCCGCACAGCTGGGCACGCTGGTGCATCTCGTCGACCCCGGACGGACCCTGCCCGAACTGGAAGCGCTCACCGCAGCGAGGTTCGCCGGACCACCCGTTCACGACCGAGCACAGGTCCCGGCGAAACTCCGGGGCCTGGCCGATGCCGCGGATCTGGACGCGCTCGCACAGCAGGTCGACGGGAGCACGCCGACCTCACCGGCGCTCGTCGTCCTCGCCGGATTCCCGTACGGCTACGACCACGACGACCTCGTGCAGATCGTCCGGATCACGAGAGCCGGTGGTAACGGCCGTATCTCGATGGTCTTCGCAGGCGATCCACCGGACGACGACGACGATCCGGTCGTGCAGATCCTTCGAGGCGCGGCCCAGCACCTGCCTGCGGACGAACAGCTGACCGATCCGTGGACGGGCGGCCGTTGGGCCTTCACACCCGACAGGCTGCCCGCAGAGACCGAACACCTTCGCGGTGTGCTGGGTGGGAACTCGCTGCAGGACTGATCGACTCGGACGGCTCGATCGTCACCCGCCGACGAGCTTCGCGATATCGGGCGCGTAGACGGTCGTCCACCCGGGGTGCAGGCGGTAGTAGACCACATCGTTGTCCCAGTCGAACGCATCCGCACCGTAGAAGGACTTGAAGTACGCGAGCAGTTCCGGCCAGTCGTCGGCCGGCGCACCGTGTTGCGGGTTGAGGATCTCCACCCTCCCGTGGGTGAACACCCCCAGGTCCTCCCCGCGCATGTGGGCCACGCCGGCGGCGGGACGAGCAGCGAGATGCCGGGCCTTGGCGGCACTGCGGGCCGTACCGAAATGCCATTTCCCGTGCAGGAAGTGGCCGTCCACGCCGCTGATCCGTGGTTCACCGGTGGCGGTGACCGTCGCCAGCGTGAGTACACACATGCCCGTGAGCACCTCGACGAGTTGTTGTGCGGTTGCAGTGCTCTGCCGGTCGATGATCGACCGCAGATGCCCGGTGGACCGGGACAGTGACGCGTCGAGGAGGGTCTGGAGTTCGCCGAGCTCGTCGGTAGTTTCGCGCATGCCGTCATGCTCGCATCACGAGTGGTCGCGAGACCTGACCGATCTTGCTCTGTATTCGATCCCGTACTCACGGATCTTCCGATAGATCGTCGCGCGCGACATCCCGAGTGCCTTTGCCGCGGCCACCTTGTCGCCGTTGTGGAGCGCGAGGGCTTCGACGACCGCGTCGCGTTCGAGCGACTCGAGTCTCGTCAGACGGCGGCGGGTGGTCGACCGGCACTCCGCGGGCAGGTCGTCGAGTTCGATCGTTCCGGACCGCCGGCGCCTGCAGATGTCCTCGAGCACCGATTTCAGGTGTGCCACGTTGCCGGACCACGAGACTCGTGCGAGCTGGTTCGCCGCGGCACGGGACAACGTCAGATTCGCAGCGCCCATGCCGTCGAGCAAGTATCGGGACAGCTCTGGGAGGTCCTCGATGTGATGGCGCAGCGGTGGCACCTGCACCGTCTTCGGGAACAAGCGCAGCAACGGGTGAGTGTCGGGCAGGCCCTGGGCCGAGTGCATCGTGACCGCCACCCAGGAGTCGTCCGCAGCGGAGTTCGACGACACGTCGAGCAGGAGATCGCTCACGGCATCGAGCGTGTCCTCGTCGAGGCTGTGGACACGATGGATCAGGAGATCCGAACCGTCCTCCACGGCCGTAGCGACCCGCTCGACGATCTCGTCGGTGCTCGACGTCGAGGCGTCCACGCAGACGAGCTCGTGTCCGTTCCGGGAGTATTCGTGTACCGCCCGAACCGACGTGGATTTCCCGGTGCCGGGCTCACCGTCGACGACGATCCACTCGCCCCGGGCGCAGGCGTCGATCATCTCTTCCACGGTCCGCGTCCAGGTGGCACTCGTTCCTGCGACGGAACGGAGGACGGGTGCCCGATCGCGGTCACCGGAGCGCGTTCGTCGTCCGTCCACCTGCTCCTTGATGTGCACGATGCCGCCCGCGAGCCTGTGGTCGACGAAGGTGGGGCGATACGACAGTCGCGCGGTGACGCCGCTCGGGAGGTCGGCGAGGAGTGTGAACGGCTCGGACCGGCCCCGCGAGTCGCGGGTGCGGTCGATGATCGCGGCCTGGTCGCGCGAATCGAACACGCGGTGTGTGAGGTCGTTGATCATGAGCACTTCGTCGCCGATGGCGATGACGGGCCGCCCCGAATGCTGACAGGCCAGGTGGTAGTCGCGCAGCAGCGCCCTGTCGAGTTCGCCGGCCTCTTCGAGGATCTGTTCCCGGATACGTTGCGCGACCATCTTCGCGAACGACAGCAACAGTGCATTGGTGTTCTCGGCCAGCGTGGTCAGGTCGACGGCGCCGAGCACGGCTCCGGTCACGGGGTGGGTCACCGGAGCACCCGCGCACGAGAATCGCCGCAGACGTCCGTTGTAGTGCTCGTCCCCGCGGATGAGCAGGGGGGCGCCCACCTCGAGTGACGTTCCGATGCCGTTCGTTCCGACGTTCGTCTCCGCGTACCGGAACCCGGGGGCGAGGTGAACACTGTCGAGGGCAGCGGCGAGACCGATGTCCCCGAGGCGTCGGCGCAGCACGGTTCCCGACGCGTCGGTGAGAATGAGTGAGACCGGTTCGCTCTCGATCTCCTGCGCCATCGCGTCGAGCACCGGCGCAGCGGCACGTGTGAGCACCGTGTCCACCGAATCCGGGTCGATGTAGTCGGCGCCCGGCTGGTCGGTATCGACGTTCGCCTGCGCCGACCGGAGCCAGGACACGCGCAACCAGTTCCGCATCCGCCCACCGTCGCCTGATCCGATCGCACTACCTCCGAGTTCGTCAGAGGGCGCTGCGTGCTTCGACGCAGCGCCCGGCCTGTGTGCACTCACCGTCGATCTCCCGATTGTCGGTCGCCACGGATCGCTGTTCGGATTGTTCGATCGTCACTGTAACGCTTCAAACTGTGATCCGCGTCTCACATTGAGACAGATTGTGTGTTTCCTACGCGGTTGTATCGGCATCACCCCCGATCTCCCACGGCCGGCAGCAGCCGGCTCCCGATCCAGGAGGCACACATTGAGCAGGCAGAGCCTTACCAAGGCGCATGCGAAGATCACCGAACTGTCGTGGGAACCCACCTTCGCGACACCCGCGACCCGCTTCGGCACCGATTACACCTTCGAGAAGGCCCCGAAGAAGGATCCGCTCAAGCAGATCATGCGGTCGTACTTCCCCATGGAGGAGGAGAAGGACAACCGCGTCTACGGCGCGATGGACGGCGCGATCCGCGGCAACATGTTCCGCCAGGTCCAGCAACGTTGGCTCGAATGGCAGAAGTTGTTCCTGTCGATCATCCCGTTCCCCGAGATCTCGGCGGCACGAGCCATGCCCATGGCGATCGACGCCGTGCCCAATCCCGAGATCCACAACGGGCTCGCGGTGCAGATGATCGACGAGGTTCGTCACTCCACGATCCAGATGAACCTCAAGAAGCTGTACATGAACAACTACATCGATCCGGCCGGCTTCGACATCACGGAGAAGGCCTTCGCGAACAACTACGCAGGCACCATCGGCCGGCAGTTCGGTGAAGGCTTCATCACCGGCGACGCGATCACGGCGGCGAACATCTACCTGACAGTGGTCGCGGAAACCGCCTTCACCAACACGCTTTTCGTCGCCATGCCCGACGAGGCCGCCGCCAACGGCGACTATCTGCTGCCGACCGTCTTCCACTCGGTGCAGTCGGACGAGTCCCGGCACATCTCCAACGGCTACTCGATCCTGCTGATGGCTCTCGCCGACGAGCGCAACCGTCCGCTCCTCGAGCGCGACCTGCGGTACGCCTGGTGGAACAACCACTGCGTCGTCGACGCCGCGATCGGCACCTTCATCGAGTACGGCACGAAGGACCGCCGCAAGGACCGCGAATCATATGCGGAGATGTGGCGGCGGTGGATCTACGACGACTACTACCGCAGCTACCTGCTGCCGCTCGAGAAGTACGGGCTGACCATCCCGCACGACCTCGTCGAGGAGGCGTGGAAGCGCATCACCGAGAAGGGCTATGTGCACGAGGTGGCACGGTTCTTCGCGACCGGCTGGCCGGTGAACTACTGGCGGATCGACGCGATGACCGACGCCGACTTCGAGTGGTTCGAGGAGAAGTACCCCGGCTGGTACTCGAAGTTCGGCAAGTGGTGGGAGAACTACAACCGCCTCGCGCATCCCGGCCGCAACAAGCCGATCGCCTTCGAGGACGTCGGTTACCAGTACCCCCACCGGTGCTGGACCTGCATGGTGCCGTGCCTCGTCCGCGAAGACATGGTGGTCGAGAAGGTCGACGACCAGTGGCGCACCTACTGTTCGGAGCCCTGCTACTGGACCGACGCGGTCGCCTTCCGCAGCGAGTACGAAGGGCGGGAGACTCCGAACATGGGACGTCTCACCGGCTTCCGTGAATGGGAGACCCTGCACCACGACAAGGATCTCGCCGACATCGTCCAGGATCTCGGCTACGTCCGCGACGACGGCAAGACCCTCATCGGGCAGCCGCATCTCGACCTGGATCCGAAGAAGATGTGGACTCTGGACGACGTGCGGGGCAACACCTTCCAGAGCCCGAACGTGCTGTTGAACCAGATGTCGGACGCGGAACGGGAAGCGCACGTCGCCGAATACCGCGCCGGTGCCACTCCGCTCTGACACACCCCGATCCGGCCGGCGCGGTGACATCCCCTGCATCCGCGCCGGCCGGGTCCCCTACCCGAAGTACAGGAGGTTCCAGTGGCCGACATTCACCGCATCCACTTCGAACCCGTCGACATCGAGATGGACGTCGCCGAGGACGAGAAGATCCTCGACGCGGCCTTCCGGCAGGGCATCCACCTGATGCACGGATGTCGTGAGGGGCAATGTTCGGCCTGCAAGTCCTACGTCCTCGACGGCGAGATCCAGATGGATCGCTACTCGACCTTCGCGTGCAACGACGCAGAAGTCGAAGAGGGTTACGTACTACTGTGCCGCTCACACTCGTTCAGCGACTGCACCATCGAACTGCTCAACTTCGACGAGGACGAACTCCTCGGCGGAGTGCCCATCCAGAACGTGCGCGCACAGGTGATCTCGATCGAGCCCGTGACGCGCGACATCGTCTCCCTCGAACTCCGCCCCGTCGAGCCCGAGACGTTCGAGTTCAAGGCCGGCCAGTACGCCGACATCACCATTCCCGGCACGGACGACCACCGGTCGTTCTCCATGGCCACCACCCCCGCGACCTCCGGCCGCGTCCAGTTCCTCATCAAGAAGTACCCGGGTGGTGTCTTCTCCGGCCTGCTCGACGACGGCCTGAAGGTCGGCGACGAACTGGCCCTGACCGGCCCCTACGGATCGTCGACCCTCAAGGACGGCCACGTACTACCGGTCGTCTGCATCGGCGGAGGTGCGGGGATGGCTCCCATCCTGTCGTTGCTACGGCACATGAGCCAGACCGGCGACACCCGGCCGGTCCGCTTCTACTACGGTGCCCGCACCGCCGCCGACCTGTTCTATCTCGACGAGATACGAGAATTCGCAAATACGTTACGAGACTTCGCCTTCGTGCCATGCTTGTCGGAGAACGCGGACTCCCTACCCGACGGCCTCACCGGGGTGGAGACGGGAATGGTCCCGGACGTCGTCGGTGCCCACGAGAGCGAACTGCACCGGTGCGAGACGTATCTGTGCGGCCCACCCCCGATGGTGGACGCGACCTTGGATCTGCTCGAGAGCAGAGGCGTCCCGAAGGACCAGATCTTCTACGACAAGTTCACCAGCCCGACCTTCGAGTGATCGAAGTCCCCACTTCGTCCCAGCGACAGGAGAATCCACAGATGACCGCCACTGCAGAGCCCCAGCGGCGCAGTTTTCCGCGCATCGAGTTCACCGATGCCGAGGCCGGCGCCCTGGAGTTCCCGAGTTCGAAGAGCCGCACCTACAACTACTACAAGCCGGCGAAGCTGCGGGCGACGACCTACGAGGACGTCACCGTCGACGTGCAACCCGACCCGGAGCGGCACCTGAGCCAGGGCTGGATCTACGGCTTCGGCAACGGCCCCGGCGGCTACCCGAAGGAATGGACGATCGCGAAATCGTCGGACTGGCACCAATTCCGGGATCCCAACGAGGAATGGGACCAGTCGATCTACCGCAACAACGCGGCGGTCGTCCGGCAGGTGGACCTGTGCCTGAAGAACGCGAAACGAGCACGCGCGTACGAGGTCTGGAACACCCCCTGGTTGACGTTCATCGCGCGGAACCTCGGCGCCTGGATGCACGCCGAGAACGGTCTGGGACTGCACGTGTTCACCTCGATCCAGCGGTCCGGCCCGACCAATATGATCAACACCGCGGTGGCGGTCAACGCAGCGCACAAGCTGCGCTTCGCGCAGGATCTGGCGCTGTTCAATCTCGACCTCTCCGAATCCGGTGTGCCGTTCGACGGGTCGGCGCACAAGGAGGTCTGGCAGTCCGCTCCCGAATGGCAGGCCACCCGCGAGGTCGTCGAACGGCTGACGGCGGTCGGCGACTGGTGCGAACTGCTGTTCGCCACCAACATCGTCTTCGAACAGCTGGTGGGCTCGCTCTTCCGATCCGAACTGATCATGCAGATCGCCGCGCGGAACGGCGACTACATCACGCCGACGATCGTCGGCACCGGAGAGCACGATTACGACCGCGATCTCGCCTACACGCGGGCCCTGTACCGGATGCTCACGCGCGACGAGGAATTCGGCGAAGCCAACAAGGAGGTGTTCGCCACCTGGATGAGCACGTGGGTGCCTCGCTGCATCGAAGCGGCACGATCGCTGCAGCCGATCTGGTCGCAGCCGTCCGACAAGGCGGTCACCTTCGCCTCGAGTTTCGAATCCGCCCAGTCCAAGTTCCGATCCCTGCTCGAGGAGATCGGCCTGGAAGCACCGAAGGAGCTGGACCAGTGAGCATGAATTTCGGATCCTCCACCGAGTTCTCCAACAAGTGCGGAGTGACGCTCATGAACACTCCGATCGGACGGGTCGTCGCCGACGTGATGGGCGCCAAGGACGGAGTGGAACTGACGGAGTACCCCTCGATGATCCGCGTCGACGGCACGAAGCTGCTCGAATTCGACTACGACGAGCTCACCGACGCTCTCGGCAGCGAGTTCGACGGTTCCGTCTTCGAGGAGATCAGCTCGACCCATTACGGACGCATGGTGCATCTCGACGACAAGACCATGTTGTTCGCCAGCCCCGAGGATGCCGCCGAGTACATCGGCTTCGACCTCACCGCGCCCTAGGAATCGAGGACGACATGTACACCAAGGACGACGAGAACTACTTCATCGTTGATGCTCACGTACACATCTGGGACGCACGACCTTCCAACCTGAAGAACATCCACGGTCAGCAGTTCATCGACTGCTTCTACGACTACCACAAGAACCTCAGCCCGCAGGAGGAGGTGTGGGACTTCGACACCTACGCCTATTACGGCAGCGAGAGGTTCATGAAGGACCTGTTCGTCGACGGCTACGTCGACCACGCGATCTTCCAGGCGACCTTGCTGAGCGAGTTCTACAAGACCGGTTTCGGGCAGACGCAGGAGTGCCTCGAGCTCACCCGCAAGCATCCCGGCAAGCTCACCTACAACCACGCCTACGATCCTCGCCACGAGGAGGCCGGCCTCGAACAGCTCCGTCGTGACGCCGAGAGCATGAACCTCCAGGGCGTCAAGCTCTACACTGCCGAATGGTTCGGCGACTCACGCGGATACAAGCTCGACGACAAGTGGTCGCGCCGGTACCTCGAGGAGTGCATCGAACTGGGCATCAAGAACATCCACGTCCACAAGGGCCCGACCATCCGGCCCCTCGATCGGGATGCCTTCGACGTCGCCGACGTCGACAAGGTGGCGACCGACTACACGGATCTGCGGTTCATCGTCGAACACGTGGGTCTGCCCCGCCTCGAGGACTTCTGCTGGATCGCGACGCAGGAGTCCAATGTGTACGGCGGTCTGGCCGTGGCGATTCCGTTCATCCACACCCGCCCGCGTTATTTCGCGCAGATCATCGGCGAGTTGATGTACTGGATCGGAGAGGACAAGATCCTGTTCTCGAGCGACTACGCACTGTGGACACCGCGGTGGCTGATCGAGAAGTTCGTCGATTTCCAGATCCCCGAGGACATGACCGAGTACGCGCCGCTGACGACCGACCAGAAGAAGAAGATCCTCGGCCTCAACGCCGCCGCACTGTACGACATCGACGTGCCGGCCGAATTGCGGCTTCCCGAACCGGCCGGGCAGGAAGGGGTCGAGGTCGCCGCGGGAGCGCAGGAAGCGGTGTCGTCATGACCACCGAACCGGTGACGGCCGACGACGTCCTGGGGGCGTTGTCGGACGTCGTCGACCCCGAACTGGACGAACCCATCACCGATCTCGGGTTCGTCCGTTCGGTGGTCCTCGACGACGAGGGTGTCACCGTGCACCTGCGTCTGCCCACCGCCTTCTGCTCCCCCAACTTCGCGTACCTGATGGCCTCGGATGCGCAGGACGTGCTCGAGGCAGTGGAAGGGATCGGGCACGTACGGATCCTGCTCGACGATCACCACGACAGCCACAAGATCAACAGTGGTCTCGCGGCGAATGCGGGATATCGGGGCACCTTCGGGGTCGAGGCCGTCGACAGCCTCGAGGATCTGCGCCGCATCTTCCTGCGCAAGGCGCACCTCGCAGCACTCGAACGCTGCATCGAGGCGCTGCTCCGCGATACGTCCGTCACCCTCGACGACATCGGGTCGCTCACGCTGAGCGACATCCCGCCGGGCCGGTACCGGTCCGCTCTGATCCGGCGACGTCTGGCCCTCGGCCTGACGTTGTGCCCGGCCGGCCGGGTCTTCGTCGACGACGAGGGCAGAACCATTCCGGCCGAGAATATTCCGATGCGACTGCGGTTCGCGAAGTCCGTGCGCATTTCCATGGAAGGCAATTCCCATTTCTGCCGGGGCCTGCTCGCCACCCGTTATTCCGACGACGACGGGGCGGCGGTCCCGCAGATCGTCGACGCCCGATCAACTTCGCCCGTTCCCGTCAGGAGAGTGTCATGAAGGCCGTGCAGGTCGTGGGGTACCACACCAAACTCCAGCTCACCGAGGTCCCGGAACCGAAGATCGAAGGGCCGCTCGATGTGATCGTCCGCATCGGCGGGGCCGGCGTGTGCCGCACCGACATCCACATCCTCGAAGGGCAGTGGGCCGAGAAGAGCGGCGTCGAACTGCCGTACACGATCGGTCACGAGAACGCCGGCTGGGTGCACGCGGTGGGTGATGCGGTCACGAACGTCGCGGTGGGCGACAAGGTGATCCTGCACCCGCTGATCACGTGCGGTCAGTGCCGCGCGTGCCGCTCCGGTGACGACGTCCACTGCGAGAACAATGCCTTCCCCGGCATCGATACGAACGGCGGCTACGCCGAATACCTGAAGACGACCTCCCGCAGCGTCGTCCGGATCGACGACTCTCTCGAACCCGCGGACGTCGCCGCTCTCGCCGACGCCGGATTGACGGCCTACCACGCTGTTGCCAAGGCCGCGAAGGTACTTCGCCCCGGCGACACCTGCGTGATGATCGGCGCCGGTGGTCTCGGGCACATCGGCATCCAGGTGCTGAAGGCGATCTCGGCGGCCACGCTCGTCGTCGTCGACCGCAATCCGGACGCGACGGCGCTCGCGGCCGAGATCGGCGCCGACCACGCGATCGTCGCCGACGGCACGCACGTGCAGCAGGTCCTCGACCTCACCGGCGGCAACGGCGCGGAGGCCGTCGTCGACTTCGTGGGTGAAGGCGGCGCCACGAAGGAAGGCGTGGCGATGCTGCGGCGCGCCGGCAACTACTACGTCGTCGGCTACGGCGAGAACATCGACGTGCCCACCATCGACGTCATCTCGACGGAGATCAACTTCATCGGAAATCTCGTCGGCTCCTACAACAACCTGCAGGACCTGATGGTCCTTGCCGCGCAAGGCAAGGTCACGCTCCACACCACGAAGTACCCGCTCGACCAGTTCCAGCAGGCCATCGACGATCTCGACGCCGGTCGCGTACGCGGCCGCGCGATCCTCGTCCCCGGCTCCTGAACCGCGTCACCGACGAAAGGAAATCCCGCCATGGCCAAGGATCTGCGGTTCGAACAGGAAGCCCGGACACTGCTCGAATACGGCGTCAATGCTCTCGCCGACGCGGTGAAGGTGACGCTCGGCCCCAAGGGCCGCAATGCCGTACTCGAGAAGCTGACCGGTCCTCCGACCATCACGAACGACGGTGTCACGATCGCCCGGGAGATCCAGTTACGCGACCCGTTCGCCAACATGGGGGCGCAACTGGTCAAGGAAGTCGCCATGAAGACCAACGGGACGGTCGGCGACGGCACCACCACCGCCACCGTGCTCGCGCAGGCCATGGTCCGCGAGGGGCTCCGGGCGGTCGAGGCGGGGGCCAATCCGATGCGGGTGCGTCGCGGTATCGAACGCACGGTCCCCGTCGTCGTCGATGCCGTTCGTGCGCACGCCGTGCAGATCCGCGACCGCCACGACCTCGCCCGCATCGCGACCCTCGCGGCCAGCGACGACGACGCGATCGGCGAGGTCATCGCCGACGCCGTCGCCCATGTGGGACGCTCCGGCATCGTCACCACCGAGGAATCCGACACGCTCGGCATGTCCGTCGACGTCGTCGACGGCATCGAGTTCGACCACGGGTACATCTCCGGCTATATGGTCACCGATCCCGAGCGGATGGAATCGGTCCACGAGAACCCGCTGGTGTTGCTCACCAACAAGAAGATCAGCCAGGTGCAGGACATCATGCCCAGCATCGAGGCAGCCAAACGCGCAGACCGGCCGCTGGTGGTGCTGGCGGAGGACGTCGACGGGCCGGCCCTGCATCTGCTCGTCGGCGGCAACATGCACAAGACGATGCAGTCGGTCGTCGTGCGCGCACCCGGATTCGGTCACCGGCGGGTCGCGGAGCTCGAGGATCTCGCGGTGGCGCTCGGCGGTCATGTCGTTGCCAAGGACACCGGCATCGAACTGTCCGAGGTCACCCGTGAGCACCTCGGCTCGTGCGATCGCATCACGGTGACCGAGAACGACACGACGATCGTCGGTGGTCACGGCGATCCGAAACTCGTCGAGGCGCGCATCTCGCAGCTCGAGACCCAGCTCCACCGGGCCCGCATCGACGCCGACCAGGACGCGCTGCAGCTACGGTTGGCGCGCCTGACCGGCAGTGTCGCGGTCATCAAGGTCGGCGGCGCCACCAGCGTCGAACTCAAGGAACGGATGCTGCGGGTCGAGGACGCACTCGCCGCGACCCGTGCGGCACTCGAGGAGGGTGTCGTCGCCGGTGGGGGCACGGCCCTCGGGCAGGCCCACCGGGCACTGGCCGACCTCGATCTTCCCGGCGACGAAGCGGTAGGACGTGATGTCGTGCGACGGGCGCTCGCCGAGCCGATGCGCCGCATCGCCATCAATGCGGGCTTCGACGGTGACCAGGTCGCCGAGGTCGTCGAGGGACTGCCGCTCGGTCACGGATTCAACGCCCTCACCGGTGAGTACGGCGATATGTTCGACGAGGGCGTAATCGATCCGTTCAAGGTCACGCGGGCGGCCTTCGAGAGTGCGGCCTCGATCGCGGCCCTGCTCATCACCACCGAGACCGCCGTGGTCGAGGAGGTCATGGGCCACCCCGGGGCGATCCACGCGCCCGGCTTCGGCGACCTCGCCGAAGGCATGATCCGCCCGTCGAACATCTACTGACCGGAGGCAAGATGATCTTCATCGTGGTCCGTTTCAAGGTGAAGCCCGAGTACCAGGACAACTGGCTCGAGACCACCGCGGAGTTCACCGAGGCGACCCGCAGCGAACCCGGGAACCTGTGGTTCGACTGGTCCCGCAGCGTGGACGATCCGTCCGAATTCGTTCTGGTCGAGGCCTTCCGCGATGGGGATGCGGGTGCCGAGCACGTGAAGTCCGATCACTTCCGCAAGGGACTCGATGCGATGCGCCCGGCGCTGAGCGAGACCCCGCGCATCCTCAACACGGAGATTCCCGGCACCGAGTGGTCGCGGATGGGGGAGCTCGAGATCGGCTGATCGACCGGTTCGAGCCCGGGGTCGTGGGCGGGATTCACGAGAATCTCGCACACGACCTCGGTCTCGATGTGCGCCCATAGGTTTGTCCTAACGTTTCGTGCGGCCGCAGGTCTTTGTGGCAGCAGTCACGCTCGTGATCGACTGGACCGGCGTGGACGGCATGTCCGCGCGTCGGCCGTGTCGATCAGGAGCGTGATGTGAGCGAGTTGCACCTTCCCAACCGAATTCGGCAGCTGGCAGTCGAGCATCCGGATCGTGCGGCGGTCAGCTCCGGCAGCACGACACTCACCTACTCCGAGTTCGACGCCCTCACCAGCCGGGTCGCCTCGGCACTCACGACGGTTCCGGTCACGTCCGGGCGCATCGGCGCGCTCCTGCGCATGGGCCTTCCCGGCGCGGCCTCGTTCGTCGGCTGCGCCAAGGCCGGACTGGTGTTCACCCCCCTCAACTGGCGCCTGAACCCGGGCGAGATCGCCGACATCGCCGACGACGCGCAGCTCGACGTGTTGATCGTCGAGGAGGAGTTCGCCGCCTCCGCGCGCGCCGCCGCCGAGGTCCTGCCCGGTACGCAGATCGTCGTGGTCGGTGACGCGAGCACGGTTCCCGGCGCACGGTCGTGGGACGACTTCCTCGCCTCCGGCGACGGCATCGATCCCGGCTTCGGCGACGACCCGCGGACCGAATTGCTGCAGCTCTACACCTCGGGTACCACCGGACGTCCCAAAGGTGTTGTGGCGACGCATCACAACCTGTTCAATGAGCCGCAGAACTTCGCGCTGTACGAATTCACCGAGGACTCGGTGTCGCTCGACGCACTGCCCCTGTTCCACATCGCCGGCGCTGGGTGGATGAGCACGTCGCTCTCCGCCGGCCTGCACCTGGTGCTGCTCGGTGAGATGCGCCCGAATCTGGTGGCGGCCGCCATCTCCGAGCACGGCATCACCCATGCCTTCCTCGTGCCGTCGGTGATCAACATGCTCGTCGAGATGCCCGACCTGTCGGACTACGACCTGTCGAGCCTGCGCGTCGTCGCCTACGGCGCCTCCCCCATCACGCCCACGCAACTCGCCCGCGCCATGGACACCCTCGACTGCCGCTTCGTGCAGCGCTACGGCATGACCGAGACGATGGGCGCCCTCACAGCGCTGCGTGCCGAGGACCACGACCCGCACGGTCCGCGCTCCTACCTCCTACGTTCGGCCGGC
Organism: Rhodococcus sp. B50; assembly: GCF_013602415.1. Classification (NCBI taxonomy): domain Bacteria; kingdom Bacillati; phylum Actinomycetota; class Actinomycetes; order Mycobacteriales; family Nocardiaceae; genus Rhodococcus; species Rhodococcus sp. B50. The sequence goes on along the minus strand of NZ_WPAG02000002.1, from coordinate 3,961,280 downwards.
ACCGGACTGCCGGGGATCGAGGTCCAGATCCGTGACCTCGCCACCGGTGAACCGCTCCCCCGCGGCGAAACCGGTGAGATCGTGAGCCGGTCGCGCAACAACACACCGGGTTACTGGCGACGCGAGGCCGAGAACGCCGCCCTGTTCACCGAGGACGGTTTTCTGCGCACCGGCGATGCCGGGCACATCGACGAGGACGGTTACCTGTTCGTCACCGACCGCGTGAAGGACATGATCATCTCCGGGGGTGAGAACGTCTACCCGATCGAGGTCGAATCGGTCATCTCCGAACATCCTTCCGTCGCCGAGGTCGCAGTGGTGGGAGTTCCGGACGACCGGTGGGGTGAAGCCGTGACCGCCGTCGTGCGGGTCGCGCCCGGAGCCGAGACACCGACCGAGGCCGAACTCCTCGAGTTCACCGTCGAACGTCTGGCTTCGTACAAGAAGCCCCGGCACATCCACTTCGTCGACGAGTTGCCTCGCAACGCCAGCGGCAAGATCCTCAAGCGCACACTGCGCGACGAGTTCGCTCCTGCACGGGAAGGAACGACGTCATGATCGTCACCGAGGACCTCGGTACCGTCCAGCGTGAAGCGTGGGCGGCCGGCGTACTGCCACCGGTCGAAGAGGTGCGGCCCGGACTGTGGTCGATCCCGGTTCCGATGCCGAAGAACCCGCTGCGGTACGTGCTGTCCTATGCGCTCGCCCTCGACGACGGCCTCGCCCTGATCGACCTCGGTATGGACACCGAGGAGTCGTGGGACACCCTCGTGGCCGGTGTCGCCGCGACCGGCCATCACATCACCGAGGTGCGCTACGCGGCAATCACTCACCTGCATCCCGACCATTTCGGTCTGGCACCCCGGTTGAAGGAAACGACCGGCGCTGTCATCGCGATGCACGCCGCCGACGCCGCCGCCCTCGGACACTTCACCCCGGAGGACGTCGCCGCCGACAAGGAAGCATGGCGCGTGGACCTCACCGGCCTGGGTGCTCCGCCCGAGGTCGTCGAGGCGGCCCGCTTCGAACTCGTGCACTTCCCTCCCGGCGAGAGCGCCGATATCGTTCTCGCCCAAGGTGATCGGCTGGACCTTCCCGGCTGGAACATCGAAGCGGTGTGGACCCCCGGCCACACGCCCGGCCACCTCGCGTTCGTCGACCGCGACCGCGACCTGCTGTTCAGCGGTGACCACATGCTTCCGCGCATCAGTCCCAACATCTCCTCGGGCCCCGGCGAACTGGGCGACCCCCTGCACCGGTACCTGCTGTCGCTGCACGCGACGACGGCACTGCCCGACTGCGAGGTGCTGCCCGCCCACGAGTACCGGTTCCGCGGAATCACCGAGCGCGCACGTCAGCTCATGGATCATCACGAGGTCCGGCTCGACGAGATCCGCGAGGCCGTCGCGGCCCGGCCCGAATCGACCGCATGGGAGATCACGACCCGCGTCACGTGGTCGCGCCCCATCGACGTGATGAACCCGCGGCTGCAGCGACTCGCCGTCCGCGAAACCCAGGCCCATCTCATCGTTCTCGCCGACCGAGGCGACATCCGTTCCGACGGTGGAACTCCCGCCCGCTGGACCCTCTCCGCCCCGACCCATACGAAGGAAAACTGACATGAGCGTTGTCCTCACCGAATTCGCCGACGGCGTCGCGGTGTTCACCCTCAACCGCCCCGAGGCCAAGAACGCCGTGAACCTCGAAGTGGCGGAGGCGCTGGCCGCGGCCGTCGACGAATTCGAGGCACGCCCCGACCTGACCATCGGCATCCTCACCGGTGCCGGCGGAACGTTCTGTGCCGGAATGGACCTGAAGGCGTTCGCGCGCGGCGAGAAGCCGTCGATCCCCGGTCGCGGCTTCGGCGGCATCACCGAGGCACCGCCGAGCAAGCCGCTCATCGCCGCGGTCGAAGGTTGGGCCCTGGCCGGCGGGTGCGAACTCGCCCTCACCGCCGACCTGATCGTCGCGTCGCGCGACGCGAAATTCGGTATCCCCGAGGTCAAGCGCGGACTCGCCGCGGCGGCCGGGGGTCTGCTGCGCCTGCCGAAGATCCTGCCCTATCCCCTCGCGATGGAGCTGGCCATCACCGGTGATCCACTCACCGCCGAAGTCGCCCATCACCACGGTCTGGTCAACCGCGTCACCGAACCCGGCGAAGCCCTCACCGTGGCAAAGGAACTCGCCGCTCGCGTCGCAGCGAACGGCCCCCTCGCAGTGAAGGCGACCAAGCAGGTCGTCGCGATGGCCGCCAACTACACCGACCCCGACGCCTTCGTCGCCCAGCGCAAGTTCATCGACCCGGTGTTCGCATCGTCC